>NZ_CP016379.1:1423012-2134519 GCF_003991135.1 Anoxybacter fermentans | reverse complement strand
AGGATGCAGGATTGGTGCGCAAAGCCGAATATTTTACAGCACTCTGCCGATTCATGGGTGTAGAAGGTAAAATGAAAGCAGGTTATTATGAATTTAATACCGGTATGTCAGTTAAGGAGATGATTGAAAAGATCGTATCTGGTGAGGTAGCCACTTATAAATTGACAATTCCTGAAGGATTAACAGTTAAAGAGATGGCACCTTTTATTGAAAAAAAGACGGGGATATCTACTGAAGAATTTTTAAAGGCAGCCAGGGAATTTAAACTGGATTTTTTACCTGAACGGGAAGATGTGGAATTTCAGGTGGAAGGTTTTCTATTTCCTGATACCTATTATGTTCCCGTTAAAGCAACTGCCAGGGATTTGATTCAAATTATGGTAAACCGTTTTAAAAAGGTGGTTGGCATAGAACCTGTAGAAGTTCGTGGACGGACTCTTTCTATCTTAGAACTTATTACCATTGCTTCTTTGATTGAAGAAGAAGCAAAATTAGATGGGGATCGTCCATTGGTCAGTGGGGTTATTTATAATCGTCTGGAAAGGGGAATGAAACTTCAGCTTTGTGCCAGTGTGCTATACGTATTGGGAGAAAAGAAAGAGAGACTTTCATTGGCAGATACAAAGATTGATTCCCCATATAATACTTATCAAATTTTGGGATTACCGCCTGGGCCAATTTCCAATCCGGGCTTGAAGTCCATTAAGGCTGCTTTAAATCCTGAGGAAAGTGATTATCTTTTTTATTTTGCTCTGCCAGATGGAACCACCTATTATTCCAAAACCTATGAAGAACATCTGCGGGCAGTAAAAAAATACCTGGATTAATTTTTGGGGATACTAAGAGGTAAGTGAAGTTGAGGGAGTGGAGTTATGAGCGAATTTATAACTGATTGGTTACAGAAATTTTTAAAAGATACGGTGCCGCCGCGTGATCCCCTTTTAAAAAAGCTGGAGGAGCAGGCGGCCTGTGAACATATTCCTATCATTTATCCAGAAGTGGGACAGTTTTTATACTTTTTAATTCGGCTTCAAAAGCCCAAATCTATTCTGGAAGTGGGTACGGCCATCGGTTATTCTACCATCTGGATGGCCAGGGCTGCCGGACCCGAAACGCAGATTAAAACCATTGAGATTAATGAAGATAGGGCTTATCAGGCCTGGCTTAATTTTAAAGAAGCCGGTATTGAGAAGCAGATACAGAGTATCGTGGGAGATGCCATTGATATGATCGGCAAACTGGATACTTCTTTTGATTTAATCTTTTTGGATGCGGCGAAAGGTCAGTATTTAAACTTTTTTAAAGAAGTCATTGACCTTCTCAATCCAGGAGGATTAATTGTGGCTGATAATGTGTTATTGAACGGTTGGGTAGCAAATCATAAGTTAATTCCCCATCGCCGGATGAAGACTATGGTGAACAGGATGACCGATTATATAAAATTGGTGATGAACCATCCAGAATTGACTTCAGCAATTGTACCTATTGGTGATGGAATGGCATTGAGTTTAAAGGAAGTGAGGAAAAGATGAAAAAACCTGAAGTACTGGCGCCTGCCGGCAATTTAGAAAAACTTAAGGTAGCTGTTCTTTATGGCGCTGATGCTGTCTATTTGGGAGGACAGGCTTTTAATTTACGTGAAGGTGCTGATAATTTTACTATAGAAGAGATGAAAGAAGGTCTGGAATTTGCTCATAAAAGAGGTGTAAAAGTTTATGTGACGGTAAATATTATTCCGCACAATCGGGATTTTGCTAATCTGCCTACATATTTAAAACAATTGGCTGATCTTGGTGTGGATGCTGTTATCGTCTCTGATCCGGGAATTTTGACTATGGTTAAAGAGGTTATTCCCGGGATGGAAATTCATTTAAGTACTCAGGCCAATGCCGTTAATTGGCGGAGTGTCAAATTCTGGCATGAACAGGGTGTGGATAGGGTGATCCTGGCCCGTGAACTTTCTTTAAAAGAAATTAAAGAGATCAGAAAAAAGGTTCCTGAGGTAGGACTTGAAGCTTTTGTGCACGGAGCTATGTGTATCTCTTATTCCGGTCGCTGTTTATTGAGCAATTATATGGCTAACCGGAATGCTAATTTGGGTAAGTGTGCTCAATCATGTCGCTGGAAATATGCTCTGGTAGAGGAAAAACGTCCGGGCCATTATTATCCCGTCTTTGAAGATGAACGGGGTACATATATTTTTAATTCCAAAGATCTTTGTATGATCGAATATATTCCTCAATTGGTTCAATCAGGTCTGGATAGTTTTAAAATAGAAGGCCGAATGAAAAGCCTTCATTATGTAGCTACTGTTACCTATGTTTACCGTCAGGCTGTGGATCGGTATGTAAAAGACCCGGAAAATTACGAATTTGATCCTATCTGGCTTGAAGAACTCAAAAAAGTAAGCCACCGTCATTATACCACCGGGTTCTATTTTGATCCACCGGGGCCAGAGGATCATAATTATGAAACCTCTGCTTATGTTCGCAACTACGATTTTATGGGATTTGTTCGTGATTATCTTCCTGAAACCAAAGAGGCAGTGGTTGAGGTCAGGAGCAAATTTTTCAAAGGTGACCGGGTTGAAATTTTTGGACCCCAAACCAGGGTATTTACCACCGAACTTACCTATATTAAAGATGAAGATGATAATGAGATTGAGGAAGCGCCACATCCTCATCAAATAATCCGGATTCCGGTAAAATATCCGGTGAAGCGATTTGATATGGTACGGCGTGAGAAACCGGAGCGTGAGGCAGATTAGATTTCAGTCAGAAATTATCATTTGAAGACAGGCACTATTTTCTATACCTCCTCATATGATACTATTAGAGCTATTAGGAGGTGTAGATATGGTGCTTTTTTTGCTGACCATATTAGGTCTTTCTTTGTTTGAAGGAATTTTATTGTTAGTTTCATATATAGCTAATAATGTTTTTCCACAGCCTTTATCTCAAAAAGAAGAACAGGAATGTTTAGAAAAGATGAAAAAAGGGGATCTTAAAGCCCGTAATATTCTGATTGAACATAATCTTCGTCTGGTTGCTCATATTGTTAAAAAATTTGAGAATACCAGAGAAGAAACAGAGGATTTGATCTCTATTGGTACAATAGGTTTAATTAAAGCTATCCAGACATTTGATAATAAAAAAAATACCAGATTGGCTACTTATGCTGCCCGCTGTATTGAAAATGAAATTCTAATGCATTTACGCTCTATCAAAAAATTACAGGGCGAAATGCTAATACATGAGCCTGTTGGCTCTGATAAAGAGGGAAATGAGATAACTTTGATGGACATTTTAGGAACTGAACCTGATATGATCTGTAACCGGGTTCAATTAAACTTAGATGAGGAAAAACTCTATGACCTTTTAAAAGAACTGGACTACCGCGAGCGGGTAGTAATTATAATGCGTTATGGACTTAAAGATGGGGAACGATATACCCAGCGGGAAATAGCCAAAAGATTGGGCATATCCAGATCCTATGTTTCCCGAATTGAAAAAAAAGCTGTTCAAAAGTTGGTAAAGAAATTTAAAAAAGAGGGCTAATAAAATAGCATTTTTTCTCTTTCTTTTTATGTATAAATATGTTATAATTTAATCGATGAAGGGTATTGAAATAATTAACTTATGTAGAGGTGAATGGAAGTTGTTTAAATATCTGTGTCCAGATCTGTTTATAGCAAATATTTTAGAAATTAAGCCTGTATATTTGAAAGAGATGGGAGTAAAAGGAATAATTTGTGATCTGGACAATACCATTATTCCGTGGGATGAGGAATTTTTGAGTGAGGAGATGATAAACTGGGTTATAAGTCTAAAAAAAGATGGAATTCGCTTCTGTCTCCTTTCCAATAGTCTTCATAATCGAGTTAATAGTATTGCACAGAAACTGGCTATTGATGCAGTACCTGCTGCTGGCAAACCTCGTAAAAAAGCTTTTTTAAAAGCAATAGATAAGCTTCAGCTGAGCAAAGAAAAGATTTTAGTTGTGGGTGACCAACTTTTTACTGATATTCTGGGTGGTAAGCGGTTAGGTTTAAAAACTATTCTGGTAAAACCGATGTCAGAAAAAGAATTTTTCTGGACACGTTTTATGAGGCGTTTAGAAAAATGGGTACTTGATAAATTGGAATATAAAGGTATATTAGGAATAAACGATCAAGATTAATTATGATTGTTTCAATATTTTTATAGATAAATTATAACACCTTGACCACCTGGTTGATGGTTATTCTATTTTGGATAGTTTTTTTTGAAAATGGACAATCTAATTATGTCTGGAAGGGGGTTTTGTTATGAAACCTTTGCTTCGTTTTTTCTTTTGTCTGGGTATAGTATTTCTGGTATTTGGACTCTGTTATGCAGAGGAGACCCGGATGATAGAGTTTGGTACACGAATATTGAAATATAAAAATGAGGGGCCTGATGTAGCCATTTTACAGTTCCGTTTACAAGAAGCAGGCTATTATCATGGAAGAATTGATGGTATATTTGGTAAAATGACGGAAAAAGCAGTGCGTGAATTTCAAAAGGATAATGGGCTTATAGTTGATGGTGTAGTTGGCCCACAGACATATAAAGCTTTACCAAAATCGGACAAGTATCCTACACGGGGCCAATTTTCCTGGGAAGATTTAATCTTTCTTGCCAGGGTAATTCATGCTGAAGCCCGGGGAGAGCCTTTTAAGGGACAGGTAGCAGTAGGAGCTGTGATTTTAAATCGGGTTGATAGTAAGCTTTTTCCAAACACTATTCGGGAGGTAATTCTTCAGGATGGTCAATTTTGCAGCCTTATAGATGGACAGGTTCATCTTTATCCCAGCAATACTGCTATTGAAGCAGCCAAAGCAGCCATTTTGGGTTATGACCCAACCTATGGTGCTTTATTCTTTTATAATCCACGGATTGCTAAGCGAACCTGGTTAGCAACAAGGCCGGTTTCAACCCGGATTGGCGCTCATGTTTTTGCTTATTAGAATTATGGACAAATTGTATTTAGCTTTAAAAATGCTGAACTAAGAAATTGGTTCAGCATTTTTTATTTGACCAGGTGAGGAGATTGAACTTTCATATCGGAAAGGAGTTTAGTTTAAGTTTAATTATTCCAAAATTAAAGGGAAAATATTATTTATAAAGAAATGATTAAACTACAAAAAGCTAATTTTGAGCGATATAGAAATTTTTCGTTAAACCATCCTTAGTGAGATTTCAGTCGAAATAAGGCCTCATTACAGGATGTGATGAGCTAATCAAGTCACTGAAATCGAACTTTAGATGGTTCGAAAAATTTCTTTTAAAGCGAAAAATTAGCTTTTTGTAGTAAAATCAGAAATATGAAAACATGAAAGGATTTTAAAAATTAATTTGAGAGGGGCGAAAGTGAATGAAAGAAGTCTGCTATCATGGTTCATTTCAAAGGTTTTACTCTTTTGATTTTTACCATCATCCTAATTCAATCATGGTAAATATGAAAAAGAAAGGAGCAAAAGTCTATGATTTTACGGGATCCCATTCATGGTGACATATCCTTTACCGACAGAGAAGTACAGGTAATAGATACATATGAAGTTCAGCGGTTAAGGGGTCTTAAGCAGTTAGGTACTGCTAATTTAGTATATCCGGGCTGTGTTCATACCCGGTTTGATCATTCTCTGGGTACCGCCCATACGGCGAAAAAAATTTTGCAGGCACTCCGCTGGAACGGTCATACAATTGATCCTGAAATTGAAGAGATTATTACGATAGGGGCCATTCTCCACGATATTACCCATTTACCCTATGGTCATACTTTAGAAGATGAACGACAAATTTTTCCCCGCCACGATTCTAGAAACCGCTATGAAAAGTTGATAGACAGTGGTGAAGTAGGAAAGGTATTGGAGAGATTAAACTTAAAGGAAAAAGTGATGGCTATATTAACGGGAAGTGGTGAATCTAAATATTTTCCCAAATGGGCTAGAGATATTATTAGCAGTACACTGGATGCTGATGTGTTAGATTATCTTAAACGGGATGCTTATTTTGCTGGTATTGCTCATGATTATGATGAACGGGTTTTTAGCTATTTTACTATTTTAAATGATCAACTGGCCTTGAATATGGTCAAACACGGAATGGATCGGTTGGATGCCCGCTCTGAGATCTTGCATCTTTTACGGTTCAGGTATTTTATGATGGAAAGGGTATATACTCATCATACTAAAATTATTGCTGGTGCTATGATTGCTAAAGCTGTTGAACTGGCTGTTGACTATGGTCTTACAGAAGATGATCTTTTACGATGCAATGATTATACTTTATTGGAAAAGTTAAAGGAGATTGGTCAAGAAGAGAATGATTCTCGGATCTTAGATTTGGTGCGGCGCTTTGAGTCAAGGCGTTTTTTAAAACGGGCATATGTTCTCTCGGCAGGGCAGTTAGGGCGGAAAGAGAGACGGGATTTGATTAAAATTTATACTGGCCCGGGTGGTGATAGAGCCAGGGCTGAAGAGGAACTGGCAAACGAGTTGGGAATATCAGCAGCCGAGGTTTTGATTTACTGTCCTAACGAGTGGGTAATGAAAGAATCTGCTGCCCTGGCCCGAACGAGTTTAGGAATTCACCGCCTGAATGAACCGCGCATAAATCCGCCGGTAGATGTAAAAGTGCTAGAGGATCAGTATGAGAATCTTTGGCGGTTTTATGTCTGTGTACCTCAGGAGGTGGTATATCGTGCTGGAAAACTCTGTGTAAAATATTTTGGGTTTGATAATGAATTTATTTTGCAGAGTTAAATAGAAATATAAAATTGCAATTGAGTAAAAATTAAAAAAGAGTCGAAAAGAACTATATATAATTGGTTATTTTTATCAATAGTTTATTTGGTTACTTTATTTGAGTAACCTGAGCTTGTTGACAAACCTTTCTTTTTTAGAGACTTGCCCGTGCACTGTCAGAAAAACTAAATATAATTTCTGAAACGTATAAATCAAGGCTTAAAGCCAGGATGGCGGAAGTCTTGACTTTTAAGGACGCGCAGCCAGGATGGCGAAGCATCCGGTAGCAGAAGAAATTATATTTGGTTTTTTTGTTCCTCTGTGGGAGCAAGTTATGTGCACCACTCCTTTTTCAACAGCCTGTGGTTACTCTATTTGAGTAACCTTTTTCTTTTTGGGTCTATAATTAATGTTGTGAAGAAAAAATTATAAAAAATAAAAAGGCATTTGCTGGCTCCGTTGAATTAATTAAGTTGCGAACTAAAAACCAAAGAAAGGAGTCCAGCAAATGCAATATAATAATATCATAAAATTTCTTGATTTGCCAGACATTATTGCAACTGAAATTATTTCAACGGAGGACAGATATATTTTTATTGCTGAAGCAAAGAAAAATCACATTGTGTGTCCTCAGTGTGGTAATATCATTAATAAAATCCATGATACAAAATGGCAAAATATTAGAGACATCCCCATAAGAGGTAAACTAGTAATCATTAGACTTCTAAAGAAAAGATATCGTTGTCCTTATTGTCATAAGAGGGGCATCCCTGAAAAATATGAAAGTATTGATAAATATGCCCGTAATACCAAACGCTTTGATAAATGTCTTGCTAAAGAAACTGTCAGCAAGGATTATTCTAAAGTTGCTAGAGAAAACGGGTTAAGTTATACAGCTGTTAATAATGCAGTTAAAAAAGTAATTGACCCTCTTATCAAACAACAAGTTTCAAAACTTAGTCAATTAAAAGCCATCAGTATCGATGAATTTGCAGTTTTAAAACGCCATAAATATGGAGTTAGCATTACAGATCCAATTAATCGGGAGTTAATTGACATTTTACCTACTCGCAAAAAGGATGATTTAATTAACTACTTTAATTGTTGGGAAGATGAGCAAAGACGACAGATTCAATCAATCTCTATGGATATGTGGCGGCCGTTTAAAGCAGTAGCAGATGCAGCATTTACTCATGCAAAAATTGTTATAGATAAATTTCACCTTGTAACTTTAATGAACAGAGCCCTTGATGAAGTTAGAAAACAAGTTCAACAAACAGTAAATAATCATCAGAGAAGAAAGTTTTTTCAAAGTCGTTTATTACTCCAAAAACGAGCTGAAGAATTGACAGATGAAGAACATGAAAAGCTCATCAAATTATTTGAACTCAGTCCAGCTCTAGAAAAGGCCTGGGAATTAAAAGAGGAATTCAGAGACCTATTGCAGCTAGATAATGTGAAAGAAGCCACCAGAGCTCTAAAAAGGTGGTATAAAGAAGTAATAAAAAGCAAGCTGATGCCTTTTTACCAGGTAAAAAAGATAATACAAAGATGGGAAGGAAAAATACTAAATTATTTTAAGACTAAGATAACCAATGGCTTTGCTGAGGGTATCAATAACAAGATTAAATTGATCAAAAGGATTGGATATGGTGTTCCAAATGTTATGAATCTAAGGAGAGGAGTATTTAATGTAATGTTAAGTTATTAAATTTAAATGTTTATTTCAAAATCAATTTACCAATCAATTCAACGGAGCCAACTTATCTTTCACAACATTTGACGGAGAGCCTTCTTTTTTTATAAAAAAGAAAGAAAAATATATATACGGAAAAGACAAAAAAAAATCAAAACAAGACAGATTCTAGAAGGAAATTTCGAAATATTATCGAAATATGATATATACTTAAAACAACAAAGTATAGATTAATTAAAAGAAATTACAAAAATATAAATATGCTTTTAATAAACATATTATTCAGTATAAATATACATAAATTATAAATAAGTAGATTTAATTCTTTTTTATTAAATCCAAATTCTTTCATTTGAAGTATTTTTTATTAAATAAAATAATAAAAATATTAAAAAATTGAAAGGAGTGTTATTTATGCGTCGAAAAATTGTTGGATTGGTTGGGGTTGTAATTTGTCTTGTATTGTTAAGTGGGGGGGTTTTTGCAGCAAATAAAGAGTTAAGAATTTTAACCTGGAAGGCTTATTATAATCCTGAGGTAATTGAAGATTTTGAACAAACCTATGATGTGGATGTTGTTATTGATGATTATCTCAGTATTGATGTAATGCGGGAAAAATTATATTCAAATTCAGAAAATTATGACATACTTATTACTGCTGAATGGGTAGTTCCTGATTTGATTAGAGATGGTATGCTTGAAAAACTGGACAAATCTAAACTTAATAATTTTAATAATATTCATCCATGGTTTGTTGATCTTCCTTTTGACAAGGGCAATCAATATACTATCCCTTATTTTTATACTTATTTAGGTCTGGTTTATAATAAAGAAAAGTTAAGTGCTAAAGATGTTACTTTACAAAGTATTTTTGAACCAGGTCCAGAATTACAGGGAAGGATTGCTTTTTATCCAAATGCTAGAGTTATTATTGGTCTGGCTTTAAAATATATTGGTAAATCAGTAAATAGCAAAGATCCTAAAGATCTTGAATTAGTTAAAATTTTGTTATCTAATTTAAGAAAAAATGCACTTTCCAATTCATGGGATTTAACACGTCCTGTGGTTGATCCAGGTATTTCTCTGATACAAGGTAAAGCTGATTTGGCATTATTTTATGCCAATGAAAAATTTGTTACTGAATTTTTAGGTATGGTTGGTCCACTTGGTTTTAAAATGCCAGAAGAAGGTGGAATTATTGCTACTGATAATATGATGATTGTTAGTAATGCTAAAAATAAAGAAATGGCTTATAAATTTCTTGATTTTATGATGAATCCTGAAAATGCTGCCAAACAAGTAACTGCAATTGGTTTGGCAATACCTATTGTAGGAGTAGAGAAATTGCTTGACCCAGAGTTGGCTAAAAATTTATATCTTACAACATCTATTTTGAAAAAATTCGAATTTTTAAATCCAATTACTCCTGAAGAATTAGAAGTTTATATGAGTTTATGGAAGGAAATAGAGTAAATTAAGTAAGCTTTTGTAGGAGGTGGTTTAGTGAGTATTAAACTAAAGTTAGTAGTATTGTTTTTAATTTTAACTCTGCTTCCAATGGGGATTATCGCAGTATATTCCACCTCTACTTCATCTGATGCTTTAAGGGAGAGTGCAAAGTTATTTTTAAAGGCGAAGTTAGATTCTTTTGCGCAGATAGTAGAACATGAAGTAGGAGGTCGATCTTTAACAGGGTTTATTAAGCAAATAATAATTAATGCTTTAGTAGAAAAAGCTAAAGAAGAGAAATATTTCACGTCAGGATTTTTATCGATAGTTAAAATGGATGGAACTGTGGTTTATCATCCTGACGAAGAATTGATAAATAAAAACTTATTGGATCGGAATTATGTTGCTAAAGCTTTAGAACAAAAAAAGGGGTATTATTCATATGAAGTTAATGGTAAAGGATATGAAAGCTATTTGGCTTATAATAAAGATTTAGATATAATTTTATGGGCTATTGTTCCTCGAACTGAAGTATTTGAAGCTGCAACCAGAATGCAGAGAAATAACTTTGTATTTATCTCAGTGGTTGCAATATTTATTGCAATTATTGGGTTATTCTTTGCTAGTTCTATTTCCAATCCTATAAAAAATGTAGTGAGAGATATAACATATATTGCTGAAAACCTGGATTTTACGTCAATCTCTATTGAAAAATATGCTAATCGCCATGATGAAATAGGAATTTTAGTAAAATCTTTTTTAAAGCTAGTAGATCGTTGGATAGGTGTAATTGAAAAAGTAACTCAGGTGTCTAAGAGTCTTCTTGAATCAAGTGCTCAGTTAGCGGAAACGTCTGAAGATTCATCTGCTGCTTCCGAAGAGATAGCGGCATCAATTGAAGAAGTATCTAATAGAGCCAATGATCAGACAAATTATTTGAATCAAGCTATAGAGGCGGTAAATCAACTAGTTAAAAATTTAAATAATACTTCTTCTTTAGGAAATGCGGCATTTCGTTTGGCTTCTACTACCCTAGAGACAGCCGCACAGGGAGAAAAATCAATTACAAATGTAGTTACTCAGATGAATAATATTAATTCAGTAATTGGGCAAATTTCTGAAGTTGTTAATACTTTGGTTCAGAAATCTACTCAAATTGATGAAATTGTTAATTTAATTGATAGTATTGCAAATCAAACACAATTATTGGCTTTGAATGCTGCTATTGAAGCTGCAAGGGCAGGAGAAGCTGGTAGAGGATTTAGTGTGGTTGCAGATGAAATTAAGCAATTGGCGGAAGAGTCGATGAAATCTGCAAACCAAATTAAAAATTTAATCGAAGAAATTCAAGAAGAATCCAGACGGGCTAGTTTAGCCATGGATAGAGGAAAGAAAGAAGTTGAAAGTGGAGTTAAAGTGGTAGATGAAGCAGGTAAACTATTTAGCCAAATTACAACGGTATCTCAATCTAACTTAAAAGGTTCTGAACAGGCTAATGAGGCATTACAGGAAGCTGTGAAGATTGCTGATCAGATTATTGACCGCGTTCATGAGGTTGCTGGTATTGCTGAAGAGACTGCTGCGTCTGCAGAAGAAGTATCTGCTTCTACAGAGGAACAGACTGCAACAATGGAACAGGTATCTGCTTCTGCAACCATGTTAAAGGAAATGGCAATGGAGTTAGAAAAAGTTATTAGTATATTCAAATTGAAAAATACATAAATTTGAAGTAAAAGTTTATAAAAACTATAATTACAAACTTGACTTTTTCCTCCATAACCTGTAAAATTAAGGCAGGGGATGGAGGATTTGTTTTTAATAGATCTTAATAAGAAAGGGGGTTAAAGGTTTTACTATCAAGGGTTTTTCGAGAGATATTTTAAAATAAATGAAGACTATTTTAAACATAAAAAGGTATAATTAAGATATGAAGTTTCCTAGAAAAAGGAAGTAGATAATAGTTTAAAACCATTCTATTAGATAGGGTACAGAATATCATGATTGGAATTAAGTAATTAACCGAAAAAAAGTAATCGAAATACAACTGATACAGTATTGCATGAGAGATAACACCTTATAGGAAAAATCGAGCTTTTGCCCCTTGAAAAGAAGGAGGGGAATTTTAACGGAACAACATTTTGAGGGGGAGGAACTAAAAAAATGAGAAGAAAGGGTATGGGAGTAGAGGCTTTTATAGTTAATGAATTGCAAGATGATATTCAGATTGAAAGTAATACAATTAGGTGTAGATTGGTTAATGATCATTTAGTAGGTTCTAGACCGGAACTTACTGTAATTGAAGGAGGAAAAAAAGAAAATTATGGAGAAATATTAATTAGATTGATTAATACCGTAGATGAAATTAGGGAATTTGTTCATTTTAGTCATTCTATTTATAAAGATGATTGGTATTGGCCTGGACAGGATGATGAAGAAGAAATGGCCTATTTTTTACCAGAAAAAAATGTAACTATTCGTTATCTGGATACACAGCTTTTCGTTGCAGAAAGAAATAATCAAATTGTTGGTAGAATTGCTGCCTGTATCAATCCAGCATATAATGATTTATGGAACCAGAAAGTTGGCTTTATTGGCTTTTTTGAATGTATCGATGATCAAAAAGTAGCTAATAAATTATTTGATTCTGCAATTCAATGGATAAAAAATAAAGGAATGAAAGAAGTATATGGGCCATTTAATTTAACTTCTAATGATGTAGTAGGAATTATGATTAAAGGTTTTAATCGAGTTCCTACGTGTGCTTTACCATATAATCCAGAATATTATCAGAAGTTATTTGAAAATTATGGTTTTGAAAAAATCCGGGATACATATGAATTAAAAACTAATATTATTAATTTTTTAACAGCTTGTGATAAAAAGAAAAAGATGATACAACATTTACTTGATAATCCAGATATCACAGTTAGACCTTTAAATAGAGATAATTTTGAAGAAGAAGTATCTAAAATTCGTAAGGTATTTAATATTAGTTTTGCTTCCCACTGGGGATTTTGCCCAGTTGCTGAAGATGAATTTTTGGAGATGATGAAGTATTATTGCTATAATTACATTCCAGAAGATTTATTCCTTATTGTGGAAGATAAAGGTAAAATAGTAGGTTTTGCATTTTTTAATGTCGATTATAATCAGAAAAAACATGCTAAAAGACATGGATATGAAGGAAAGATAACCCATGTTAAAGAATATATTGTAGGAGTATTACCTGAATATCAGAAAAAGGGATTTGGTAAACTTTTAATTATTTCATTAGGAGAACAGCTTAAAAATCATGATTTTACAGAAGTTAGTGTATCCTGGATTGTAGAGGATAATGTGAAGTCATTAGGGCTTTTTAGAGGTTTAGGTTTTGAAGATTACTCTCTCTTTAGAGTATATAGGAAACAGATTTAAATTTTATAGTACTTTGAGGCTGTTGACAAGTCATACATCAACAGCCTCTTTTTTTAGTATTTAGGAAATTATATTTTTTACAGGTTGAAAACAACATTTGTTTATAAATATATTATTAAACTGTAAAAGCTAATTTTGAGTGATATAGAAATTTTTCGTTTAACCTTCTTAATGAGATTGAAGGAGAAATAAGGCCTCATATGAGAAGGTGATGAGCCAATCAAGGGTCTGATTAGTGTGCCTTATTTTAACTAAAATCGAACTTTAGATGGTTTAAAAAATTTCTTTTCAAGCGAAAAACTAGTTTTTTGTAGTAAAATCATAATTGGAAATTTTAAGAAGATCAATTGAGATGTAAAAGATGCGGTAGAAAGGTAGGGGATTCGTATAATAAGTTTCTATAATATTATAAATATTATAAATAGTTCTACTATGATTAAAAAGATTACAGACCACAGTAGAGTGTCTGAAGGATATTTTATTCTTTAAAAATTTAAATATTAAATTTTTATTAAATAACAAGTATAATATTTAAAAATTATATAATTTTTTCTTTTAACTAAATAATATATATTTTGAAAAAATATGAAGGAGTTTATAAATTAGCATCGAAATAGTTAATAAAACTAATTGCAAGGAGGTAATAAAATGTTAGTACTCAGGAATTGTAGGGTGTTGGATTCGGAGAAATGGGAATTAACTGAACCTATAAATTTAGTTATTGAAGGAGATGAAATCAAAGAGATTACCCATTCTGTACCTGAAAATTGTGAGTCAATTAATTTAGATGGTAAAGTTGTGTTGCCTGGATTAATTGATGCTCATGTTCACACTACTTTTACTGGTGATCCTACAATGTATGATTTTGATGAGGTGGGTGTGGTAATCAAAACTGCTAAGCGGCTGAAAGATTATCTTAAAGATGGTATTACTACTATTCGTGATGTTGGTAGCTTGAAGCAAATTATGACCAGGATTCGCAAGGCAGTCAATGAAGGAATTTTTATTGGTCCCAACATTATTTGTTGTGGGGAGTTTATAACTACAACAGGAGGACATGGCTATGAAGGTGGTCGCCAGGCTGAAGGTGAACTTGAATTAAGAAAAGCTGTTCGGGAGCAAATAGCCCATAATGTTGATTTTATTAAGATTATAGGTACAGTAGGTTGTATGGAAGATGGCATTGAAACTGGTACACCTCAGTACACAGAAGAGGAGTTTAGAGTAGTAGTTGAAGAAGCAGCAAAATTTGGTCGAAAGGTTGCTGTACATATTGGTGGCACAAAAGCAGCTATTGATGCCATTAATGCTGGTGCACATTCTATTGAGCACGGGATTCTTTTTGAAGAAGAAGCTATTGATTTGATGGTAGAAAAGGGAGTTTGGTATGTACCTACATTAACTCCTCCATATAGAATGTATTATGATGTAATGGAAGGATTCCCTCAATGGATGATAGATAAAATGGAAAAACTTGTAAAAGCTCACTTTAATGCATTTCGCATAGCAGTAGAAAAGGGAGCTAAAATTGCTGCAGGGACGGATGCCGGAACTCCATTTAACCCACATGGTGACTTACGTTTTGAATTAAAGCTTATGGTTCAGGAAGGTTTGACGCCGTTACAGGCAATTCAGGCTGCTACGATCAATGGTGCTGAATGTCTAGGTATTTCTGATAATTATGGTACAATTACTCCTGGTAAAAAAGCTGATTTGATCGTTTTAGAGGATAATCCTTTAGAAGATATAAACAATCTGGATGGTCTCTTATATGTTATAAAGCATGGTAAAATTGTAGTAGATAATACCCGGTAAAAGTTAAAATTTTTTAACCTCCTCTTTTTAAGAGGAGGTTTATTCTTTGATAAATTATAAAAGCCAGTGTTTTTATTCAATTTTAATATTTGTCAAGTATTTAAAAGGAAGATCTCTGCTAAATGGAGAATTATATGGATATATCTGGTTTCAAATGCTGATCAGGTCTGTCTCAGTATGTAATCTACTGCCTGTCTAAGGTTTTTACAGCAATAATCAGCATTGGGGTCCTGTTTACCTAATTTGATGGTTCGGCATCCAGCAGCTTTTCCAGCCTGGATATCTATATCCCGATCCCCCACCATCCAGGATACTTTTAAATCAATTCTATGCTTTTTAGCTAAAGTAAGAATCATTCCAGGTTTTGGTTTACGACAATCACAGGGTTGGTGAAAATGAGGACAATAGGCAATACCGTCTATACAGGTATTGTCTGCTTTCAGGATGGTTTCCAAATGATCATGAATAGCTTTTAAATCCTTCTCTGTAAAATAACCCATCTCGATCCCTCCCTGGTTGGTGACTATGAAAACCAGATATCCAGCTTTTTTAAGTTGCTGTATGGATGATGCTGTCCAGGGATAGAGAATTAAATCTTCAGGTTTATTTACATGTCTGGAATTATCATTGATTACGCCGTCTCGATCTAAAAATACGGCTTTTTTACTCATAGTTCCATCCTCCTTCTATTTTTTTGTATATTGTTTATTATAGCATAAATTTAATTTCTACTATCACCTCAATATTTAGAAAAGGTTTTTAAAAAAACACCGATTGATCTGGCAGTTAATTTCCAGACGAAAACAAGTGGCAGTCCCGTTTTTTTTATTATATTAAGTTGATTGTTTACAATTTTATTTATAATGTTATAGCTAGACATTTAAATCTTTCAAAAAAAAATCATTATTGGGAGGAATAGAATATGTCTTTTATTGTTACTCTTTATGTTCCCGAAGGAATAGTTATGGCGGCAGATAGCCGTCTTACTATGAACTTTCAAAAAAAATTACCTGATGGAACTTCCTTATTTCAATCATTTATTGCCAGTGATACTAATCAAAAATTATATCTTATTAATGAACGTTTTGGACTTTCTTTATGTGGAGAAGCAGCTATTAACAATATTCCTCTTGCTGGATTTATCAATACATTTGAAGAAAGAATTTCATCCAATACAGATGTGACAGAGATTCCTGAAGCACTAATAAAATATTTTAAAGAAATAGGGAATAATCCCCGAATTACTTTTCATCTTTCTGGTTATCGGGTTGAAGAAGGGATCAGTATTCCCTATGTTTATATAGGGCATGTAAGTGAAAGTAAATTCTTAAGGGTAAATTATCGGAATGATCAGATTTATTATGGATGTTCCTGGGGAGGCGATAGTGATATCTTTGCAAGACTGATACTTCCTGCACGGGTGAAAAAAAATCGAGGAGAATGGAAAGAACTTCCCTATTATGAGATACCTTATAATTTTTTTACTTTACAGGATGCCATTGATTTTGCAATCTATGCCATTCGCACAACCATTCAGACTATCCGTTTTCAGACAAGACCCAAAACAGTAGGTGGTCCTATTGATGTATTAGTTCTAAAACCTGGTGAGCAGCCATACTGGATTCAAAAAAAGAACTATCATGGGGAAAATGCTTTAAAAGAAATATCCACCAGGTTATGAAAACCATATCTATTAAGAAAAGGCTTTTAGCCTTAAAGATTTTATTTTTCTTTGCTTTATTGAAGTATAATTAAAATTCTATTATTTTTTTAATTAAAATTAAAGTCTCAGGCAGGAATTTTTATACTGATATTGAATATAAATAATGATGATTAAATTATATTAAAAATAAATATTCACCAACTCCATATTCAGATAAGAGGTGCTATATTATGTATGTAAAACATTTACAGTGTATATCCTGTGGTAAAGAATATCCCGCCACTCCTCAACAATTAACCTGTTCAGAATGTGGACCGGATGGAATATTGGATGTAATTTATGATTACTCGCAAATTCAAAAAGTTTTTACAAAAGAAAATTTAGCGATAAATCGGGATCATTCAATATGGCGGTATATGCCTCTATTGCCCATTGACCCTAATGTAAAACGTCCCTCACTGAGAGTGGGTGGAACTCCCATTTATTACGCGAAGAAATTGGGAAAAGCTATAGGTGTGGAGAAATTATATTTAAAGGACGATGGTTTAAATCCAACCGGTTCTTTAAAAGATCGTGCATCAAGTATAGCTGTAGTAAAAGCTGTGGAAGCAGGTGCTAAGATAGTGGCCTGTTCTTCTACTGGTAATGCAGCTTCATCACTTGCAGGAAATGTAGCATCATTGAACGAATACGATTTAAAAGCCTGTATCTTTGTGCCGGAGAGAGCACCAGCTGGAAAGATAGCTCAACTACTGATTTATGGGGCAATAGTGATCAGTGTAGAGGGAAGTTATGAAGATGCCTTTAATCTCTCTGCAGCAGCTATTGAAAAATATGGCTGGTACAACCGAAATGCTGCTATTAATCCATATCTGGTTGAAGGAAAGAAGACAGTTGCATTTGAAATTTGTGAACAACTTAATTGGGAGGCCCCAGATTGGGCAGTTTTCTCTGTAGGTGATGGTTGTACCATAGCCGGAGCATATAAAGGGTTTTATGATCTCTACCAATTGGGTATGATTGATAAAATTCCAAAACTGATAGGAGTCCAGGCTGAAGGTTGTGCACCGTTGACCAGGGCCTGGGAGACAGGAGAACCCTGGCAGAAGACAGAAGAGAATACGTTAGCTGACAGTATTGCTGTTGGCAGTCCGCGAAATCCAGAAAAAGCCCTGAATGCTGTCAGAAAATCTCAGGGTATGATGGTAAATGTATCAGATGAAGAAATTCTTAAAATGCAGACTTTTATTGGACGTCATACCGGGGTTTTTGGTGAACCTGCTGGGGTTACAGGGTTTGCTGGACTCAAAAAATTGATTGATGAAAAAAAGATTTCACCTGAAGATAGCTATGTTGTAGTGATTACCGGTAATGGTCTTAAGGATATTGCCAATGCTAGAAAAGCTGCAGGTGAACCGGTTAGAATTGCTCCTGATTTAGAAAAACTGGATCAGTTATTAAAAGAATATGGTCTAATAGATAAATTATAATAGAGGGGAGTAATGGAAAGTGCAATTAGGTCAAAAAATTCGTCATAAAAGGCAAGAGAAAGGTTTAAGTTTGACCGAATTGGCTGAAAAAATAGGTCGAACCCCCAGTTTTTTAAGCCAGATTGAACGGGGGTTGGCTGAACCATCTATTACATCTTTAAGAAAAATTGCCGATGCTTTAGATGTACCTATCTTTTATTTTCTTCTGGATACTGAGGAACATAATCCGGTTGTCCGTCGTAATGAACGGAAAGTTTTAAATTTCCCTGAATCTCATTTGACCTTTGAATTGATATCTCCTGATTTAAATCGAAAGATGGAGATTATGGAAGCACGTTTAGAACCGGGCGCATCTACCTGTGATGAACCTCTAACCCATCCTGGAGAAGAATGTATGTTAGTTTTGCAGGGGAAAATGAAAATTGAAATTGGAGAAGAAGTATATTACCTGGAACCAGGGGATAGTATTTATTACTTTTCTATGATTCCGCATCGGGTTACCAGTGTGGGGGATGAAGATCTGGTCTGGATTTCCTGTATGACCCCGCCAGCATTCTAGTTTTAATCAGCTGCTGTTTTTATGTAGCAGCTGATTGAGTAATACATTAAGTTCAAATGAACCAAGGGGGGAGTTAAATGACCAGGATATTACAAGAAGAACTGGTTGAAAAAATTCATGCTAAAGCTAAAGAGTATGAGGCTGAGATGGTTAAGTTTATGCGGGATTTAATCCGAATTCCTAGCGAAAGCACTCAAGAAGAAAAGGTAATTCAACGTATTAAAGAAGAGATGGAGAAAGTTGGATTTGATGAGATTAAAATTGATCCAATGGGGAATATTTTGGGTCGAATTGGTAACGGTCAGCGAGTGATTGCTATGGATGCTCATATTGACACCGTTGGTGTTGGAGATATTGAAGAATGGGAATGGGATCCATACGAAGGTAAAATGGAAGATGGTATTATTTACGGCCGGGGTGCTACTGACCAGGAAGGTGCAATGGTCAGTATGGTTTATGCCGGGAAAATAATTAAAGATTTGGGACTGACTGAAGAATATACCGTTTGGATGGTTGGTAGTGTTCAGGAAGAAGATTGTGATGGTCTTTGTTGGCAGTATATAATTAATGAAGATAAGTTAGTTCCTGAGTGTGTTATTATTACAGAACCAACCAATTTAAACATCTATCGCGGTCATCGTGGCCGGATGGAGATGGCTGTTATAACCAAGGGTGTTTCCTGCCACGGTAGTGCTCCAGAACGGGGTGTAAATGCGGTTTATAAGATGGCTGATATTATTAAGGGCATTGAGAAGTTAAATGAACGGTTAAAAAATGATCCTTTCTTAGGTAAGGGAACTATTGCTGTCACCTATATAGATTGTAAAACTCCAAGTCTCTGTGCAGTTCCAGATGAGTGTTATATCCACTTAGACCGCCGCTTAACTGCTGGAGAAGATAAGGAATTAGCTGTTCAGCAGGTAAAAGAAGTAATTAAAGAAGCTGGTGTAGAAGCTGAAGTGAAAGTACTTAAATATAATACTCCCAGCTATACCGGATTGGTTTATGAGACAGAAAAATATTACCCAACCTGGGTACTTTCAGAAGATCATCCAGTAATCCAGAGTGCTGTAGAAACTTACCGGGAAGTTTTTGGTACTGAACCAAAGGTTGATAAGTGGACTTTTAGTACCAATGGAGTAGCAATTATGGGTATGCACAATATTCCATGTGTAGGATTTGGTCCTGCCCATGAGATTTATGCTCATTCTGTAAATGATCAAATTCCTGTAGAGCATCTGGTTAAGGCAGCGGCGTTTTATGCAGCATTTCCAACCGTTTATATCAAAATGATAAAGGCTTAGTTAGATAGAGGTTATTAGTGAAAAAATAATCAAAATTTTTGCTAAATTAGCTAAATTAAATTTTTAACATAATAATATTAAATTTCAAAAAACAAGGAGGGTTTTTACATGCATTCTTTGTTAAGAGGTAAACATTTTATCACTACTCAAGAGTGGACTAAAGAAGAATTGGATATGGTATTGGATGTTGCGAAGGATTTAAAAAGAAGATTTGCTTTAGGTGAACCCCATCGTCTGCTTCAGGATAAAACTTTGTTCATGATGTTCTTTGAACAATCTACCCGGACCCGGAACTCCCATGAAGCAGGTATGACTCAATTAGGTGGTCATGCCCATGATTTAACTCCAGATAAAATGCAAATAAGTCATGGTGAGGCTCCAAAAGATACAGCCAAAGTTTTAAGCAGATACGGTCATGGAATTGCTATCAGAAACTGTTTCTTTGGAATTGGTAACAAATATATCAGAGAAGTAGCAAAACATTCCAGTGTACCAGTTTTCAATATGCAATGTGATATTTATCATCCAAACCAGGCTATGGCTGACTTAATGACCATCAAAGAAAAGTTTTCTGATGATATCAAAGGTTTGAATGTTTCAGTTATCTGGGCTTATACTAAAAGTTATATGAAGCCTTTATCTGTACCTCAATCCCAGATTCTGTTATTCCCACGGTACGGTATGAATATAACTTTGGCTTATCCAAAGGAATTTCCATTGATGCCTGAGATTGTAGAGCAGGCTAAGGCCAATGCCGAGGCTGCCGGTTGTACTTTCAGGATAACCCATGATATGGATGAGGCTTTCAAAGGTGCTCATGTAGTAATTGCAAAGAGCTGGGGTGCTCAGTTGACCACTACTGACGAACAGGAATCTCTTGCATTGTGTGAAAAGTATAAAGACTGGATTTGTGACGAAAGAAGAATGGCTTTGGCTGAGAAAAATGCAATCTATATGCATGCACTACCTGCTGATCGGGGTAATGAGGTTACAGATGCTGTTATTGATGGCCCGCAATCTGTGGTGTTTGATGCTGCTGAAAACAGACTCCATATCACTAAAGCTCTATTGGCATTGTGCATGGGTGGTAGACCATAAGTTTGTCTTGTGATTGAACTGATTGTTTCGGTAGGAGAGTATAAATACTCGATGAAGTAGAAATCCACAGAGCTTATATAAAAATCTACAAAATTTATAAGAGGTGAATTAAAATGTTGGAACATCTTAAAAAAGTTGATCCAGAGGTTTTTGAATGGATTGAGAAAGAAAAAGCTCGTCAGCACGATAAAATCGAATTGATTGCTTCAGAAAACTTTGTTAGTCCTGCAGTTATGGAGGCAGCTGGTTCCTGTTTGACTAATAAGTATGCTGAAGGATACCCGGGAAAGCGGTATTATGGTGGTTGTGAGTTTGTTGATGAAATAGAAAAATTGGCTATTGAGCGGGCCAAAAAGTTATTTGGTGCAGAACATGCCAATGTGCAACCTCACTCTGGTTCCCAGGCTAATCAGGCTGTATATTTTGCTATGGTTCCAATTGGTGGTACCATTCTAGGTATGGATCTCTCGCATGGCGGTCATTTAACCCATGGTAGCCCTGTTAATCAGTCTGGTACTTATTATAATTTTATTCACTATGGAGTTTCTAAAGAGACTGAAACTATCGATTATGATCAGGTCAGAGCTCTGGCTTTAGAACATAAACCAAAGTTGATCGTTGCTGGTGCCAGTGCATACCCACGGGTGATCGATTTTGCTAAATTCCGTGAGATCGCTGATGAAGTTGGAGCCTATTTTATGGTAGATATGGCTCATATTGCTGGTCTGGTAGCAGCTGGTTTGCATCCAAATCCTGTGGAATATGCTGATTTTGTTACTACCACCACTCACAAAACTCTAAGGGGTATCCGTGGCGGTATGATTCTTTGTAAAGAAGAATATGCCAAAGCTATTGATAAAGCCATTTTCCCAGGTTTGCAGGGTGGTCCGTTGATGCATATTATCGCTGCTAAAGCTGTAACATTTAAAGAAGCTTTGAGTGATGAATTTAAAGATTATCAAAAGCAGATAGTGAAAAATGCCAAAGTTCTTGCTGAAACCTTGATAGAAAAAGGTTTTAGATTGGTATCAGGTGGTACCGATAATCATTTAATGCTGGTCGATTTGACCAATATGGATGTGACCGGTAAAGAAGCAGAACAGGTCTTAGATAAAGTTGGTATTACTGTTAATAAGAATACCATTCCATTTGAAACCCGGAGTCCATTTGTAACCAGCGGTATTCGGATCGGTACTCCAGCAGTTACAACCCGCGGTTTTAAAGAAGATGAAATGCGGGAAATTGGTCAACTGATCTATGATACCATTATAAACCGCGATAATGAAGAAGAATTAGCAAAAATTAAAGAACGTGTTGCTGCTTTATGTAGTCGTTTCTAAATTAAGATTTATCTTAAAAAAAGCCCGTGATCAGGTGAGGGTAATGGGTGTCTTTAAATACCCATTACCTTTCTACGGGGCTTTTTTTTCAAGGGGGAATTAAGAAAGGATGGCGTCTTTATTAATTAAAAATATTAAAGAACTGATCACTATGGATGATCAATTACGGCGTTTTAAAAATTACAGTATTTTAATCGAGGATGGAATTATCACAGAGATTGCGCCTGAGATTGATGTGGAAGCGGATGAGGTTATCGATGCTAAAGATATGTGGGTTTTTCCCGGATTGATCAATACCCATCACCATATGTATCAAACCTTGACCCGTAATATCCCTGAGGTACAGGATATGGAGTTATTTGACTGGTTAATGATCTTATATCCTATTTGGAGCAGACTTACTCCTGAAGCCGTTTATACAAGCACTCTTTTGGCCGGGGGGGAATTGCTAAAGACCGGATGTACGACAACTGTTGACCATTTTTATGTTTTCCCTAAAGATCAGCCGGGAACTTTGATTGATGAACAGATACGGGCAGCTAAAGAGCTAGGCATCAGGTTCCATCCCTGCCGAGGAAGTATGTCCAGGAGTAAAAAAGATGGTGGATTACCTCCTGATAGTGTAGTTCAAACTCCTGATGAGATATTAAAAGACTGTCAACGGTTAATTGAAAAATATCATGATAATAGAGTTGGATCTATGTTACAGATTGTTTTAGCTCCCTGCTCTCCTTTTTCGGTGACTACTGATCTATTAAAAGAAACGATAGTTCTTGCCAGGGAGTATGGTGTACACTGCCATACCCATCTCTGTGAAACCAAGGATGAAGAGAATTATTGTCTTGAAATCCATGGCATGCGCCCTCTTGCATATATGGAAAGTGTTGATTGGATTGGGCCAGATGTCTGGTATGCTCACGGAATTCATTTCAATAATGAAGAATTGAAATTACTGGCTGAGACAAAGACGGGAGTGGCTCATTGTCCTGTTTCTAATCAGAAATTGGCTTCTGGTGTGGCCCGGGTTCCTGAAATGCTGGATATGGGTATTCCAGTAGGATTGGCAGTGGATGGGAGTGCCAGTAATGACTCTTCCAATATGATTGCCGAGATGAGAGCGGCTTTTCTCCTCCATCGGGTTATTTATGGAATTAAATCAATGTCTGCTGAACGTGCTCTTTATCTGGCAACTAGAGGTAGTGCTCAACTTCTAGGCCGGAATGATATTGGTTCTATAGAAGTAGGTAAAGTGGGAGATCTTTTTATGGTTAACTCAAATCGTCTGGGTTTTGCTGGTGGACAGTTGGATCCTGTTTCAGCATTGGTACACTGCGGAGATACCCAGATTGTAGATTATACCATTGTCAATGGTAAGATTGTGGTAGAGAAAGGTAAATTAGTAACTGTTGATGAGGAAAAGCTTATAGCCGATGCTAATCGTATTAGTATGCAGATGATTCAGGGGTAAAGGAGTTGAGTAAGTAAATGCTTTTGATCAAAAATGGCTGGCTTATTACTTTAAATTCTAACAATGAAGTGATTAAAGATGGTGCTCTTGTAGTTGAGGGAAATCAGATTAAAGAAATTGGTTCGACCGAAGAACTAGCTAATAAATATGAATACACTGAAATAATTGATGCTAAAGGTAAAGTAGTGATGCCCGGGATGATCAATGCTCATATGCACCTTTATAGTACTTTTGCCCGTGGGATGGCACTTAAAGATGAGCCTCCTAAAGATTTTCGTCAGATATTAGAACGGCTCTGGTGGAGGCTTGATAAACAACTTAGAGAAGAAGATATCTATTATTCAGCATTAATCCCTTTGCTTGACTGTGTCAGGTATGGTACAACGACAATAATAGATCATCATGCCAGCCCATTTGCAGTATCTGGAAGCCTTAGTATTATTGCAGAAGCGATAGAAAAAGTGGGTTTAAGGGCCAGCCTTGCCTATGAAGTTTCTGACCGGGATGGGGAGGAGATTGCCCTTCTGGGGATCAAAGAGAATGTAAGTTTTATCAAAATCTGTAAGAAACGAACTGATGATATGCTGCATGGACTTTTTGGTCTGCATGCATCTATGACTTTATCTGACAGGACCTTAGAAAAATGTCGGGAGGCCATTGAGGGTTTAGATACAGGTTTTCATGTCCACACAGCGGAAGGTATTCAGGATGTGGAAGATAGCTTACATCGGTCAGGTCTTAGAGTTGTTGAGCGGCTAGATAAGTTTGGGATCTGGAATGAAAAGAGTATTGCTGTTCATTGTGTGCATATAAATGAAAAGGAGATGGAGATTCTTAAGGAGCGGGGTACTAATGTGGTGCACAATCCCGAATCAAATATGGGGAATGCTGTTGGTTGTGCTGATATAACTACTATGCTAAATAAAGGTATTGTTGTCGGCCTGGGTACTGATGGTTTTACCTCAGATATGTTTGAGAGTGTTAAAGTTGCCAATATCCTGCATAAACATGAATTAAAAGATCCATCTGCATCCTGGGCAGAAGTACCTGAGATGATCTTTACTAATAACCAGCGAATTTTGGCCAAATATTTTAAAAATCCAATCGGACAGCTTATCGAAGGTGCATATGCCGATGTGATAATCCTGGATTATGATCCTCCAACTCCATTAGATGAGACAAATTATTATGGACATATTCTATTTGGAGTTTCGGGAGGCCGGGTAGTGACGACTATAATCAATGGTAAAGTACTGATGAAGGATCGGGAGATAAAAGGATTTGACTTAGATGAGATTCACGCGCGTTCCCGGGAGCTGGCTCAAAAACTCTGGATCAGATTTTAGATTCATGGGAGGTGGCACTATGGGTTTAATATGCTTTACGCCACAAAATATAAATGAAGCGATTCAATATCTTCATCAATACGGTGATGAAACAACCATTCTTGCTGGTGGGACAGATGTTTTAGTCCGGTATTATGGGCGGTTGGATGAGTTAGGCCGGATCATGAATATTTATGAATTAGATGAATTAAAGAGTATCAGAATCGTTGATGATGAGATTGAAGTGGGGAGTCTTGTTACCCATACTCAATTAGAAGAATCCACCATTATCTTAAATCATGCACCACTTTTGGCTGAAGCAGCTGCAGAGGTGGGTTCTCCCCAGATCAGGAATCGGGGAACTATCGGAGGTAATGTTGCCAATTCTTCTCCAGCAGGGGATACTTTACCGCCCCTGATTGCCCTGGATGCAAAAGTAAAGCTTTTGAGCCTGGATAGGGGAGAGAGGATAATCCCGGTATCTGAGTTTTTTACCGGACCAGGTCGGAATGTGGCTAAAGAAGATGAATTAATCACTGGTTTTGTCTTTCCTATTCCCAAAGAAAATTACAGAGGTTCATTTGTCAAACTTGGTTATCGAAAAGCATTAGCTATTTCAACGGTGAATGCAGCGGTTATGCTGGCATTAGATGGTGATGTGGTAGAGGATTGTCGGATTGTACTGGGAGCAGTAGCTCCAACCCCGGTACGGGTTAAGTTAACAGAAGAAATTTTAAAAGGTAACCCGATTACCGATCAAATTCTTGAATCTGCTATGAACCAGTTAGTACAGGAAATTTCACCTATCTCTGATTTGCGAGGTTCTTCTAAGTATCGTCTGAATATGGCAAAGGTGTTGGTTGTCCGTGCCATCCATAACATATTTAAAAAGGGAGGTCGGACACAATGAATAATCAGAATAATCAGATTAGAATTAATATTTCTATAAATGGTGAGAGTTATGAAGTACAGGTTGATCCCGAGATGAGATTGATAGACCTTTTGCGGGATAAATTGGGGTTTACTGGAACGAAAGAAGGTTGTGGAAAAGGAGAATGTGGAGCATGTACTGTTATTATGGATGGTAAAACAGTAAATTCCTGTCTGGTTCTGGCCTTTCAGGCTGATGGTAAGGAGATTTTGACTATCGAAGGAATGGGGACTTTAGATAATCTTCATCCAATTCAAGAGGCATTTATTCGCAATGGTGCGGTTCAATGTGGTTATTGCATTCCCGGTATGGTTCTTTCGGCAAAATCTTTGTTAGATAAAAATCCAGCCCCAACAGAGGAAGAGATTAGGCGTGGGATTTCGGGTAACTTATGTCGGTGTACTGGTTATCAGAAGATTGTAGATGCCATTAAAGATGCCGCAGCAGAAATGAGAGGTGATAGGAATGAAAGGTAAGGTTGTTGGTCATTCCATACCCAAAGTTGATGCCAGAGAAAAAGTTACCGGTCAGGCCAAATATGCTACAGATTTATATATGGAAAATATGGTGCATATGAAAGTTCTGCGTGCCCCTTACCCCCATGCAATTATCCGGAAGATTGATATAAGTAAAGCGTTAAAAGTTCCGGGAATCATCAGGATTATCACCAAAGCTGATCTTCCTGAGCTTAAAAATTTTGGATTGATTATCAAAGACCAGCCTGCTTTAGTAGGTATTGGAGAGAAGACCCGCTATCTGGGAGATGCACTAGCCCTTGTGATTGGAGAGAAAGAAAGTCAGGTACGTAAAGCTATAAGGTTAATTGACGTGGAATATGATAAATTAGAAGTAATTACTGACCCGTTGCGGGCCATGGAAGAAGATGCGCCCAAAATCCATGAAAATGGCAATATTGTTTGTGTTCATAAATTGGATAAGGGTGATATTGTCAAGGGATTTATGGAGGCAGATTTGATTGTTTACAATGAATTCAAAACCCAACATTTAGACCATGTACCACTTCAACCTGATGCGGGAATGGCGGTTATGGATGAGGATGGAACTATCAGGATCTGGGCTGCAACCCAATGGTTGCATGATACTAGAGTTGATGTTGCTCAAGCTTTGGGGATGCCTGTCGAAAAAATCCGAATTATTCAGCCAACTATAGGTGGCGCTTTTGGTAAGAGGGAAGATGTAATTGCTCAGTTGCATCTGGCAATTGCTGCTAAGATGGTTAAACGTCCAGTTAAGACTATATATAGCCGGGAAGAGTCCATTATCTCTACCTCCAAACGCCATCCTATTATCTTTAGATTCAAAACTGGAGTAAAGAAGGATGGAACATTAACAGCATGGGAAGCTACTATTATCGGTGATACCGGAGCATATGCTTCTTCCGGGCCAGCAGTTGTCCATAAAGGACTTTATCACTGCACCGGTCCTTATAATGTTCCCAATGTTCGCGGTGTAGCCTATACAGTTTATACTAACAATACTTATTCTGGAGCAATGCGAGGTTTTGGAGCAACCCAGACAGCTTTTGCTTATGAATCTCAGATGGATATTATTGCTGAAAAATTAGGAATGAATCCGATTGAATTGCGGTTAAAAAATGCTTATCAGGTTGGTTCTACTACCCCCAATGGTCAGGTTCTTTATGCGAGTGTTGGAGTAAAGGAGACCATAATTAAAGCAGTAGAAGCTTTTGAAAGACAAGGGGGTGTTATAAAGTGAAAAAAAGAGGTGTTGGGATAGCAACAATAATGTTTGGTTTTGGGTATGGAGAAGGATTTCCCGATCATTCTATTGCTTCGTTAAGGGTGAAACCCGACGGTAGGGTGGAACTGAAGACTGCAGCAGCCGATGTGGGCCAGGGAGTGCATACGATTGTTACCCAGATTGCTGCTGAAGTTCTCTCAGTCCCGGTGGATATGATTGACCTTGTGGGTGGAGATACTGCCATTACCAAAAATTCAGGTTCTACTTCTGCTACCCGTCAGACTTTCTTTACCGGAAATGCAGTAAAAAATGCTGCCCAAATGCTTAAAGGGCAGATTAATGATCTGGCAGTTAAGGTCTTTAAGAAAACCTATCCTGAACTATATCTGGATGGAGGGTATGTAGTTCCTCATGGTGCAGAAGAGGATAAAATCAGTTTTGCTGAGCTAGCCAGAATTGCAGAAAGTAAAGGAGAAAAGCTGGAAGCAGAAGCTTGTTATTTCCCCATCACTACACCGCCTGACCCAGAGACAGGCCAGGGTGAACGGGTTTATATGTCCTATACATTTGTAACTCAGATTGCAGAAGTAGAAGTAGACACAGAAACGGGTCAGGTTGAAGTGTTACGATTTGTGACTGTTCCTGATGTAGGGCAGGCTATTCATCCCCAAAATGTGGAAGGTCAGATTGAAGGCGGTACGGCAATGGGGATGGGAATGGCTTTAATGGAAGAAGTTATCTTTGATGAAGAAGGATTTCTTTTAAATCCTGATTTTTCTACCTATCTAATTCCTACAGCTTTAGATGTTCCACGGATTGAGACAGTAATTGTGGAGGATGAGGAACCCCTTGGACCATTTGGTGCCAAAGGAATTGGTGAACCAGCAACTATTGCTACTGCTCCTGCTATCATCAATGCAATATATAATGCCTGTGGAGTGCGAATTAAAGAGCTTCCGGCCACTCCAGAAAAAATTCTTCGTGAATTAAATAAAAAATCGGCAGGTAATTAAAAAATTTTATAGAATATTAAAAGAGGTGATAAAATGGTAAATCTATCTACACAATTTTGTGGTATTCAATTGAAAAATCCAGTTATGCCTGCTGCTGGTCCTCCTATTCGAAATGGGCAGGCAGCTATAGAAGCAGCCAGGGGAGGAGCAGGGGGGATTGTTACAAAGACCATCTCTGTCAAAGGTGCAGAAGTTCCCCGGCCCTGTATGGCTGAGCCTTTTAAAGGAGGCTTTTTGAATACCGAACTATGGTCTGAATTAGAACCGGAAGTCTGGTTAGAAAAAGAATATCCGTTGGCAAAAGAAGCTGGTTTGCCAATGATTATAGGATTGGGCTATACTGCAGATGAAATACGGCAGTTAGCTCCAAAGGTTGCTCCTTTTGCTGATGCCCTGGAACTTTCTACACATTATCTCGGGGGAGATACTTCACCTGTTGAGGAGGCTGTTCAGGCGGCTAAAGAATCCTGTGATAAACCTGTATTTGTAAAGTTAAGTCCTCAGGTGGATATTCCAACTTTTGCGAAAGCAGCTGAAAAAGCTGGAGCAGATGGGATTGTTCTTATCAATTCCTTTGGACCATGTTTAGATATAGATGTGCGAACCGGTCGACCTTTAATGGGGAGTGAAACCGGTTATGGTTGGCTATCAGGAAAAGCTATTTTCCCATTGGCACTCCGATGCGTTTATCAGGCAGCTCAGGTTGTGGATATTCCAATTATTGGAGTAGGGGGAATTAGTTCGGGAATTGATGCCATTAAAATGATTATGGCCGGTGCAGTTGCTGTGCAGGTCTGTACCGCTGCCATTTTAGAAGGTCCTACAGTATATGGCCGGATTGTAAAAGAAATGAAACGTTTTATGGAAAAAGCAGGGTATGAATCTTTAACAGATTTTCAGGGCCTGGCTCTTAAGAAAAAGCCTGAACGTGCTACAATGATTCCAGTTACCCCTGAAGTTGATGAAGAAACCTGTACAGCTTGTGGCCTGTGTGCCAGAAGTTGTGTTTATCAAGCAATTGTTATAGATGAATATGCAAAAATTGACCCAGAAAAGTGCTTTGGTTGTGGGTTATGTGTTAGTAGATGTCCTGTTAAGGCTATAGCCCATAACTGGTAAGAGATGAAGACCAGGTCTGGCAGAAGTATGCCTTGCCTGGTCTTTCTTTCGATTACTCCTCTCTGGATTTTAAGAAAGGAGGATTTATTTTGGCTGAACGGCTTAAGGAGTACCTGGCAGTAGCACGTGGAGAAAGGGTAGCAGAGCTGGTTTTAAAAGAAGTCCGGGTGGTTAATGTTTATACAGGGGAGATTTTTAATACAGACCTGGCAATTCACCATGGAAGAATTATTGGTTGGGGTACTTATAGCGGTCAGAAAGAGCTGAACCTTAAAGGACGCTACCTTGTACCGGGTTTGATCGATGCCCATCTCCATCTGGAAAGTGCTATGGTACTCCCGGATGAGTTTTGTCGTCAGGTAGTACCGCGGGGGATAACAACAATTGCTGTAGACCCTCATGAATTAGCTAATGTAGCAGGAATAAAAGGCATTGAATTTATCCGTCAGTATTTTGGGCACTTACCCATTAATCTTTTAGTTCAGCTTCCTTCCTGTGTTCCGGCAACCTTTGCTGATCAGGCAGGTGCTGTTTTAAATGCTGAAGATCTTAAACTATTGTTGGATTTACCGGGAATTCACGGATTAGGAGAGATGATGAATTTTTATGGTGTTATTCAGGGAGATCCAGAAGTTTTAGCTAAAATTGAGATGATTGAAGGTCGCTTTGTGGACGGCCATGCACCTTTACTTAAGGGAAATGATCTAAATGCATATGTATTGGCCGGAATTAAGGCCGATCATGAATGTACAGATATTGAGGAAGCCAGAGAAAAGATTCGACGTGGTATGTATATAATGGTTCGGGAAGGATCTGCGGCCAAAGATCTACTAAATCTTTTGCCTTTAATCAATGAAGATAATGGACGCCGATTTGTCTTTTGTACCGATGATCGACATCCTTTTGATTTGACAAGAGAAGGACATTTAGATTTTCTTATCCGTAAGGCTATAAAGTCAGGGATGGATCCCATTCAGGCGATTCGAATGGCTACTTTAAATGCCGCCGAATGTTTAGGGCTTTCTGATTTAGGAGCTATTGCTCCTGGGAAAAGGGCTGATCTGGTGGTGGTTGATGATTTAGAGGATTTCAAAGTTTATCAGGTTTATAAGGATGGTCAGTTGGTTGCTGAAGAAGGTGAGTTGATTCAAGATATTTCATATCAACCCGAAATTGATTTGAGAAATACGGTCAAGACGAAAGAATTAAGTTTTGAGAGCTTTCGTCTCTCTTCCGGTCGTCAATACCGGGTTATCCAGGTTCTACCTGGGCAACTCCTAACCAAAGAGGTCATTCAATTTGTGCAGATAGAGGGTAAGAAGATTTTAGAGCCCGATGTAGCTAAAATTGTGGTGGTTGAACGCCATCACAGAACCGGCCAGGTGGGTGTGGGTCTTGTTAAGGGTTTTGGTCTTAAAGAAGGAGCTATCGGTTCCAGTGTGGCCCATGACTCTCATAATTTGATAGCTGTTGGTCGTAATGATGAAAGTATTATGGCAGTTTTAAATGGAATTATTGAAAACCAGGGAGGACTGGCCATAGCAAAGGAAGGTCAGTTGATTGAAATACTACCTTTGCCTATTGGTGGGCTTATCTCTGATAAGAAACTTACCTGGGTTGAGGAGAAATTAGATAAGATGCATCATTTGGCTCATTTGCAGGGGGTAAGTTTGACTGATCCTTTTATGACCCTTTCATTTTTGGCTTTGCCTGTTATACCTGAATTGAAAATGACTTCCCGCGGGTTATTTGACGTACGGCAAAATAAGCTGGTACCTTTAGTTGTAGAATAAATAGGGTTTGTTAAACTGTAAAAAGCTAATTTTTCGCTTGAGGAGAAATTTTTTGAACCATCTAAAGCTTGATTTCAGTCGAAATAAGGCTCCCTAATCAAAGGGCCTTTCTCATCCTTGATTAATAAAAGAATTTGTTTTGGGGGTGGTAGTTATAGAGTAGGGAGAATTAAGAAGTATTGGGTTGGTGATGGTTGGTCGAAAAATTTTTAAGGAGGTAGAAGTATGGCAGAAGTTAAGACCAACGTAGAAATGAAAGATTCTTTTTTGGAAAGGCAATTTAAGTTAACTCAGAATGGAACAAATGTTAAGACTGAATTTATTGCTGGTTTAACTACATTCTTGACAATGGCTTATATAATTTTTGTTAACCCAAGCATTTTGAGTGCTACAGGAATGGATGCAGGAGCAGTTTATTATGCTACAATCTTTGGCGCGATTTTAGGTACTTTATGCATGGCGTTTTTTGCAAACTATCCATTTGCACTGGCGCCGGGGATGGGCTTAAATGCTTTCTTTGCCTTTACAGTTGTATTAGGTATGGGAGTTTCCTGGAAAATAGCCTTAGGTCTGGTGTTCATTGAGGGGATTATCTTCATTATTTTAAGCGTTGTACCAATTCGTGAAATGATTGTTAACTGTATCCCCATGAGTTTAAAGGCAGCCATTGCTGCAGGTATTGGTCTTTTTATAGCATTCATCGGACTTCAGAGTGCCAATATTGTGGTTAAAAATGATGCAGTTTTAGTCCAATTAGGTGACATTATGAGTGGTCCAGCTCTAATTGCACTGATCGGTTTGATTGTCATCGGTATATTACACGCCTATAGAGTTAAAGGTGCACTTCTCTGGGGTATTTTGATTGCAACTGTCCTGGGCTGGGTAAATGGTGTTACTCCCGCTCTTAAAGGTATTATTGAATGGCCATCTTTCACAAATTGGGCTCCTGTATTCTTTAAATTAGATATTGCTGGTGCCTGGAATGGTATCTTTAGTGGCGGTCTTTTGACAGTGCTTATCGCTTTCCTTTTTGTCGATATGTTTGATACAGCTGGTACTCTGGTAGGCGTAAGTACCCAGGCTGGTTATCTGGATGAAGAAGGTAATTTACCAAAAGCTAGTAAAGCCCTTTTGGCTGATGCTATTGGTACTACTGGCGGTGCTTTATTTGGTACTTCTACCGTTACAACCTATATTGAGTCAGCTTCCGGTGTTTCTGAAGGTGGTCGGACCGGTTTAACAGGTGTTTTTGTATCAATCTTCTTCTTCCTGGCTCTCTTCTTCAAACCATTGATCGGTATTATTCCAGCAGCCGCTACTGCTCCGGCTCTGATTTTTGTCGGTACCATGATGATGAAAAATGCTACCAAGATTAAGTGGGATGACGTTACTGAAATGCTCCCAGCCTTTATTACTATGATTGCAATGCCTTTAACTTACTCCATTGCAGAAGGTATTGCACTCGGTTTTATCTCTTATCCATTGCTGAAACTTCTTACTGGTAAGGGTAAAGAGGTACACTGGTTGGTATATGTTTTAGGAGTTATTTTCCTTGTCAAGTATATATGGGTATAAAGCTTTAGCGAAAATGCTGGTTCGCTTTGGCGAACCAGCATTTTTTTTATGTTTAGGAAATTATACATTTTTGCAGTTTGTGGATAACATTATGATCAAACTGCATAAAGCTAATTTTGAGCGATATTGAAATTTTTCGTTAAACCATCTTAGTGAGATCGAAGAAGAAATAAGGCCTCATCTGAGGATTGATGAGTTAATCAGGGGCCAGAAGGGCCCGTTGATTAGTGTGCCTTATTTCGACTGAGATCGAACTTTAGATGGTTCAAAAAATTTCACTGTGAAACGAAAAATTAGCTTTGTGCAGTGCCCTAAGGGCATTTTGTTCTTTGCCCGGCATATTTGCTGAGTTGACGAGTCAAAAAGACATACTTTGAAGGAAATACATATTATCATTATTCTGGATAGATTCGACAGAGAATATTAAGTAATAAAAAGATTTTACATTTGGGTAATTACTAAATTTTTTGAAAATAGGAAGGAAATATGGGAAAGGTTAAGAAATTAATATATCAGTTAACTTCTTATTTTGGAAAGTAACTTATTGTGAAACATTTTGGGACAGCGAAAAGGAATATAAAGATAGGAGGATTTTTGTAATGAAGAGACCATTAGTCTGTGAAAATGTAACCCGTAAATATATTGTAGGTAAAAAAAAGAGCAAACGGGAGATTGTTGCAGTAAATCAAGTAAATCTTGCTATACAGGAAGGGGAGATCTTTGGCCTTTTAGGACCAAATGGAGCTGGTAAAACTACTTTAATTAAGATGATCTCTACTTTGTTATTTCCAACTGAGGGGAATATTTATGTTAATGGATATGATATTTATAAAGATGAAAAAGAGATTAAATGTACCATTGGTGTGTTACTGGCGAATAATCGTTCCCTTTATCTAAAGTTAACAGCAAAAGAAAATCTGGAGTTTTTCTGTAACTTATATAATGTGCCTCGCTCTGAACAGGAGGCGAGAATTGATGAAGTTTTAACAATGGTTGGTCTATTGGATCGCAAAAATGATTATGTGGAAACCTTTTCTCATGGAATGTTACAACGATTAAATATTGCAAGAGCTATGATTCACAAACCTAAGTTTTTGATTTTGGATGAACCAACAAATGGTTTAGACCCGGTTGCTGCTAATGAATTACGTAATACGATTATCCGGCTTAACAATCAAGGTTTGACCATTTTATTGACAACCCATAACATGATGGAGGCAGATATGCTCTCTAATAGAGTGGCTATTATTCATCAAGGTAAAATCATTAGTGAAGGGAGTCCAGAACAGTTAAAGAAAAGTATTAATAAAAATATTTATGAAGTTAAAGTAAAAAGAACAGAGATTGAAAAAGCAACTGAGATCTTAAAAGAGATTGGTATTGAAAAAGTAAATATTATAAGTGGAGACCATTTAGATCAATTAAGTATCAGAATGTTGAGTGACAAAGCTTATAATTTAGAAGAGATGAACAGGATCTTTAATAACAAAGGATTAGAAGTTTACGGTTTATCTTTACATAACCCAACCCTTGAAGATGTATTTATCAACCTGACAGGAAAAGCACTTTAAAAGGAGATGGTAAAAAAATGGGGGAGTTTTTTAAAGTATTTGTCTTTAGTTTTAAAAAACAGGTACGGGAGTTTAAAAGATATCCCAACTTCTTTTTAAAGAGTTTCTTTTATACTCCGTTTGCTATAATATTACCTTATTGGTTTACAATTCGTGTTTTTTTAGGGCAGGATGATCTGGAAAGTTTGAATATGACTTTTACTCTGTTATTAGGGGCAATTCTCTGGAACTTTATCTATTTTTCAGTTATCGAGTCATATAACATTATTAATCGAGAGCTAAACACTGGAACGATTGAATTGATTTATTTATCTCCTGCTTCCAGAATTGCCTGGCTTTTAGGGAGTAGTTTTGCCCCCAGTTTAATGTTTCTTTTTTCCTTAGGTGCTGTAACTACTTTATTCTACTTTCTTTTTCGCCTTTCGGTTACAATAAATCTCTGGACATTTTCTATTGCACTTTTGATGACTGTTATATCCAGTTGGTCTATGAGCTTAATGGTGTTTATCTTGACGATCTGGTTAAAGAAAATTTTTAATGTATTGAATTTTTCTTTAGAGGTAATTGCCATCTTTGTAGGGATTTTATATCCAGTGACTTATTTGCCCATTTACATTAGATGGATTAGTTATTGTATTCCTGTTACCTATGGTATTTCTCTCATAAGAGAATCTTTTATGTCGGGGTATTCTTCCCATATTCTTTTGGATATCGTAGCTTTATCAGTTTTAACAGTAATATATATGGCTTTTTCTGTTACCTTTTTCACTCGACTGGAAAGGAGATTAAAGAACAATGGGAACTTTCTTAAATTTTAAAGCGATGTTTTATATGATCAAAAAAGATCTGACTATTAAGATGAGATATAAAATTGATTCTCTGTCGATCTTATTGAGGCCTATTGCAGGAATTTTACCCCTTCTTTTGTTTTCCAGTTATATTCATGTAAAGGAAAATACATTTTTTCATTATACTGGGACAGATAAATATATTTCATATATTGCTATCACCTATTTCTTTATAACATATATTACTCATTTGATGGTGAGTTCAAGTATTTTGATAACTTCCGAACTACAACAAGGGACTTTTGAAACTTTGATGTTATCACCAGTTAATGCAATTTATCTTTTGATTGGCGATATGATTTCAGCTATGGTTGTTCAAATTATTGATTTTTTCCTATTCTATTTCCTGATCTCCATAATTTTTGGAGAAGGGATTGGCTTTTATGATTTGTCTTCCATGTTTTTTATTATCATTATTGCTTCATTAGTAGCTTTTGGCTTAGGAATTTTACTGGCGGGGATTACGATTAAGACAAAATTAACCAAAATAACTTTTATGATCAATTCAATATTAATCTTTTTAGCCGGAGTCAGTTATCCGATTACTGTATTTCCTACCTGGTTAAAATATGTGGCGCTAGTAAATCCAATCACCTACTGTGTTGATTTAATGCGATATAGTATCTTGGGAACAATTACATATATGAAAGTCCCTTTAGAAATGTCAATTATTTTTGTATATAGTGTCTGTTTATTTGTTGTGGCGGTCTTTATCTATATGAAAATCATTCGTGGATTAAAAGTAAAAGGGACACTAACAAATTATTAGAGTATCAGGAGGTCATTCAAATGAAACAAAAAAATCTACAAATTATCCGGAGAAATATTTATAGTGGCTAGATATATTATTACACATTTTTGAAATTTGATTATTGGGAAACTGTGTTTAAATTAGAATTATGGCCTTATAAAAATTAATTGTAATTTGAAAGGATATTAGTTAATTATCTAGAATGAATGATAATGGAAGATATATTGTTAATGGTAACATAAAAATATATAAATTGAATTTTGTTAGAAAAAAGTGATTTATATTTATAGAGGGAGGTTATTTATTATGGAATAATATAATATTACAGATATGAAAGAGTTATGTGTCATTCGTAAAGATAACTTAGAAGGAGGGAGAAACAAAATGAATAAGGTAGAAGAATATACTATTTTTGCTGTAAAAACGATTCAGCCTTGGGAAGAAGGCTCTGAGTATTGGATACCACGTATTTATGAGGAACTTAAAAAAGGAAAAGCTAGATTTGGTTGGTCATACTTTGTTGAAGCGGATTTAAGGAAAATTAAGGCGAAGATTGATAAAAATGGATGGAATTCTCTTAGTGACAAAGAAAAAGACTCCTGGAAACATGCTCATTTCATGTTGTCCTATGTTAAACCAGGAGACTATTTCGTTTATATAAACATGCCAGAATATGGCAAGTGCACCATAGTAAAAATTACAGGAGAATATATCTTTAGCGAGATCTGGGACGATGGAGAAGAAGGGGATTTCAGACACTTCTTGCCGTGTGAATTTGTAGCATATTTTGATAGAAACTCTAATATTGTTCATCCATATTTAAGACGCAGGTTAGGTCTTCGAGGTGCCTGGTGGAGAGTTTACGCAAAACAAGAATTTGAGGAATTATTACAGGAGATTAAAGAAGGTGGACACGGAAAAGATGTTAAGGAAAGATTTGAAGAAGAAATGAATAGTTACTTGGACGAAATATCTAAGAAACTGCATCATATATTTCCTGGCAAAAATTTAGAAGATTTACTTATTGGAGTTTTAGGGAAATTGCCAAATGTTAAAGAAGTCAGAAAGGGACCTGATGTAAATGGAGCAGATCTTGAATTTGTATATGAGAGTGGATTTGAAATTGAAGGGCTGCAAAAGGAAGGATTATGCGCAGTTCAGGTGAAATCTTATGGAGGTAAAATGGGATATACAAAAGCCATAGAAGATATAAGAAGAGCTTTTGACTCAAATCCTGATTATACTTGTGGATTGATAATATCAACGGCGCTAAAAATGACAGAAGAATTTGAAGAGGAACTCGAAAAATTAAGAAATGATACTGGAAAGAATGTAGGTATATTATTAGGAAAAGATCTTGCAAGCTTGATAGTAAAGTATGGAATCCATAATTGATACGAACGGCACATAACAGCGGACATACGGCTTCGGCTGCCTCTTTGAGACACTTCGTGAATCCCGGCATTCCGTTGAGTGAAGTCTTCAAGTCTGTCCAGGAAAATAGTTAAAAAATATGATAAGTAGGTAGGGGTGTGATAAATGAGCAATGAAAAAATAACACTGAGGCAACTAGAAACACACTTATTTAAGGCAGCTGATATTTTAAGAGGCAAAATGGATGCCTCTGAATATAAGGAATTCATATTTGGTATGTTGTTTCTAAAGCGTGTCTCTGACACATTTGAAGTTAAAAGACAAGAGTTGTTAGAACAATTCAAAGCCCAAGGTTTTTCTGAAAAAGAACTAAATGAACTTATAGAGGATCCAAATTTGTATGGAGATAGTTTTTTTGTTCCTAAAAGGGCAAGATGGGAAAATATCCTTAACTTAAAAGAAGATGTGGGTAATCAGCTGAATAAAGCTCTTGCGGCATTAGAAGAGACAAATCCTGAGTTAGAAGGGGTATTGAGACATATAGATTTTAATGCCACCAAAGGAAAAACCAGGCTCAAAGATCAACAATTGATTGATTTAATACATCATTTTAACAAATACAGATTGACCAATGAGGATTTTGAGTTTCCTGATTTATTAGGAGCGGCATATGAATATTTGATAAAGCAGTTTGCAGATTCGTCAGGTAAAAAAGGTGGTGAATTCTATACACCTTCTCAGGTTGTAAGGTTATTGGTCAGATTGATAAAACCACAAGAAGGTATAACAGTATATGACCCTACTGTTGGTTCTGGGGGTATGCTCATCCAATCAAGACAATATGTAGAAGAACAAGGACAGAATCCAGAGAAGCTTGCACTTTATGGTCAAGACAACAATGGAACCACATGGGCCATATGTAAGATGAATATGATTCTTCATAATATTCCTGATGCTCATATAGAAAACGAGGATACTCTGACAAATCCTATGTTTGTTGAGAATGGGTATATAAAAAGGTTTGATAGAGTAATAGCCAATCCTCCCTTTTCACAAAATTATACTAAAGCAAATATGCAATTTCCTGAAAGATTTAAATATGGATTTACTCCGGAAACAGGCAAAAAAGCTGATTTAATGTTTCTCCAACATATGATTGCCAGTTTAAAAGATGATGGGGTTATGGCAACAATTATGCCACATGGTGTTTTGTTTAGAGGTGGGCAGGAAAAGATTATAAGAGAAGGGATAGTTAAAGATGGAATTATTGAAGCAATTATTGGGCTTCCTCCCAAGTTATTTTACAATACAGGTATTCCCGCATGTGTGGTAGTTATAAACAAAAACAAACCAGAGCATCTAAAAAACAAAATTTTATTTATAAATGCAGATAGAGAGTATGGGGAAGGGAGAAATCAAAATTATTTAAGGCCTGAAGATATTGAAAAAAATTGTAAATGTTTTTGATGAAAAAAAGGAAATTCCAAAATACTCAAGGCTTGTTGATATAAAGGAGATTGAAGAAAATGATTTTAATTTGAATATAAGAAGGTATGTTGATAACACACCTGAACCAGAAATTGAAGATGTTCATGCCCATTTAGTTGAAAGCGTTCCCAAAAGAGAAGTGGAACTTTACAGAGATCAGTTTAAGAAATTTGGCATAAGTCATGAAATCTTTTTTAAGAAAAAAGACGAGAGTTATTTAGAGTTTAAGGAAGAGATAAGAAAGAAGGAAAAAATAAAAGAAATAATTGAAAATTCTCAGGAAGTAAAAACTACTTGTAAAAAACTTGACGAAAGTTTAAAAGAATGGTGGGAAGAGATAAAGCTGGAGATTGAAGATTTTTATAGAAACAATCATCTCTGGGAGTTCAGAAATAAAGCACTTAAAAGGATAAAGGAGAAACTTTTACCTGTTGGTGTGCTGGATGAGTTTAAAATTGCCGGCATCTTTGTAAACTGGTGGGAGGATTTGAGATATGATTTTAAAACAATTGTATCTGTTGGCTGGAGTGCTAATTTGATAGAAGATGAAAGAATAAAAAACAAATTTTTTAGTAAAGAAGTAAAAGAGATTGAGGAATTAGAAGGAAAAATTGCAGAAATTGAAGGAGAAATAAATGAAATTTTTGAGGAAATCGAGGAATGGGACGAAGAAGAACAAGGAAATAAAACTATAAAAAAGGTAAAAGACTATTTAAAAGAATTAGTTAAAGATTTAAGATCCAACCAGAGCGAAGCGGTACAAAAAGAAGCAAGTATTTGGGAGAACCTGATTAAAAAGATTGACGAGAAAGATAAGAAACTAAAAAAACTAAAAAAAGAATTAAAAACAAAGGCTGAGGAATTAGAAGGGGTTTGGAAAAGTCCGGAAAAAGGCAAGCCTAAGGAGTTAATAAAGAAGGGGAAGATACACATTAAAAGAGAAAGCTTTACAGAGGAAGAGGCAAAAGAGTTAATTCTTGAGAAGTTTTATGATTTAATTGCAAAAGAAGTTGAAAAATATGTTAATGCCGAGAAGAAAAAAGTGATTAAAGTAATTGAAAAGCTTTGGGATAAATACAAGATACCTTTAAACCAAATAGAACAAGAAAGAGAGGAAGAAGTAAAAAAACTAAATAAATTTTTAACAAGGTTGGGATATTATGATGGCAGATATTAAAATGGAGAAGTTACCAGATGGATGGAAAAGGGTAAAGTTAGGAGAAATAGCTGAAAATAAAAAGTTTGCTATAGTTGATGGGCCTTTTGGGACACAATTGCACTCCGATGAATATGTAGAAGATGGGGAAATACCCTTAATTAGAGTAGTAAATTTGAGCTTTGAAGGAAAATTTATTCATGAAAATTTAGTTTTTATTACGAAGAAAAAAGCAAGTGCATTAAGGAGAAGCAAGGTTTTACCGGGGGACATAATAATTGCAAAAACTGGGGCAACAATTGGTAAATCAGGTATATTTTCTAATGAATACACCGAAGGAATTATTGCCTCTAGTTGTCTTAAAGTAAGCGTAGACAAATCAAAAGCATCAGAAAAATACATATTAAATTTTATTGTTTCACATTGGGGACAAAAAGCAATTATGGATAGTGCAATAGGTACCACCAGAACAACGATAAATATTACGCCTTTTTCGAATATATGTTTATCAATCCCACCACTCCCCGAGCAACGTAAAATTGCCGAAATTTTAGAAACCGTTGATAATGCAATAGAAAAAACCGACAAAATCATAGAGAAATACAAACGCATAAAACAGGGCTTGATGCAGGATTTACTCACAAAAGGGATTGACGAAAAAGGGCAAATCAGAAGCGAAAAAACGCACAAATTCAAAGACTCGCCACTTGGCAAAATACCAAAAGAGTGGGAAGTTGTGGAGTTGGGAAGTGTAGCAGAATTGAGAAATGAAAAAAATTTCCTTCTATTAGTGATATTTACATTGGTTTAGAGAATATTGAAAAGGAAATTGGAAAAATTAATGGATTTTTAAACTCTGAGGAAATAAAAGGGATTTCAAATATATTTAAAAAGGAAGATATCTTATTTGCCAAACTTAGACCAAACTTAAGAAAGTTTTGGTTTGCAACTTTTGAGGGTGTTTGCTCAACAGAATTGTTTGTGATTAAAGCAAAAGATAATAAAATTTATCAAAAATTCCTATATTTAATTATTCAATCAAAAAATTTTTTAAAATTAGCGGAATCCAAAGTTTTTGGAACTAAAATGCCAAGAACAAGCTGGGAAATTTTAAAAAATTATAAATTTCTACTTCCCCCACTCCCAGAACAACAATGCATAGCCCAAATTCTAACACAAATAGACAAGACCATAGAAAAAGAACAAAAATATAAAGAAAAACTTAAAAGGTTAAAGCAGAGTTTAATGGAAGACCTTTTGACTGGTAAAATAAGAGTTAATCATTTAATCAAAGAGGGTGTGGAAGATGTATAAACTCCTTGATGAAGAGCATTATGTTGAAGAGTCGTTTTTAAGGCAGCTTAAATCGCTTGACTGGAAAATTATTCATGGTGATAAATTTGATCCTTCAAAATCCCTGAGGGAGAGTTTTAGAGAGGTAATTCTTGAAAAAGAGCTTAAAGAATCAATAAAAAGAATAAACCCGTGGATTGAGGAGGACCAGATAAATGAGGTAGTAAGAAGAGTAACCACACCACAAGCTAATTCTCTTTTAGAGGCAAACAAAGAAATTCATAACTTACTCCTTGAAAACATCTCAGTTTCAGAAAACAGGAAAACAGGAGAAAAAAGCCCAACGGTTAGATTTATTGATTTTCAAAATCCAGAAAATAACTCCTTCATTGCCATCTCACAGTTTAAAGTAAACATTCCGGGAACTGAAAAACACATAATCCCGGATATTGTTCTGTTTGTTAATGGGCTACCTCTTGTTGTTGTGGAATGTAAATCTCCAACAATAAATGACCCAATAGGTGAAGCAATCACCCAATTAATGAGATATTCCAATAGAAGAGGAGAAAAGGAAGGAAACGAAAAACTCTTCTGGTATAACCTTTTTATGATAGCTACATCTAATCAGGTAGCAAAATATGGAACAATAACATCAGAATATGAGTATTTTGTTGAATGGAAAGATCCTTATCCTTTTAAGTTATCAGATATTGAAACAGATAAAAATGTAGTAACAAGTCAGGAATTTCTTATTCAAGGAATGCTTTCAAAAAACAATCTCCTGGATATTCTTCACAGTTTTACATTGTATAAAGAAGATCCAAAAGTCGGAGTAATAAAAGTTGTCCCAAGATATCAGCAATTCAGGGCGGTAAAAAAGATAATAAAAAGATTGAAAGAGGGTAAAACACAACAGGAAAAAGGCGGTATTGTCTGGCACACTCAAGGGTCGGGCAAATCTCTTACGATGATGTATGTGGTCAGGGCAATGTATCATGATCAAGAATTAAGAAACTTTAAGATAGTTTTTATTACAGATAGAAAGGATTTAGAAAAGCAATTAAAAGATACATCAAAAAGTGTGGGTTATACCGTAAATCTTGCTGGAAGTATTAGAGAATTACAGGATTTATTAAAAACAAATACTCCAGATCTGGTTATGGGCATGATTCATAAATTTCAGGAAAGAGAGCTAAAAAGAGAGTTTCCTGTATTGAACACATCACCAAATATCCTTATTATGATTGATGAGGCACATCGTAGCCAGTATAAATTACTTGGTGCTAACTTAAAAAAAGCGCTACCAAATGCAGTTAGAATTGCCTTCACTGGAACACCTATTGAAAAAACAGAGTGGACCTTTGGAGATTATATAGACAAATACAGCATTCGCCAGTCTGTTGAGGATGGGGTTACTGTTGAGATTGTCTATGAGGGGAGAACACACAGGGCAGAAATTTCTGACGAGGAAGAGGCAAATAAGCGGTTTGAAGATGTCTTTAACATGCTAGACAGCGAGCAAAAAGCAAAAATTATGGGAAGATATACCTGGAAAGCCTATCTTGAAGATGAAAATGTTATTAAAGATAAAGCGAAAGACATGGTTGACCACTATGTAACTCATGTATTCCCCAATGGTTTTAAGGCACAGGTTGTTACAGTTTCAAGACTAGCAGCTATAAGATATAAAAAAGCCCTTGAAGGTGCCCTTAAAGAGAAAATAGAGGAATTAAAAAGAGATCGCAACAATAAAATAGACTTAGATCAACTTGAAAAACTAAAAGTTGCTGTTGTAATATCAGGAAATCAAAACGATCCTCCAGAATATCATCCCTTTACAGACCCTGATAAGCAGGAAATACATATAAAAAGCTTTAAACTTCCTTTTGCTAAAGAAGATGAAAGTGGGATAAATGGAGATGTTGGTATTCTGGTTGTCCAGAGTATGCTCATTACAGGATTTGATGCGCCGATTGAGCAGGTGATGTATTTAGATAATGTTATCAAAGAGCATAATCTTCTTCAGGCAATTGCAAGGGTGAACAGGGTTTACAAGAATAAAAGTTGTGGTTTTGTTGTGGATTATGTAGGTGTTTTGAAACATCTAAAAGAAGCGCTTGCAATATTTGACGAAAAAGATGTTGAAGAGATTACACAGGTAGTTAAGGATAGAGGTAAGAGTATTGATGAATTAAAATATATCTATAACCTCATCAATGATTTCTTCAAGAAGTATGAGATTGAAGACTGGATGGACAATATTGAAGAATGTATAGATCTTCTTGTAGATGAAGAGGTTAGAAATGAATTTCTAACATATGTTAGACAGTTTAATAGAGCAATAGATAAATTGCTTCCCGATCCCGAAGCTTTAAAATATATGCGGGAGTTGAAAATTCTTAACTTTATAAGGCAATCAGCAAGAAATAGATATAGAGATGACAAACTTAGCATAAAAGATGCAAGCAAGAAAATTAGAGAAATTGTTGAAGAGTATCTTCTTTCAAAAGGTGTTAACCCAAAGATTGCTCCCCTCCCTCTGCTTTCTGATGACTTCATAGAAAATGTTAAAAAGAAAAAGTCAAGTAAAGCCAGAGCTGAGGAGCTGAAATATGCAACTATTGAGCATATTGAAAAGCACTATGAAGAGGATCCAGAATTTTATGAAAGGTTTTCTGATAGACTGAAAAGAATACTTGAGGAGTACAGGGAAAACTGGAATATTCTTGCCTCTGAACTGGAGAAAATTAGAGAAGAAATCAAGAAGGGTAGAACTGTTGAAGAGACTTTTGGCTTTGACCCAAAAAAAGAGATGCCTTTCTTTGGACTACTCAAAAGAGAAATTTATGGTAAAAAGCCAATTGAAAAATTAGATAAAGAAGAAATTGATTTTCTAATTGAATTAACTAAAGATACTATTGCGATCATAAGCAAAGAAGTCCAAACAGTAGATTTCTGGGAAAATTATACTTTACAAAAGAGGTTAAAATCCTATTTGATTTCTCATATTCTTCTTCAAAGATCGCGGAAAAATAAGTGTTTATTTAATAAGAGAAATGAGATTGCCCAAAAATTAATGGAGCTTGCGTATAATATTTATAAGAGGTGAAGAAGGTGGAAATCAAAATAGATAAAATAATCAAAACAAAAAGAAAGACTATTGCTCTTCAAATAACTGATGATGCTACATTGATAGTAAGAGCTCCTTTTCATGTGGATGAAAAAACTATAGAAAAGGTTGTTTATAATCATAAAGATTGGATTGAAAAAAAGAAAAAAGAAATTCAATCCAGAGATCCAAAATTTTCTCCCAAGGAATTTGTAAATGGAGAAGGGTTTCTTTATCTGGGAGATTATTATAGGCTGACCATAGTAAATGAAGCAGATATTCCACTTAGATTTGAAAATGGTTTTTATCTTGATAGAAACTATTTACCATATGCAAAAAAATTATTTATTGAGTGGTATAAGAAGGAAGCACATAGAAAAATATCTGAAAGGGTAAGATGGTATGCTCAAAAGAGGGGTTTTAAATATAATAAAGTTAATATTACAAATGCTCAAAAAAGATGGGGATCGTGTAGTTCTAATGGAAATTTAAATTTCTCATGGCGTTTGATAATGGCTCCTTTACCAGTTATAGATTATGTTGTTGTTCATGAGTTAGTTCACCTGGAGGAGAAAAATCATTCAAAAGAATTCTGGAATAAAGTAAAAATGTTAATGCCTGATTATAAGAAATATGAGAATTGGTTAAAAAAGAACTCTTATCTTTTAAAGATATAGTAATTTAGGGATGAGAAGATATGAATTTCGGCAGATTTGGGCATTCTGAAGGAAAAAATAGAAAATCAATTGATCCTTATATTCCTAAACCGGCAAACCTCAATGAAAGTAAAAGTGAAGTATTTAAGACAAAAATTTTTAATATGTTAAAGAGAAAGACTATTATTTCTGTTCTGTAGGGGCAATATTAGAATATAAAAGTACATTTGTCTTTGGTAAGTCTTTTTTATATAGAATGGTAATTTAAAATTACATAGCATCCAAATAATTATGCTTTTTTAGCTCTTTTCCTTCTTATATAAAAGGAGAGAGTGGTGAATTTTAACTATTATTCCTGCGTTTCCTTTTCCCTTTGGTTATTAACTATTGCCTGATAAATTGATAACTTTTACCTGTGAAAGCAAGAATATGGGCATGTTGAATAATCTTATCAATTACTGCTGCTGTTAAACGATCATCTCCAAACACCTCATTTTATCGTCTAAATTCAAGATTTGAAATAACGATTATGCTTTGCTGTTCATAACTGTTTGAGATCACTGAAAACAGTAATTCAGCAACCTTTTTACTAAAGGGAATATTACCCAACTCATCAAGGATAAGTATATCTGCTTTGGCTATCTTTTTTATCAGTTTTCCTGTTTGACCTGATGAATGTTTTTCCAATAACTTGTTTGTTAAATTTACAGCTCGATAAAATTTTATTTTTTACCTTGGGCACAGGCCTTTATTCCTAGAGTGGTGGTCAAGTGGGTTTTCCCTGTTCCTACTGCACCTGACATTAATACATTTTTCGATTAAACTGCAAAAAGCTAATTTTGAGCGTTATTGAAATTTTTCGGTAAACCATCTTAGTGAGATCGAAGGAGAAATAAGGTCTCATCACAGGATGTGATGAGCTAATCAAGGTCTAGGAGAGCCCATTGATTAGTGTGTTTTACTTCAACTGAAATCAAACTTTAGATGGTTCGAAAAAGCAAAAAATTAGCTTTTTTCAGTAAGATCATATATTACATAATTGAGGGAATTTCATAATTAAATTTTTAAACAATACAAGTCAACATATTGTGTATATTAAGAGGATAGCAACACAATATATTGAAAATGGTTGATTGTTTTGCTACTTATGAAATTCCCTCAATTTAATTAACAAATTAGATAGACTACCTGAAAAATATTTCTTTCCAAAATTGGATCGTGAAAATCAAACTGTTCTTGTATCAATAGATTTTGAAATTTCATTTTTTGATTAAATTTCACAGGGGAGCTGAATTATGGAAAAATTATGTATTCCTAATGTAAAAGCTTTGATTGAAAAAGAAATGGATGGTGAAAAGTGGATTGTTTTACAAACGAGAAATAAACCTGATACAGACCCATATACTCAACGATATGAAATTCCAGGTGGAAAAATTCGAGCTTATGAAAGTATATATAGTGCACTAAAACGTGAAATTAAAGAAGAATGTGGTTTAGATTTAAAGCGGATTCGAGATGGAAAATTAGAGAGAGTTTATGAAGGTGAAGATTGTGTTGAAACAATTCAACCTTTTACAGTATATCAAATGACGAAAGGCCCTTATCCTTCGTTGGGATTGGTTTTTATATGTGAGGCAGAGGGTGAGTTAATCCAGGGTGGTGATGAAACAAGTAATCCTTTCTGGATTTCTAAAAGTGAATTAGAGAAACAAATCCATGAAAAGCCAGAAACTTTTGCTTTATTGGATAAAAGTATCTTATTTGAATATTTACGAAGATATTAAAGAAATCAAGAGACTCCTATATGAATTTTGGAAAACGGTATAAATACGTTGCTGTAGTTGCAGTTATGACCTAGGCCAAGAGTTCTAAGTTAATTATTGGAAGTTTTAATTTTTTTGAACTTCAAAGCCATCCGTTGATATATTCGGATGGTTTTTTAAGTTTTTTGTATTTGTGTGCCAGGTTATTGTAAAACATTAGACAGGAGATAGATGTCATTATGAAGTAGGGGTGAAAAAGCTAATTTTGAGCGTCATAGTTTCTCTGGCAAAGTAAAAAAGGAGCATTTGGCCAAGTAATTATACAAAAAATATTCAAATTACAGCTTTATATGGAGAAAAGGGTATGATAGGCTAAATAGCCTGGCAAATTAACTTCTGCTCGCATTTGTCTTAAACCATACCCTAGAGGCTCCATGTCAAGCTGTAATTTGAATCATATATTGCCAAAAACACCATAGAAATTTTTCGTTTAACCATTTTAGTAAGATTTCAGTCGAAATAAGGCTTTATCACAGGATGAAAATCATATAATTTTTATGAAATTAATTCCTTTTGACATTGGCGGCAAACTGATTGTTTTTTGAAAACAAAGGTATCTTCTGTATTCCCGCAAAAGACGCATGTTGGAACAAACTTTCTTAAAACTATTTCATCCTCCCCCACCAGAATTTCTATTGGATCATTGGAATCAATGTTAAGATTCCTCCTCAAATCAATAGGAATTACAATCCTCCCCAATTCATCGATTTTCCGCACAATACCAGTAGCTTGCATTGTTTAATCCCCCCCTTAATAAATTTTCTCAAAATTCTGATATAATCTGTTAAAATCATTATATATAATTTTCCAGTCAAATACAATATTATTATATAAAATTTTTAAAAAAATTAAAAAATTATTAAATTACGAAGAAATACCGCTTAAATTTTAGGTATTTTCTAATTTTTTTAAATAGAAAACCAATCTCTCTGTTTAAGATTTCTTGTATTGCTCATTAGCTTAAGATATAATAAAAATTAAGATAATTGGTAAGGGGGTATTGGTTCTTAATGAAGATTTTGATTGGAAGTAAAGTTAATTCACGGCATATCAAACGACTCAAGACTATTGGTGAAGAATTGGGAGTGGAGTTAAATATTGTTTGTTCAGAAGATAAAGCAGTTCTTAAAAAAGAAGTTGAAGATGCAGAGGTCCTGGTTATCTGGTGGAGTACTTTTGATCCTGAATATGTTCGAGTGGGTAAAAAACTAAAGTGGATTCAAACCCTGACTGCTGGAGTTGATAGTTTTCTTCTTCCTGAGGTTAAGGAAAGAGGAATAATTCTTACATCGATGAAAGGAATTCACGGAATTCCAATGTCAGAACATATAATGGGAATGTTATTGGGTGTTATCCGGGGGCTTTTTAAGTTGAGAGAAAACCAGCGACAGAAAAAGTGGGATAGACCTAGAGTAGAGGAACTATACGGTAAAACCCTTGTGATTCTGGGATTAGGGAATATTGGAATAGAATTGGCTAAGCGGGCCAAAGCTTTTGGAATGCGGGTTATTGGTGTAAAAAAGACTTTAGAGAAAGTAGAATTTGCTGATCAGGTTTATAGTAGTGATCAGTGGCTTACTGCTATTGAAGAGGGGGATGTAATAATCACTATTTTACCTTATACCCCTGAAACCTATCATATGATTGGTGAGGACGCCTTTGCCAGGATGAAAAATGAGGCTATTTTTATGAATTTTGGTCGAGGTAATGTTGTTGATGAAAAGGCATTGATTGAAGCACTCAAGGCCGGACAGATTCGTGCTGCTATTCTGGATGTTTTTGAAGAGGAGCCTTTAGATCCTGATTCCCCTCTCTGGGAGATGGAGAATGTTTATATTTCTCCACATATGTCTGCTCTCTCAAATCATTATATGGAACGTGCATTTGAGATTCTGGCCCGAAATCTTCAGCACTATATTAAAGGTGAATCTCTGGAAAATGTAGTTGATTTTACGAAGGGATACTAATCTAATGTAGGAAAATTGTTTATATCTTTACCTTTCTGGGTAAATTATAAGTATAAACCCGGAAAGGTGATTTTTTATGAAGAGAAAAGTTGCTGTGATTGGTATTAACCATAAAGGAATCAATATTTTGATGAATAAATTGCGGAGGTCAATGAAAGATCCTGATTTGATCTTTTCAAATTGTTCTTCCGGCTGGGATTTATATACCTGGATTCTTAAGCTTAAAGCCGATAAAATTATTATTATTGATCAGTTTGAAGGAGATGAAGATGAAGACTCAAAAATCAGTTATATTACTATTAATGATCGTATTTTGATTATTGGAATCAATCCCATCTTTTTTGTAGAAAGAACTATGCCCCGGGATTTGAAGATTGAATGGGAGCAAATCATTTTTCAAATTAAGCGTCTGATCTTAAAAGAGATAACTCTTGACCCTATTGCCCAGTTTTGATATAATTTTATTGATAATGATAATCACTTGGAAAGTAGGTGGTGGATTGAAAGATAAACTAAAAGAATATGAACAGCGAATGACGGAAGCTAATTTTAAATTAACCTCACAACGACGGCTGATTCTTAGAGTTTTATTAGAAAATATAAATGAACACCTCAGTGCAGAAGAAGTTTATCAATTAGTACGGGAACGAAATCCGCGAGTTGGATTGGCTACTGTTTATCGTACTCTTGAGTTATTTTGTGAGTTGGGTATTTTACATGAACTAAATTTTGATAATAATTGCCGTCGCTATGAATTAGAGCAGGGAGATTACCATCACCACCATTTGATTTGTCTTAAATGCGGGAAGATTATAGAGTTCAGTGATTATATATTAAAGGATTTAGAAGGTTATATTGATAGAGAATATAACTTTGATGTGGTTGATCATCGGATTAAGTTTTATGGTTATTGTTCAGATTGTCGCATAGAATCTAAAGATTGAGCATAAATCCTTATTCTCTACTAATATAGATAGTAGGGGATGAGGATTTTTTTTTTGAGGTGGTATGGATGAAGATTGCTCTGGTTGGTTCGCCTAATGTAGGTAAAAGTATGATTTTTTATCGTCTGACTGGCCAATATGTAACAGTCTCTAACTATCCAGGTACAACGGTGGAGGTAAGTTGGGGACAGTTTAAAAGGGGTGAAATAGTAGTAGATATTATAGATACTCCTGGAATTTATTCGTTATTTCCCATTAGTGAGGAAGAAAGGGTGACCCGGAGATTATTACTCTTTGAAAAACCGGATTTGATTTTACATATTATAGATGCCAAAAATATTCAGCGAATGCTTCCCATTACACTCCAACTTATAGAAGCTGGTTTTAAGGTTATATTGGTAGTCAATATGATGGATGAAGCCAGACGAAGGGGACTTAAAATTAATTTTTCTGCTCTGAAAAAGAAGTTGGGTATCCCTGTTATTCCTACAGTTTCTATTACCGGAGAGGGAATTGATAAGTTAAAAAAACTTATAACAGAGCTGGTAGTAGATATTAATCAAGCAAAATGTAGAAAACCTCTTCATTGTTATTATCCCGGAGAAATTGAAATTCTTCTAAAGCGGATTCAATTTTTGCTTAAAGGTAAGTATCCCATCACAAAAAGGAGTATAGCATTGTTTTTACTACAAAATGATGAAGAAATATTAGAATGGGTAAAAGAAGTCGAGGACTCTATGACAGTAAAACAAATTTTGAAGATTTTAAAAAAAAGGCCTGTAGATGAAAGAAAGTTTTATTCATATAAAATTACCATAGCCAGACAGAAAAAAAATGAACTAATTTTGCGTAATATTTTTGATACCAGTCAGGCTAAAGTTCCGTATTTTCAAACCTTTATAAGCCAATTATGTACCAGGCCCTTAACCGGCATTCCTATTTTGTTTTTGGTTCTTTATTTTGGAATCTATCGTTTTGTGGGGGGAATAGGGGCTGGAGTATTAGTGGATTTTCTGGAGGAGTCGATTTTTCAAAAATGGTTAAATCCCTTATTTACTTTATGGTTTAAAAAACTGGTTCCCTGGGAGAGTTTGCAGTCTCTTTTTGTTGGAGAATATGGGATATTTACACTGGGTGTTCGGTATGCAGTAGCCATTATTTTACCGATAGTGGGAACGTTTTTCTTTGTTTTTTCCATTCTGGAGGATTCAGGGTATTTTCCACGATTAGCGTTATTAGTTGATCGGATTTTTAAACTTATAGGTTTAAATGGTCGAGCTGTAATACCAATGGTTTTGGGGCTTGGTTGTGATACTATGGCCACTTTGACTACCCGAATTTTGGAGAGCAGGCGTGAGAGGATTATAGCTACACTTTTGCTGGCATTGGCTATTCCCTGTTCAGCACAATTGGGAGTAATTACAGGACTTCTTTCAAAAGAACCTGGAGGATTAGTAATCTGGTTTTTGGTGGTTGTTGGGATTTTATTTTTAGTTGGTTTTCTTGCCGATAAATTGATGCCAGGGATAAAATCGGGGTTTTATATAGAAGTTCCAGTATTGCGTTGGCCAAAACTTAGTAATATTATTGTAAAGACCCGGGCCAGGATATGCTGGTATTTTATCGAAATTTTACCCCTATTTGTTTATTCCAGTGTTTTAATCTGGATTTGTCAGATAACCGGGGTATTTCAACGTTTATTAGATTTACTAGAACCTGTAATGCTGCAGCTTGGACTTCCGCGGGAAGCAGCGGTAGTTTTTTTATTTGGATTTTTCAGACGGGATTATGGTGCCTGTGGGCTTTTTGATCTTTATCAGCAAGGTATTTTAAAAGGAGATGGACTTATTGTTGCTTCCATTATCTTAACCCTTTTTGTACCCTGTATTGCTCAATTTGCAGTTATGGTAAAAGAATATGGATTGAAAGTGGGACTTTTGATTTCCGGATTTATCTTTTCTTTTGCATTTTTAGTTGGACATATAATTCATTTGATTTTGACCTTCTTTTAAAAAAGGAGGAACAGAAGATGAGGGTTAGTTTAGACCAGCTTAAGGTAGGGGAGAGGGGAAGAATTTTTACTATCAATACTCAAGAGCCCAGGATTTATCAGAAGTTAATGAATCTTGGTCTTATTCCCGGAAGTGAAGTAAAAGTTCTTCAGAGATCACCTATTTATTTAATTCAGGTTGGTTTTACCCAGATGGCCTTAGATCGGGCTACATGTCAATTGATCCAGGTTGTTATTAATAATTAATGGTTTTACTGCAAAAAGCTAATTTTTCGCTTCAAAAGAAATTTTTCGAACCATCTAAAGTTCGACTGAAATCTCACTAAGATGGTTTGACAAAAATTTTTATGTCGCTCAAAATTAGCTTTTTGCAGTTTAATCATAGTTAATATTTATAAACTAAAAGGATTTACTGCTCGTATACCGAAATATAATACTGATTAATGGAGGGAAGGGAGAAAAAATAATGAACAATTTGGAAAAGATCAGACCAGACTTAAAGTTGGAAAATTTCTTTCGTACAAAGGGATTTCAGCGTAAATTTAAAGCCAATGAGTTGATTTTTATGGAAAATGAGAGGGAGGATTGTCTCTTTTATATTGCCGAAGGACTTGTCAAAATCTTCATGATTTCAGATGAGGGAAAGGAGAAAACTTTATTCATCCTTTCTTCTGGTCAATTTTTTGGGGAAGTTTCTTTATTTGACGGATTAGGATATGATGTCAATGCTGAAGCCCTTGGGGATACGGTTATCTACAGTATGAATTTTAAGGATTTGAAAAATGCGTTATTTAAAGAACCTGATCTTTCTTTTGATCTTTTGAAAGTGATGGCAGAAAAGGTGCGTACACTTACACAACAGATCAAAGATATGGTCTTTTATGATATTTCCGGCCGTCTGGCCAATCAAATTCTCATTTTTAGTAAGCAGTTTGGTAAAAAAACAGAGCGGGGGATTTTGATTCAGCTTTCCCTGACACATCAGGAGTTAGCTAATCTTCTGGGAGCTTCTAGGGTTACTGTAACCAAAACACTAAATCAATTTCAGGAGGAAGGAATTATTGAGATTGTAAATAGACGAATTTTAATTACAGATCTGCAGCAATTAATGAGATATATTGGATAGGAGATGGTGAACAATGAATAAATACAAATCTATTATAGCCGATCTGGCACTTTTTTTTATAGTGCTGATCTGGGGGACAACCTTTGCACTGATGAAAGATGCTTTAAAAGATATTCGACCTTTAAATTTTATTTTCTTGCGATTTACTCTGGCAGCATTGGTATTAATAATTGTTAATTGGTGGAGACTTTCTGGTTTAAAGCTTGATCTAATAAGGCTAGGTTTTTATCTAGGACTTGCTTTGAGTGGAGGATATATTTTTCAGATAAGCGGTCTTGCCTTTACTACAGCCTCTAGAGCCGGATTTATTACTGGCTTATCAGTTGTTATTGTACCTCTTATCTCTACTATTTATTTTAAAAAGCTACCGCCTCTTTTAGTGTTAACAGGTGTTTTCCTGGCAGTAATTGGACTTTTACTTCTTTTTTATGATGGAGAATGGACTTTTAATCTGGGTGATCTTTTAGTTTTTTTCTGTGCAATATCTTTTGGGCTACATATTTTTCTGGTTGGTCAATTTGTTCAAAATAAAGATCCAGTACTTCTGACTATAATTCAGATTGGTGTGGTTGGAATTTTTGCAGGAATGGCTGCAGGTCTTAAGGGAGAACTTAAGCTGACTTATAATATCGATATCTGGTGGAGAATAGTCTATATGGCAGTAATGGCTACTGGTCTTGCATTTTTGATTCAGAATTGGGCCCAGAAATTTACCTCTGCAATACGTACTGCCATTATATTTTCGTTGGAGCCGGTTTTTGCATTAATTTTTGCATATATTTTGTTGGATGAACCCATTACCCAGCAGAGTCTTTGGGGTGGGGGGTTAATTATGTTGGGTATGATTTTAGCTGAGGCTGGTGATTATTTTAAAATCGGAATAAAAACAAAGGAGTGATAATAATGGCTAAATTGGTAGATCTCAGGAGTGATACTGTAACCAAGCCAACTGCTGAGATGCGAAAAGCTATGGCAGAAGCTGAAGTAGGTGATGATGTTTATAGAGAAGATCCAACAGTTAACCGTTTGGAAGAATTGGCAGCTGAGATAGTGGGTAAGGAGGCGGCTCTTTTTGTTCCTAGCGGAACCATGGGGAATCAGATTGCAGCTTTGACCCATACCCTTCCAGGGCAGGAAGTAATTGTTGATCCCAGGATGCATATTTTTCTCTATGAAGTAGGCGGTCTTGGCAGGCTCTCAGGAGTTCAAACCAGAACCATTGAGACAGCAGATGGATGTTATACTCCAGATCAGATTCGCAGTGCCATTAGAGGAAATAATATTCATTTTCCAAATACAGGCCTGGTTTGTTTGGAAAATACTTTAAACCGGGCTGGAGGTGTGGTGATTCCTCCACATAGGTTAAATAGTGTGGCTGATGCGGCTCATGAATATGGGGTACCGGTTCATCTGGATGGTGCCAGGATCTTTAATGCTGCTGCGGCTCTTGATGTGGATGTAAGGAATCTTTGTGAGAAAATGGATTCGGTTATGTTCTGCCTTTCCAAAGGATTAGCTGCCCCAGTGGGTTCTATTTTGGCTGGTTCAAAAGAATTCATTAACAAAGCCCGCAAGTATAGGAAATTATTAGGAGGAGGAATGCGCCAGGCAGGTATTCTTGCAGCTGCAGGAATTATTGCTTTGACAAAAATGGTAGATCGGTTACAGGAAGATCATGACCGGGCGAAACGGTTAGCTTATGGTCTGGTTGAAATTCCTGGTCTTGTAGTAGATTTAAGCAAAGTACAGAGTAATATAGTGGTAGTAGATTGCAGTGGTTGGGGTAAAAGTGTGGAAGAATTGATAAAGATTCTTGCTGAGCGGGGGTTGCTTGTTACTCCTTTCGGGCCATATCATTTGCGGATGGTTACCCATAAAGATGTAGATGATGCTGGAATAGATTTAGCACTTAAGATTATGCAGGAAGTTGGCAAAGAATTGGCCTAAAGATAAAAAGGCTGTATCCTGATTTAAGGATGCAGCCTTAGCTTTTTAACTCTTGGTCGTGGTGGCAGCTACTTCTTTTTTGAATTGATCATACTCTTTTTTTGCCAGTGCCCATTGATCACGGGCCATTTTAACAATGGCAGGTTCAGTACTGGCCAGGGGATTTTTTACCACTTTATCGAACCATTGAATAGCTTCAGGAAATTCTTTAATCCGACGATGGAGTTCGCCTAAAAGATATATGAGATGGATTTCAGTAAGATTGCCGATAGGGAAACTCTCAGTAGAAAAAGCTTTTTTATAGAATTTAATTGCTTTTTTAAGATATTCTTCTTCTTTTTCAGAATCTTTTAAGAGGCGATAAATCCAGGCAGTTTTTAAGCAGACTCCTGCGATTGTGCTAGCAGGTACTTCCCGGTATGACATACAAAGAAGGGCTAGTTTAAAGTAAATAAGTGCCTGTTTTGGTTTTCGTTCTCCTAAAGGGTTGAGTTTGAGGTTGCTTTTGGCCAGAATTTCAGCGATAGCATTTATCTCATCTTTTTTTATTTTATTAAAGATGGATTTCGGTGCTGCATAGTAACATTGAGGACAAACCCAGATATCGTACAGATATGGAATGACATCGGAGTAATAATTGCAAAAATCAGTATCTCTATCAGAAGGAATACATTTATGGGATTTGACTAGAGTGGTTTCAAATTCGATAAGACATATAGGACAGGTTACTTTTTTTTTATAAAAGGGATTATTAGACATGTCAAAAACCTCCCTGAAAAAGAGTATCAGGACTATAGTCTTATTATATCATACTTTTTTGCTAGTTTCCATTGAATTAGTATATTTTGCTTATTTTCTGATTCTCAGAAAATTGATAAGAGGGAGGAATATTAAGGTTAAGGATAGAAATAAAATAATTTTAGTGGTAGAAACTCAAAATGAATTAAATGCTAAAAAAGGAAGGGGAAGTTAAAGAGTGGGTAAAGTATTAAAAAGGGGGATGTTTATTGTTTTTGAAGCGATAGATGGTTCCGGGACTTCTACACAGGCCCGGTTATTGTATGAATATTTGTTTAACCAGGGATATCGGGTTTTTTTAACTGAAGAGCCTACATCAGGGCCGATTGGAAACCTGATCAGATTGGCTCTCAAAGGTCGGTTTAAGATGACTGGAGACAAAAGGCTAGATGACCGTCAACTGGCTTTTCTTTTTGCTGCAGACCGCCATGACCATCTTTATAATGAAGTGGATGGTATTATGCGGAAAATTGAGGAAGGATGGATTGTTATATGCACCCGCTATATTCTTTCATCATTGGTTTATAACTGCAATGATGAAAAAGAGTTGGAGTTTGTCCGACATCTAAATAGTGAATTTCCACTACCGGATTTAACTCTTTTTATAGATTGCCCCCTTGAAATTTGTTTAGAAAGGTTGAATAAAGGACGGCCTGTTCAGGATATTTATGAGAATTATGATAAATTGAAGCGGGTTCGGGAAAGTTATGATAGGCTACTGTCTAAGTATGAAGCACCTTTGCATTATGTTAATGGTAAAGCAGATAAATTAAAACAGCATGAGGAGATTAGAAAGATTGTAGAGGAGATGTTACAAAAGTATGAAATATGGTGTCAAAATTAACCCTGCCTTCGGGCTGTTGAAAAAGAGGAGATGCACATAATTTGCTCCCATAGAGGAACAGAAAAATTAAATATAATTTCTTCTACTACCGGATGCTTCGCCATCCTGACTGCACGTCCTTAAAAATCAAAGCTTTCGCCCTCCTGGCTTTAAGCCTTGACTTATACACTTCAGAAATTATATTTAGTTTTTCTAGCAGCGCGCGGGTAAGTCTCTAAAAAAGAAAGGTTTGTCAACAAGCTCAACCCTGCCTTAAGGCAGGGTTTTGCTATTGGTAAAAAATATTCAATTAAACTTGACATTGATGGAAAATAAAATAAAATAAATTAATTTATCTCAAGATATATATTGACAACCTAATTTAACATGAGTTATAATGTTTTTGGAGAGAAAAACTCAGTATATAGAAGACCGATCCTGATAAAGGAGGTCTTGATATTATGAATAATAATTATAATAATTATTTGGATAATGATTATTCAAAGGTAGAAAAGCAAATTCGTGAACACCAGGAACTGATTATAACACGGCATTTTAGTACCAGGATGGTTGAAAGAGGGATTACTTATCAGGATTTAAAAGTTTCTCTTCAGAATCCAGTAGTCATTCGACATGAGGGCTCCTATGACCATTATGGTAATTTGAGGATTAAATATACATTACAGAGTAAAGATAGATTTCAGGAAGATATAGGCATTATCTGTGCATTAGGTAAAGAGAAGACTGTTATTTTAATTACAGTGATGTATTTTAAAGAAGAGATTGGCTGGGAACGTCAGCCTGATGGTTTATATGTGAAGAAATGAGTGGGTAGTGGAAAGGAGGTAATATTGTGCCTGTGGAAAAATGCCCTATTTGTGGAGGTACAGTTCAGCAGAGATTGGCAGATTTTAATCATCACTATCGCGGAATTCCCATTGAATTATCTGAAATACCGTATCAGGTTTGTACAGAGTGTGGAGAAGAGTTTGTTGATAGCCGATATGGAAAGATTATTGAGGAAAGTATAGATCAGTATAGGAAATTTAAAAAGTATGAGTATAATGATCTTCTTACTTGTGAGGAGGTGGCAGCTCTTTTAGCAGTCAGTTACCAGGTAGTAATAACCATGTTAAGTGATGGTAAACTGCCTGGTACCAAAATAGGTCGTGAGTGGAGAATTCCGTATGGAGTACTTATGGATTATATTCAAAGTATGAGTGCTCATAATCTTTCACAACCGGAAAAAGAAATTTATCAGGCTTATCTTGATTTATTAAAGAAGAAAGGGAAATAAGGAGTTGACACTCTTTGGATGAAAGATCCCTTATTGAAATTCTGGTTGATCTTAAACTGATATCTCTCGAGAAATTGCGGGAGATTGAGAAATTACATCAAAACATGCCTGAGAAGTCATTTGAAACTCTTTTGATAGAATCTACTGCAATAACGGAATTGGATTTAATCAAAGCTAAAGAAATTCTTTATCAAGTACCGTGGATTGATCTAAGTAAGGTAGAGATTGATCCTGAACTTGTTTTAATGATACCCGAAAAACTGGCGCGACGCCATTTACTTCTTCCCCTGGAGAGTCGGGAGGATGGATTTCACATTGCCATAGCTAATCCCCATAATATTTTAGCTTTAGATGAAGTACATATTATTACAGGTAAAACAGTAATTCCCCACCTGGCTATCCCCTCGCAAATTATCGAATCAATTGAGCATTTCTACCGCCTGGATCGTCATTCCGCCCACCAAATGATCCAGCAATTGGAGGAAGAAGTAATGGTCTCTGGAGAGGAGGAGATCTTAGAGTGGGAAGAAGTTGACCAGGCTCCAATTATCCGTCTTGTCAATCATATTATTTATCAAGCTCTCCAAAATCGTGCCAGTGATATTCATATAGAGCCGACCCGTGATGAGACCCGGGTCCGGTATCGAATAGATGGTGTTTTATCCACTCTGCATACTTTTCCACGCAAAGTCCATCCTCCCCTTATCTCCAGACTTAAAATTATGGCTAGTTTAGATATTTCACAACATTTTAATCCTCAAGATGGTTCTATTTCCTATATTTATGGTCAAAGGAAGATTAATCTACGCATTTCCATCATACCTACTATTTATGGTGAAAAAGCGGTTTTACGTATATTAAATCGGGACTCTCAAATTCTTTCTTTAGAAGAATTGGGTTTTCTTAAGGAAGATTTGCAAATATATAAGGAATTACTAAAAAAGAAATATGGCATTATCTTAGTTACAGGGCCAACCGGGAGCGGTAAATCAACTACTTTATCATCCAGCGTTAAATTTTTAGCTTCACCAGCTATCAACATTTCTACTGTAGAAGATCCTGTCGAGTACAAAATTGATCTGGTAAATCAGATTCAGGTCAATGAAAAAACGGGTTTAACCTTTGCAAAAGCTTTACGTTCTTTGTTAAGGCAGGATCCGGATGTATTAATGATTGGAGAAATTCGCGATGAAGAGACAGCTAATATTGCCATCCGGGCAGCTTTAACCGGTCATTTGGTTTTAAGTTCGCTCCATACTAATGATGCAGTGAGTACCATTACACGTTTGAGCAATATGGGTATTCCAGCCTATTTGATTGCATCAACATTAATTGGTGCAGTGGCCCAGCGGTTGGTCCGACGAATTTGTCCTGACTGTCGGGAGGAAGTAAAGATTTCTGAAGAGGAAAAAAGATTTTTTCAGGCCAAAGTTAAAGCAGTGCCTGATAGAGCTTTTATTGGTAAAGGTTGCTCAAAGTGTAATTATACTGGTTATTATGGAAGAGTTGGAGTCTTTGAAATTTTGATTATTGATGAAAAGATTCGCGAAAAAATTACAAATCAGATTTCTTATGATTGGCTATATAATTACTATCTTGCTAATGGAAAGACATTGCTGCAAGATGGGTTGATCAAAGTAAGAGAAGGATTAACAACAGTTAATGAAATTTTAAGGGTAATTCTTTAAGGAGGGCTTTGTTATTCGGCAGAATGAAAAAGTTTAGATATATTGCCAGAGATAGGGATGGAGAATTGATTAAGGGGTGATTTATGGAAAGGATGAAAATGAATGTTTATATCAGCTAAGGGCTAATAAACTCTATCCTATCAAAATAAGACCTATTTTTAGGTGGAAGGAGGGGTTATTGCCGTTTTCAAAAACCATCAATTATAATGAAATGGGTAATTTTTGCAGACAATTTTCTACTTTATTAAGGTCAGGGCTTAGTATTCCACAGGCACTTAAACTTCTAGTCCAACAGAAAAAATCAAGTAGATTACAGGAGATTATTTCTGACCTTTTGCTGTCTTTAGAAAAAGGGGAGTCACTGTATCAGGGGTTTAGCAAACATGAAACTAAGTTACCTCAATTCTTTTGTTCCCAGATAAGGGCAGGAGAAATGACCAATAGTCTGGATCTGGTTTTGGACCGATTAGCTACATATTATAATCAGGAAGATCACTTTCGTAAAAAGATTAATCAACTCCTGGCTTATCCTTTAATTTTGCTAATCTCCTCTTTAGGAGTAATCTGCTTTCTCCTTTTTAAAGTTATTCCTGGATTTCAGGAAATCTATGTGAGTTTAGAGGCTAATTTACCAATGCTTACATATTGCCTAATGTCAATGAGTCGGCATCTCAATACTAATTATAAAAAATACATGATCGGTCTTCTATTATCTGTAGTTTTTCTCTCCGCTGTTTTCAGGGTTTCGGTGGTAAAAAAGTGGATAATTCTTTTCCAATACCGCTTACCCATTTGGGGTAGATTAAAAAAACAGCTTTTAACTGCTAGATTGGCACGAACTTTAGGTCTTCTTCTTGAAAATGGTCTGGAAGTTCTTTCGGCCATTGAATTAACCTCTGAAACTTTAGGTTTTCCTATAGACGATTATTTAAAACAGATTGCTTTTAATCTAAGACGGGGGATTAGTTTGACCCGTTCATTAAAAATAACCCGTTTTTTCCCTGATATTTTTCTTGAGATGGTCAGTATTGGAGAAGAATCGGGCTCATTAGCAGAGATGCTGAATCGGGCAGCAGAGATTTATGAAAAAAACTGTAAAAATCAAATAGAGAGATTTTTAACCTTTCTTGAGCCAGCACTATTAATGGGGATTGCTTTGATAGTAGGTATTATAATTTTTGCAGTGATGTTACCGATGTTTGAAATGATTAAACTAATATAAATATAGAAAGGAGAATGGATTAATGATGTGTAATTATACAGATAGGCATAGGGGATTTACTATTCTGGAACTTCTGGTGGTCATAGTTATTATTGGTATTCTGGCAGCTATTGCTTTGCCCAAATTTAGTGGTGTCAGAGAAGATGCAAATATTGCTGTTTCTAAAAGTAATTTGAAATCTCTTCAGACAGCTATTGAGAGATATAAACTGGATAATTCTGTCTATCCTGACCAATTAGCCACATTGATATCAGAAGGGTATATCAAAAGGAAAATCTGTATAATTCCTGGAACCACCGACCCATATCAATATGGAGCAGATAATACAGATTTTCTCATCTATGATACCCGATATAATCTATATGCAACCAGTGAAGGTATTGAAGAGGATTTTTCAACCTATGCAGGTGGGATTACCCCTACTGCCCAGACAATCTAATCAAAAGAATAGGGGATGTGGAATGATGATTGAAAGCTTTGTTTTCGTTATGGGTACTTTAATAGGTAGTTTTTTAAATGTCTGTATTTGTCGCTTGCCGAAAAATGAATCCATTATAACTCCTCCTTCTCACTGTCCAAATTGTCAAAAGAGGCTTAAAGCCTGGGATTTAATTCCTATCCTGAGTTATCTTATTTATCGGGGCCAATGCCGTTATTGCAGTTCTCCAATTTCACTACAATATCCGCTAATCGAAGGACTAACTGGTTTGATTTATCTATTGATTTATTTAAAGTTTGGCTTAAATGCCCAGGCTTATTTGAGCTTTTTTTTCGCTTCAGCCCTGATTGTTGTATCGGGGATTGATTTTAAACATCGGATTATTCCTGATATAATTAGTTTACCCGGAATGGTTATTGGAATTCTGGCATCTATCTTTTCCATTCAGATTTCTCTGTTGGATGCGGTTTTGGGGATTTTAGTAGGAGGAGGATTATTTCTCCTTATTGCTATTTTTTCCCGGGGAGGAATGGGTGGTGGAGATATTAAACTGATGGGATTTATTGGAGCATTTCTCGGTTGGAAGGGAGCTCTTTTAACTATCTTTTTTGGCTCTTTAATTGGTTCTGTGTACGGCTTATATCTTATGATTTTTAAAAAAGTCGATCGAAAGACAGCAATCCCTTATGGACCATTTCTGTCAGCAGGTGCTTTGTTATTTACTCTCTATGGAGATGCACTTATTCGCTTTTATTTTCAATGGGTATTGAGGTGAGAGGATTGAGTGATACTGGTTTTACTTTATTTGAACTTCTAGTGGTAATCTCTCTAATGGCAGTTCTTTTTCTGATTATTCCGGGACTGGATGGAAATAGTTTAACTAAGATTGCCAATGAAGATGAAGTACAGAGGTTGGTTGATCTTTTAAGGTGGGCACAACGCCGGGCAATTTTACACGGTAAACGTCACTATTTAACTTTAGATCCTGTTAATGAGTCCTATCGAATTTATGAATTGGAAGGAGATGAGGAGAAGGTTTTAAAGAAAATCAATCTAGAAGGGTTAGACATGATAGGACTAAACCGTACGGTGAAGGGAATGGAGCAGACTTTTTATTATACTCCTCAGGGAACTCCTGTCTTTGGGTGTACCATTACCCTTGAAGATAAGTGGACCCGTTGGAATGTAGTGATTGCTGTGGGATCAGGTAAAATAAGGATAGATAGGGAGTGAGAGATTGGCTTTTAAGAGTGGAAAAGAAGGGTTTGTTCTGTTGGAATTATTATTAGCTTTATTAATACTGGAGATTGGAATTTTAGCAATTGCGGAGTTATTTTTAAGAAGTATTGAAGCCGGTTTCAATACAGAAATTTCATTGCAGGCTTTAGAACTTTTAAGAGGTGAAATGGAGAAATTAAAAACGGTAGATTTTTCCTCTCTTAAATCTCAAACTTTAAGGGAACTGGAAAAAGGGATCTGGTTTTCTCTGGAGGTAGAAAATGTTGATCAAAATAGTGATGGTTCCCCTGAATATAAGGTGTTGTCTGGAAAGGTCTTATGGCAGGAGTATGGCGGTTATGAGAGGAGTTATCAAATTGTTACATACCGGTGTAGGCTTTAAAAATAAAGATAGATTTTATCCGGGTTTTACAATTTTAGAGGTGTTGTTAGTTGTAAGTCTTTCTGGACTTCTTTTTTCTGGATTTTTAAGTTTTTTTATAGCAAGTGTTCAGTTGTTTCATAGTATTGGCTATCGTTCTGAAATCAGTCATCAAATTAGGATGGGGATAGAATTTTTGATTTCAGATTTAGAGGATGCAGATCCTCAAACTATTACTCTGATAGAAGAGACCGATGTTCCTTTTACTTATACCCAGATAATGTTTTCTAAATATGGATCTTCAGATTTATATTGGTTTTACATTAATTCATCAAAAAATCTGATAAGAGCCAGAAAAAGGCCGGGTAAAAATTGGGGGAGAACAACCATTGCTTCGGGAATTGAATATCTCTATCTAATCAGTACTGATCCGAAATTGATTCAGATTGAAATGGGGAGTGAGGTTGCCGGGACAACCGTAAATCTTAAAACATCGGTTTCGCCCGGTTTTAGCTGGGAGTGAGTTAATGGGAGATAAAGGATTTGTTTTGATATTGACGTTGGTAGTTTTATCGGGCTTGCTATTGTTGGGTTTATTTACTATGGATCATTTTTTGATTGAGAGTAAGATTAACTATAATCTGTATCTGGAATTAAAAACTCATTACCTTGCTCAAGCAGGTATTGAATATGCTTTTTATCGACTGAAAGAGGAACCTACCTGGCGTACTGAAAACTGGATGGATGATTTGGGAGAGGCAGGGCAGATTCGGTTAAAGATTTTAGAAGATTCTGATTTTATAATAGTTTGGTCAGGTGGAATTTATAAGCAGTATGAGGTATGGAAAGATGCGTATTTTACTAAGTCGCCTCCAATAACTCGAATTAAATAATAACAAGAGATTACCATAGGTAAAGTGAAGGGATAGGACTATGTTTCTTGAGCATCCAATATATTGCAGATATAAAGCTATTAGTGTAGTTTTCTCTAAGCAAAGACATGTAAAATGTTTTGTTTAATTAGGTAGATTCCTCAAATCGAATTAACAACGAGATTTGCGTTTATTGATAAAAAGATAGTATAATAGATGCGGAAATAAATTTAGTTTGAAGGGGGATCTACAGTGAAAATCAAAAATTATATGGAACGGATAGTAGTGGAAAAATTAGATGAATTATTACAGGGAAGGACAGATATTTGTGCATGTGAGCAGTGTAGAACTGAGATGGTAACATATGCATTAAATCATTTACCACCGCGCTATGTTTCCAGCCATAGGGGTGAAGTTTTTACTAAACTTGATGATATGAATACTCAAAATATTGCTGATGTTTCAAAGGTTTTGGTTAAGGCTATTGAAGTGGTTTCTACTAATCCCAGACATTCTATGTAAGAGTACCATTAACCAAAATAAGGTCTCATCACAGTATATTATAAACCAATCCATAGGCCGAAGACCCTGTATTATGCTGAAATTGAACTTTAAATGATTTGAAAAAATTTCTTTATGAAGCGAAAAATTAGCTTTTTGTAGTAAAATTTATTATAAAAAATAAATCAAGTAACTACCCTACATTTTCATTATGGAAAATTAGTTGCTTGATTTAAAGAAAGGAGTGAACAGATAGCGTTGGCTCGCGCTATGCAAGTGTAGGGGGCTTGCATTATGTACACTAAGTTTGAGTGTATGAGGAAAATCTATAATAATTTTTATAGATTTTCCAGAGTCGGGGTTAGTTGAAAAAAAGAGCGGTCGGTCTTGAAATTGCTGACCGGGCCATTTATCTGGTGGAACTAATAAAAGAAAGAGAGATTATAATTAACCATTGGCAGATTGTAGATTTACCGTTGGATATTATTGAAAATGGTGAAATTAAGGATTTATCCGTTCTTCGAAAAAAAATTTCATCTCTGTTACCCAAGAGGATTTCTTTAAATCCAATTCCAATAATAGTAGGTATATCTGGGATTCAGACATTTGTTCGAAAGTTTAAAATTCCAAAAGTTCCCTTAAAGGAGATGGATAAAATTGTTCGTTGGGAAGGGGAGAATATTCTCCCCTATCCTATTACAGAGTTTTTTTATAATTATCAAATAATTGATCAATCTGATGATGATTGTCAAATTCTTTTTGCTGCTTTGCATAGAGATCGTTTGAATAAATATTTACAACTCTTTAAGGAGTTAAAGGTGCCGGTACAGTTTTTAACCCTTCAACCTTTTGGATTGGTCAATTATGTGGAGTTTATAGGTGAGTTCTCTCGATATAGCGGGGTGTTGGCCCGGGTAAGGAGTAGGAGTTTTGATTTTATTCTTCTTTATGAAGGAATAGTGGAGTTGGTTCGGAGTGTTTCTCTTTTTCGTTCCGGGGAACCAAAAAAACCAATTCTGGATATTTTTATATCTGAATTAATCTCTACTCTGAGACATTTTAAATCTCTATATAATCTGTGGCTCAATACCGGTCTATTCTTTGGGGAGAGAGAGATGTTAAATCAAATCCGGTTGAAGATGCCTTCATTTCATTGGAGACATCTGCAGGTCAATATTTCTACAAAAAAACCTCTTCCTTATGAGCTAGCTCAGGAGTTGCCCTGTGCTGTTGGATTAGGTTTTATGGGAGTGATATAGGCAGTTAGTATTAAAAATATATTAATGATTAAACTGCAAAAAGCTAATTTTTCGCTTTTTGAGAAATTTTTCGAATCATCAATAAAAAGGGCCCTACTGGCCCTTGATTAGCTCATCACTTCCTGTGATGAGGCCTTATTTCGTCGGAAATCTCGCCAGGATGATTTGGCGAAAAATTTCTATGTCGTTCAAAATTAGCTTTTTGCAGTATAATCATACAGAACATTTCTTTATGAAAAGAGAAACAGGTACTTTCAGGACCAATTTCACAAGATAAGCAAAAGGATATTGGAATATCTTTACAAACACGATGTAAACGAAGTTGTTATATCCAATAGCTTATCAAAACTTAAAAACAATGGAAAAAGTAATTTTAGAAAAGAAACAAAACAAAATACCATTTATCAAGTTGTTAGATTATATCAAATACAAAGCAAAAGACTATGGAATAGAAGTGGCAGTAGTAGACGAAAGTTATACATCAAAAGCAAGTAGCCTTACTGAAAATATAAGAATTATTCAAGAATTATCCGGGTGTGCCATAGATTTAACTAATGCTTCCGGAGGAAAGTGTGTTAAACGTGGCTTATTCAAAGATACAAATATTAATAAAGTTATTAATGCTGACTTAAATGGGGCGGGAAATATTTGTATGTTAGGAAATAAAAAAGCACAGCAAAAATATGTTAAAGGAGGTGCAAACCGTTGGCTTAATATTGAGCTGTGCAATCCTATCAAAGTAGAAAGCGACTTCAAGTTATGTAGATTGCTTAAATCTGCATAATAGGAGTATCAGATAAGACTTATAAATCTATAAAGGGTTTATAAGTATGCGTTGCTTTCTGATAGGTTTTATCAGATATAAGTCAACGGTGGTTTAATGATCTGGATAAATTTTTTTCCAACTAAAAGATATATGGTGACCAGATACCTTTTCTGGTTCTGCCTTCTTATATTTTTCTTGATTTTGTTCTTTCAACTTTATTTGACAGAGATGAATCGTAAATTTGATATCCGTTTGTTTGAACTGACTAATGTACTTAAACAGGAAGAGGTTAATCGTTTGAAAGATATAAGTAACTTAGAGGTTTTACAAAAAAAATATGAAAAAATCAAAAACGAGTTGGCTGAATTGGATAAAAAGATAGAAATTTTAAACAATGTACAAAAAAATCCTGTTCCGATTCTAAAAAAAGTTGCTTATTTTTTGCCCGGAGAGATATGGTTAACAAAAATTCATAATGAGGGAAGAGGGAAAATTTATATTGAAGGCGAAAGTATAAATTATGTTCAAATTTTAAATTGGATAGAAAGATTGAAACAATTTCCTGAGATCAGTGAGATCCATTTTCTTAAGTTTCAAGGTCATCAAGTAATTCGGTTTACTTTAGAGCTTGAGATAGGTGGTGGGACACCATGACCTATTTCTTCTTTTATGAATTTAGGTATAAGCTGGCCTTGGGAATTGTACTTATTTTAATTTTTATCTCAATTTTTTTCTTTTTAATTCCAGAAATAAGATTATATAAACAGAAAAAAGCTGACTTGAATGAGTTTCAACTTATCAGTTCAAGAATAAAGCTTTGGAAAAACTATCGAAGCTTGAAGGAAGAAAAAGAAACAAAATCGAAATATGTAAAGGGTCTGGAAAGTAAACTTTACTTTGTAGATGAGATATATCTATTGGTGGAATCTATTCAATCTATTTTTCAATCTACTGGAATAGAACCCATCTCTTTTAATCTGGGTTCTATTATTGAAGATAAAATATATTTTTATCAGAATATGCAAATTAAGATCCAGGGTAGTTATGAAGAGATTTTAAGTTTTCTTTCATTAATAGTTAAAAAACATCTTATAAAGAATTTGGATTTCGAGATTGGGCCTTATCAGGATAGTTTGTTGCAGTGTTCACTTAATCTGGAGGTATATCTTAAGCCGGGGAAGTGGAGTGATTAGATGTTCGATAAAAAAAGAAGAAAAAAAAGTTTTATTTTAATAAGCATTTTCTTCCTGGTACTTATTGGTGGGGCCTGGTCTTTTTATCAGAATAATTTGTCTAAACCGGTTATGAGTGTTCAAAAAATTAATGTAAGTAAAGAAACAAATCAAGGTCAGAAAAATACCCAGTTCAGTTTCTCTAAAAAGGAAAATAATGAAGAGAAAGTGGAAAATTCAAAAAATGAATCTTTTCTTTACGATATAGTTACCAATTTAGAAAATTTGCGTGATCCATTCCAGAATATATTAAAAAAGAAAGATTCGGAGGAGAAATTAGTTTCCAATTCTAAAGAGCAATTAACTGATTCAAAATCGGATATAGAAGATGAGAAGGAAATTGATAAAGAGGTTACATATCAGGATTTATATGAGATGGTAAATGACCAGATTGCAACTGGAAATGTAGATTCAGAAATTATTGAGCCAAAGGTAGAATATCCTCCCTATATGCTGAAAGGAATTGTAATACGTGGAGAATTGCAAAAAGCGATTTTAACTTTTGAAGACAAAACTTATATTATTAGTACAGGTGATCAAATAGGAGATTGGGTGATTGAGGAGATAAAAAAAGATCAGGTTTTACTTAAAAACAAAGAAGGCCAGTGTTTTATCTTAACACTGGAAGGGGTGGTTTTTGATGAAGAGTAAATGTGTTCTTATTTTAATTTTTATATTATTTTACTTATTTTTAACTCCGGTTCAGGCAGATGAAAATACTCTTATTAGTATGGATTTTAAGGATGCCGATCTTAGAGATGTATTTCGGACATTGGCCCAGATTGCGGAAGTAAACCTGATTGTTCATCAATCTGTCCAGGGTAAGATAACTTTGACATTAAATGAAGTATCTTTTGAAGAAGCTATTAAGCTTATAACTATTATCAATGACCTGGAATATCACTGGGTGGGTAATACTCTTTTAATAGCAGAACCGACAGAAATTGAAGAAAATTTTACTGAAATGGGAATTCGAGCTTTTAATATTCAATACGCCGAAATGGATAAGATTAAAGAAGTTCTGGAAAGATTATTGATTGGAAGTACCATTGTTATTGATGATAGAACCAGAACGCTGGTGTTTGCAGGTAAAAAATCTCAGCTTACTGAGGCTCAAAAAATTATATCTAAATTGGATGTTCCTATCCCGCAGGTATTTCTGGATGTAAGAGTGGAAGAGATATCTACAACTGGATTGGATAAGGTAGGAGTTCCACAGGGAGACTATGCAAAACTTAAATTAATTTTAAATTCCAATGGTTTTGTCACCGATATTGGTTTTGATTTTCCCAATATAGTTGAATCACTAAGAAAAGAAGGATTAGCCAGAACTCTGGCTAATCCTGGTCTTGTTACTTTGGATGGAGAGGCATCCAGACTTCTCATTGGTGATAAAGTTCCGGTAGAAGCAGAGGAAGAGGTTGATGGTCAGCTTAAAACTGTCGTCAAATACATCGAGGCTGGGATTAAATTGGAGTTTACCCCTCGAATTTCTGATGATGGTTATATTACCCTTCAGGTTAAACCCCAGGTTAGTTCATTAGGTGAATATTTAACTAGAGGTTATCCGTTAATTCGGAGTAGAGAATTTGAGACTGTAGTTCGGATTCGTGATGGAGAAACTTTTGTTATCGGTGGATTGATCCGGGAGGAGGATCGAAAGAGCTTAGAAAAAGTACCGTTTTTGGGAGACATTCCTATTCTAGGTATGCTTTTTAGACATAATGAAAATTCCAGACAGTCAACTGAAATAGTTATCTTTATTACTCCCCGGATTATCTATCCTCAAACTGAAATAGGAAATAGTATTAAAGAGCAAATTGATAGAAAAAAGGCCAGGAATTTTATAGAAAAAGAAATGAGGGAGGATGAGCAGCAAAATCACCACTCCCTTAAAATTACTCCATGATTCTTACGGTTGGAGGGAAGATAGATGTTTAAATTTATGGTGATTCACGGCCCTAACCTTAATTTATTAGGAATCCGTGAACCAAAATATTATGGAACAAAGACCCTGGAAGAGATCAATTCAGAAATACAGGATTTTGCTGAAAAAGAGAATCTTAAAGTAACTATTTATCAGGAAAATGAAGAAGGTAAAATTATTAATCTTATACACCAGGCCTATTTTGAAAAATATGACGGAATTATCATTAATCCGGGAGCCTATACTCATTACAGTATTGCCATCCGGGACGCTCTGGCAGGAGTTAATTTGCCTGCTGTTGAGGTGCATATTTCCAATATCTATAGTCGGGAAGAATTTCGTCATCATTCAGTGATTGCCCCTGTTGTATTAGGGCAAATATCTGGTTTTGGTTCACAGGGTTATATACTTGCTCTAAAAGGCTTGAAAGAAAAATTAGTATCTGATTAAACTGCAAAAGCTAATTTTTCGCTTAAGAGAAATTTTTCGAACCATCTAAAGCTCGATTTCAGTCGAAATAAGGCTCCCTAATCAAAGGGCTCTCCTGGCCCTTGATTAGCTCATCACCTCCTGTGATGAGGCCTTATTTCGACTTCAATCTCGCTAAGATGGTTTAGCGAAAAATTTCTATGTCGCTCAAAATTAGCTTTTGCAGTATAATCATATCTAAATAAAAAACATAGTTAGGGGGAAGAAGTAGATGAAACAGAGGGTTGAAAGACTTAAGAAATTATTTACAGCAAAAGGGCTTGATGGAGTACTGATTACCAAAGCTGAAAATAGGCGCTATATAACCGGTTTTACAGGTTCTGCAGGAGTTGGGATAATTACTGAAGATCGTAATATTCTGGTTACAGATTTTCGCTATTTGGAACAGGCTGCTGAACAGGCTCCAGACTTTGAGATTGTAGACGGCACTATGGATATAGTGGTCAAAGTACAGGAAGTTGTTAATGAGTTAAAAATCAAAAAACTGGGGTTTGAGTCTCAGGGTATGACGTTCTTTGATTATCAACAATATATTAATCAAATTGGGGATATTGCTGAGCTGGTTCCATTGGATGGGTTAGTAGAAGAACTTCGTTTGATTAAAGATGAAGAAGAGATAGAGATGATTAAGAAAGCCGCTGAAATAGCTGATGCTGCGTTTGAACACATCCAATCCTTTATTAAACCAGGGGTAACTGAAGTGGAAGTGGCCCTGGAATTGGAATATTTTATGAAAAAGATGGGGTCGCAAAAGAATGCATTTGATTTTATCATTGCATCTGGCCCGCGTTCATCTTTACCTCATGGAGTGGCAAGTGATCGAGTAATTCAATCAGGAGAATTTTTAAAGATGGATTTTGGCGCTGTTTATAATGGCTATCACTCTGATATCACTAGAACGGTAGTGGTTGGTGAACCTAATGAAAAGATGATCGAGATTTATAATATTGTAAAAGAAGCTCAACAAAGTGTATTAGATCAGATTAAAGCAGGTATGACCACTAAAGAAGCCGATGCTATTGCCAGAAACATCATTGCTGAAGCAGGGTATGGATCTAACTTTGGACATGGTTTAGGTCACGGGATTGGTTTAGAGATTCATGAGGGTCCACGGGTCTCTTTTAAAGAGGAAGTTATCTTAAAAGAAAATATGGTCATTACTGTAGAGCCGGGAATTTATATTCCCCAATGGGGTGGTGTTAGAATAGAGGATGATGTAGTGATTACTAAAGATGGCTGTCGTGTTTTAACTTCTGCCACTAAAGAGTTGATAAAGTTGTAATTTTGTTTTGATAATTAATTTTTGTTATGATTAAGGTTAGATATTGGATTTTAAATTAGATATAATGGAAAATAGACAAAATATTTAATAAATAATTAAACTGTAAAAAGTTAATTTTTTGCTTTTTGAGAAATTTTTCGAATCATCTAAAGCTCGATTTTAGTCGAAATAAGGCTCCCTAACTAAAAGGTTCCTCCCTGACCTTTGATTAGCTGATCACCACCTGTGATGGGGCCTTATTTCGTCTGAAATAGGGCTAAGATAGTTTAGCGAAAAATTTCTATGCCGCTCAAAATTATCTTTTTGCAGTATAATCATAAATTGTTTTAATTAGATTAATGAGGCAAAGGAATGAAAAAAATTCCTTTGTTTCATTTAATTTTTTAAATTTTGCAAGAAATTTTTGGTTATATTGTTATAACATTATAATTAAAAACATATAAAAAATTTGTGTTATAGTAAAAAAATCTGTTTAAAAGAATTGATAGGTTTAACTAAAGTTTTTTCAGGCATTTAAGGAGGATTATTATGGTTAAAAAGAAAGGTTTAATTATATTGATGGTATTAATCTTTATATTGTTGTTTAATGACTTTGTTTTAACTGCACACGAAGAAAGCTTAGTTCAGAGTTTGAGTTTGTTGAAATGTATTCAATTGGCTCTTAAAGATCATCCTCAGATCAAATTAGCTTTAAATGAACTTAAAGAAGCAGAGCTGGATTTAGAGAAGTTGAAAATGGAGGATCCCCGTAATGTAGCTTCTAATGAAATGATAAATAAAAAAAATGAAATAGAAAAGGCGCGGAAAGCTTTATATGAAATCGGAATGAGGTTGATCTTAGAGATAGAGACAAAATATTATCAGGTTTTAAAAAATATTCAAACTGTTGAATATCAAAGACGAGCTTTAGAATGGGCTGAGAAACAATTACAAATTGTCAAGGTGAAATATGAAAGTGGGTTGGTTCCGGAAAAAGATCTATTATTTGCAGAAGAGAATTTAAAACGGGTAAAACAGGAATTATCTTATGCCTGTTTCAATTTGACCACAGCACGTATGGAATTAAATCTGGCTATGGGATGGGAGTTAGACAGATTTTTTGAACTGGATGTTCAGCAGTTTTCATATAAGCCGATAGAGGTAGATTTAGAAGAATCTATTCAGTATGCTTTAGAGAATGCAGAAAGTATAAAAGAAGCACATGAAGCTTTAAAACAGGCCAGAGAGATTCTGGAATTAAAAAAGAAAATGTTAAATTCGACGATAGAAATTATTAGAGCTGAACATGATTTAGAAAAAGCGCAAATTCAACTTGATCAGGTTAAAAAGGAGCTGGTGATCAGAGTACGAAATGCTTATCTAAATCTGATTTCCAGTAATGATAGAGTTATTAATGCTAGATTGGCATATGAGCATGCAAAAAAAGAACTGGAAGTACTTAAAGTAAAATATGAAGCAGGGATGATCCCATTACGGGAAGTGATTATTGGTTATAATGATTTAAAGGATGCTGAAAGAATCTGGATTGAAGCTATTTATGATTACAATATGTCTAAAGCATTATTTAACCAGATCATTGGTAAAAAATACTCTCTTTGTCAAGAAATTATAAATAAAGGAGTTAGTCAAAATGAGAAGTAAGTATCAATGGATTTTAATAATTTTGTTTGTAATAGGATGGTCTTCTGTTCTTCAGGCTGTGGAACCTTTAACTTTAGATGAGTGGATTGAGAGAGTATTTGAGAAGAACCCGAATTATCAATTAGGTTTAAAAGATTATAATTTAAGTTTGGAAGAATTAGAATCAGATAAGCATTGGGGTATAAATCGACTAAATCTTTCACTACCTGCCTTTTCTATATCTCAGGATGGATTGGAGAACAATTCTACTATAGAAATACAATATACTATTCAATTGCCTTATCAGATAGAGTTGGTTGGTAGAAATACAATTCAAAAAGATTCTGCAGATAAGATTCAGTTTAATGGAAATCTTATGTGGAATTTTAATTTATGGGATTTTAGAAATTCCAGTGAGGTTATAACCTGGACAATGGATTATCTGGGCCAGCAAAATGAATTTTACCAGTTGAAAGCCAATCTGGTCTGTGAAGTAGTTGATAAATATTACCAACTTCTGATAAAGAAATATCAGCTTGATGTAGCCCAAAAACAGCTGGAAAAGAGTCGGCTTTTAGCAGAAGAGGCGCAGATTAAATATGATGCTGGAATGATCTCTGAGATGGTTTTAGATCAAAATAAAGGTATGTTAAATAATGCTAAAAAATATTATAAAAAGCTCCAGCTAGAATTTAAAAAGGCAGAAAGAGATTTTACAAGACTTTATGGTCAGTTAGAATTTGATGAGACTTTTGCAGAACAGATAAATTTGAGTTTTAATCCAGATTGTTTAGAATTGGAGACAGAAAAAGTAGATGTTTTTTTGGAAAATTGGAATAAAAATAATATTGAAAAATATTTGAATGGAATTTATTCTTACAGAATAGGTTTTCTGGCGGTAAAAAAAGCAGAGGCAGCATTGGAAGATTTAAAAAAATCAAAAGATTGGCAGGTTAATATTGGAGTAAATTTAAATTACAGTACTGACAAAAATGCCAATAGTTTTTCAGGAACTATAGGTGTAACTAAAGAACTTTTTAATCCTTCTTTGGAGAGGAATATAAAAAGGGCAGAGATTCAACTGGAGAGAGAAAAATTGGCTTTTGAAGAAATGAAAAATGATTTAATCTTTGCTTTGAAAGGTCAGGTAGAGCAAATATACAATCTTCAATCTGACCTTGCTGAAGCAGCAGAAGAGTTTAAAGAAATCCTGGAGCGGAACAAGAGGTGTATAATTAGTTATAATCAAGGTTATCTTTCAGAATTGGAATTGTTAGATATGAAAATTGAGGCTGCTGAGAAAATAGTATCTATCTTGCAGTTGAGACAGCAATTGGTTTTAGCCAGGCTGACTTTAGGTAAAACTCTCTGTTTTGATGAGTTTTATAAGTAATGAGTCTTTAAGTGTAAAGAGGAGGGATAGCTTTTGTCTATTCTGGATGTTATCTTTTGGGTATTAAGGCAAATCCGGCAGCGATTGTTGGAATCAATTTTAATTATTCTGGGAATTGCTCTGGGTGTAGGTGCTATCTGTAATGTGTTGGGATTGATTGAAGGGTTTAATAAACAGGCTTCGGATATTATTAATTCAATTAATGGCAGAACTTTTCAAATTGTACCTTCCCAGATTGAATTTAAAAGTGATGAGTCTACGCCTCTTAAAAGGTTTTATTCAGAGAAAGAAGTAGTTAACTTAACTTTTGATGATTATTTGGAGTTTAAAAAGGCTAATCTGGAGGGAATAAAATATGTTTGGATTTCCAGAATGGTTAGGGAAATTTCAGGAGGAATGCAGGATAGGTCTGATTTGAAGGCTTTTAAAACCCAAAGCGGTGATCGGGGCGAATATGATATTGAATTTTGTTTAGCGACACCAGAAATATTTGCTGTTGCAGATTTAAATCTGCTGAAAGGAGATATTTTCAGAGATTTTGATGTAATTAATAAGAATAAGGTGGTTGTCCTTGGTGATGAATTGGCAAAATTGTATTTTGGCGAACAAAATCCTGTTGGACAGGAATTATGGCTTCGTTTTGGAAAATTTAAAGTAATTGGTGTTGTTCATAAAGATGTTGATGTAAAAAAAAGGGACTACATAACTGGGATAGGAGCAAGTGATAAATTAAATAAAATAGCATATATTCCTTATTTTAGTTATAAATTTGATGCTGATGAAAACTTGTTAGTAGAATGTATTTATATTATGGCTGACGAAGGTGTGGATTTAAATAAATTTTATAATAATTTAAAAAATATTGTAAGATATAGATATCCCAATGGGATAGGTATACATGGTCGTTATCTTTACCAGAATAAAATAAAAAATTCTTTTATAAATATTGGTAAGCTTATTGTAATTTTTTCATGTGCAGTTTTATTAATTGCGTCAATAAATATTTTAAATCTAATGATGGCCCGGGTTTTAAGAAGATATAAGCATATCGGAATTTCAGCTGCTCTGGGGGCCAGTCGAAAGGATATTTTTATCTTATTTCTGGTTGAAGCAATCATTTTAGGGGTTTTTGGAAATCTTTTAGGTATGGCTATAGCCTTTGGCGGATTGAAATTGTTGAGTCAATTGGTTAATTATCCTTTAAGTTTGACATTATTTACCTGGGTTGTGGGGAGTGGAATTACTCTTTTAATAAGTCTTATTTTTGGACTTTATCCAGCGATTCAGGCTTCCCAGGTATGTCCTGTAGATGCACTCCGGGTAGATTAAAGGGGGAAAGAAGATGTTGATACATGGTTTTCAGTTTGCATTGAAAATGTTTCAAAAAAGACCTATCAGAACGGGGTTAATTTTGCTTCAGGTGGCAGTGGGAACTGCTTCCATTATTGTTGTATTGTCATTTGTCTTTTCGGTGTTGGGTAATTCAAATCCGTATCAAGATTTATTACTAAAGGTTGAATATGGTAAAATAACCGGAACAAACAGGATGATGGCATCTGCATTTACTCCAGATATGGTAGATTATTTTCAAAAAAAGAGTAATTATCTTGAAGGAGTGACGATTGTTGAGGAAGATATTGGCGGAACTGTGGAGTACGGAGGAATAACCTACAAGTATAATAAATTTTATGGTGTTGGTGCTGAATTTGCTAGTATTATGAAAATTAAGATCTTGGAAGGTGCATTTTTTACTAAATCTGATATAGAACAGCGAAATCAAGTGGTAGTTATCTCTGATGTTGTCAACAAACAACTTTTTGGTGAAGAGAGCGGTATTGGCAAAGTGATTTATAGAAAAAGATTTGGTAATCCAGTTCAATCATTGAAGATTATTGGCATATTTACAATGGAAAAACAATTTCCGGGTGGGAATGACATTCATTTCTTAATGCCTTATACTACCTTTGTTGGGGAAGTTTCATCTAATCAATTATATTCCAGTCTATGGGTTCTTTGCAAAAAAGGAAAACTGGCTGAGGCTAAAGAGGAATTGAATATCTTATTTGCCCATGAACATGAAGGTTTAAGTTTTTCTGCTAGAGAAGAAGGAATGGGTCTTGTTTTTCAGAAATTGGATAACTATAAAAGTGAAGCTCGAAAAAAAATTGCAATAATCTATGGGCTATTTTTTGGTTCTTTTGCTTTTATAGCCCTAGTGGTCAGTTCTATTGGTATTTTGAGTATGATGATGGTGAGTATTGTTGAACGTACCCGGAAGATTGGATTAAGACGTGCTTTGGGGGCCAGCCGTTTAAGTATTATTAAACAGATTATATTAGAATCTGTACTGATTTCATTGATTGGTGGAATTCTGGGAACAATTCTGGCCTATTTTAGCATAAAACCGATTATAAATGAACTACTTTTAAAAAGTTTTTTCAATGTATTTGAGGATGTTCAGGCTACCCTCTCATTATATCCTGTGTTAATTGCTCTTGGCAGTGTAATCTGTGTTGGTTTGATTACTGGATTTTATCCAGCTATTCAAGCTGCATCTTTAGCTCCAGTAGAAGCTATTAGAGAAAATTGATTTAAAACAGGTGGTGACATTTATAAAAAATGAACCCATTATTAAAGCCCGTCCTGCCAAAAGAAGAAAGACTAATAAAATTAGAAATCTTAAATTGCTCTTGTTTATTTTAATTGTTTTGACCTTAATTGTCATTATTCCTTATTATCTATTTGTTCCTAAAAAAGAAGTTTTCAAATTACAAGAGTTTGAAATGGCACGGGTTGGTGTCTGTGATTTTATTATCACAGTTCCCGGTCAAGGAACTGTAGTTGCTGGTGAAGAAACAGAAATTAAAGTTCCTATTGACGGGACTGTAGTTAAGGTTAATGCTCAGGTTGGTAGTCTGGTAAAAAAAGGTGATGTATTGATAGAGCTTGATTATGAACAGCTAAAAGAAGAGTTGACAAAAGCCGAATTTCAATATGCTAAAAAGATAAGAGAAAAAGAACAGTTGATGTTAGAACATGAGCGGGAGTTAAAACAATTAGAACAGGAGATTGAGGATCTTACAGAACTTTATGAAAAAGCAAAAGAACAATTACCTATCTGGGAGAAGCTTTTTGAATTGGGCGAAATTTCAAAAGCAAAATTAGAAGAGGAACGGGAGAAATTAGACAATACTTATAAATCTCTAATTGATACAAAAGATTTAAAAAAATTTACAATAAAACAACAGCAGATGGCTGTAGAAGAAATAAATGCTGCTATTGAAGAACAGGCTCAGGTGGTGGAAGAACTGAAAAAGAATTTGCGATTTACTCGGATTAGAGCTACTATTGATGGAAGATTAATAGATTTATCTGTTAAGGTTGGAGACAGGTTGAATCCAGGAAGTATAGTAGCCAGGATTATAAATGATAAATCTTTTATGGTCGTGGGAGAGGTTTCTCTGGCTGATATTAACGCAGTCAAGGTAGGACAGCCAGTCAAGATAGTTGTGGGGGGATATGTTTATACCGGACAGGTAACTTCTATTGCTCCTGTTGCCAGGGAATCTGTTGTAGAGATTAATGTGAATTTTGATCAAGTACCGGAAGATTTAAGGGTTCAGACTTCAGTATCTTTAGAAATTCAGGTAGGAGTATTAAAAAATCGTCTAGCTCTACCCCGGGGAAGATATCTGAGCAGCGGTCAGGAGAGGTTTGTGTATCGAATTGAAGGAGATATTGCGAAAAAGGTACCGGTCAATTTTGGAATTGTGAATGGCAACTATATTGAGGTGAAAAGTGGTCTTGAAAAAGGTGATTTGATTATTATTAGTTCTTATGATAATTTTATTCATTTAGATGAGATTCAGGTGAATCTTGAAGGGGGATTGGAGAAATGATTAAACTAAAAGGTGTTAAGAAAATCTATGAGATGGGAGAAGTTGAAGTTCATGCTTTAAGAGGGATAGATCTGACTATTGAACGGGGAGAATTTGTTTCTGTAATGGGGCCAAGTGGTTCGGGTAAATCTACTTTATTACATATTCTTGGGGGGGTGGATCTGCCGACAGAAGGAGAGTATTTAATAGAAGATGTAGATATTACTGAATTGACAGATGGTGAACTTTCTCGCATAAGAAATCAGCATTTCGGATTTGTTTTTCAGAGTTATAATCTTTTTCCTGAGTTAACAGCTCTGGAAAATGTGATGGTTCCTTTGATGTATGCCCGGGTAGGATTGAAAGAACGAAAAGAGCGGGCCATTGAGCTTCTTAAATCACTGGATATGGGTCATAGGCTTAATCATTATCCCAGTCAACTTTCAGGTGGAGAACAGCAGAGAGTTGCCATAGCCCGTGCCCTGGCTAATAATCCTACACTGCTTTTGGCAGATGAGCCGACAGGAAATTTAGCTACTTATCAAGGTCGGGAAATTATGGAGATTTTCAAAAGACTTAATGAGGAAGAGGGGGTAACGATAGTAGTAGTTACTCATGATCCTATTGTCGGGTCTTATGGGAAACGTTTAGTAGGTCTTATGGACGGACAGGTGGTTGTTGATAGACTGATAGAAGAAGAAGAAACTGTTGATATTAAAGAATTGATAAAAAATGTTGTTTAGAATTGTATAAAAAGAGTTCTGTTTAGTTGGTAGAATTCAGGCCTTGTTTATAACCTAAACATATGATAGAATTAAATTGATGATTTTTGCTGTAAAAAATTAGTTTTTGTATAAAAGTTAATTTTTCGCTTAAGGGAATTTTTATATCACTCAAAATTAGCTTTTGGCAGTATATTTTTAAGTTTTATTTAAATATTTTAACTAAGGAGGTAATTTAAGATGATTTCTACTAATGATTTTTCCAATGGACTTACAATTGTAGTAGATGGTGAATTATACACCATTATAGAGTTTTTACATGTTCAACGGAGTAGAGGTTCTGCTTTTGTACGAACCAAATTGAAGAATGTTGAGACCGGTTATGTAATTGAAAAAACTTTTAAAGCTGGTGAAAAAGTTGAAAGAGCTTACCTGGATACCCGGGAAATGCAGTTTTTGTACAAGCAGGATGATCTTTATGTTTTCATGGATACCGAAACTTATGAGCAGATGACACTGGAAAAGGAAACATTGGGTAATGCAATTGATTATTTAAAAGAAAATGATATGATCAAAGTACAGCTTTATAAAGGCAAACCAGTTGGTATAGATTTACCTGTTACTGTTGAATTAAAGGTAGTAGAGACACCACCTGGAGTTCGCGGAAATACTGTGTCTGGTGGAAGTAAGCCTGCTACTTTGGAAACAGGTAAAGTAGTTCAGGTTCCTCTTTTTATTAATGAAGGTGATATAATTAAAGTAGATACCCGTACAGGTGAATATATCACCCGGGTTTAAGCCAGACTGTATTCAGTCTGGTTTTTAAATGTAGTATGATGTTTGGGTTATTGTTCAATAGAAAGATGCTAGAAAAATAGTAGTAAACTGAATATAAAATTATTTTGATAATTAAACTGCAAAAAGCTAATTTTTTGCTCCTTGAGAAATTTTTTGAACCATCTAAAGCTTGATTTCAGCTGAAATAAGGCTTTTTAATCAAAGGGCCTTCCTGGCCCTTGATTAGCTCATCACATCCTGTGATGAGACCTTATTTCGACTGAAATTTTGTTAAGATGGTTTAGCGAAAAATTTCTATGTCGCTCAAAATTAGCTTTTTGCAGTTTAATCATCATTTAGTTCGTTTTGTATTTAATCCGAATTTCTTTAACAGTCCCTTTCATATCAAGATGAGGGGGACTTTTTTTATTTCTTTTTAAGAAATTTTGCATATCATTACCCTTTTATAAATAGATATTTATATAAAGAAAGATATTCTGGAGGATCGAAGATGGATAGAAAAGATTTTACTGAAGAGATTGCAAAGTTTTTACCACAGAGATTGAGAAGTTATTTTAAACTTCTCAAAGATGAAGAACTTGATAAATTGCAGGAGATTCGATTAAGAGTAAATCGGCCTTTGAATCTAATTTTAGGTGACAGAGATCTTTTTCTTGGAAAAGATGGATTACATACTGACCCGTTTAGGGGAGAAATTATCAAAAGGGATGATTTGGGTCAGGCTATTCTCTTTTTGAGTAATCACTCTATTTATGCTCTTAAAGAAGAATTGAGGCAGGGTTTTATCACTATTCCCGGGGGACACCGGGTAGGATTTGTAGGATCTGGAATTATAAAGGCTGGCAAGATCGATCAAATTAAAGATTTTTCAGGTATTAATTTCCGTATTACCCGGGAAATAAAGGGATGTGCTAATCCTGTTATTCCTCAGTTAATTAAAGCATCTGGAGATATCCATCATACTATGATTGTTTCACCGCCTCGCTGTGGTAAAACTACACTTCTTAGGGATATTATCAGACAATTAAGCAATGGTTGGTCTGGATTTAGTGGGCTTAAAGTTGGGGTAGTGGATGAACGTTCTGAACTGGCTGGTTCTTTTCAGGGGATACCCCATCATGATCTTGGAGTACGGACTGATGTTTTAGATCATTGCCCCAAATCTACTGGGATGTATCTTTTGATTCGTTCCATGTCTCCTCAGGTTATTGCTACTGACGAAATCGGTAGTGCGGAGGATGTAGCAGCGATTCAAGAAGCAGTAAGGGCAGGAATCCGGTTGATTGTAACTGTCCACGGTAGTAATCTTAGGGAATTAATGGATAGACCTATTTTAAAAGAATTGCTTACAAGTAAAATATTTACCCGTTATGTTCTTTTGAGTAATCGTAACGGAGCCGGAACCATTGAAGGAGTCTATGATCAGGATTTAACAAAAATTTTTAAAGTCGGGCCAGCTGTAAAGGAGCGATTCCGATATGGTTAAAATCATTGGAAGTCTTATAATCATTGTTTCAGGTTTAATTGGAGGGCGGCTTATGGGCTATCAATATACCCAAAGAACACGAGAATTACAGGAATTTTATACAGCATTACATCTGTTAGAGACAGAAATTGGTTATGTTCAGACACTTCTACCCCAAGCGATGAAAAGATTGGCTTCAATTTCTCCTCAACCGCATAAACAGTTTTTTGCACTCTTTTATAAATATCTTCAATTCTCTCGGGGAATGACAACAGATCAGGCCTGGCAGAAGACGATAGACGAATCCCAGGGAAATTTTTGTTTGAAAGCTGAAGACTGGGAAGTGCTGAAACAATTTGGTAGGGCGTTGGGTAATTCCAATGATCAGGATCAGATTCGGCATTTAAAAGTTGCCCAGAAACGTTTAGAACAGTTGGAACTAAAATCCAGAGAAGAAGGAGAAAAGATGAGCCGTTTATGGAATTATGTAGGTATTTTAACCGGTATTGCTCTGGTTATTTTATTATATTAATTCTAAAAGAGGAGTGGATAAGATGCAAATTGATCTAATTTTCAAGCTTGCTGGATTGGGTATTTTTGTGGCGGTGATTAAGCTGGTTTTAGACCAGGCTGATAAAAAAGAGATCGCTCAGATGGTTACTCTTAGTGCAGTATTGATCTCATTTTTCTGGGTTGTCAGGTTGATTTCTCAACTTTTTGGTGAAATCCGGGCGGTATTTGGCCTGTAAGCAGAGGTGATAAAAGGTGGAAATTTTTCAAATTGTCGGAGTCGGTATTATCACTACTATTTTAATAATGGTTATCAAAGAACACAAACCAGAAATAGCCATTCAGCTAACGATTTTGGTAGGAGTGCTAATCTTTATATTGATGATGGACAAAATTACAGGAGTAGTTAATGTCCTTCGTCAGTTAGCGATTAAGGCCAATATCAGTTTAACATATATTACAACTATTTTTAAGATTATCGGTATTGCCTATATCGCTGAATTTGGAGCTCAAATCTGTAGAGATGCAGGTGAAGGAGTGATAGCTGCCAAGATTGAATTTGCGGCTAAGATTTTAATTATGATTATTGCCTTACCAATTATGATTGCCATTATGGAGTCGATAGTAAAAATTTTACCTTAAAAAAAGAAAAGGTGAAATGAAGATGATAAAAGGAAGAGTAATCCGAATTGTTATTCTCTTTTTACTCTGTTTTTTTTCGCAAACCGTTGCTGCTTTAGAAGAAGCCGGGCCAGATGTGGATACTATTTTAGAAGAACAGCTTAAGGATTTATCCCTGGAGAATATCCAGAAAGTAGTTAATAGATTAAATAAAGAGATGGATCAGGTACTTCCTACTTTGAATTTTACAGAGATGGTGAAAAAGTTTATTCACGGAGGGCTTAAATTTGATTGGAGAAAATTTATAAGAGGGATCTGGAATACACTATTTAGAGAAGTTCTGGCGAATATAAAGTTGTTGAGTCAGCTTCTGGTACTTGCTGTAATTGCAGCTCTTTTGAATGTATTTCAGGAGGCCTTTAATAATCCAGGAGTTGCTAAGTTATCTAATGGATTTGTTTACCTGCTTTTAGTGGTTATTGCTCTCAATTCTTTTTCAATGGCTGCTGGAATTGGTAGCAGAACTATTAAAGATATGGTTGATTTTATGCATGCTTTGCTCCCCACATTATTTACTCTCCTTATCAGTATAGGTGCAGTAGGTTCTGCCACTATCTTTCAACCTATGATCTTTCTTGTTGTCAGTTTGATTGCTACTGTGATCAAAATGGTAGTCTTCCCGTTGATTTCTCTGGCAGTAGTTTTAAGTGTGGTCAGCAGTTTTACTGGAGAATTTCGTCTTTCCAGATTGGGTGGGTTTATTAAAGAGATGGGAATTACCATTTTAGGACTCTCATTAGTCATCTTTTTTGGAGTTATTTTAATTCAAGGTGTAGCTGTTTCGGTAGCAGATGGTATTTCCTTACGGACGGCTAAATATCTGACCGGGGCCTTTGTACCTTTTATTGGTGGAATGTTTGCTGATGCTCTGGAATTGGTGGTAGGCTGTTCATTGTTGATTCAGAATGCTATAGGCTTAATCGGAATGCTTATTATTTTCATTACTGTAGTATTTCCCATTGTTAAAATCCTCGCCTTAGTTGTCATTTATAAACTGATAAGCGCTATCATTCAACCTATTGGAGAAGATATTATTGTTGATTCAATTAATAATTTAGGAAATACATTAATGCTGGTCTTTTTATCTGTAACGACAGTAGCTATTATGTTTTTTATTGTTATAACAATAATGGTGGGTATAGCCAATATGACAGTAATGCTGAGGTGATAATATGATTGAGATATTAAAAGATTGGGTCAGAGATCTTGTAATTATTGTGATATTTGCCAGTTTAGTGGAGATGCTTTTGCCCAATAGTTCAATTAGAAAGTACCTGAAAATAGTGATAAGTTTCTTCATTTTTTTAACGGTTTTAAATCCTATCTTAAGTCTAATTGATTCAGATTTTGATGTATTTTATCCCTTTGAAGATGTCTCAACCAAAAAGGAACAGCAATTTATTCAACATAAAGGTGAAGCAATTAAACAGCATAACCGAAAATTAGCTATTACGGCATTCAAGCGTCAATTACAGCAGCAGATTCAGGCTTTGATTTTGACCCAACCTGAGGTTGAAAAAGCTGATGTAGAAGTTCAGGTAACTGAAAAGGGACAGATTCAATCAGTTCAAATTAGTTTATCCATTGTTGAAGAGAGAAAATCGGATCCTAAAGATTCAGAAATAAAACCGGTGAAAAACGTTGAGATTTCCATTGGTTCCAGGAAGGGTAGTGAGGAAAAGAAAAAGATTTTAGATGTTGAGAAAAAGGAGAGGATTAGAGAGAAAATAGCAAAGCTTGTTATGAGTTTTTATAATCTAAAACCGGAGGCGATCAGTATTCAATAGGAGGAATGATTATGTTACAAAAACTTTGGGATTTTCTCTTTAACCCCAATGAAAAGAATGGAAAAAATAAACGCCAAAATGCTCTTATGTATATCAGTCTGCTGGCTATGGCGGGAATACTTTTGATGCTTGTAAGCAATATGATGAAGCCTTCTCAAAGTTTTCTTCCCGTAAGTGGTAATCAAAAAAAGGAGATAGTTCAGGTTTTTAGTGATGAAATTAATTCTAACAGTTATGAGGAAAGGCTGGAAGAACGTTTGAAAAAGGTTTTATCATTGATTGAGGGAGTCGGGAAAGTGGAAGTAGATATCACCATTGAACAGGGCCCGGAATATATTTACGGGTTCAACACTTCCATCTCCAATAGTGAAACAGAAGAACGTGATAATTCAGGAGGTATTCGTATTATCAAAGATCGCTCCGAATCACAGGATATTGTCATTATCAGAGATAAAAATGGTGAAGAAAAACCTGTAGTTCGTACAGAAAAATCTCCTATCATCAAAGGAGTATTAGTAGTAGCAGAAGGGGCGAGTAATCCAAAAGTAAATGCTGAATTGACCAGAGCGGTGAATACGGTTCTGGGAATACCTTTACATAAAATCTGTGTTTTACCCTATAAAAGGTAGGTGAAAGTACGTGAAAAGAGAAACTAAAAAAAGAATTATCTGGTTTGCTGTCTTTATGTTCTGGATTGGAATGGTTTCATCTATTCTGATCTATCAAAATTCTAATCCCAGTGAAATACCAGCGCAGAATAATTCTCAACCCAGTACTACCCCAGTAATTATAGAAAAAGCAGATGAAACAGGGGAGAATAATCAGGATATGATAGAAATTCAATTTACCGGAGTAAAAGAAAAGAAGCAAAATCAGGACTTTTTTGTTCAATACCGTCTGGAAAGGGATAAAGCCAGAAGTGAGCAGATTAATATTTATCGGGAGATGATTAATAATCCCAATGTAGACCCCAGTATCAAAAAGAATGCTCAAGAGGCACTACTCCGTTTAACCAGACATATTGAACAGGAGATGGAGATAGAAAGTCTAATTAGGGCACGCGGTTTTTATGATGCTCTGGCTTATATGCACGAAAACTCTATTGATTTAATCATACAAACAGATGGACTGACTGAAACAGATGTAACCAAGATTGGTGATATTGTCACTAAAATTACGGACTTACGGTTAGAGGATATTACTATCATTGAAAAGCGGATAACCGATATCGACTGAATTATGATTTTACTGCAAAAAGCTAATTTTTCACTTTATAAAGAAATTTTTTAAATCATCTAAAGTTCGACTGAAATTTCACTAAAATGGTTTAACAAAAAAATTCAATAGTGTTCAAAATTAGCTTTTTGCAGTTTAATTAATTATTATTTTTGGGTCTATAATTAATGTTGTGAAGAAAAAATTATAAAAAATAAAAAGGCATTTGCTGGCTCCGTTGAATTAATTAGTTGCGAACTAAAAACCAAAGAAAGGAGTCCAGCAAATGCAATATAATAATATCATAAAATTTCTTGATTTGCCAGACATTATTGCAACTGAAATTATTTCAACGGAGGACAGATATATTTTTATCGCTGAAGCAAAGAAAAATCACATTGTGTGTCCTCAGTGTGGTAATATCACTAATAAAATCCATGATACAAAATGGCAAAATATTAGAGACATCCCCATAAGAGGTAAACTAGTAATCATTAGACTTCTAAAGAAAAGATATCGTTGTCCTTATTGTCATAAGAGGGGTATCCCTGAAAAATATGAAAGTATTGATAAATATGCCCGTAAAACCAAACGCTTTGATAAATATCTTGCTAAAGAAACTGTCAGCAAGGATTATTCTAAAGTTGCTAGAGAAAACGGGTTAAGTTATACAGCTGTTAATAATGCAGTTAAAAAAGTAGTTGACCCTCTCATTAAACAACAAGTTTCAAAACTTAGTCAATTAAAAGCCATCAGTATCGATGAATTTGCAGTTTTAAAACGCCATAAATATGGAGTTAGCATTACAGATCCAATTAATCGGGAGTTAATTGACATTTTACCTACTCGCAAAAAGGATGATTTAATTGACTACTTTAATTGTTGGGAAGATGAACAAAGACGACAGATTCAATCGATCTCTATGGATATGTGGCGGCCGTTCAAAGCAGTAGCAGATGCAGCATTTACTCATGCAAAAATTGTTATAGATAAATTTCATCTTGTAACTTTAATGAACAGAGCCCTTGATGAAGTTAGAAAACAAGTTCAACAAACAGTAAATAATCATCAGAGAAGAAAGTTTTTTCAAAGTCGTTTATTACTCCAAAAACGAGCTGAAGAATTGACAGATGAAGAACATGAAAAGCTCATCAAATTATTTGAACTCAGTCCAGCTCTAGAAAAGGCCTGGGAATTAAAAGAGGAATTCAGAGACTTATTGCAGCTAGATGATGTGAAAGAAGCCACCAGAGCTCTAAAAAGGTGGTATAAAGAAGTAATAAAAAGCAAGCTGATGCCTTTTTACCAGGTAAAAAAGATAATACAAAGATGGGAAGAAAAAATACTAAATTATTTTAAGACTAAGATAACCAATGGCTTTGCTGAGGGTATCAATAACAAGATTAAATTGATCAAAAGGATTGGATATGGTGTTCCAAATGTTATGAATCTAAGGAGAAGAGTATTTAATGCAATGTTAAGTTATTAAATTTAAATGTTTATTTCAAAATCAATTTACCAATCAATTCAACGGAGCCAACTTATCTTTCACAACATTTGACGGAGAGCCTTATTTTTTAAGTGGGGTATGAACATTTTTCATGCCCTACTTTTCACTTAATTAAAGGAAATTTAAGATTTATGTCGAATAAAAAATTTAGTACCTGGTCTTAATTTTAAGGAACATTTATCCTATGTACGGATAAAAAATGATTTTGAGTGGAATCGTAAAAAGAAGGAAATATTTTTATACTATTCATAGTTCAAAAGGAGGAAAACAGATGAATATTAGCGAAATTAAAGAACTAATCCAATTGATTAATGAAACAGAGATTACTGAATTGGAATTGGAAACTGAAAAGACCAGGCTGGTTTTGCGTAAAGGTGGAGTACAGGTTGAGTTAGGTCAAAATCAGACCATCCAGGTCAACCCAAATCCAGTACCCCATGCAGTTGGGGTTTTAAATGCTACTAAAACTAAAGAACCTGAATCAGAAGAAAAACCTGATAAAAAAGGTGAACCAGTTAAGGCTCCAATGGTTGGTACTTTCTATCGAGCACCTCGTCCTGGAGCTGATCCGTTTGTCAAAGTGGGTGATAGGGTTGAAGTAGGTCAAACTCTCTGTATAATTGAAGCTATGAAATTAATGAATGAGATTGAAGCAGAATTTACCGGAAAAATAGTGGATATACTAGTAGAGGATGGCCAGCCTGTAGAATACGGTCAGACTTTATTCATAATCGATCCAGAAAAATAATTGTATCAGTTGGAGGTAAAAATAGATGTTTAAAAAAATATTGATTGCAAACCGTGGAGAAATTGCAGTAAGAATTATTAGAGCCTGTCGTGAGATGGGAATCAAAACAGTTGCCATTTATTCTGAAGCTGACCGTAATGCTTTACATGTACAGGCTGCTGATGAAGCCTACTGTATAGGGCCAAATCCCTCTACTAAAAGTTATTTAAATATCCCCAATATTATGAGTGTTGCCAGTATTGCCAAGGTAGATGCTATTCATCCGGGCTATGGTTTTCTTTCTGAGAATGCTCATTTTGCTGAGGTTTGTGAAGAATGCGGTTTTGTTTTTATCGGTCCTAAGCCCAAAACTATTGAAAAGATGGGGGATAAAGCCATTGCCCGCAAAACTATGATTGAGGCAGGGGTTCCCGTAGTCCCTGGAACTGAAGACGCCATTCAGGATATAGATGAGGCTATTTATAAGGCTGAAGAGATTGGGTATCCTGTGATCATTAAAGCCTCTGCTGGTGGAGGCGGTCGGGGAATGCGGGTTGCTTACAATAAAGAAGATCTGATTAGGGCAATTAATACAGCAAGTGCAGAAGCTGAAGCAGCTTTTGGAAATGCACATGTTTATCTGGAGAAATATGTAGAAGAACCGCGGCATATAGAGTTTCAAATTTTAGCAGATGATTATGGAAATGTGATTCATTTGGGTGAACGGGATTGTTCCATTCAACGCCGTCACCAGAAAATGATTGAAGAGGCACCTTCTCCTGCTCTCACTCCTGAATTAAGAAGTAAAATGGGTGAGATGGCGATTAAAGCTGCTAAAGCAGCAAATTATGTCAATGCCGGAACGGTAGAATTTTTATTGGATAAACATAATAATTTTTATTTCATTGAAATGAATACCCGGATTCAGGTGGAGCATCCTGTAACTGAGATGATTACAGGAATTGATCTGATTAAAGCCCAGATCAGGATTGCAGAAGGTCATGAACTGGCTTTAACACAGGACGATATTCAGATTATTGGAACTTCTATTGAATGCCGGATCAATGCTGAAGATCCAGAGCGTAATTTTATGCCCTCTCCCGGTACTGTGACCAGGTATTTACCACCGGGAGGTCCAGGAGTTAGAGTCGATAGTGCAGTTTATCAGGGTTATACGATTCCACCTTATTATGATTCGATGGTTGGTAAGTTGATTGTCTGGGGGGCTAATCGTGAAGAGGCTATTGACCGGATGAAGCGGGCTTTAAATGAATTTGTGATTGAAGGAATTAAGACCACGATTCCATTCCATAAAAAGGTCTTAAATAATGATTTTTTCCGCCGCGGAGAGGTTTACACGAATTTTATTCAGCGGAGAATTCTAAATCAGGATTAAATTTTTTCTATGAAAGGTCGAAACTATTAGGAGGTGTTCTGCTTTATGCCATCAGCAAATGAAAAAAGTATAGGTGCGATTCGTATTGCCAATGAGGTTGTAAGTATCATTGCTGGTCTGGCTGCTACTGAGATTGAAGGAGTAACTGGGATGAGTGGTGGAATTGTTGGCGGTATTGCCGAGATGTTGGGTAAACGGAACCTTTCTAAAGGTGTAAAGGTAGAAGTAGGTGAGAAGGAAGCAGCAGTAGATTTATATGTGATTATGGATTATGGAGTTTCTATTCCTGATGTGGCCTGGCGGGTACAGGAGAATGTAAAAAAAGCCATTGAGAGTATGACAGGTCTTGATGTAGTAGAGGTAAATGTTCATGTTCAGGGTATAAGTTTTCATAATGAGGAGAATAATGAAGAAGAACTTCCGGCCAGGGTAAAATAGTGGAGGTAGTAAAATGAAATTTTTCCATCGCTTGAGTCTTTTTATATTGACAATTCTTTTTCTATTTTTGACTTTTGTTATAGCTATTTACGCCTTTGGATGGCTACCCCGGGTATATTTACCATTATTATTAGAATCTACATATCAGAATCTGCAGATTGGTCTGGTCTCTTTAGTTTTATTTCTTTTGGGAAGCTGGCTTTTACAGTCATTCATTTCTACCAGTAACCAGAGTGTTCAGACTATTGTTCAGGAGAATGAAATGGGGGAAGTCCGGATTAGTATTTCAGCTTTAAAGGATTTAATAGAGCAGCTGGTTTTAGATCAGCCCGGGATTAAAAATGTTAAAACCAAATTTGATATCAAAAAGCAGATTTTTAATATTTATCTTAAGTTGACAGTTACCACTAATGCCAATATCCCCACTCTTTCAAAAGAGTTGGGAGAGATGGTCAGTGAATATTTGTTGAAAGTTGTTGGGCTTAAAGTGGATAATGTAATGGTAATGGTTGACAAGATAGAAACGTTGAGAAAGAGTTCTGGTTCGACTATACGGGTCAGATAGGGTAAGTGAGGTGAATCAGGATTGGATTTAGTTGAAGTTTTAACCCGGTTATTGGAAATATTTTACCATCACCGGGGGAAGATAATTGGCCTTTTGACCGGGTTTTTAATTAGTATATTGCTCCTGACCCTTGGTCTATTAAAAACTTTTTTTATTGTTGGTTGCAGCATTATTGGTTTTGTGATTGGAAAAAAAGTTGATAACCATGAGGATTTTCGGGATCTTATAGACCGGATTCTTCCTCCCCATGACTAAAATTAGCAAGGAGGAATTGGGTTAGAATGGAACGTATAGCTCGTAGACAACAACGTATCTGGGTATTACAGGCTTTATTCGAAGCAAATTTCCGTAATCTTGATGCCTCGCAAACCCTTGCTAATCTTATTGAGCGGGAACCGGATGCGGCGAAGGCTGATTATACTCAAAAATTGATTCCTCTGGTGATAGAAAATTTAGAGGAGATTGACTCAAAGATTGAGCAGTTTTCAAAAGATTGGCGTATTGATCGAATGGCTAAGGTAGATTTATGTATTTTGCGGATGGCCATTGCTGAGATGTTATATATAGATGATGTGGCAGATAGTGTAGCAATTAATGAGGCTTTAGAGATTGCTAAGGAGTACAGTACTGAAAAATCAGCTAAATTTATTAACGGTATACTTGGAGCTTTTTCTAAGTCTTTAGAGGAAAAACAGGAGGAAATAAAATGATTTTGGGTATTGATACCAGTAATTATACTACATCAGTAGCTGTTGTTTCTAAAGAACAACAGCTTCTTTTTGATAAGAGGATTGTTTTAAATGTGCCCGAAGGTAAAAGAGGGCTTCAACAATCAGAGGCTGTCTTTCAACATCTGAAAAATTTACCTGATTTATTGGAAAAAGTTCTTGATAAATACCGGGCCAGCATCACCGGGATCTGTTATAGTATGAAACCCCGTCCTATTGAAGGGTCATATATGCCTGTCTTTAAAGTAGGAGAAGGTTATGCCAGAGCAGTGGCAAAAGCCTTAGGTGTACCATTATATCCTTCCACCCATCAGGAAGGACATCTGGCAGCAGGGCTTTGGTCTGTTGGTTTTATGCCAAAGGGCCCTTTTTTAGCTATGCATCTTTCCGGAGGAACCACCGATCTTTTACGGGTCGAACCATATAAAGGCGGTTTTCGGATTGAGCTTTTAGGAAGTTCTGGTGATCTTCATGCCGGCCAGTTTGTGGATCGGATTGGGGTAATGCTGGGACTTAAATTTCCTGCCGGCCCGGCTCTAGAGGAGCTGGCCCGGAAGCAGAAATTAGGTGATGGCATCAGGCTGCCATCATCTGTTGAAGGTTATATGGTGAGTTTTTCTGGTCCGTGTTCAGCTGCTGAACGGGAAATAAGAGCCGGAGTGGAACCGGAGAAAGTGGCTTTTGCTGTTTTTCGGTGTATTGCCAATTCGGTAGAAAAGGTGCTTTTAAAAGCAATCGAAAAAACAGGACTTAAGGAAGTTCTTTTTGTAGGGGGAGTTGCTGCCAATAGCTTTATTAAAGAGAGACTTATCCGACGGTTAGAGCACCCGGCAGTGGGAGCTAGACTTTATTTTGCAAAACCTCACTACAGTCGGGATAATGCTGTGGGTATTGCAGTAATAAAATTTTTACTGAGGTAATTTATAGCAATTTTATTTCCGTTAATTAAATGACAATTTTTATTTTTTAGTCTTTTTGCCTTGAAATAAGCAGTAAAATGAATTATAATAACTTTGTGTTTACAATAAAATGTGAATTTTCCCACCAATAAAATATTTAAGTTTTTATGATTTTATCCAGCAATTAAAGAGAATATAAGAATAAGTGTCAGTAAAATGTTTTGAATTTTGCAAATTTGTGTTTTATTTTGTAGAAGTTTTGCGCTGGTATAAAAAAAGGGGGGGTGGTATTTTAAATTTTAAAAGCTAACTTATATATGTTCTTGGGATAACTTTCACAAAAATTGCCTTGCTTAAAAAGGAGGAATGACGAATGAGTAGTTGCAAATGCCAGTGTTCCGGTACTAAAGACGAGCGGTATCTCAAATTAGATGAGATTATCGCTAAATATAAGGGTAAGCCTGGTGCTTTGATTCCGGTTCTTCATCAGGCGCAGGAAATTTTCGGATACTTGCCTGAAGATGTTCAGATTTATGTGGCTAAAGGTTTAGATGTACCTGTAAGCGAAGTCTCTGGTGTTGTAACATTTTATTCTTTTTTCTCTACGGAACCAAAAGGCAAATACACAATTGGAGTATGTATGGGAACAGCCTGTTATGTTAAAGGAGCCGATAAAGTTGTTGAAAAATTGAAAGATATCCTGGACGTTGAAGAGGGCGGGACTACTGCTGATGGTAAATTTACATTGCAGATTACCCGTTGTCTTGGGGCCTGTGGTTTAGCACCTGTTATGACTATTGGTGATGATATTTATGGACGTTTAACCCCCGACAAGATTCCGGAAATTTTGAAAAAATATGATTAAATCTGTGACCTGGTTTGGGAGGGTGGATATTAGATGAAATCTTTAAATGAGTTGAATGAGTTGAAAAAGAAGGCTCAGGAATACATGAATCTGCGTGAAGGTAAAGAGATTGCCCGGGTTACTGTAGCTATGGGGACCTGCGGAATTGCTGCCGGAGCCCGTGAGGTATTGACTGCTGTTATGGATGAAATTAAAAAGAGAAATTTACAACAGATTACCGTAACTCAAACCTCTTGTCCTGGACGCTGTTCTGAAGAGCCAATAGTGATTGTAGAGATGGACGGTCAAAAAGTCATGTATGGAAAAATGGATGCAGAAAAAGCTAGAAAGATGGTTGTTCAGCATCTGGTTAATAAAACAATTTGCAGTGAGTGGGTCATTTAACCCCCTTAAAAATTTCTAAATCAATGTAGCCATTGTAGAAGGAGGGGTATTAATGGAATTTTATCGAGCCCATATTTTGATCTGTGCAGGGGCAGGATGTATTTCTTCAAATTGTCTTTCTGTAAAATCTGAATTGGAAAAGCAATTAAAAGACCAGGGTTTAGATAAAGAAATTATGGTGGTTAAGACAGGTTGTATAGGTACCTGTGACATTGGGCCAGTTATGATTGTCTATCCAGAGGGTGTTTTCTATTGTAATGTACAACCTGAAGATGTCAAAGAGATTGTAGAGGAGCATATCTTAAAAGGTAGACCTGTTAAGCGTTTGATGTATACTGTTCCTACTACCAAGAAAGTTGTAGAAAAGGTTGATGAGATAGATTTTTTAAAGGGACAGACCCGTATTGCTTTAAGAAATTGTGGTGTGATAAACCCTGATAGAATTGAAGAATATATTGCTCGAAATGGTTATGCTGCATTAGGTAAAGTATTAACTCAGATGAAGCCGAAAGAGGTTATTGAGGAGATTAAAAAATCTGGATTACGCGGCCGTGGAGGTGGCGGTTTTCCTACAGGTTTGAAGTGGGAATTTGCTGCAAAATCGCAAAGTCCTCAAAAATATGTAGTATGTAATGCTGATGAAGGCGACCCAGGTGCTTTTATGGATAGAAGTATCCTTGAAGGTGACCCCCATAGTATTATTGAAGCTATGGCTATAGCAGGGTATGCTATCGGTGCTAGCCAGGGCTATGTTTATGTTCGTGCTGAGTATCCATTAGCAGTGGAACGTTTGGGTAATGCTATTGAAAAAGCGCGGGAATTTGGCTTTTTAGGTAAAAATATATTTGGCTCAGGTTTTGATTTTGATTTGGAAATTCGTGTTGGTGCGGGTGCCTTTGTCTGTGGTGAGGAAACAGCTCTCATGCATTCTATTGAGGGTAGAAGAGGTGAGCCAAGACCTAGACCGCCATTTCCTGCTCAAAAAGGTCTCTGGGGTAAACCGACTCTGTTAAATAATGTTGAAACCTATGCTAATATTCCGCCTATTATCTTAAATGGAGCAGACTGGTTTACCCAATATGGTACCGAAAACAGTAAAGGTACTAAAGTATTTGCCGTTGCCGGTGATATTAATAATACAGGTCTTGTAGAAGTACCAATGGGTACAACTTTACGGGAGATTATTTACGATATTTGTGGCGGAATTCCTGAAGGCAAGAAATTTAAAGCTGCTCAGACAGGTGGTCCTTCAGGTGGTTGTATCCCGGAAGAACATTTAGATATTCCAATTGACTATGATTCTCTTAAAGAAATAGGTTCTATGATGGGTTCTGGTGGTTTGATTGTAATGAATGAAGATAACTGTATGGTTGATGTGGCCCGTTTCTTTCTTGAGTTTACAGTTGATGAATCCTGTGGTAAGTGTACCCCATGTCGGGTTGGTACCAGAAGGATGTTGGAAATTTTAGAACGGATCACCAAAGGTGAAGGTAAAGAGGGAGATATCGAACTTCTGGAACGTTTAGCTAAGAATATTAAGGCTACTGCTCTTTGTGGTCTTGGACAGACTGCTCCCAATCCTGTTTTGAGTACTCTAAGATTCTTTAGAGATGAATATGAAGCTCATATTAAAGATAAGATCTGTCCTGCTGGAATTTGTAAAAATCTCTTAAAGTTTAAGATTAATGCTGAGAAATGCAAGGGCTGCGGTATCTGTGCTAAAATCTGTCCAGTAAATGCCATCAGTAAAGGTGAAGATGGAAAATATATAATTGACAATGAAAAATGTATTGCCTGTGGCGCATGTGCTAAAAAATGCCCCTTTGATGCTATTGGAAAAGGAGCGTGAGAGCAGATGGAAATGATTAATTTAACTATAGATGGTCAACAGATTCAAGTTAAAGCGGGTACTACAGTTCTGGAAGCTGCCAGAAGCGCCGGAATAAAAATTCCAACATTGTGTTATATGAAAGAAATTAATGAAATAGGTGCTTGCCGGGTCTGTGTTGTTGAGGCAAATGGCCGAATGGTTGCTTCCTGTGTTACTCCTGTAACAGAAGGAATGGAAATTAAAACTAATACGCCAGCAGTCCGGGAAGCACGAAAAACTGTAGTAGAATTGATGATCTCCGACCATCCAATGGAATGTCTGACCTGTGAACGAAATGGCAAATGCGAACTACAGACCCTTGCTGAAAATCTTGGAATTCGTGAAATACCTTATGAAGGTGCTAGAAGGGATTTACCAAAAGATACTTCAAGCCCTTCAATTGTACGTGATCCAAATAAATGTATTCTCTGTCGAAAATGTGAAGCTGTTTGTGCAAAAATCCAGGAGGCTCACGTTTTAGGTGGTCAAAACCGTGGATTTAATACTATTGTTGCGCCAGCCTTTAGCCTTCCGTTAAATGATGTAGCCTGTACCATGTGCGGGCAATGTATTCACGCATGTCCTGTTGGTGCAATTTATGAAAAAGATGATACAGCTAAGGTCTGGGAAGCTTTAGGAGATCCGGAAAAACACGTTGTTGTTCAAATTGCTCCCGCTGTACGGGTTGCTATAGGTGAAGAATTTGGTTTAGAACCAGGTACTTTAGTTACCGGAAAAGTTTATGCTGCCTTACGTCGATTAGGTTTTGATAAAGTATTTGATACCAACTTTACAGCTGATTTGACCATTGTAGAAGAAGGACATGAATTGATTGAACGACTCAATGATCCTGATGCGACTCTGCCGATGATTACAAGTTGTAGTCCAGGCTGGATTAAATATATTGAACATTTTTATCCTGAGTTGATACCGCATCTTTCAACCTGTAAATCTCCACAGCAAATGTTCGGTGCTCTGGTCAAAACTTACTATCCTGAAAAAGTTGGTATTGATCCTGCCAGAATTTTTAGTGTATCGATTATGCCATGTACTGCTAAAAAGTTTGAAGCCCAGCGTCCTGAGATGAACTCCAGCGGTTATCAGGATGTAGATGCTGTTCTCACTACCCGGGAGCTGGCACGGATGATCAAAGAGGCTGGTATTGACTTTGTTAACCTACCCGATGAAGAAGCTGATGCTCCAATGGGTATTTATACAGGTGCTGGTACCCTTTTTGGTACGACTGGTGGAGTAATGGAAGCTGCGGTAAGAACAGCTTACGAAGTAGTAACTGGTGAACAAATGCCAGATATTGAGCTAAAAGCTGTTCGTGGTCTTACAGGTATTAAGGAAGCAGAAGTAGATTTTAACGGTAAAAAGATCAAAGTTGCCGTTGCCCATGGTCTGGGTAATGCCCGGAAATTGATGGACTTGATTGCAAAAGGTGAAGCAGATTATCACTTCATTGAAATAATGGCTTGTCCTGGTGGCTGTATTGGTGGTGGCGGTCAGCCATTCCCAACTAATGATGAAATAAGAGCTGCCCGTGCACGGGGACTTTACGAAGATGATAAGAATAAACCACTGCGTAAATCTCACGAAAATCCTGCAGTTCAAGAGCTATATAAGGAGTTTCTTAAAAAGCCATTAGGGCATAAATCTCATGAGTTATTGCATACGCACTATACCAGGAGAGGTCGTTATCCTGTAGTAAAAAAATCTGAATAGATAAAAAAATGGGGCTGTCCCAAAAGTAATTAATTACTTTTGGGACAGCCCCTTTTTTCATTGTTCATTTCAAATTCATTGAAAATTTTTCTGTTAAGAAAATAAAAACCCATACCTGACATTCTATACTGTTGCCAGTTTAGCCAGGTTATGGGCTATACACAGTAAACCCCATTCAATTTTTACTTTCTCAAGGCCACGAAGCAGAAATCTCCGGAATGACCAATTACCTTTGATCCTTCCAAAGACAGATTCCGCTTCAATTGCTCTTTGAGAACGGAGTTTCATACCTTTATCGGAACAAAGGTTTTCCTTTACCTTTTGCTTATATTCACGTAATTTAAAATTTATTCTTATTACTCGATCACCTTTGGCCTTGGTACAATTTTCTTTTAACTCACACTCATCACAATTTTCGCATTTGTAATATCTAATTTGTTTAGTATATCCATTTTCAGTCTTAATTTCTTTTGTCTTACAGTAAATGAGTCTTCTTTGAGCAGGACAAATAAACTCGTCGTTTTCTTTATCATACGGCCAGTTTTCTACTTTAAATATATCATTTTTAAACTTCTTCTTTTGTTCTTTATGAAAAGTATTATACTTAACATAAATATTAGTATTAGCTTTCTCTAAGTAATCATAATTTTCCTCACTACCATAACCTGAATCAGCTATCACATTCTCCGGAATCTTACCTGTAACTTCTTTTACTTTTTCTAAATGAGGTATTAAGCATCTTGAATCTGCCGGCCTTTGATGAATACTATAACCAACTACAAACTGATTCTCTGTACCTATCTGAACATTATATGCGGGCTTCAATTGCCCATTTTTCATGTGGTCTTCTTTCATTCTCATAAAAGTTGCATCAGTATCTGTTTTAGAATAACTGTTTCGTCCATTTAAAATCTCTTCCTGTTGCTCATATTTTTTCATTCTGGGAAGACATTTAGTCTTGAGCTCTTTAATTGTTTTCTTTAACTTCTTGTTTTTGGAATTCTTTTCTAGACGTTCTTCAAGTTCCTTAATTTTTTCTTCGAGTTTCTTTGAATCTATTTCTTTTCCTTCACCCATCTCCTCCAGGTCATTATCCCCATACAATCTATTCTCTTCTTCGTTGGTTTTCTCAATCTCTTTTAAAAGTTCATTAATTTTTGCCCTAAGCCTTGCTTTGTACTTCTTTGTCGCTTTTCTCCAGACAAAGCTATATTTGTTTGCATTAGCTTCTATTTTTGTACCATCTAAAAAGTAATTCTCTAACTTTACATATCCTTCTTCTATAAGAAGTTCCAATACTGATGCAAATACCTCATCAATAACATCTTTCATGATCTCTGATCTGAATCGGTTTATCGTCCGAAAATCAGGTTTATTGTTACCACTAAGCCACATAAAATAAATATTTTCCCGAAGTGCCTTGGCAATTCGTCTTGATGAATATATTCTCTGAGTATAGGCATATACTATAACCTTAAGCATCATTTTCGGATGGTAGCTGCTTCTACCCCCACCTTTATATTTTTCAAGCAGGGGTTCAATATTCATCCTTTCTATAGCTGAATTTACCACCCTTACTAAATGATTTTCAGGAATAAACACATCAAAACTCAAAGGCAACATTGTCTGATTCATATTATATTCAATAAATGTCTTTTTATTATGGTTTTTCCTCTTCATATTTATATTTTACCATAAAAAAAAGGTGTTGTCTTTATAAAAATTTCTGACAACACCTTTCTTTTAATATTTACTTTTGGGGGTTATAAAGGGACTTTTGGGACAGCCCCATTTTTTGCGCATTTTTTTTAAAATAGGATTTATTATATTGAATCATCTTTAATAGATTTCTTGCATATGTATGTACAAAATAGCAGTTGAAAGGAGGAAACTTATGAGTATCATTGGTTTTTTAAAGAGATTGTTCAGTCATAAGGAATCCTATTTTAAAAAAACATCTAAACCGCCTGAAAACAAATTAAGTGAAGCTGAAGATAAAAAACTGATTCTCACCAGTTCAGACTTAATGCAAATGGCACGCAAGTTGAAGGAGAAAGGGGAATATGTTCGGGCAGAACAGATTTTAAAGGATGGGGTTAAAGAAGGAGTAAATAATATAAAACTCTGGTGGCTTCTTTTAGAGATTGAAGAATCGCTTAACCGTATTGGTCGAGCTTATTACTGCATAGAAAAGATTTTAGAGATGGAACCTGAGAATGAAAAGGCATTAGAAAAACTGGAAGAAATAAAACCACTGGTAGATAAAGAATTAAGTTATTATATCGAATACAAGATGGCCCCAGAATTCTATAAAATTAAGTAAAGGAGGGAAAGTGATGGGTATTTTCGATTTCTTTCGGCGAAAAAAGAAAAAAATACATAAAATCGATAGTTTTGATCAGCCAGATTTAAAGAAGACTTTATCAGAAGATCCATATGATGGTAAGATTAAAGCAGCCCTTAGCTTAAAAAAAGAGGGAAGGGAAGAAGAAGCAGAAATCTTACTCCGCCAGATTATTGAAGAGAAAAAAGAACATGTGCGGGCATGGTTTGTATTGGCCGAATATTTCATTGAGACAGATGCAGTTGGCCGTGCACTTTACTGTTTTGAAAGAGTTGTAGAATATCAGCCAACCAATCAGAAGGCCAGAGATCAGATTGCTAAATTAAAGAAAATTGTTAGGAGTCGACCTGATTATCTCTGGGAATACAACCAGGAAAAGGGGATTATTTAAGTGGTTTAGAAATATACGAACCCTTATTTTTTATTACCAGAGAAATTATACAGTTGTGGATAATTTTTTTCCCCAGCATCAATAAGTTTTCCTTATAAAATATTATAGTTGAAGGCCAATTTATTTTAATTTTGGAAAAAAAGAATATGTAGAAATAAAATTTGTTGATTTTTTTCACAAAGTGCCTTACAATAGTTATTAGAAAAGGAGGGTAAGCGAATGACAGAACAAATTATTAATGAATTGGAAATTTATGATATTCTGGAAAGGGCAAAAAAGGCAACCCATGAAGAGATTGAAAGGATTATTGAAAAGGGACGAGCGGCTTTAGGTTTAACGCCTAAGGAAGCTGCAGTATTATTGCAAATCAATGACCCCGAACTAACGGAAAAACTTTTCTCTGCGGCTCGTGAAGTAAAGAATCGGATTTATGGTAAAAGGGTGGTTATATTTGCGCCATTATATATTAGCAATAAATGTATCAATAATTGTGTTTATTGCGGTTTTAGGGCCAGTAATAAAAAACTATTCCGTAAAACCTTAACTCGTCAGGAGATTATTGAACAGGTTAAGATTTTAGAATCTTTAGGCCACAAACGTCTTCTCATCGAATTTGGTGAAGATCCTCACGATGCTCATATTGATAGGGTAGTTGAAGCAATTGAAACTATCTATAATGCAGGAGATATTCGCCGGATTAATGTTAATATTGCAGCTACGGGAGTTGAGGAATATCGCAAACTTAAAGCAGCAAGGATTGGAACCTATCAGCTCTTTCAGGAGACATATCATCGGGAAACATATGAAAAGATGCATCCATCGGGACCCAAATCAGATTATGATTACCATCTGACAGCTCATAATCGGGCCTTTGAGGCTGGACTAGATGATCTGGGAATCGGTGTTCTATTTGGACTCTATGACTATAAATTTGAAGTAGTTGCACTTCTTAAGCATGCGGAATATATGGACAAAGTATTGGGAGTTGGGCCACATACCATATCTGTTCCCAGATGGCGGCCTGCCCTTGGTGTAGATAAGTCAAAAATTCCTGCCCTGGTAAGTGATGATGAATTTAAACGGATTGTTGCTATAATCCGATTAGCAGTGCCTTATACTGGAATAATTCTTTCTACCCGTGAGACTGCTGAAGATCGTGATAAGTTGATTGCGTTAGGAGTTTCTCAGATGAGTGCGGGTTCTTGCACCGATGTAGGAGGTTATAGTAATAGACTTGAAGAAAATCACATATATTCTTCTCAATTTGACAACCCTGACCATCGTCCGCCAGATGAAGTTATACGCCGAATCTGTGAATTAGGGTATTTACCCAGTTTCTGTACCGCTTGCTATCGCAATGAAAGAACCGGTGAGAGGTTCATGAAATTGGCGAAAACAGGTAAAATACATAATCTGTGTCAACCTAATGCCATTCTCACTTTCCAGGAATATCTGGAGGATTATGCATCTCCCGAAACTAAGGCTGTGGGAGAGAAGACGATCAAAGAGCAGTTGGAATTAATTCCTGATCCAAAAATGAAGGAATGGACCATTAAGCGGTTAAAGAGGATCAAGCAGGGTGAACGAGATCTGAATATTTAAGAAAAAAAGGAGGAACTTATGGCATTACGTGATAGGTTTTTAAAAAAGATTCGAACTGGTCAGGAATATATTCTGATCTGTTCTTCAACCAACCATATGCTGAAAGCAGAAAAGTTGATACGTTCTTCAGGTATAAATGTAGAGATGATTCCTACCCCTCAGGGGTTAGGTTCAGCCTGTACCACTGCTTTGCTTTTTGATAGTAAAGATAAAGTACAGGTTGAGAAGTTAATTGAAAGACATGATGTAGCTTATGAAGGAATTTATCCTTTAATCAAAAAGGATCGGCGTGAGGCGTGGCAAGAGGTTTTTGTTTATTCAATTTCGGAATCTGTTCTCAGTATTTTAGAAAAAGTAGCAGTAGATGAAGTTTTATCGAAAGAAGAGATTATTACTCTACTTTCTATTGAATCAGAGGAAGAGAAGGCTGCTCTTTTTAAAGCGGCAGATTTGATGCGGGAGGAATGTGTTGGACCTAAAGTTGATATTCGCGGAGCTATAGAGTTTTCTAATTACTGTATAAGATCCTGCAATTATTGTGGTTTAAGAAAGGAGAATAGAAAACTTCACCGCTATCGAATGACCATAGATGAGATTTTAGCTGTGGCATATCGGATGAAAGAGATGGGTATCAAGACTGTGATTCTTCAGTCTGGTGAAGATCCCTTTTATACGGTAGAGCTAATAGAAGAGATTATAAAAACTATTAAAGCGGAGTTGGGAATGCGGATTACTTTGAGTCTTGGAGAACGGAGTTATGAGGAATATCGTCGGTTTAAAGAAGCGGGAGCAAATAATTATCTTTTGAAAATTGAGGCTGCCAATCAGAAACTGTTTTACAAAGCCCACCCTGATGGAGATTGGGAAAAAAGGGCTAAGCACACCAGATGGCTTAAAGAATTGGGATATATTGTGGGTTCAGGTAATATTATAGGGTTACCTGGACAGACTGTTGAGGATATTGCAGAGGATATATTATTTTTCAAAAAATATGGAATCCATATGATCGGGATAGGGCCATTTATACCTGCTGCAAATAGTCCCTGGGCCAATCTGAATCCCGGTACAGTGGATATGACCTTAAAGACATTAGCAGTTACCCGGCTGGTCTGTCAAAATGTCTATATTCCTGCCACCACTGCTTTGGCCACATTGAGTAAGGAGGGTTTTATAAAAGCTTTACGTGCAGGAACCAATACTATTATGTTAATCATGACTCCACCCATTTATCGTGAGAAATATCAGATTTATAGTAATAAAAATATGGTCAACCTGGATTTTGCAGTCGAATGTATTGAGAAAGCGCAAAGGGAACTGCCATCGTATATAAAGGTATAAACACTGTTAAAAACTATCCCTTCTATAGGTTATAACCATAGAAGGGATATTTTATTATTACTAATCACATAAGTCGAGCGTTGAAAAAGAATATATGATTATACTGCAAAAAGCTAATTTTGAGCGACATAGAAATTTTTCGCCAAATCATCTTAGCGAGATTTCCGACGAAATAAGGCCTCATCACAGGAGGTGATGAACTAATCAAGGGCCAGAAGGGCCCTTTGATTAGGAAGCCTTATTTCGGCGGAAATCGAGCTTTAGATGATTCGAAAAATTTCTCAAGAAGCGAAAAATTAGCTTTTTGCAGTTTAAACATATATTTTTTATTGAAAAGAGGCTTGCATTTAGGGAAAAAATATGCTAAGATAAAAATGTAATTGATAATCAATTTCAATTAAGATTATCTGATATGCTAAATCTGAAAATGTATTAAGTATGTTATAAAAACCCCAGTGAAAATACAGTTTAATTGATAATGAATATCATTTATGTTTTAAAAGGAGGTAAGAAGACAGATGACATTAGCACAGGTTGAAAGAGGAGCCAAAGTTAAAATTAAGAATATTCCTGATGATTTTATTCGTGCTCAGGCGATCCGTTTTGGAATTTCAGAAGGTGCAGAGGTAGAATGTATTGAGAAGATTCCTGGTGGTCCAGTCATTGTTAGAAAACGTTTCCAGGAAATTGCTATTGGCCGGCGCCTGGCAGAAAATATTATAGTTTCGTATTGGAACAGGGAGGTAGAGGATGATGCATTGTCATGATATTGCAACTCAGTTAAAGAATGTTCCGAAAAATGCAAAAAAGATTGTCCTGGCAGGAAATCCGAATGCTGGTAAATCTGTCTTCTTTAATGCTTTTACTGGGATGTATGTTGATGTTTCAAATTTTCCTGGAACAACTATTGATATAAGTTATGGTAAGTATAAAGATTATATAGTAATAGATACCCCCGGTGTTTACGGTGTCTCGTCCTTTAATGATGAGGAGATTGTAGCCCGGGATATCATTACATCTGCTGATATTGTGGTTAATGTGGTGGATGCGGTCCATTTAGACCGGGATTTATTCTTAACCCAGCAGATTATAGATATGGGAATACCTATCATTATCGCTTTAAATATGATGGATGAAGCAAAAGCTCAGGGTATTGAGATTGATGTGGATAAATTAAGTCAGTTACTTGGTGTGCCGGTAATTCCTACTGTAGCTGTTAAAAACTTAGGAATTGAAGAAGTCAAGAACCGGTTGGAAGAAGCTAAAGTTGGTAATTCTGATCCAGAGCTGCAGTCTAAATTAGCTGAACTTTTAAAACAGGTGCATAACAGAGCAGAAGCCCTTCTAATTTTGGAAGATGATCCACATGTGGCAAAGCGGCATCAGATGGAAGGTGCCAAATTACGGGAGGAAATTTATACTAAGCGTCGGCAGCGGGTTAACGAGATTATCGATCAGGTTGTGCGAGATACAAAAACCCAATCTAATTTCAAGATGAAATTGAGCCGTTGGATGGTAAACCCTCTGACAGGAGTACCGATTTTAATAGGTATTTTATATATTATTTATAAATTGATTGCTGTCTTTGTGGCTCAGACAGTGGTTGACTTTACAGAAGGTTATATTTTTGCGGGATTATATGAACCTTTTATAAGAGGAATTATAGGTCAGTGGATTCCTGAGAATTCTGCTTTAGGAACAATTCTTATTGGTGAATTTGGAGTATTGACCATGACTGTTACTTATGTTCTGGGACTTTTACTTCCATTGGTTATAGGATTTTACTTTGCCCTTTCTGTAATGGAGGATTCGGGTTATCTTCCCAGGGTAGCAGCATTGGTGGATAGGGTTCTCATGAAGTTGGGACTGAATGGTCGGGCAATTATTCCATTGATTCTCGGTTTCGGGTGTGTGACCATGGCAACTATTACAACCCGGCTTTTAGGATCAAAGCGGGAAAAGTTTATTGCAACTGCACTTTTAGGTTTTACCATTCCATGTTCTGCTCAGTTGGGGATAATTGCAGGATTAATTACTCCCCTGGGTTGGAAGTTATTTATTCTGTATGTAGGAATAATCTTTATAGTTTTTGTACTGATTGGTACTCTTTTAAATCTATTTTTACCGGGAGAATCGACAGATCTTTTGATCGATTTACCGCCTTTGCGGCTTCCACGGATTAATAATGTTCTTAAAAAAACGTGGACCAAGTCCTATGCTTTCATTAAAGAAGCAGGTCCCCTCTTTGCTCTAGGGGCATTGTTGATCGGTTTGTTACAGGTGACAGGAGCTTTAGATATGCTAATTGATGCTGTAGCTCCAATCACTACAGGACTATTAAAGTTACCGAAAGAATCGGCAGTAGCCTTTATTATGGGAATTATCCGTCGGGATTTCGGAGCTGCTGGTTTAACTTCTATTGATATGACTCCACTTCAGACTGTACTTTCATTAGTGGTTATTACTCTCTTTGTACCTTGTATTGCCTCTATCCTTGTTCTCTTCAAGGAAAGAGGTATAAGGGATGCGATTTTGATCTGGGGTGGTTCCTGGATTCTGGCCTTTGGTGTAGGTGGAATTATGGCTGCTCTTTTGCTGTAAGGAGTTGATAATATGGATTTTAAGCTCAAATGTCCTGAATGTGGTTTGATTTTAAAGCAGATACAGGTTCGTTGTCCCCGTTGTAATACTTCACTTAAGGATCAATTGTTATGTAATGGAGATTGTAAAAACTGTAAGTCCCATAAATGCTAAAAATACTTCTCAAACTGAAGTCTGTTTTCAGGCTTCAGTTTTTTTAATTCTGACATTACAACTCAAGAATTTTTTTAGTTAAGTATGACAATAATATCAATATCACTAGTAGTAAGTTTAGAATAGAAAGGAAATGATTTTACTGCAAAAAGGAGAGGATTTTGGAAAATGAAAAAAAAGAATGGACACATTATGAAATTTGGAGGTATAAAATTTATAAACAATATTAGTGAAGAAAAAATTAATGAATTTATTAACAATCTTCCAAAGGAGAAGAGGGATAGTCTGGCTGAAGTTACTCGCGAACTTAAAAATGCGGGTTTAATAGATTTAATTCCAGGCCAATACAGTACCATTGATCGTGAGATGGAAGATGAGCAAGAAACTCATCCGGAAATGAATCCGGATCCATATACTTAAAGATAAAAAAATTAAAATTTTTATGAAAATTGTTATATTTATAAGGAGGAATTTGATGGTTACTAGAGAAGAAAAAATAAGACAAATTATTGAATTTGTGAAGGAGCATCCTCAATCTTTTGCCAGTCGAACTGTTATTCGTAGATTGATTGGAACAGATTATGAATTCAATGATGAATTATTCCATAAATTAGAAGAAATTTTTTCAGGTTCCCGTTTTGATGAGTATGAGTTGGATTGTTGTTATGATTTAATAAAATAGTCCTAAATTTTACACTTTTTCTATTTTATATATATGTAATAATATATATTGCATCGGTTATAGCCTTATTTGTTTATGATTAAACTGTAAAAAGCTAATTTTGAGCGCTAGTGAAAAATTAGCTTTTTGCAGTAAAAAATCATCTATTTATTGGTCAGAAAACTATTTAAGAGGCTTCCGATGCTTTTTTTAATGCCAGGGAAATTATGCTTTATTATAAAATATTATAGTCAAAGGCCAATTTGTTCCTATCTTTACTGTATTATTTATGGCTCTAAGATATATATAAATCGGGTGCAGGATATTACAATATAAGATGAGAATTAAATATTATTTTAGTATTGATAAATAACCTAAATTAGGAGGGATATCTGGTGTATCGTATTATTAGAAAAAAAGTTTTAGCACCTACCATGAAATTAATTGAAGTAGAAGCTCCAGATATTGCAGCTAAAGTTTTACCGGGAAATTTTGTTATTTTACGGATCGATGAGAAAGGTGAGAGAATTCCTTTGACTGTTGCGGATTATGATCGAAAAAAGGGAACTATTACTTTGATCTTTCAGGAAGTTGGTTATACTACAAAACATCTTGGAAGACTTGAAGAAGGAGATGCGCTGTTAGATCTGGTTGGTCCACTTGGTGAGCATATGCAGATTGAAGGATACAAAAAAGTTATCTGTGTGGGTGGTGGTTCAGGTACTGCTCTACTTTACCCGAAAACTAAAGCTTTCTACGAAGCAGGTGCAAAAGTTTTGACCATTACCGGGGCCAGGACGAAAGAACTTTTGATTCTGTTGGATGAACTGGATGCTGTCAGTGATGAACTCTATGTTACTACAGATGATGGTTCTTACGGGCATCACGGTTTTGTAACAGATATTTTAAAGGAGTTGTTGGATAAACATGATGATGTGGATTTAGTCGTTGCCATTGGTCCGGTACCTATGATGAAAGCCTGTGCTGAATTGACCAGGGAATATGGTGTAAAGTGTATTGTAAGTTTGAATGCTATTATGGTTGATGGGACGGGAATGTGTGGGGGATGTCGGGTAATAGTCGGTGGTGAGACTAAGTTTACCTGTGTAGATGGCCCGGCCTTTGATGGTCATCTAGTGGATTTTGATGATTTGATGCGGCGACTTTCTTATTATAAAAAACATGAGGAAGAAGTTCTCAGCAACGAATGCTGTTCTGGAGGTGAATGCAAATGCCATTAAAACCGAATAAAACTCCTATGCCTGTGCAGGATTCAAAGGAACGAATCAAGAATTTTAATGAAGTAGCTCTAGGTTATTCTGAAGCTGATGCCCTAAAAGAAGCGGAACGCTGTTTGAACTGTAAAAAACCTCTCTGTAAACAGGGATGTCCTGTTGAGGTACCTATTCCTGAATTTATTCAGGCTATTAAAGAGAAAGATTATGAGAAAGCAATTGAAATATTGAAATCTAAAAACAACTTACCGGCTATATGTGGTAGGGTTTGCCCGCAGGAGAATCAGTGTGAAAAGTACTGTGTTATGGGTAAGAAACATGAACCAGTGGCCATTGGGCGTCTGGAGCGCTGGGTTGCTGATTGGGATTTGAATCGTAAAAAAGAAGTAAAATCAATTGAAGCAACTAAAGGGAAAGTGGCTGTGGTAGGGGCTGGTCCCGCTGGTCTTACAGCAGCTGCTGATCTAGCCAAAATGGGTTATAAAGTTACTGTATTTGAAGCATTCCATAAAGCAGGCGGTGTATTGGTTTACGGTATACCTGAGTTCCGTCTGCCAAAAGAGATTGTTAAACGGGAAGTTGAATACATTAAACAGTTGGGTGTAGAACTTAAGCTCAATTTTATAATTGGTAAAACCAAAACGATAGATGAACTTTTTGAAGATGGTTATGAAGCGGTATTTATTGCAACAGGTGCGGGTCTGCCTAGATTTATGAACATTCCCGGTGAGAATCTTAATGGTGTTTATTCTGCTAATGAATTTTTGACAAGGGTTAATCTTATGAAAGCTTATCGTTTCCCTGAGTATAAGACACCTATCCGTGTTGGAAAAAGGGTAGCTGTGATTGGTGGTGGTAATGTTGCTATGGATGCAGCCCGGACTGCTCTACGTCTGGGTGCAGAATCTTATGTTATTTATCGCCGTTCAGAAAAGGAGATGCCGGCACGTTTAGAAGAGATTCACCATGCTAAGGAAGAAGGGGTTAAGTTTAAGTTCTTAGCCAACCCCGTTGAAATTATTGGCAATGAAAAAGGTGAAGTTATTGCCATTAAATGTATTGATATGGAATTAGGTGAGCCTGATGAGTCCGGACGCCGCCGTCCTATTCCAAAAGAAGGTTCAGAATGGGTTATGGAAGTTGATAATGTAATTATAGCTATTGGTAATTCACCAAATCCCCTTGTTCCCCGAACTACACCGGACATTGAAACAACCAAATGGGGTACTATCGTAGTTAAAAATGAGGATGGCGAGACTACCAAAGAAGGAGTGTTCGCTGGCGGTGATATTGTAACGGGTGCAGCTACAGTTATTGAAGCAATGGGTGCTGGTAAACGTGCGGCCCGGGCTATTGATCAATATTTAACCAATAAAAAAATTATGTAGGGAGGAGTAAAAATGGCAAAAATTATTGACGGAAAAGCAATAGCCCAGGAGATTCGAAAAGAAATTAAAGAGAGGGTTGAAGAGCTAAAAGCGAGAGGCAAACAGCCCGGTCTGGCAGTTGTTCTGGTAGGCAATAATCCTGCCTCTCAGACTTATGTAAGGATGAAAGAAAAAGCCTGTCAGGAAGTAGGTATGTATTCTGAAGTGCACAGACTTCCCGAAGAGACCAGTGAAGAAGAACTTCTGACATTGATTGATCAACTGAATGCCAATGAGAAAATTCACGGTATTCTGGTTCAATTACCTCTGCCTGAACATATTGATGAGAAAAAAATTATTGATCGAATTCTTCCCGAAAAAGATGTGGATGGCTTTCATCCGGTAAATGTAGGTAATTTATTTACCAATACGGCACGTTTTGTGGCTTGTACACCCCGCGGTTGTATCGAACTTCTGGATCGGATGGGTGTAGAGATTGAAGGTAAAAAAGCAGTTGTTATTGGTCGCAGTAATATTGTTGGGAAACCTGTTGCAATGTTATTACTCCACCGTAATGCCACTGTTACCCTCTGCCACTCCAGAACTGCTGATCTGAAAAAAGAGTGTCTTGATGCAGATATTTTGGTTGTTGCTGTTGGCCGTCCAGAGATGATTACAGGTGATATGATCAAAGAAGGCGCTGTCGTTATTGATGTCGGTATCAATAGACTTGAAGATGGACGTCTGGTGGGCGATGTCCACTTTGAATCTGCTAAAGAGAAAGCCAGTATGATTACCCCTGTACCTGGCGGTGTTGGTCCAATGACCATAGCTATGCTGCTCTTAAATACTCTGGAAGCCTGTGAATAAGAGGTAAAAGACCCCGTAATCGGGGTCTTTATGCTTATATTTAGCAATCATTAACCTGGCATTGAACTGCGCTTCGACATTCAAAAACTTGTTTTAGTTCTATAAAAATATCTAGTAACTCCGAGCGTAAGACTTTAAGTTTGAGGTGGAGAATGATTCTTTCTTTAACTGTATTATTCGGTAATAATGTTTGTTCTACAAAGAGTCCTTTATTAATACTTTAACACTATTTCCATCCAGGAAACGACGATTCTGGATTACTACACCGGGTAAAAATCCTGGAATTTCAACGTCTGTACTAAAAGGGATTATTTCTTGCTGATGTCGAACAGTGTTTTGACTGTCCTTGTAAATAATATTTTTTATGATTTGTCTTTGAATGATGACTTTATTTCTCAAGAAAATTGGGTCATCAAAACTAACCTGAACAATTGGATCTAATAATTCTACTGCAGTAAATGTTAATGGGTTACTGATATTTTCAATAAATACTTGCTTTTGTTTATTGGCTACGATAATATTGGCATCTATTTTTTTCTAATTTTTTTACAATTTAAATCACTCCTTATTTTAAATTTAGAATTTTGTTTTCTTATTAATGATTATACTGCAAAAAGCTAATTTTTCGCTTCTTGAGAAATTTTTCGAATCATCTAAAACTCAATTTCCACCGAAATAAAGCTTCCTAATCAAAGGGCCCTCCTGGCTCTTGGTTAGCTCATCACCTCCTGTGATGAGGCCTTATTTCGTCGGAAATCTCGCTAAGATAATTTGGCGAAAAATTTCTATGTCGCTCAAAATTAGCTTTTTACAGTTTAATAATTAATTATAATATTAAATGAGATAGTTTTTTGTGAAATAAATGGTTTAAAATTTCAGATAAAGACAATAATTTGATAGAAAAGGATTTTGGGAATAAAAGAAGAAATATATATAGATTAAGGATAGATTACTGAGGTGAGAACATTGCTAGATCAAAAGATTATGTCAATAGGCGAGTTAACAAATTATATCAAAGATATACTTGAGAATGATTCTTTACTTCAGAATATAATGGTAAGGGGTGAATTATCTAATTTTTATAGCCATACATCTGGCCATCTTTATTTTACTTTAAAGGATAGTGATGCTCAGTTAAAATGTGTAATGTTTCGAAGCAATGCCAGATGGCTTAAATTTCAGCCTGAAAATGGGATGAATTTAATTGCTACAGGTTCAGTGGGAATTTATCCTGATCGTGGGGAGTATCAGCTTTATGTGCGGGAATTACAGCCTGATGGAATTGGAGCATTACATCTTGCTTTTGAACAATTAAAGGAAAAATTACAGAAAGAAGGATTATTTGATAAGAAATATAAAAAACCCATTCCGCGTTTACCCCGTCGAATTGGAGTTATCACATCACCGACGGGAGCAGCTATAAGAGATATTATTTCCGTTATTAGAAGGCGTTTTCCCCATGTAGAGATTGTTATTGCTCCCGCTATTGTTCAGGGAGATGAAGCACCGGAAAGTCTGGTGCAGGCTCTTAAATTAATCCAGGAGGATAAAGAGATTGATGTAATTATTATGGGCCGGGGTGGAGGTTCTATTGAGGATCTCTGGGCTTTTAATGAGGAGATAGTAGCCAGAGCAATTTTTGCTTGTCCAATACCCATTATCTCTGCAGTGGGGCATGAGACAGATTTTACTATTGCTGACTTTGTGGCTGACTTAAGGGCCCCGACACCTTCTGCTGCGGCCGAATTAGCAATAGCTAATTATGATGAATTGAGTAAGTATTTAGAAAGTATTGAACGGAGATTGGAACAATATATTATTAACCGGATTGATAAATTGGCAGAACGGGTAGAAAGATTGAAAAAACACCCTATCTTTTTAAGACCTGAAGAGGTCTTTTTAAAACCCTGGCAGCGGGTTGATGAACTGGAGTGGCGTCTTCATAGAACTATGGAACATCAGATTAAACTGATAAAGGAAAGGTGTTATGGATATTTTAAACAACTGGAATCTTTAAGTCCATTGAATGTTTTGATAAGGGGTTATTCTGTAACTGAAAAGCTAAACGGAAATCTTATTAAAAGTATTAATGATGTAACCGTTGGTGAACAGGTTAAAATCCGATTGCAGGATGGAGAGTTAAAAGCTATCATAGAAGAAGTAGATAAGAGGCAACAGCCTGTTTCTTAACTTCTGATTTTATGCAGGGATGTTTGAATTTCCGTCGAAAATAATTTAGTAGAGCTATTGTTTTTATGGTTAAAGGAGATGAATTTTTATGCAAGATCTGACATTTGAAAAAGCTTTGGAAAAATTGGAGATAATAGTAGAAGAATTGGAAAAAGGAGATCTTACTCTTGATCAAGCATTAGAACGGTATGAAGAAGGGGTACGGTTATCCAGATTTTGTTCAAAGAAATTGGAAGAAGTAGAAGCCAGGATTGAAATGATTATCAAAGAAGGAGAAGAAATAAAAAAAGTACCTTTTGAAAAGATGGAAGAGGTGGAATAGATGTCTTTTACTGATTTTAAAGCTGCATTAAAAGCTACTGCTGATGAAGTGAATCAAGCTTTAAAAGAATATTTACCTCAAGGAAAACCAGAGATTTTGCATGAATCTATGGCTTATAGTGTTTATGCCGGTGGAAAACGTTTAAGGCCGGTTTTGACTTTATGGACTGCTGAATTATTGGGCGGTGATAAAAAACATGTTATGCCTATCGCCTGTGCTCTGGAATTAATTCATACTTATTCTCTTATTCATGATGACCTGCCGTGTATGGATGATGATGATCTAAGGCGTGGTAAGCCAACCAATCATGTTGTTTACGGGGAGGCTATTGCTCTTTTGGCCGGGGATGCTCTTTTAACCCGGGCCTTTGAAGTGATGGCTAAAGCAGTTGAAAATGGTGCTGATTCTCATCGACTTTTAAAGGTAATCGGAGAGATTGGAGAAGCGGCAGGTTCTAAAGGAATGGTTGGCGGTCAGGTTGTTGATATTCTTTCAGAAGGGAAAAAAATTGATCTTGAGACTTTGAAATATATTCATGCCCATAAAACTGGAGCACTTTTTAGAGCCTCTATTCGAAGTGGTGCGATTATGAGTGGAGCATCATCTGAAGATCTGGCCAGGTTAACTGAGTTTGCAGAATATCTTGGCCTTGCTTTTCAGATAACCGATGATATTCTGGATGTGGTTGGAGATGAAACCAAGTTGGGCAAACCGGTAGGAAGTGATGAGAGTCATGCTAAGGCTACTTATCCTGCTCTGGTGGGATTAGAAGAAGCCAGGCGGTTGGCTCAAGAAAGCGTCAACCGGGCTAAGGAAGCTCTGGCTCCATATAAAGAGAAGGCTGAACGTTTCAATCAACTGTTAGATTTTATCCTGACACGTGAAAGCTAATCCCAATTACTGGTTCATTGCCAGAAAAAAAGGTTTATGGTATAATATTGAGAGTCATTGGTGGTGCAGTATTCTAGTCAATACAGCTATCTCTGAAGGCGGGCCTAAAAATCCGTCGTCGGGCACATCGATGAAGCTTCTGGTGCCGGCTGCTGACGCCCAGTCGGGGGTCGGTGCTGGGAGTTAAGGAGGCCAGGGCGATCCACAAAGGCATGTGGGCGATGACCCTTCCTCCGTGGAGGCCTGAGTAGGGCTACGGCTCTATTCAGGTGAAAACCTACAAGAGTATCTCCAGACATTTAAAAATGCTGGGGGTACGTGTAGCGTAGCCTGCTCTGAGTGGAACAGGAGGAGAGTGTTAATTAAGCATTTTTTCCAGGGGCCCAGAAAAAATGCTTGTATCACTTGAAACCTGTTCTGCAAAAGGAGCTAAGAGATAGCTTGTATTGTTAAGGAAAACTTCTAGACTGTTCCCTTTTTGGGAAGTGCACGAGGGATTAAAGTGCGGACTAAGTGGTGATCCAGCTCTGCAGATGGTGACACTGCAGGATGTTCTTTAAAGGGAAACCGCCAGTTCGGCGACGGCTGGTAGAACATTGGGAAAACCTGCTGGACCTAAGCCGCAGCGTTTACCTCGTGTACTACCACCAATGACTCATAATTAAAAATATTTAATTTTTGAGGTGAAGTTTGATTGAGTAATCTAATAAGAGCATTTAAGATGGGATTTCTCACATTTATTATTGCTATTTTGGTTACACTATTTTCGTCAGGTGTTGTAGAGTTTGTTTCATTACCTGGAGCAGTGATAATTCTAATTATAGTAGTTACGGTAGGAATTATTTTTGATATAATTGGTGTTGCAGCAACAGCTGCTGATCAGGCACCTTTAAATGCGAAAGCAGCGAAAAAGATATTTGGAGCTAAAAAAGCTCTTTTTTTAGTTAAACGGGCAGATGAAGTAGCTAGCTTCTGCTGTGATATTGTTGGCGATATTTGTGGTACAGTTGGTGGAGCGTTGACTGCTGTGATTATTATCAGAATTGTTGATTATGGGTTAAACGTGAATATAAATATTTTGAGAATATTGACACTTGCTTTTATTGCTGCCCTTACCGTTGGCGGGAAAGCCTATGGTAAACGAATAGGAATCGATAAGGCGAATGATATTATTTTTATTATTGGTAGAATTATAGCAAGTGTAGAGCTTTTGTTTGATTTTAGCCAAAAAAGAGACAGTGGGGGTGGTAAGCGATGGCTTTACTCGAAAAAATTAATGACCCGAAAGATCTCAAAAAATTAAGCTATTCTGAATTATATATACTGGCCCAGGAGATTCGGGAAAAAATTATTAATACCGTTGCAAAAACAGGAGGACATTTGGCTCCTAGTCTGGGTGTAGTAGAGTTAACACTGGCACTACATTATTATTATAATAGTCCAGAAGATAAGATTATCTGGGATGTGGGCCATCAAAGTTATGCTCATAAAATTATTACCGGTCGGCGTGATGAGTTCCATACTTTACGTCAGTATGGAGGAATAAGCGGATTTCCAAAACGTTCTGAAAGCCCCCACGATATTGTTGATACGGGTCATACCAGTACTTCCATCTCTGTTGCTTTGGGTATGGCCCGTGCCAGAGATTTTAGAGGCAAATCTCATGCGGTGGTTGCTGTTATTGGTGATGGTGCTCTTACGGGAGGAATGGCTTTTGAAGCATTAAATCACGCTGGGCATCTGGGAATTGATTTGACAGTTATTCTCAACGATAATGAGATGTCCATTTCTCCTAATGTAGGAGCATTATCAAAATATTTAAGCAGACTCAGGGTAGATCCTACCCTACATAAGGTGAAAGATGATCTAGAATTTCTTTTAAGCAAAATTCCGGCTATCGGTAGTCGAGTTGTTCGGACAATAGAACGTTTGAAGGATAGTTTGAAGTATTTTGTGATACCGGGGATTCTTTTTGAAGAGTTGGGTTTTACTTATTTAGGTCCAATAGATGGGCATAAAATTCAGGATATCTGTGAAACACTGCGGGATGCAGAACAGGTAAAAGGACCTAAACTGATCCATGTAGTTACTACTAAGGGTAAAGGATATCCGCCAGCAGAAAAACACCCTGATACCTACCACGGGACTGGCCCCTTTGAGATTAAAACAGGAAAACTGATTAAAAAAGATACTCCTCCTACCTATACACGGGTTTTTAGTGATACACTGATCCGGTTGGCTAAAGAAGATTCCCGGATAGTAGGGATAACAGCAGCTATGCCTTCGGGAACAGGTCTAGATCGGTTTGCTGAAGTTTTTCCTGATCGTTTCTTTGATGTAGGAATTGCTGAACAGCATGCTGTTACTTTCAGTGCAGGTCTGGCTCTGGGAGGAATGAAACCCGTTGTAGCTATCTATTCTACATTTTTACAAAGAGCCTATGATCAAATCTTTCATGATCTTTGTTTACAGAATCTACCAGTGGTTCTGGCCATAGACAGAGGTGGAATTGTTGGTGCTGACGGTGAAACTCATCAGGGACTTTTTGATTTTTCTTATTTGCGGAGTATGCCGAATATGATTATAATGGCTCCGGCCAATGAGAATGAGCTACAGCATATGCTTTATACTGCTCTTAAGCAGTCTCAACCTACGGCTGTTCGGTATCCCAGGGGAGCTGGTATAGGGGTTTTATTGGATTCTGATTTAAAGGAAATCCCTATTGGTAAAGGACGGCTTTTAAAAGAGGGAGAGGATTTAACCATTCTTGCTATCGGTAATATGGTAACACCTGCTTTTCAGGCAGCCGAACGTTTAAAAGCACGGGGTATAAATGCGGCAGTCATCGATGCACGTTTTGTTAAACCATTAGATGAAAAATTAATTATAGATTGGGCTAAGAAGGCTGGACATCTGATTATTGTTGAAGAACATGTAAAAAGCGGTGGTTTTGGCAGCGCGGTTTTAGAACTTTTAGCTGAAGCTGAATTGAATGTAAAGGTTAAGCAAATTGCTATTCCTGATACCTTTGTCCGTCACGGTGATCCCGATCTTTTAAGAAAAGAATATGGGTTGACTATGGAGAATATAGTGGAGACTGCTATAGCCATGTTAGATAATGCGCTTGTTTAAAAGGGAGGTTAAAAGATGTGCCGCAAAAAATTCGACTAGACCAGCACTTAACTGAGGCAGGATATTTTGAAAGTCGCAATAAAGCTAAAGCAGCCATTATGGCGGGTTTAGTTTTTGTTGATGGCAGGCGTATCGATAAACCGGGAACAAAAATTGATCCTGAAAGTGAAATAATTATTAAAGGTGAATATTGTCCTTATGTTAGTCGCGGAGGTTTTAAACTTGAAAAAGCAATTCAGGTCTTTGACCTGGATGTGACTGACTATAAGGTCATGGATGTGGGAGCATCTACAGGCGGGTTTACTGATTGTCTTTTACAACACGGCGCCCGTCAGGTATATGCTGTCGATGTCGGATATGGTCAATTAGCCTGGAGTTTACGTAATGATCCCAGGGTAGTGGTGATGGAAAGGACCAATATCCGCTATCTAACAAAAGATGATTTGCCAGAAATCTTTGATTTAGTAACCATTGATGTTTCATTTATCTCTTTAAAAATTGTTATTCCGGCAGCCAGACAATTTTTAAAACCGGGTGGGGAAATGGTTGCTCTTATAAAACCCCAATTTGAAGCCGGTCGTGAAAAGGTTGGTAAAAAGGGAGTGGTCAAAGATCCGACGATACATAAAGATGTAATTGGAGAGATTATACAGATGGTGAACAAAGAAGATCTTCAGGTGGTAGATTTATCCTATTCTCCTATTACAGGTGCAGAAGGACATAATATTGAATTTTTGATATATTTAAAAGACGGATTAAAAGTCAAAGGATTTGATGAGGCAAAGATAGACCGTATTGTTTCTAAAGCCCATGCTGAACTTAAACCTTGATGGGTTTAACAAAGACTGTGAGGTGTTTTCATGCCTGAAAAAATACCAAAGAGAATTGGTCTTGTACCAAATCCGGGAAAACCAAGGGCATTAGAGCTGATACCGGATGTAATAAATTCTCTTGAAAGATTGGGAATAGACCATGTAACAGATCAGCAGGTTCAGAAAAAAATAAGAGATTTAAAGACAACTTTTCTACCTCGGGCTCAAATAGCAGATATAGTAGATTTGATTATTGTCTTTGGAGGAGATGGTACATATCTTAATACGGCCCGTTCTGTAGCTGGTAAAGGGATTCCTATTCTAGGAGTTAATCTGGGAAGGTTAGGTTTTTTAACTGAAATTGAGATTCATGAGCTAAATTGGGCTTTAGAACAGCTTTCTTTGGGAAATTATGATATAGCAGAGAGGATTATGGTACAGGCAGAGATTTTACGTCAGGGAAAAAGAGTCCATTCTGCCATTGGATTAAATGATGTAATTATCACCAATACAGGACTTGCTAGAATGGTTGAACTTGAGACTTATATTAATGAAGAATTCATTAATTCCTATCCTGCTGATGGACTAATTGTGGCCACTCCAACCGGTTCTACAGCTTATTCCCTTTCTGCAGGTGGACCGATTGTAAATCCTTTTTCAAAATCTTTAATTATTACACCAATCTGTCCTCATACCCTTTATTCCAGATCAATTGTAATATCTGAAGATGAAGTGGTTCGGGTATCTCTTCGATCTGATCATCAGAATTGTTTTTTAACTGTGGATGGTCAGCAGGGTTGGAGATTAGAAGAATCTGATGAGATTCTGATCCGAAAGGCTAAGGAAGTGGTTAAATCTGTGAGGATGCCCGGTCATACATTTTATAAAATATTAAGAGATAGAATGAGTGGAGATCGAATATAGAGAGGAGGTAGAGTTTATGAAGAGTAAACGACATTTAAAAATTTTAGAAATAATAAAGAATGAAGATATTAGTACTCAAGAAGATCTGGCGGCAAGGTTGGAAGAGGAGGGGATTGAAGTTACCCAGGCGACGGTTTCGAGAGATATTAAAAAACTTGGATTAATTAAAATTCCTACCGGTTATGGAGGATATAAGTACGCCTTGCCTGCCGAAAGACCCCAGAGTGATATTATAAGCTGGGTAAAGCGAATGTTTCAGGATTTTGTGGTGAATATCGATTATGGTGAAAATTTGATTGTCGTTAAATCCTTACCCGGAACAGCGCAGGGACTTGCTTCATCCATTGACAGTCTAGAATGGGATGAGATTATGGGAACTGTAGCCGGTGATGATACAGTATTTATAGCAGTAAAATCATCTGAAAAAACAGAAGGGATTTACCAGCGTTTGCGGGAGTTTTTATATTAATTCCGTCTAAAAAGGAGGAATCTTAAAATTGCTCCGGGATTTACACATCCAGAACTTTGCTCTTATTGATGAATTACAAATTCAATTTCAACCCGGTTTAAATATCTTGACCGGGGAAACAGGTGCTGGTAAGTCGATTATTCTTGACGCATTGGATATGCTGTTAGGCGGACGTGCTTCTTCTGATTTTATCCGGACAGGCAAAAAAAAGGCGCTGATTGAGGCAGTCTTTGAATTTGATAATGATGAGATTGAAAAACTTTTGGAGGAGATGGGAATAGAATTTGATAGCCATCAGTTACTCTTATCCCGCGAAATTACCGAATCAGGTAATAATCGACTGCGGATAAATGGTCAGTTGGCCACTAGAAAAATGGTTAGTACTCTGGCTCGACATTTAATAGATATCCACGGACAGCATGAACATCAAACTTTAATGCATAAACATGAACATTTACGGTTATTGGATGAATATGGTGGTAAAGAGGTCGAAAATTTAAAGAAAAAAACGGCAAAACTTTATGCTGAATTATCCAAAATTAAACGGGAACTCAAATCTTTGCGTCAAAATGAACAGGAAAAAAACCAGAGAATTGACCTTTTAAAATTTCAGATTGACGAAATTGATAAAGCTCAGTTGAAGGTAAATGAAGAAGAAGAACTTCAAAATCGCCGTAAGATTTTAATAAATGCTGAAAAGTTATTTAAAAATGCTGGTGAGATTAATCAACTTTTATCAGGAGATGGATATGAAGTTTGTGGTATAATAGATCTTTTGGGTAGGTTGCTCAAAAATCTGGAAGATATGAGTAAAATAGATCAAAATTTAGGTTCTGTCCGGGAGATGGTGGAAAACGCATATTATCAACTTGAAGAAGTATCCTATGAAATGAGGAACTATACTGACGGGATTGAATTTAATCAAGAAGAGCTGATGAATATCGAAGAAAGGCTTAGTTTGATTAATAATTTAAAGAGAAAATATGGTCAAACTATAGAAGAGATTTTAAATTATCGGCAAAAGATAGGTGAAGAACTCAGTTCTCTCACTCATAGTGAAGAACGGATTGAAGAATTAGAGTCTAAATTAATTGAAGTTAAGAAAAAATATTGTGAAACCGCAATAAAACTTTCTAAGTTAAGAAAAGAGATTGGTCTTAAATTTGCCTGGAAAGTAATGCGTGAGCTGAATGAGCTTTCTATGCCTAATGCTAAGTTTGTAGTCCAGTTAGACTGGCAAGAAAGTGATGATGGTGTAGAAATAGATGGAATCAGTTATAAATATGGTCCAGATGGGCTTGATCAGGTAGAGTTTCTTATCTCTCCCAACCCAGGTGAATCTTTGAAACCTTTGGTGAAAATTGCTTCCGGGGGAGAGATTTCCAGGATTATGTTAGCAATAAAGGCTGTTACTGTTGGATTAGACCAAATCGATACTATCATCTTTGATGAGATTGATAGTGGAGTCGGTGGTGAAACGGGACAGCGGGTTGCTGAGAGATTGGCATTAATTGCCAAAGAAAAACAGGTGATCTGTATTACCCATTTACCCCAGATTGCAGCTATGGCGGATACCCATTTTCATATTTATAAAGAAGTTAAAGGAAGCCGGACAAGTACTAATCTGGTTCTATTAAGTGAAGATGAGCGAATTGAGGAATTGGCCAGGATGTATGGAGGAACAGAAATTGCTGCTGCTATGGAACATGCATCTGCAATGCTTAAGATGGCGCGGAAGAAGAAGGCAGCGCTATAAATATTTAAGTGCATATTTATTATGTTTAAAGGGCATCTTTTATATTACAAGATGCTCTTTTTTATTTGCAGGGTGTACAGAAGGGGAGTACAGGAGTGTGATTTATTAAGTGAAACTAAAACAAAGAATCCTGCTCTATCTTTGTATTGTTGCTGTACTAGCCATAGTTTTAGTTCCGCAGATTTTCTCATTAATGGGCTTTCCTTCCCATCTCAAAATAATTCAAGGAATTGAGCAATCCTTAAAGATTAATTTCCCCTTCGATGTTTATATCATCTGTGATCAGCCAGAACGTCTTTTGGTCAATGGTAAACCCCTAAAAACTGAAGCGTTAAAAGTTAATCTATCAGAACCGCTTCTTTTCCAATCAGATGCTATTGGTAAATTAAAAGTTGATTTTAAGCTATTTGGTCTAATTCCCATAAGGCATATGGAAGTAGATGTGGTACCAGAAATTAAAGTTTTTCCAGGGGGCCACTCTATAGGAGTTCTTCTCCATACCGATGGGGTGATGGTAATTGATGTTTCTTATGTTGATGGGGCTGATGGGAGGAAATATTATCCAGCAAGGGAAGCGGGGGTTGGCCCGGGAGACTATCTGTTAGAGATGAATGGGAAAAAAGTTTTGAGCAAACAGGATGTAGCTAAAGCAATTTATGAGTCTGGCAAGAAAGGTCGACCTTTAAAAGTAAAGGTCAGAAAACGGACTGGAAGTATAAAAGACCTTACCATTCATCCGGTTAAGAGTAAAGAAGGAACTTATATGATTGGCTTATATATTGATGATGGAGTGGCAGGAGTTGGTACCTTAACTTTTTATGACCCTAAAAGCGGTTTTTATGGTGCATTAGGACATGTTATTACAGATGCCCATACCCAGGACCCAATTCAAATTCGAGCCGGGGAGATTGTCAATGCCAATATTTCCGGTATTAACACGGGGCAACGCGGATTACCTGGAGAAAAGTTGGGAACATTTATAGGTAGTGAAGATGTATTGGGAGTAATTAAGAAAAATTGTGAATATGGGATTTATGGTAAATTAGATAAACTTCCTGAAAATCTTTATTTTAAAGAACCTATTCCAGTAGCAACTAGTAGACAGATTAAACGTGGTAGAGCCTGGATATATACTGTGGTTAACGGGAGCCGGATCGAAAAGTTTGCCATTGAAATTGAACATGTTTATCATCAGCGTCGCCCAGCTTCCAGGGGATTAATAATCCGGATTATTGATCCTAAGTTATTAAAAATTACGGGTGGGATTGTTCAGGGGATGAGTGGCAGTCCTATTGTACAAAATGGTCGTTTAGTGGGAGCAGTCACTCACGTATTTGTTAATGATCCGAAAAAAGGATATGGAGTATTAGCAGAATGGATGATCAAAGAAGCAGGTCTGGACCGTATTAACTATAAGCGGAAATTAAACAGATAATTTCCGCTTTCTTTTTTTCGAATTTTTTATTTAAAAAAAAGGAAAAATTTTAGTTTTGGCGAAAATGAATAGTAAAATCACCCATTTAACGACTATCTTCCCTTACAGAAGTCAAAATAACAAATATAATTAGACCTGGAGAGAGGGAGATAGTTATAAAATAAAATTATCTATGGGGATTAATATTAAAGGAGGGATAAATTTGGAAAAAGATATTACAATTGTTCTGGTGGATGATAACAAAGAGTTTTGTGAATTGGTTAGAGAATATCTCGACCAACAGGAAAACATGCAGGTAGTTGGTGTAGCTTATAACGGGGTTGAAGGCCTGAAGTTAATTGAAGAACATCAGCCTGATGTGGTAATCTTAGACATTATTATGCCGCATCTGGATGGAATTGGAGTATTGGAAGAACTAAACCGTAAAAATATGATACAAAACCAGAAAATAATTATGTTAACTGCCTTTGGACATGAAGAGGTTACCCAGCGAGTAGTAGAATTAGGAGCAAATTATTATATAATGAAGCCATTTGATTTAGAAAAACTGGTTGAACGAATTGATCAATTGATGAACCCTGTTAAAATAACTACTAACTTCTCCGGTGCAGCTATAACATTAAAGAAAAAAGATGTAAGTGTCCGTATTACTGAAATTATGCATCAGATTGGTGTTCCAGCACATATTAAGGGTTATCTGTACTTAAGAGAAGCTATTGAAATGGTAATCCATGAAATCGAACTTTTGGGTGCTATCACCAAAGAATTATATCCCATGGTAGCGAAAAAATTTAATACTACTCCCAGTCGTGTTGAAAGGGCTATCCGTCATGCGATAGAAGTCTCCTGGGAGCGAGGTAATATGAAGGCCATTAATAATATCTTTGGCCATACCGTCACTACCGAAAGTGGAAAACCTACCAACTCTCAATTTATTGCCAAAATAGCGGACAAGTTGAGATTAGAGATGAAAGCAAGTTAAATTATAAAGAAATTTTTCGAACCATCTAAAGTTTGATTTCAACCGAAATAAGGCACACTAATCAATAAGCCCTCCTGGCCCTTGATTAGCTCATCACATCCTGTGATGAGACCTTATTTCGACTGAAATCTCACTAAGATGGTTTAATGAAAAATTTCTATATGAAGCTAAAAATTAGCTTTTTATAGTAAGACCAATCATAAATTATTTAATGAAGGGCCACCTTCTTAAAAGGAGGCCTTTTTCTTTTGGTTGGTCTGGAATGATTTATAGATGTTATTCACATACTAATTTAAAAAAGATGGAGGAGAAGTTTATTGGATTATCGGGGAACTGTTAAACTGGATCGAAAAACTAAAAATCTAATAAAGCGGCTTAAGCCAGGTGATATTGCGGTTATTGATCATAAAGATATAGATGAAGTGGCTGCTCGTTCCCTTGCAGCAGCGGGAATCAAAGTTGTTATCAATGCCAATTCCTCCATCAGTGGCCGCTATCCCAATCCGGGGCCAACAGTTCTTAAGAAAAGTGGGATTGTAATTCTTGATCGAGTGGGAAGTAATATTTTTGATCAACTGCGGGAAGGTGACCAGATTGAAATTAAAGGAAACAAAATATTTTTAAATCAAAAAGTTGTGGGAGAAGGAGAGCTTCTTACAGAGGAACGGATTGATGAGCTATTAAAGAAAACCAGGGCCAATTTAGAAAAAGAATTGGAAAAGTTTGTTGAAAACACCCTCCAATATGCTAAAAAAGAAAAATCCATAATTCTCGGTTTAAAGGTTCCGGAGATAAAAACATCCTTACAGGATCGCCATGTGTTAATTGTGGTAAGAGGTCAGGATTATCAGGCCGACTTAAGAGCTATCCAGACCTATATTACAGAAATAAAGCCGGTTATTATTGGTGTAGATGGTGGAGCAGATGCCTGTCTTGAATTGGATTTAAAACCCGATATAATCATTGGTGATATGGACAGTGTAAGTGATAGGGCACTTAAATCTGGGGCTGAATTAGTCGTTCATGCCTATCCCGATGGACGGGCGCCGGGTATGGAGAGGTTAAAAAAATTGGGTCTTAATGGAGTAACATTTCCTGCTCCGGGTACCAGTGAAGATATTGCCATGCTCCTTGCCTATGAACATGGTGCATCTTTAATTGTGGCAGTAGGAACCCATTCCAATATAATAGATTTTCTGGAAAAAGGCAGGCCTGGTATGGCTAGTACTTTTTTAACCAGGATGAAAATTGGTTCAATTCTGGTAGATGCCCGGGGGGTTAGTAAACTTTATCGGAAAAGTTTTAGCCGTAAAGATCTGACATATCTTGTTGCTGCTGCTTTAATTCCGATCCTGATAATATTATTGATTTCACCACCTATGCAGCAGTTGGTCAGGCTGCTTGTGGTCTGGTTTAGATTGACTCTGGGTATTTAGATGTACCTTGATTTAAGGAGGTACCATTTGTGGTTATAGATATAAGATATCATCTTACAACAATTATTGCCATCTTTCTTTCGCTGGGGATTGGAATTTTAATTGGGAGTGCTATGATTGGGGATGATGGAGTTGTTAGAGAACAACAGAAATTAATTATTCAAATTGAAAAAGATTTGAAGAATTTAAGGAATCAAAATTATCAATATCGGACAAAGGTTATATCTTTAGAAGAAATGATTGTGGAGCAGAATCAATTTATTGATCAGCTCTTTAAAGATGCGATTTTTGAAAGGTTAAGGGGTTTAAGCTGTCTATTGGTACAGGATGAAAAATCAAAACATAAGTATGAAGAATTGCTTAAGGTATTAAGAAATGCGGGGATGGAGATTACCGAGTACTCAAAACTTTCTGTTGAAGAACCAGCTGGCTGGGATATTTGTCTTTTATTGGCCCAGGGAATTCCACCCGTTGTGGAAGATATTTTTTCAAAAGAACAGATTTTTCAACTGTCTGAGAAAGATCTGGCATCAAAGCAGGGTTTATATCAATTGATTAAATCCCTTGAGGAGTTAAAATTAAAAATTCAAGGGGATGAAGAGAATGATCTCAGTTCTAATACCGGCCTTTAATGAAGCTGAGCGAATTGCTATAACCATTCAAAGTCTCCGAAAAGGATTGGTTAATGAAAATTTTGAGGTAATTGTTATTGATGATGGTTCAACGGATAAGACTGGGGATATAGCCAGAAATTGTGGAGCTACTGTAGTTTCACTTCCCACAAATAGGGGAAAGGGAACGGCTATAAATCAGGGATTAAAAAAGGCCGGGGGTGATATTTTTCTTTTGGTGGATGCCGATCTGGGTGAATCAGCTCAATTAATTGCTCAGCTCCTTAAGCCGATTCAACGGGGAGAAGCTGATTTGACCATAGCCAGATTTCCTGTACCACAAAGAAAAGGTGGGTTTGGTCTGGTTAAGGGGCTGGCTCATCATGGACTTTATCTCTGTACTGGAACGCGATTTTACTCACCTATCTCTGGCCAGCGGGCGATGAGGCGTCAGGTGCTCGATGTGATTGGACCCTTTCGGACTGGTTGGGGAATGGAGGTGGCTATGACAATTGATGCCTATCATAAGGGGTTTCGAATAATGGAAGTACCACTGGATTTAACCCATCGACAGACCGGTAGAAATCTGGCAGATTTCATACACAGAGGCCAGCAATTTCGCGATATCTTCTTCACACTTATACAGGCATACTGGCAATATAGATTAAAGAAAGGTGGAAGCAAAAAATGATATACCTCTTTTTGCTCTTTTCTTTTGTACTGGCTTTTGTGACCAGACCATTATTTATGAATCTGTTAATGGAAGGAGGACTTATTCAAAAAAATTATCAGGGAAAGTCCATTCCAACAGGAATGGGTCTGTATATTTTCTTTAATCTGGCAGTCCTTTGGTCGATAGGTTATCTAATTGGACTGTATCCTCTTCAGCGTTTTATTTTAATTTTGCTTTTGGCAGGAATATTTTCTTTTTTAGGATTTATTGATGATCTTTTGGGGGATGAGAAAGATAGAGGGTTTATTGGGCATTTTGGCTGTCTTTTGAAGGGTAGATTGACAACCGGTGGCTTAAAAGCATTGGGTGCTGCGGTTATCAGTCTGGTTGTAGTATACTATGTTGCTGATAGTATATCCGAGACCTTTATAAGTTGGCTTACTCTGCTTTTATTAACAAATTTTATTAATCTATTGGATTTAAGGCCCGGTCGTGCGTTAAAGGTCTTTAGTGTAGGGCTTCTTATACTCTTTTTATTATTCTGGCAGCAAGTTGAATTCTGGTATCTGGCAATTCCTCTAGTACCGGTACTCTTTTTTTATTTTCCCCTCGATCTTTCATCACAGGCGATGCTTGGAGATACAGGGGCCAACCTTTTGGGAGGAATTTTGGGTTATTTTGTAATTCTGACTGTAGGAATTTGGGGGGAAGCTGTGATTCTTTTTACCCTCATAGTAATTCATCTGTATTCTGAAAGATATTCTTTGTCAACATTAATTGAGGAAAATATGGTTCTTCATTGGTTGGATAGGTTAGGGAGAAGGTAAAACGGTTAATGAGCTAGCTTGAAGATATTGTAGCTTAATTTGTATAAAAACTCTGGGAAATCCCGGAGTTAATTTTTTAAAAACTGTACTCCTTAATTTGGATTCAATGTTTTTAACTCTTCAACCTTCCTGATTGCTTCTTCTTTTGATGAACAAATATTAGAGGCCATATGTTCTTTAACTGCGGCCAGTCGCAAAAAAGTACGGGTAAAGGTTTGTTTAGAATACGGACGGTTCCAAGGGAATATTTTTTCTGATTTTCTTTTATCATTTTGCTATATTCATCTTTGATTTTTTTATCAATTTTGCAATTATCATAATTAAAAACAGAATACACCTTATGGTTAAGGGATTTTAATACTTCATCTATAATTTTTTAATTTCTTTTACTTGTTTTGATGTATTAATAGTTAAATTGGAAAAGTCAATAAATAGAATCTTTTTTTCTTTATCATAGTAAAATCGATCACGTAAATTCATTATTAATTCCTCTTCACAAACTAAATTGCTAAAAACAAAATATGGTAGTTAATAAAAGTTTGATAGCCAAATGACAAGGAATGGAATAAGGTTGGCCTTTTGTATAATCCTTATAACCTTAAATGTGAAAGAAGTTTGAAAATAGCAGGAAAAAAGAACAAATTGTTGAATAATATATGAAAAACTAATTAGAAGACAATACATAAAAAATAATAGATAATTTATATCTGAATTAGGAAAGTAGAATAATTTGAAACTATGTAATTTATAGTAACGAATTTAGAAGAAGATATTTTGCCAGAGAAAATCTGGCATCGTTACAATCAAAGAGCTCTTATTTTGAAAACAAAATTAAAGAAATAAAAAATGGTTTTGCTATTGATAAAAACAGTCAAAATGCTTTTCTCAAAAACTATGCTATAGCTTACAATCTTTTAAATTGGTTTAAGCAGGTTTTATTATCAGCTAATTTGATTAAATCCAGTATAAAAACTATTCGAAGAATATTTATTAACATCCCTGCTAATATAGTTAAACGAGGTAGAGAAAAGTTGACGGTAAATCTTCCTGATAATAAAAAGATTGAAGAGGTTATAGGAAATATCAATGACTGCTTATATATGTTTGCTTTTAAGAAATGTTACGCTGAGTTATAATGACTTAATTCCTTTTAAAATGAATTATTTTTAAAACCTGGGGATTTCTATACCCAAAATTAGGAGTGATAGGCTTTTATATTATTAACCAAATTAAAAAATCATATTTAATGTGAATTTTTGAGTTAATTATTTTTGCAGTAGGATCATTTTTTATTTTTCCATGAAATCTTTATTGAGAAAGGTATAACGTATTACTTTCCGAATTTAGATTAAATTAAAAAGATGGGCAGGATTTATTGGAATATTGATAATGGGTTTATTAAAGTAGTTTTTGGCTTGACCAGGTTTATATTGGTGCCATTACGGGAATCATTCATATCATTCTGGGTACAAAATTAATGGATGCGAGAAAATACGCATAAACGGTGTCTTATATCTTATTGGACTAATTATATTCATATTTTCTGTTGGATTTTTTTACACGGTTTTAATTAAAAATTTTATAATTTTTAAAAACCGGTTTTTGTTTTAAATTATTAACTGAAAGGTGTAAGAAATAGTATGAGTGAATTACAAAAAGTAACAATTCTTGTTACGAGGGAAAATAGTAATAGTAACCAAAAGGAGTTATTATTATTTAAACATCCAGGTGATGGTATTCGAATCCCTGCTGGTACTGTTGAAATTGAAGAAACTTCTTTAGAAGTAGCAGTACGAGAAACCATGGAAAAAACTGGCTTAGAAAAATTTAAGGTAGTAAAATGTATTGGGGTTACGGAAATTGTTTTACCGGAAGACCAGTATGTAGTTTTAAGGAGTACCAAAGTGTACTCAAGGCCTAATATAACTAGTTTTGATTGGGCTAGCTTTCGCAAAGGTATATACGTTAGTTATAAAAGACAGGAGAATGATTTTATTCAAGTAACCTATGATGAATATAATAAGATTTCTAACTCTGATTACTTTACTTATAGTATAACAGGCTGGGTTTCACGGGATATTTTAACTAAAAAATAAAGCGCTTTTTTTACCACATAAAATGTGAAGAAGGCACATCGGGTAAGTGGGAAAAAAATGCTGATAACCATATTTTTAAATTATTTTGGGCATCTTTAAAAGGCTTATCTGAAATAGTTCCTTCTAAGCGGGAATGGATTGAATATGTGCAAAAAGAATTAAAATATAGTTTTTAACTTAATTTTAACTCGGTCTGTAGAAGGTATCATTTTAGAAGGAATAACAGGATATATAATATCTGAAGAATTAGCAAAGCTATGTATTGATTTAGGAATTAGCTCTTTTGAAGTTGGGAGATTAAACCCCTGGGGTTGGGGCCAGTCTCTAAGCCAATACTAGCTTTCAGATGAAGAAATAATCCAGTTAGACCATATGATAAAAGAATTAAATGAAAAATATAAAAACCTGGGTATCCATGGGTATGCAGTATCTGGCCCGCTACGGAATGGGTGTAATATTGGAGGGGCATTTGCTATTCAGTCCAATGGCATAGTATTGCCATGTTGAATTTTTGAACAGAGAGTTATAGAGGAAGTCATTTTAGGTGATCTTTCGAGAGAAACTATTTTAGAAGTTTGGAATTTGAAAAAGTTTAAAAAGATAAGGGAAATAGTTTTTAATATAACCAGTTATTTTGAAGAATGTATGTCCTTTTCATTTTACAATGTATGTTCATATTCTCATTGTTTGGCTAGAGCATACATGATAGCCGAAGAAGAAAAGTTACCAGAAGCGATTCTTTTCTGGGAATGTCCAGGTTCATCAGCATAAATAGTCAAGGAGCGTGAGATATAATGAAAAAGAAACCAGAGGGTTTTAATTTTTTTTATACCACCAGATTGTTATCCGTTTTATTTGATAGTTTGACAGGGCCATTTTGGGTTGTATACTTTTACAATCTGGGTATTGATGCTGTAGGGATTTCTTTAATGCTAATGGCAAACCATATTGCTATAACAGTATTTGAAATACCTACAGGAGCAGTTGCTGACTTTTTGGGAAGAAAGACATCAGTCTTTTTATCATTACTCTTATCTGGTATTACTTTTACCGGCATATATTTTACTGATAATTTTATATTCATTCTTTTACTTTATAGTTTATGCGGAGTTGCAGCAACTTTTATGTCTGGAGCTTTCCATGCCTGGTTTGTTGATAGTATGCAAAAAGCAGGTGAAGAAGATTTGACTGAGTGGTGGGGTCACTTAACAAGTGGCCGACAGATAGGAAGTATCCTTGGTTATCTGATAGGTAGTGGATTAACCTGGTTATTCGGAATTAGAATACTATGGATTATAAGTGGTATTGGTTCTCTTATCCTCGCCTTCTATGTTCTTAGCAAGGGAAAAGAGATAAACATTTCAGTTGCTAATAAAAGTTCTTTTAAAAAGTATTGTAATATTGTACTTGAAGGTACTACCTATCTGTTCAAAAGAAAACTTTTATTTATTTTGATTTTTTCAAGTTTTGTGTGGTTTATAAGTACAGGTATTTTTGCTTTAACCTGGCAACCATATTTTAAAGAACAGGAAATAGATCCCAAATATTTTGGTATAATTATGACTGTCTATATGTGTATAAGTATTCCAATACTAAAAAAAGCGGGTGCTTTATCTCGTAAGGCTAAAGGGGAATTGACTATTATTCAAATTATTGGTGTATTAAGTGGTGTAATTACAGTTACCATGGTTTTTGTAAATAAATTAGCCTGGATTCCATATATTCTTTATGGTGCAGTTTATTCCTTAAAAGACCCAATTTTCCAGGGTTATATAAATAAATTAATCCCATCATCGGTAAGGTCAACTGTCCTTTCAACATATAACTTGCTTATTAGTTTAGCTACAATTGTTAGTAGCATTATTTTTGGTATAGTAGGAAAATATTTTGGCTTTAAAGCTCTGTTTATTAGCTCTGCTGTTGTATGCTTGCTTATGGTACTAATAGTGGGATATGCTAAAACAGTTGAGAAAAATCAAGTTGCTAATACTGTAGAGGAGAGAACGATAGAAAATGGATAATAAAAAAATAATTAGTGGTGATAGGATAATCATGTATTATCTACCCATTTTAGAGGAAAAAGAAGCAAGATCATTATTAGAACGTGAGGAAAGGAATCTAAAAGTGAGGAACTTCTGAAAGTAAGTTATGAGGGTTATATGAGTTCCCCTTTAATAAAAACTGGACAGATCTAAAAGGGGTTTGTTATGCTATTCCATCTGAACACTTTAAAGTGTTAACCGACAAAAATAATGATTAAACCGTAAAAAGCTAATTTTTAGCGAAATAGAAATTTTTCGTTAAACCATCTTAGTGAGATTTCAGTCGAAATAAGGCCTCATATGAGGATTGATGTGCTAATCAAGGGCCAGGAGGGCCCATTGATTAGTATGCCTTATTTCGACTGAAATCGAACTTTAGATGGTTCGAAAAATTTCATTATAAAGCGAAAAATTAGCTTTTTGCAGTAAAATCATGTAAATATATCTTATTGGTGATATATAACAAGCAGATAAAGTTAGAAATTAACTTTTTTTAGATCTTTTATAGATTTCGGAAAGAGGTAATATTTTATTGCCTTTTTTAAGACTAATAAAATAGTAATATATGTTTATTAATAATCAAATTACTTTATTGCTGTATTTTGTCTCATAGATGTCTAGAAAAATGTTCAGAGAGCACTAAATTTAAAAAAGTGTCACGGATTCAGGGATAAAGTAAACCCTCAATAGCCGACAAAGTTGCCATAGCAAAGAAATGGATAGAACTTGGATATAAGACCAGCCTGGTTTTAGGCTTTGTCGGCTTATCCTCATCTACATATTATGAGAACATAGCAAGAAAATCAAAAAAATAGGCTGACATTAGAAAACCTTCAGGAAGACCAATTCCTGGTTACTCTTTTACCAGTAAAGGTGTAAGAATCTCTGATGAGCAAATTAAGGAATGGTTATGTAAGTTGGTTGCTGGAGATGATATTGTAAACTGACGGTATGTCTTCAGGAAGACTATGATCTTCAAATTAATCATAAAAAGGTAGGCTATGCAAAGAGTTGAATATCTTAAGACCACAGAAGAAAATTAAGCAAAGGCATCTTTGTTGGTTAGCAAAAAGAGAAAAGATACATTCATCAAATCAACTATGGAAAATGGATATAAAATACGGATATATTTATGGAACTGATCAATTTTTCTTTCAACTATCACTAATAGATGTTTTCGATTGTTTAATAATAGATTATTATTTGGGATTATCTTGTAAAACAAAAGATGCTTGTAGAGTTTTAAAAAATGCATTAAGAAAAAGGTGTATAGTAAAAAGAATGGACATGCCAAAAGTAAGGACAGATAATGGTCCTCAGTTTATTTCTCATGAAATTAATAGCTTATGTAAGGAATTAGGTATAGAGCATGAAAAAATTCCTGTAAAAATCCCGAATATGAATGCACATATAGAGGCATTTCATTCAATATTGGAAGAAGAATGTTATAGTCGTAATGAGTTTAAAAGTTTTATGGAAGTATATGACATAGTAAGTAATTATATGATATTATAATGAGAGAAGAAGGCATGGAAGCATCCGAAATATGCCTTCAGTAAAATTTTATGAAGCATTTAAAAGTAACTTGGTAAAAATAGAATCTTTAATGGCATAATTTCCAATATTAAAGAGCTGGCCCGGGATAGTATTTTCTAATTGCGAGGGCCAGTCATTTGTTCTCCCATTGGTGCGCTACCAAAGGCGTTTTTTAAGACCTCCACCTCCAGGTTGAGCCTTCCGACCAGCCGCTCCAGTTCAATGATGCGCTATTTGGAGCTTGAAGTCCCGATTGAACCTTCTCCGTTTTGCCCCTCCTGATTCAAGAAAAAGAGTGCGGCCGAGGCAACCAGCATTATGGCCGCGGCTTTCATGGCGTTACCAAGACCATAACGCTCGCCGATGAACCCAAACAGTGCCATGCTGACAATGGTGGCTACGCTAACGAACATACTATAGCTGGAAAGCACCGTCGCGCGTACAGTAGATGGCAACTCCTTGTTTAAGTAGCCTTGGAATACCGGCATCTTTAGGCCTTCCGTACCACCAATGCCCACAAAAGGCAGCCAGGCCAATCTCCCCACGGTGGTGATTAAGAACGAAAGCGCTGCGGTAACAAGGGCCAGCAATCCCATCAACCTGCGCTCGCCTCCGAACAGCCGCGTGAGATTGCCTGCGTACCGCGCCGCGGCGGAACCCACCAGCACGTAGAAAATGAGCACGACGCCAAACGACCCTAAGACAATGCCAACTTCAGAGAAGTAGGGCTGCCAGGATAGCGAAACCATTCCCGTACCCACGTACCAAACCGCCGAAGCCAATGCTACTACAAACAATATTTTGTCTTTAAACAGATAAAGAGAGCCCTCTTTTAGAGTTTCCACGTACGCCCGGAGTTTAGATTTTTGCGCTTTGGTTTCTCGCTCAACTTGTACTTCGATGCCCCGCAATAGAACGAGCAGCAGTGCCACAGCGCTGAATAACGCGCTTACCAACCAAATTTCGTCCAGTAGGTCCACCAGTGCTAGCCCGGTCCCTAGCACAAAACCGATTGCGCTCGCTAACTGTTTCACGGAAGCCAGTCTTCCCCACTGTTCGGTTAATGCCTCTTTCTCGCCAATACTTATCATAGAATCGGTAAACCAAGCGCTGTAAGCGCCAGACATGAATGTCGCCCCTATCCCCCGAACGGCGTAAATGATGAGTAGATAAACATATTCGTCTCCCACCAAGTAAATACCTATTGATGATAACGTGACGACAGCTAAAGAAATGATAACAGAGAGTTTTTTGCTGTATACGTCTGCGACAATACCTGTTGGAATTTCGAACAACAACGTTGCAGCGTAATTTACGATAACCAAAATGGATATCTTCGAATACGTGAGGTGTTTGGAGAAATAAACAATCCAATATGGTGATATGATGGCACCGGCCATACCTTGAAGTGCAGAGATCGATTTAAAAAAACGGAGCACCTTGTTTAGAGTCATGAAATACCACTCCTTTTTAGTTAAAAGGGTTTATGAGTTCGCAAATTTTCAACAGTAGGTCTAAGTGTGTCAAATTCAAACCACGATTCGGCTAAACAATAGCTAATTGCACACTCTCGATATAATGGGCAATTATTGGATTAACAAGTGTTATAAACGTAACTATGATGTTCAACTACAATTTTACGTAGTTTTTTGGACTTTTTGCTATTCCATATTTGTGTAATGCTATTATTTGTAATGCTCCCAAGGATAACTTCTTTTCTGAGTTTTTGTTCAAAATTTCTGCTCGGTAAAACGGTGCCATCTGGCATAATCGCGAATCCGTGAATTATCTGGCATGCATAATTGTCCCGATTTCTAGGGATGTCCCCAGATATGGATATATGGTTGTACCATAACCTCTTGATATTACTAATTTTTTTATTTAAAACTTGCCATTTTCCCCTTTTTCATAGCATTTTAGTTAATTATATGAAAAGAAAGTATGAGTGTCAAGTATTTTTGGGCTAAATAATGTTCAATAATTTAATTAACTGGTAAATATTAATCATAATCATCTGGATAATTATAATCAATATACATTCTTTTTTCTATTTTGTTATCTTTCTTTTAAGAAATAATCTTTTCTCTATGTACTAAACGATAACTTTTTTCAGAAAGTTTAAATACTTCACTATGATGAATAATTCTATCCAAATATTGCTGTAGTAATGACTGGATCTTCTATTCTTTCTGCCCAATCACTAAATCTTTTATTTGATGTGACGAGCTAATCAAGTCACTGAAATCGAACTTTAAATGGTTTGAAAAATTTCTTTATGAAGTGAAAAATTAGCTTTTTGCAGTTTAATCATTGAATGGGTTATCTTTTTGTATAATCCTTATCACCTTAAAGGTGAGAGGACTTTTTTTGAAAATGGCAGGAAATTAGAACAACTTGTTGAATGATAAATTAAAAACCAAATAAAAGAAAATATATAAATACAAGAGATAATTTATAATCAAAAGTAATAATGAAAGGAAGTGTAGTATAATGAGGATTAAGGTATCATTTCTTATTATTATTTTAATTGTCATGGGAATATTCTATATTCCCATTTTTGCTGAGGAAACAACGGTAGGAGATGAATCTATTGTAGAAAAATCCAGTGAATTCAAAATATCTGAAAATGAAGGTACTATAGATAGTAGTGAGAAATCCGCTGAAAACAATGGAGAAGAGGAGGAAGCAGAACAAGAACCAATTCCACTATATGAGCTCTGGCAAAATATGATTGCTAATCAAAAGAAGCTGGAATTTCCAGAAGGAGAAGAGTTGATTGAAAAAAGAACAGAATTTACCAAAACTTTTAAGCAGCCCGGTAAAGAAGTTCTCTTTTTATCAAGTAGTCCACTTCATTATAAAGATGAAAATGGTGAATGGCAAGATATTGATACTACCTTGAAAAAAGAGAGTAATTTTCTCGGCTTAAATTTTACTGGCTATGAACACAGTGTGAAAAAGAATTCTTTACAGGTCTTTTTTGGAAATACTTTAAAGAAAGGAATTAAACTTGAAAGAAAAGGCTATACTTTGAAAATAAAGCTCCTTGATACCCGGGGTACTGAAAATGAAGTCAACGGCAATATTAAAAGATACATAGATGTCTGGGAAAATGTTGATGTGCAGTATGAAGTATATGCTGGAGTCTTGAAGGAATATATAATTTTAAAAGATAAAAATGCCCGGAATAGTTTTGAATTTCAGATTAAAACTAATAAAGATATGGAAATAAGCCAGATAGAAGAAGGCCTTATCTTTAGTGATTCTGAAACCGGTGAAGAAATTTTTAGATTAGATAATCCCTTTGTGTTTGATAGAAATTCTCTTAAGCCTGATTTTGATAATATTAGTTTGAGTTATGAACAAAAGAAAAAGACAATAAATTTAAAGGTTACGATATCCCGCGATTGGCTTGAAAGTAATGAACGTGAATTTCCTGTTGTAATTGATCCAACATTTTTGACTGTGACTGTTCATGTAGGCAGTAAAAGTGAAAAATTTACTATAACAAAAAGTCAGATAATATCGTGGAGTGCAATGTTGGATGATGAGGGTTTGGATATTGATTATAAATTTGCGATTTTTTATATAATGGATTCAGCTGGTACAAAATTAGTGTACCTCAAAACATGGGATGGTCCTATTTACAAAAGTGGTGATTTGTATTTAATACCTGATACTTATACAGTTTTTGTGCAGTCTGGGGATGGGTGCTTCTATGATGATTATTATTACACCACTACTGCGACTCTTACTTTTTATGACGAAGCAACTTTAATTCCTAAAACACCAAATGATGGCATCTATCGAGAGGTTCAAAAATTCAGTTGGTCTTATGATGACCCGCAAGGTTTTAATCAGGAGAGAATTAAACTTGTTATAAAAGATTCGAGCGGTAATGTAGTTCGTACTTATTATAAAGAATCATACTCAGAAAGATCAGTAGAATATAATCCTGAACTACCAACAGGTTTGTATAAATGGAGTGTAATAGGATATAATGGCAAAATATGGTCAGATTATGTTTCCTGGAATAGTTTTGAAATTGATAGAACTCCTCCAGCCCCATCTGGTGGAATACTTAATTTAAACCAGAATCTAAATACAGTGGATGGTGACTTATGTAAAACTATCGAATCGGCTTATAAAAATGAAACTAAACTGAAAGCAACAATAAGTTGGAATCAGTTTATAGATATGGGCGCTAGTGGTCTTAAAGAAATACATGTAGAATATAAAAAGAATGGTGAAAGTGAATGGAATTTATTAACTAAAACTTTGCAGAATAATTGTACCCTGGAGGTTGACTGGAACAGTATTTATCAATATAGGGTTAGGGGTGTTGATGAAGTTGATAATACTTCTGCTTGGTATTATTCTGCTACCTTTGCAACTCCAGCATTACCTACAGAGATTACCGATGTTAGTTTTAATAAAAATCTGGCAACAGTAGAATTTAAAGTTCATGACCAGGCGAATGCTTATAAGATTCGATGGAAGAATACTTCTGACAATAATGATAATGGTGAAACAGGTTGGATTGAAATACCAGACAATTTTACGGGTGATAAATATAGATATACAATTTTAACAGAAAATTATAAATTTAGTTATGGACAAGTATACGAATTTTCTATAGCCACTAGAAATGCGGTAAATGATAAAAATATATTTTATTTTGGTGCATTGACTGTAGAGGTACCAAATACTCCACCAGTTCCACCAGACTTGGTTTCACCACGTAATGGTACATATCTAAAAAATTCTTACGTTTCATTTGTAGGAACTAAAACTACTGACCCTGATGGTCAACAGATTGAATATAAAATAAGAATTCAAAAGCGGGTACAGGGTTTGGGTTGGTTTGGGTTTACATGGATGGATTATAAAACACTATATGGGTATACTGGTTCTGTAACACTTGAAGATGGTCATTATCGATGGAGGTTGGAAGCTTCTGATCAAATTGATACCAGTTATTCTGATTGGTGGGAATTTTATGTTGATACAACTGGTCCAATTCAACCTTCTTTTGATTTACTTTCAACAGATAATGAATCAATAACCGCTACCCGTGATACAGGTATAAAGATACATTTAACCAGGTATACTGGAAATTATTACAATTATCCTTATCCTGAAGATTATGCCAGAAACAATGATGTTTATTATTTTAAAGTAACTTCAAATCTGGATGAACCGGTTATAATATATAAATCACAATTAGTAGATAATACTATTGAATATACTCTTACACCTGTCAATGGGGAGCATTTAATTACTGTAACGTCTTATGACATAGCTGGTAACTATAGTTCGACTACTCATTCCATTATTTTTGATAATCAAGCACCAAAGACTATAGAATTTACAAATCCATTGGATAAATATTTCTCAAATTCAGGAACAGAGGTGACTTTTACCTGGCCTGCGGCTATTGATCAGCCATCAGGTACTAATAGTCAGATTGCAAAATATATAGTTATGTATGAAAGACCAGAAAGTGGTATATCCAATACTATTGAAACGGTTAGACGTTCAGTTACAGTTAATTTGAATTATAATGAAGAAGTAAAATTTAAAGTAAGAGCTGTTGACGGAGCCGGTAACAAAGGAAATTGGTCTGAAGTAGTCTGGTATTCATTACCTGAACCGACTTCAATTAGTGGACATACTATAAGCATAAATGAAGTTAGTCCAGGCGTTTATCAACAGGAGATTAAACTTAACATAAAACCTGCTAAATGCAGCTATTATCAAATATACCGGGAGAATTTAACAAATCCTGATGAAGGTGTTCTTATCAGTAACAAAATTTATGTAAATAATAGTAACACCGATACCTGGACTTTTATACAGAAAGTTGACCCACATCAGCAGTATAAATACTATGTTAAAACATATAACCCAAAGGATAAGTTTGTTAAGGGCTATGAGACGATAATAACCATTCCAAATAATCCTCCTGCTAAACCTGATGTAACAATTTCAGGTTTGACAAATGGTTATTTAACCGACAAGGATAAAGAAATAACCATCAAGGCTTCCAGTTATGACTATGATAATGATGATTTAACTTACCATTATACAGTAATTGAAGATGGAGCAACTATTATTAGTAAAGATAGCACAAATACAAGCTATTATGTATCCGATCTTAAAGAAGGTAGTAATTACCGTATACAGGTTGATGTAACTGATGGGATTAGTACTGTTAGTTCTAATACAATAAGCTTTACTGTAGATACCATGGGCCCTGAAATTATAATGACAGCTCCACCTCTGGAATATGTTGCTTCCCAGGAGGTAGTGGTTGAAGCCAGGGATGCGGTAAGTGGAGTAGCTACTTTGACATATCAGTGGGGTGAAACAGGGATAGCTTATCCAATTTCGTCTGGTAGTAAGATTTCAGCGCCGCATGGTTCAAATAAATTAATCGTTACTGCGGTTGACAAGGCTGGTAATAAAAGTATTGCTGAAGAGATTTATCTGGTAGATAAGACTGCTCCAGAGATAGATTATGTCAATATTCAGGCCCAGAAGATAGATGGAAATTACTATGTCACTAATAACAATGAAGTTTATATCAACTTCCAGTTTTCGGATGATTTGACCACTATTACAAGCTATAAATATGGACTGTTGGAAGAAGGCCAGAGTCTAAATTCTATTTCACTTGATCAATTACCTGAAAGATCGGTTGCCGGTTTAACAGTATATACCGGAGAACAGAGAATAACCGGTGATCTGGTAGATGGAAAGACCTATTATCCAGTTATAGCTGTCTATAACCAGGTTGGACGGACAACCGGATTAGTTAAGATAGAACCTGGATTTACAGTAGATGGCAGTGGCCCTGAAATTTCTAACCTTACTGTCACTGGTCTTAAAACAACCAGAACAGGTACCTATTTAACTGATCTTGCGACTATTGGTTTTGCACCTACAATTGTAGATACTGAGACAGGTGTTGAGCGTATTAACTATGGTATCACTGATATACCCGGTACTGAACCAACTCAATGGTACGATTCTTTCTCTAACCTTAAGAGTAATGTTGAACTAAAAGAGGGTAAGACTTACTATTTTGTTGTGGAAGCTGAAAATAGGGTTGGTCTTTCAACCAGAGCCTATTCTGAAGGATTTATTGTTGATACAGTAGGGCCCGAGTTTACATCAATTATTGGTGGAAAAGAGATTCCGAATGGTTCTGATACCTATGTTCAGCGGCGAAATGATTATCTGGAAGTAACCTGGACTATTGAGGATATTTCCACAATTTCCAATTATTATTACAGAGTTGGAACAGTACCTGGAAGCGGTAATATCAGTCAGAATTTTGCTGATGCTGATCAATCAGGATGGGTAGCGATAAATTCTACCGATTATGAAGTAAACCTGCTCATTAGCGAACCAGGTTTTACCTTTGAAGATGGAACCTATTATATCACAATTAAAGCCGTTGACGAGGCAGGAAATGAGACTTTAGCAACCACTAATCCAATTCAAATAAATAGTAAATTACCTCCAGTACCTACTGTCAATACTGATGGGATTTATGTCAGTGAAAAGGATAAGATTCATTTTACTGTGAATATGATTAATCCTGAGCAGGATATAATCGGTTATAGATACCGGATTATTGATAGACTGGGCAATCAGGTAGTTGATTGGAAGTATATTTCCACATCCGAATCTTTTGTAGATATTATTGAAACAGGTGACGGTAACATAAATCTGATTGATGGTAAAGAATATTTTATTCAGGTTCAGGTTCAATATCAGGATAATACCTATACTGATTCCGGTTGGGCCAGTGTAATTATTGACTCAACACCACCGACAAATCTTATAATAGAATACCCGGATTATGCCAGCAGTGAGCAATTGGCAGTATCATGGCGAGCAGAAGAGGACTTTTCCAGGATTACTTATCAGGCCAAAGTAGGTACTTCAGCTGGAGCAAATGATATTCTGGATTGGATTCAACTCGGAAGAAAGAATCAGTATATTTTTGAGGATCTGCAAATTCTGGATGGTGAGATCGTTTATATAACTATTATGGCAGAGAATAGTTCTGGTTTATCTACTACTAATGTCAGTGGCCCAATAATTATCGATAATACACCGCCGCCGGTTCCGCTGGTTATTGATAAAGGTATGTATACTAATGATAACACTAAATTGACCATTTCCTGGACCTGGACTCAGGAAGATCCGGAATCGGGAACAAAAGAATACCAGGTAGCATTACTGAAATCAAGGGAGATAAATGACAATATTGAGTGGATACCCGTTACTTCAGATGATAAGAATTATACTTTTAATCAGACATTGGATCATGGTTCTGTTTATTTTGTAGCAGTAAAGGCTATCAATAATGCAGGTTTATCCAGCATTGGCATAAGTGATGGAATTTTAGTTGATATAACAAAACCCACACCGCCAACAATTAACGACTTTGGAGATTATACTGATAGTTTGACAACTCTAAAGGCAGAATTTGTAGGGGCAAAAGACCCAGAGTCTGGACTTGCTGCATTTTACTATTCACTGGGTACCTTTGAAAATCCAAATCTTCTGGTAAACAATGAAGAAGTTTCCGGTACAACAATTGTAGGTCGGGATGACTTAAATCTTGAATTGGGCCAGGTATATTTCTTTGAGGCCATTGCAAAAAATGGAGCTGGGGAAGTATCTGCTTTAACTATAAGTGATGGAATAATGGTGATTGATGGAACCCAACCACAGATCAGTCAGGTATTAGACGGTGGAGATTATAGTATTGATAGTGAAAAACTATCCTTTATCTGGGATGTAAATGATCCAACCATCCCTATAGACCATTATGAATATGTTCTTCTAACTGATTTGGATGAAGTTGTAGATGATTCGAAATGGATGAGTACAAAAGCTAAGAGGGTTGATTTAACTTCTACAGAGGTTTTGGGAAAAAGAAATGGTTTTGCCGATGGTTCTACTTACTATCTAGCAGTAAGAGTAATTAACAAATTGAATCGGCCAACCGGGACAGTAGTTTCAGATGGAATCACCGTCGATTCTTCACCACCTGAAGAACCCATTCTGGATCTGGATGAATATGTAAATAACAATTTCAAATTAAAATGGAATGCCAGCGATCCGCATTCGGGAATTAAAGGATATATGTATGCTGTTGGAACAACCAGAGGAGGAACAGATGTAACTGGAGGCTGGCGTGAGATAGATTTGACTCAGCTTAATGAATCCGAAAGTAGTGAGTGTATAGATCGTTTTGTTCAGCTTAATCTGAATCATCTGGATACTTATTATCTTACAGTTAAAGCAGTAAATGGGGTAGGATTATGGTCTAAACCGGTAATGAGTCATGCTCTTATTGCAGATCTTGAACCACCAACAAAACCGGTAGTAAATGTACCAGGAAAGTATACAACCAGTCGGGAAGAAATCCTGAATATTTCTTTTAGTTCCAGTGATAGTGAGAGTGGAATTGTAGCCTACCGTTATCAGGTAGTAGATAACACCGATTTAATCGGCAATTTATCTACCCCAATTCATATGCTTAACGGCAGCATTAATGAATATACCAATAATGACTTAGATATAACTAACCTGAATTTGACTGAAGGCGGAATCTATTATGTAGCCATTCAAACTATGGATGCAATGGGCCAGTGGTCAGAGATCGGCTATAGTGAACCTATAATAGTTGATACAGTAGCACCTGATTTATCCTTTGCATCTGGTGAGAAAGAACTGGTTACCAATGATGGGACAATGGTGGTTGAGTGGACAACCAATGAAAACGGAACCGTCTATTATCGGCTGGTTCGTCTCAATGATGATGGTACTCCTGCCCATAATCCTGATTTTAAATCCATGCAGGTAACTGCTGGTTCATATAGTTTTGACTTTACTGCAACAGAATTTGGTAAATACCGCTATGAGATTTATCAGTTTGATGAGGCAGGAAATAGGACAGAGATTATTACCAAACAGGTACGTTACAATTTCCCACCGGTTGTAGAACTGTATGCTAGTAGTCTGACAGCTTTTAAAGGACATACTTTGACCTTTAGTACTGATGCTTTTGACCCCGATGGTGAAGTTGTCAAATATTACTGGACTGTGGGTACAGAGAGTTTTAAACAGACCAACGGTATTGATAAGAATCCTGGAGTATTGGATTTTACATTTACTGAGATTGGAGACTATGTAATTGAAATAACTGTGGAAGATAATGATGGAGCACAAATGAGTACTTCACTAACTGTAACTATCACTAATACCTTAGAAGGACCTCTGGTATTGGATGAAGTCTGGTCTGGTAAGATGGAAATGTTGGGAACAGTTGAGGTTCCTTATGGAATAACACTAAAAATAGAACCTGGAACTGTAATCTCTTTCCCCGCTAATGCTTCGCTTGAAGTTTATGGTAGTATTGAACTCCAGGGTAGTACTGATAATCCAATTGTATTTACCGGTATAGAATGGAAGGGAGTAGAAATTTATCCATCTGCTACGATTTTGAAAATTACTGATGTAATCTTTGGTCAAGCAGAGAGGGGCCTTACTTTGGTAGGACAGAATACTCAAATTACTAACTCTGTTTTTAAAGAAAATGTTGTCGGTTTGCATCTATATCAATCACAGGCAACTGTTACAGGCTGTGAATTTAGCAATAACATTTACTTTGGCATTAAAGAAGATGAGAGCAGTGGCGCTGTAGTCAGGTATAGTAAATTTATTGGTAATGGTTTAAGTCCTTACTATGATGAAGAAATGACCTGGATAGATGTAGACCAACTTAATAGTTTACCTGAAAATGAAGGTAATATTCAGGAGTGAGAGGAGGATTTACTATGAATTGGAATAAATATCTATTTAAACTGCTGGTGATTATAGGAATTATGACCATAGGCTTAACAGCCTATGGTCATGATCAGATAATTGATTGTGACTATTTAAACGATATAACTACACCACTAAATGATGGTAATCTTAATACAACCCTGAGTTTGGAATCTGGTAGTGGAGGATGGATTAATCCTGTTACTCTTGAATTTGGTGAGTTTAAAACACCTTCTAAAATTAAGCTGTATGTTAATCAGGTAGTAGAAACACTGACTTTTGGTATTGAATATAGAAACAGTGATGGAATCTGGGTTCAATTACCGGGTACTGGTAATATTTCTGGATATGAGTTAAAAGAGGGCTGGAATAGTTGGCAGATTACCGAACCTGTTCTGACTGATGCTGTTAGATTGAACTTTTATACTGCATCCACAGCTGATACCGGGTTTGGTGAGTTGGAGGTATGGGGCAGTCCTGAGGTAGATGTTATCCGTGAATATTCCTATGATCAGGAGATAGTTATACCTACCGGTTCTACTGATTTGTTTTCATGGAGTTTTCAGATAGATGAAAATCTGACCAGGTTGGATAGGGCATATCTAATTTATGAGGCCTATGATCTTGAATATCAAGAAGGTATTAGAAAGATTAACGGTTATACCATGTGGCAGACTCCTGAGGAGACGAGCAAGGAACGGTTCAGCTGGCAGAAAATTGTAGAAGAGATTAATCCCAATCGGTTAGTCTGTGGAGATAATTTAATCCAGTTTGGTCACGGCTCGCAGAAGAAAAATGGTTTTAAGATTAGAAATCTTAAACTTAAGTTAGTTTTTAATTATGGCCAGATTGATGTAAAAGAGGTAGTCGGCAGTGCAAATACTTCTTTGGCTTATGGGGCAGAAAATGTGATTGATGGTAATATTGCAACTCATTGGGAGACAGAATATATCACTCCAACAGACGGTTATCTTGTCTTTGATCTGGGTGAGAGTTATGTTATAGAATATCTGGATTTTTATCAGGCCTTTGGTTATAATTTTAAGGCCCGGATTGAGTATTATCAGGATGGTAACTGGATTCCATACTCTACAGTTGGAGAGTTTAGTAGACATGATTTAAATCACGGTTGGAATACTTTTTATTTAGGTGATGAAGGTATTGCTACTGATAAGGTTCGCATTTATTTTAAAAACCCTGATAATGACCCAATAATTGGCAGAATTTATGAAGTAAAACTCTGGGGAAGCAAAGCTTTTCCAACACCCGATAAACCTGAAATTGTAATTACTTATCCCCATGATGGAGAATATGTTGGTAACCAGACAATAATAAAAGGTTTTGTTAAGGGTCAGGTAGAGACCCTGACTATTGATGGTGTACAAGTTGAACTAATCGACGGTTCTTTTCAGTTTGAAAAACAGCTTTCTGTTGAAAGAAGCAAAGGCAAAAAAGGTGACTTAAATGGTGCATCCCATACCATTGTTATAGAGGCTGTAAACGCCCAGGGGGTCAAGGATATTGAGGAGATTACTGTTACAATGAATCGACCTCCTTTGGTTGAGATTATATCACCTCTTGATGAGTTTGTAACCCAGGAAAGTATAATTACTGTTGAAGGTACGATGGATAACTCCAGTTATTCTGCTACTATTAACGGACGTCAGTTTTATTATACAGGTAATCATTTTGCAGAAGAGGTTACTTTAAATAAAGGTGCCAATCTGATTGTAGTTCAGGCAGTTGGGAATGATGGACTTGTAGGAGAGGATCGTATAAGAGTTGTTTATGATATTGAACCACCGCGGCTGGAGTTTAAACGGCAATATGATGGTTTAATAGTTATTGAGGATGAGATTGCCATTGAGGGATATCTTTATGACTATACTCCAACTCAACTTACAATTAATGGTGAATTAGTGTTGGTGGATAATGGAGAATTTAGCCATACTGTTTCATTAAAAGAGGGAAGCAATCTTTTTACTATTCGAGTTCAGGACTATTTAGGAAATGGTGATGAATTTGTAATTGATATTAAAAGGGATACAACTCCACCCAATCCATTTACACCTATAGCAGATCCAGCTGATTGGACCAATAACACCCGGCCAGTTATAAGCTTTTTTACGACTGATGATGTTTCCGGTGTTAATCATTATGAGTTAAAGATCGATGATGGAGATTACATAATAGTGGAGAGTCCTTATCAATTACCATCTTTAGAGGATGGAATCCATGATATTTACGTTAAAGCAGTTGATAATATGGGCTGGGAGCAGGTAGGGACTACCAGGGTTTATATTGATACCACACCACCAGATGTGCCAGAGGATTTTACAGCAGTTCCTGGGGATAAGCGGGTAATACTGGAATGGAAAGCCAATACTGAGTGGGATTTGACAAAATATCGTCTGTATAGGACACCGGCATTTAGTGATGGTAAAAACTTTATTGAATTGGAACCTGCCATGTACCCAAAATACTTTGATAATGATGTGACCAATGGTGAGGAATATATCTACAGTTTAAGTGCTGTGGATCATGTGGGGAATGAGAGTGGCAGGACGGAGGGGCAGAGGGTGAAGGTTGGCCCGGTTAAAAAGCCCGTTAATCCGGCAGAAGGTGGTAAAGTAGAGTATGATGAAGTAGAAGTAGAGATTCCAGCAGGTGCCTTATCTGGTAGTGAAGAAGGAGGAGAAACTGCGACTCAAGTAATAATTCAGGTGGTATCTATTGATGAGGCAGAAATTCCAGAGACTGATAATCCCGTTATTGGAAAAACATATGCATTTAACATTCTGGATGAGAATAATCAACCTAAGCAAAAGGTAGAGTTTGCCAGATCGGTGACTCTGGAGTTTGGTTATGATGAAGCAGAAATTCCTGAAGGATATTCTGAGCTGGATTTGGGAGTATATCACTATGATATCAGATATGCAGCATGGATCAGGATAGAGAATGCAGAGATAGATCCGGTTCATAATAAAATCAGGATTGACAGTAATCATTTCTCAATGTATAATGTTCAGCTCAATATGAATTATTCCCCGGATGCTGATCAGTATAAAGATTTAGGTTTATCTCCATATCAGAGTTATTTCAAAGATAACGAAGAAAATGTACTGCCAGCCAGCGGTAATCTGGTACTTAGAAGCATAGATATTTCCATTCCGGGTAGAAATGGGCTTGATCTGATGATTGGAAGAATATATGACAATACAGCAGCAGTCTGGGAATATTTAGGTAAGAAAGAGAATGAAATCGGCAATAAGAAAAAGGTCTATCAGGCATTTGGTTTGGGTTGGTCACTTACCATTCCCCGGATTGAGACTACTGATACTGGAGAGTATTTATATTTTGAAGATGGCGCTCCCTGTAAATTGGAATGGGAGATGAAAGGGATAGGAATGTATGCTGCCGGGTATGGTATAGTTGAATATCATAAAGGGGAACATTTTATCGGTAAGAAGTTTCAGAATAAAGTTAAAAATATAACAACATATTTTTTAGGAACAGTGTATAGTACGATTGAAGAAATATGGGAAGATACGGAAATTGAAATTATTCGCAAAGATGGGACGAAATATTACTTTGACGGTGATGGAAAAATTCTTTCTATAGTTGACCGGACGGGAAATAACAAAATTAAATTTTACTATAATGGGAAGAAATTAACTAAAATTATAGATACTATTGGGCGTGAAGTAGTTTTTAGCTATAATACACTGGGTAATATTGAGAGAATAACTTTTGGAGATCTGGTTTATCAGTATCAGTATAACAGTGATGGCAGACTTTATCGTGTAATTGACCCTGATGGCAGGGTTACTACCTATGTTTACAGTACAGTAGAAGTAAAATATGGATCAAGGGCTTCATGGGATACAGAAGTAACATATGATGGAGAAGTTATATATGAAGATGGTGGTAGTAAAGGAAGTATTAAAAGAAAAGATGTACCTGTATTGAGAGAGATCATTTATCCAACAGGTGGCAAAACAAGATATTTATATATGGTAACAGGGCAAGACAAAAAAGAGTATAATATTTATGATGATACAGTTACTGTAACTTTAACTAATGACGGAGGAAAAGAGATAGAAGTTTCAGCCGAACAAAGAACAGAAGTAAGAACCAGGCTTGTCAATGAGACCAGAGTAATGGTAACAGCGCAGATGAAATATCTTGATAAATATTCTTTTTCTGAATATAGTAAGACAGTTTATAGTTATCAGTTTAAAGATGGTAATCCGGGTAATGATGTAGAGTGGACAACTGTGGTAGGGCCAAATGGTCAAAAAACCAAACTTAAATTTGAAAATAGTTTGAATATAGAAAGGCAGCAGTTTTTGGGTGAAAATCCTGTAATTAAGCAGGTATTTATTTACAATAAAAAATTGAAAGCTGTAGAGGAAGAGAAATTATATCGTTCAAACCAACTGGTGCTGCAGAAGAAATATAGATATGATAATTGGGGAAATCGCATTTATGAATATAACTCAGATAATGGACTGGAAAGATATTTGCACTATCTGAATACAGACAGCAGTTATGATGCTTTTCCAGCAGAGTTTGAAAAACCATCAGATCCTGATTTTTATCAGGGAGAAGTAAATCCGAATATTCATAATTTGTTAGCTCACAGTTTTGTTTTGAATCACAGCCCAATTGATACCACTCCAGTTCGGGTTGAGTCTCATTATATCTATTCACCAGAAGGTAATCTGGTTTTAGAGGCAAAGTGGGATAACATAAAGCAAAAATGGATTAAGAATAGATTTGAGTATGATAGTTATGGTAATATAACGAAAAATATAAATCCACTGGGTTATGTAACAGAGATGGAGTATAGTGAAGAATACGGCCATGCCTATTTAACCAGAGTTATCGAAAAAGGAAATGCTGGAGCACCCATATTGGATGCAGAAGGAAATCCTATTCCAGGAGATTATATAATCACTCAATTCGGATATGATTACAATACAGGGCTTAAAAAATGGGAGATTGATGCAGAAGGGAATCTTACAGAATACCGATATGATAAATTAAAACGTTTGATTAAAATAATTTATCCCGATGATGATGATAAATTTATCGGTAAGATCGGGAATTTGGATCCATCAAAATATTCTAACCGTTCCAATAACCCAGTAAAAATTCAGTACTATGATAATGAACTTAATCAAACTACAGTTGTCAATGCGGTAAGAGATATTTCCCTATCTGACCCTGCTATCACTGATAATTCTTTAAATGAGCCCATCTTTAACAAATCCAGGTATTATTATGATGGATTAAACCGCTGGGTTAAGTTAGAAACCTTCAACTTAAAAGAAGATGGAACAGTAGAAGTGAATACAACCTGCTTCTATTATGATGAGAGTGATAGAAGGATAGCAGTTAAAGATGCAGAAGGTCATGTTACCTTTACTCAATATGATGAACTTAACCGGGTGATAAAGATAATTTATCCTGATGGCAGTAAAGATGTAAATAATCCTTATGATAATGAGCTATATACTACAATTGAATATGACCCGGTTTTGAACAAAAAAACCATAATAGATGCAGAGGGAAATAAGACAGAAGAGATAAAAGACTGGTCAGGAAATGTGATTGAAGTGGCAAAATACAATGATGGAAATCGTATTAAAACTACTGCCAGGTATGATCAGTTGGGTAATAAAGTAGAAGTAGTTGATGCAGAGGGCAGAGTAACTCAATACAAATATGATAGTTCAGGCAGGTTGGTAGAAGAGATACTGCCGGAAGATCAATTTATAAAGCCAATAATTCAAGAAAAATGGGGTTCTACTACATTGGATTTTACAGCAGTTAATTATCAACCCCGGATTCTCTATTTCTATGATGATGCAGGAAGAAAGATAAAAGAGATCAGACCAAACAGTTATTGGCTGTATGGAAAAAGTGAGACCAACAAAGCGGTATATAGTTATGAATATGATGCAGTTGGAAATCTGATTAAAGAGACTGATCCATCAGGTAATACAACATATCACTATTATGATAGAAATGGGAAACTGATTAAGACAGTAGATACGGAAGGAAACATTATCCAGAAAATGTACAATGCCCGTGGCTGGGTAGTAGCAGAAACAGTAGTAAATGGTCTTTTAAGGAATGGAGAGGATGTAAGTAATGAGACCGGAGATAATGACCAGATCACATACTACACTTATGACATTATTGGTAACAGGGTATCAGTAACAACTCCAGGAGGGGTAAAACATGTATCTTCTGGTGGTAGTGATACAGTAATTCTCTTTGCAGATGAGATTTATGAACATAGTGAGGTGCCATATTATAAGATTGATCCTGATTATACGTTAAAGATTAAATATGATAGATTAGGCCGGGTGATTGAAGAGAGCAGGACAATCACTTATGGTAGTTCAGCTGGAGAATATGTAACACGATACAGGTATGATAAAGTAGGCAATAAAGTTGAAGTTATCAATTCTGAGGGGCAGAAAATAGAATATAGATACACTCCACAATACTGGCTTTCAAAGGAGATTATTTTTGATGAGAAAGGTAGAGAATATGTTACTGGTTATAGTTATGATAAAGTTGGTAACAAAACCGAAGTTAAAGACCCGTCAGGTAATGTTACCCGGTTTGAGTATGATGATCTGTACAGATTGAAATATATTATTTATCCGGACGGTAGTGAACGGACATATTTTTATGATAATGTGGGAAATAAGATCAAAGAGATAGATGGCAGATTCAATGAAACTGAATATAGATATAATAGTCAGAATCAATTGATAAAAGTGATAGACGCAGAAGGTGGTATTACATCTTACTATTATGATCCTCATGGTAATCTGATGAAAAAAGTATTACCCAATGGAGTAACAACCAGATATATTTACGATCAACTAGATAGGCTGGTCAGGGAGATTAGACCAGAGGGTGGAGTAATCAAATACAGCTATGATGGTGTAGGTAATCTAAAGGAGAAGATAGATAGGAAAGGCCAGAAGACAGTATATACCTATCTTAAAAATTATTTGCCTATTCAGATTGATTATGTAGATAATGCTGGTAATATTGTAGATACAATTACTTATAGATATGATAAAGAAGGTAACAGATTGGAAGCAAGAGATAATGATAGTGTTATCTTAAGTGAATATGACCCATTAGGTCGGATTATTGAGGAGAGCAGAATAATTGCAGGTAAGATTTATGTCACTGGTTATAGGTATGACAAAGTTGGAAATCTGCGATTTATCAAATATCCTGAGAGCAATATCTGGGTTGAGTATAAATATAATAAGTTGAATCAGTTAGTAGGTGTAACAGGCTTCGCTGATGGAACAGTGGATAACCCAGCATTTACCTATGCTGATAATGGATTTTTGGCAGGAATTAGATATAATAATGGAACCAATACTGAGATTACTCCTGATGCTAATTCAAGAGTTAAGAGTATAAAAGTAATAACTGTAGATGAGGGGCAGTTAAAGACACCTTTTGATATAAGTTATGCCTATGATGGTAATAACAATGTGGAGAGCAGAACCAACCATATTACAGGAAACACCAACTATTATTACTATGATAAATTAGATAGATTGACAGTCGCTGAGGTAGAAGGGACTTTCTATGGAGAGAGGACAGGTATTTTTGGAGTAGCAGAAGAGGATATATTTGGAACATTAAGTCTAGTTGAGCCGGAGAATTATTGGGTTAAGTTTGATTATAAGGCTAACAGTATTGGTGTTGTTTTAGTTGAAAAAGCTTCTATAGGAAAGATAGAATTAAAGCCTGCACCAGAAGTACTTGAACATCGGGTTGAAAAGAATACATTAACTGTTTACTATAGTCCCGACAACTTTACTTTCTATAAGTTACCTGAAGATCAATGGTATTTTGAGAAAGATGAAGATGGAGATATAACAATTATATTTGAGGAACCGGTAGAAGCGCTGGCATTTAAGATTCACTCTAAATTTGATGACCGTGATATGTACTTTGGCTTTGTTGATAAGTCAGAATTTTATGGTGACTTGCGTAATATGGTTAAGATTTATCAGAGATCAGATGGAGCCCGTTTGGAGTATGATTATGATGCTGGAGGAAACAGGACAGCTAAGAGGACTATTGTTGGCAATACAGAAGAGATAACTTATGAGTACTATGAAGGCAGTAATCGATTGAAGAAGATGACCAACAATGGAACAGGAGAGACCTTCTATTATGTATATGATGAAAATGGCAACTTAATTGAGAAAGGCAATCAGTTTACAGTAAAAGCAGATGGAAGTGTAGAATTTATCAAGGAAGGTTTTGATGTTGAATATTGGCGGTATGAGTACACGGTAAGAAACAGGTTAAAGGCAGTATATCGGAATGGCAAACTTAAGGCTAAGTTTATCTATGATGCAGATGGTAATAGGATTCGCTCTGAAACAGAAGAGGAAGGCAATATCAATTATGTATTCAATTATGCAGGTAAGGTAATTTATGAAGATAACATTTCAGAAGGTAAGAAGATTTCTTATATTTATGCATTTGACCGTCCAATAGCGAAAGTAGAAGGAATAGTAGGAAGTGATGCCGAAGTTTACTATTACCACCATGATAATCTTGGTTCAACCCGATTTATGACAGATGGAACAGGTAAGGTAATCTGGGAACAGGATTATCTGCCATTTGGTGAAGACTTGCATAAGCCTGGAACAAGTGTGGTGGATTTTGAAGTAGAGACCAGGTATAAATTTACAGGGCAGAGGCAGGTTATAGGAATAGGTTTATATTACTATGGAGCAAGATATTATGATTCTGAGATCGGACGGTTTATTACAGAAGATGTTTATCCAGGAAATCTGATTAACCCGCTAAGTCAGAATCTATATATCTACGTATTACAGAATCCGTTAAAATATATTGATCCGATGGGACATATGGCGAATTTGACAGCTGGCACTGGAGGAATAACTTCAGAGTTAACAGATAGAGATATTGAGCGGTTAAAAGAGATTGTTAATGATGATGACAGATTAACTGCAGAAGAAAAGCGGGATTTAAATAATACATTTAGCAATATTAATAGAAATTTAAAGAAATCAAATGCACAAATTATAGACCATCCAGATCTGGCGAGATTAACGAATTTATATTTAGAGGGTAAAATTTCTTATGATGCATATCTTATCGCTTATGAAAGAGTTGCAGGAGAATTAAAGGATAAGAATAGAGAGTGGAATGTAGATATAAATTGGTTAGCTTTGGCTGATGGAACTGTAATTTTAATTTCTGGACTGGGTCAAGTAGCTACTGGAGTTAGTTTAATTGCAGTTCCTGATGCTACCGTTACAAAAGTTATTGGAGGGTATATTTTAGTTCATGGTGCTTTTAATTTTACACAAGGTTTTGCAACAATACGTAAAGCTTTTTCAAGTGGTGGAGAAGTACCTAACCAATTACAAGAAAAATACAAGACAATATTTGGCTCAAAAGGTGAAATTATCTATTTAGGTGTTGACTTTTGTATAAGTTTTTACGGGACGATGTCAGCAGTTTCCGAAATAAGGGAATATTATCGACTTAAAAAAGGTGGTGTGTTAATAAAGAACGTGCGATATGGATTTGGAGAGAAGATATTACCATTTCCAGGTAGCTTAATAAGTAAAGGAAAACTTATATTTAATTTTGTAGGGCTTACCAATGATATTCCTGCATATAGAGGAACGTTAAGAGATTTGGATTATAGTATTAGAAGTTATTTAAAAGAAGAGAAAGGAGATTAAAATGAGAAAAATTAGGAAAAAATTTACCTGGAAACTTCTACTTAAAAATTTCATTATTTCTATATTAATAATTGCTGGTATGGTTATTTGGGTTGGGAAATCGGGATTAGAAGATGGTCATTTAATATCAGTGATAGAATATATAAGCATAATAATAGGTTTAACAATTGCTTTAACGTTTTTTCAAACTGTAACAACAAATTATTTTGTTGCACAGTTTCTTGGGTTAGTTCTGGTTATAGTATTTTTAATTTTTTGGTCAATTGTTTACATTATATGCTTTAAAATATTTGGAATAAATATATTAGAACTATATTTTGATGTAAACAGGATGAAATTTATAATAAAACCCCATTGAGATATAAAATGTTTCTAAATCAGGTAAGAGGATTAAGAAAACAAGGACAAGTTATTTGATAATGTGAAAAAGATTTTAAAGGCTGTTGACATAAATCTAAAGGTCAACAGCCCTTTTTGTATTCGACCTGTATGTTTGCTGAGCCGATGGGCTAAAAGAAGCCTTGTCTCTTGATCAGCGGGAAGACAACCAGTGAGCAAGTGTGTTACAGATAATAGGGGGGTCTAAAGGATTATATAGCGATATAATGTTAAAACTGCAAAAAGCTAATTTTGAGCGACATAGAAATTTTTCGTCAAACCATCTTAGTGAGATTTCAGTCGAAATAAGGCCTCATCACAGGAGGTGATGAGCTAATCAAGGGCCAGGAGGGCCCATTGATTAGGGAGCCTTATTTCGACTGAAATCGAACTTTAGATGGTTCGAAAAATTTCTCTTGAAGCGAAAAATTAGCTTTTTGCAGTTTTATCCATTCAATAATCTTAAAAAGTAAAGAAAGCAAGTTTCATTTATGCTCATGGCAGACAGATTTCGAGAGTAGAAGGAATAGTTGGAAGTAGTGCAGAAATTATATATTACCACCATGATAATCTTGGTTCACCCCGACTTATGACAGATAGAACAGGTAAGGTAGTCTGGGAACAGGATTATCTGCCATTTGGTGAAGACTTGCATAAGCCTGGAACAAGTGTGGTGGATTTTGAAGTAGAGACCAGGTATAAATTTACAGGGCAGAGGCAGGTTATAGGAATAGGTTTATATTACTATGGAGCAAGATATTATGATCCTGAGACCGGACGGTTTATTACAGAAGATGTTTATCAAGGAAATCTGATTAACCCGCTAAGTCAAAATCTATATATCTACGTATTGCAGAATCCATTAAAATATGTGGATCCTTCAGGATATATGGCGAATTTAACAGCTGGCACTGGAGGAACAACTTCAGAGTTAACAGATAGAGATATTGAGCGGTTAAAAGAGATTGTTAATAATGATGACAGATTAACTGCAGAAGAAAAGCAGGATTTAAATAATACATTTAGCAATATTAATAGGAATTTAAAGAAATCAAATACACAAATTATAGATCATCCAGATCTGGAGAGATTAACGAATTTATATTTAGAGGGTAAAATTTCTTATGATGCATACCTTATTGCTTATGAAAGAGTTGCAGGAGAATTAAATGATGAAAATGGAAAATGGAATTTAGATATAGATTGGTTAACTTTGTTTGATGGAACTGTAATTTTAATTTCAGGAGCTGGTCAAGTTCTTACTGGAATTGGTTTAATTACAGCTCCTGAACCTACCTCAATTACAAAATATATTGGAGGGTATATTTTGATTCATGGCGCTTTTAATGTTGGACAGGGTTTATCAACAATGGGTAAAGCTTTTTCAGGTGGTGGAGAAGGATTTAATCTATTACGTGAAGGATATACGAAAACATTTGGTTTGAAAGGTGAAATTATCTATTTAACTATCGACATTGGTATAAGTCTTTACAGAACGGTATCAGCAATTTCTGAAATAAGAGAATATTATCGACTTAAAAAAGGTGGAGAGCTAATCAGGAACGTACGGTATGGATTTAAAGAAAAGATATTACCATTTCCAGGTAGCTTAATAAGTAAAGGAAAACTTATATTTAATTTTGTAGGGCTTACCAATGATATTCCTTCATATAGAGGAACACTAAGAGATTTGGATTATAGTATTAGAAATTATTTAAAAGAAGAGAAAGGAGATTAAAATGAGAAAAATTAGGAAAAAATTTACCTGGAGACTTCTACTTAAAAATATGGGTATTTCTATATTAATGGTTGCTGGTATGGTTATTTGGGGCTGGAAATGGGGATTGGAAGATTATTATTTACTCTCAGTGGTAGTATATATAAGTATGATAATAGGTTTAACAGTTCTTTTAACAATTGCTCAAACTGTAACAACAAATTATTTTATTGGTCAGTTTGTCGGGTTAGTTTTAGCTATAGTATTTATAATTGTATGGTTAATTGCTTATGTTATATGTTTTAAAATCTTTGGAATAAATATATTTGAAATATATTTTGATTTAGACAGGATGAAATTTATAATAAAACCCCATTGAGATATAAAATGTTTCTAAATCAGGTAAGAGGATTAAGAAAACAAAGACAAGTTGTTTAATAATGTGAAAAAGATTTTAAAGGCTGTTGACATAAATCTAAAGGTCAACAGCCCTTTTTGTATTCGGCCTGTATGTTTGCTGAGCCGATGGGCTAAAAGAAGCCTTGTCTCTTGATCAGCGGGAAGACAACCAGTGAGCAAGTGTGTTACAGATAATAGGGGGGTCTAAAGGATTATATAGCGATATAATGTTAAAACTGCAAAAAGCTAATTTTGAGCGACATAGAAATTTTTCGTTAAAGCATCTTAGTGAGATTTCAGTCGAAATAAGGCCTCATCACAGGAGGTGATGAGCTAATCAAGGGCCAGGAGGGCCCATTGATTAGGGAGCCTTATTTCGACTGAAATCGAACTTTAGATGGTTCGAAAAATTTCTCTTGAAGCGAAAAATTAGCTTTTTGCAGTTTTATCCATTCAATAATCTTAAAAAGTAAAGAAAGCAAGTTTCATTTATGCTCATGGCAGACAGATTTCGAGAGTAGAAGGAATAGTTGGAAGTAGTGCAGAAATTATATATTACCACCATGATAATCTTGGTTCAACCCGACTTATGACAGATGGTAAAGGACAGGTAGTCTGGGAACAGGATTATCTGCCATTTGGTGAGGACCTGTATAAACCAGGAACAAGTGTTGTAAATTTTGAAGTAGAGACCAGGTATAAGTTTACAGAGCAGAGGCAGGTTATAGGAATAAGGGTTATATTACTATGGAGCAAGGTATTATGATCCTGAGACCGGACGGTTTATTACAGAAGATGTTTATCGAGGAAATCTGATTAACCCGCTAAGTCAAAATCTATATATCTACGTATTGCAGAATCCATTAAAATATGTGGATCCTTCAGGGCATATGGCAAATTTGACAGCTGGCACTGGAGGAATAACTTCAGAGTTAACCGATAGAGATATTGAGCGGTTAAAAGAGATTGTTAATAATGATGACAGATTAACTGCAGAAGAAAAGCGGGATTTAAATAATACATTTAGCAATATTAATAGGAATTTAAAGAAATCAAATACACAAATTATAGACCATCCAGATCTAGCGAGATTAACGAATTTATATTTAGAGGGTAAAATTTCTTATGATGCATATCTTATCGCTTATGAAAGAGTTGCAGGAGAATTAAAGGACAAAAATATAGAATGGAATGCAGATATAAATTGGTTAGCTTTTGCTAATGGAACTGTAACTTTAATTTCTGGAGCTGGTCAAGTTCTTACTGGAATTGGTTTAATTGCAGTTCCTGATGCTACCGTTACAAAAGTTACTGGAGGGTATATTTTAGTTCATGGTGCTTTTAATTTTACACAAGGTTTTGCAACAGTACGTAAAGCTTTTTCAGGTGGTGGGGAAGTACCTAATCAATTACGAGAAAAATACAAGACAATATTTGGCTCAAAAGGTGAAATTATCTATTTAGGTGTTGACTTTTGTATAAGTTTTTATGGGACGATGTCAGCAGTTTCCGAAATAAGGGAATATTATCGACTTAAAAAAGGTGGTGTGTTAATAAAGAACGTGCGATATGGATTTGGAGAGAAGATATTACCATTTCCAGGTAGCTTAATAAGTAAAGGAAAACTTATATTTAATTTTGTAGGGCTTACCAATGATATTCCTTCATATCGAGGAACACTAAGAGATTTGGATTATAGTATTAGAAGTTATTTAAAAGAAGAGAAAGGAGATTAAAATGAGAAAAATTAGGAAAAAATTTACCTGGAAACTTCTACTTAAAAATTTCATTATTTCTATATTAATAATTGCTGGTATGGTTATTTGGGTTGGGAAATCGGGATTAGAAGATGGTCATTTAATATCAGTGATAGAATATATAAGTATAATAATAGGTTTAACAGTTCTTTTAACAATTGCTCAAACTGTAACAACAAATTATTTTATTGGTCAGTTTGTTGGGTTAGTTCTGGTTATAGTATTTCTAATTTTTTGGTTTATTGTTTACATTATATGCTTTAAAATATTTGGAATAAATATATTAGAACTATATTTTGATGTAAACAGGATGAAATTTATAATAAAACCTCATTGAGATATAAAATGTTTCTAAATCAGGTAAGAGGATTAAGAAAACAAAGACAAGTTGTTTAATAATGTGAAAAAGATTTTAAAGGCTGTTGACATAAATCTAAAGGTCAACAGCCCTTTTTGTATTCGGCCTGCATGTTTGCTGAGCCGATGAGCTAAAAGACGCCCTGTCTCTTGACCAGCGGGAAGATAACCCGTAAGTAAGGGCTTTACTGGTAATAGTGGGGTCTAAAGGAGTATATAGCGATATAATGATAAAACTGCAAAAAGCTAATTTTGAGCGACATAGAAATTTTTCGTTAAATCATCTTAGTGAGATTTCAGTCGAAATAAGGCCTCATCACAGGAAGTGATGAGCTAATCAAGGGCCAGGAGGGCCCTTTGATTAGGGAGCCTTATTTCGACTGAAATCGAACTTTAGATGGTTCGAAAAATTTCTTTTGAAGCGAAAATTAGCTTTTTGCAGTTTAATAAGGTTAAGTGCCTGAAAGGCATTTTGTTCTTTCTGAAAAACCTTGATGTAACGAGCTCTATTTTGGATGGGTAAAATTTAGATGGTTTGAATTATATGAAAAAATTAGGCCCATTATCTCTTTTCTAGAGATAGCGGGCCATTTTATTGCTTAATAAATATGATAAAGAAGGTAACAGATTGGAAGCAAGAGATAATGATAGTGTTATCTTAAGTGAATATGACCCATTAGGTCGGATTATTGAGGAGAGCAGAATAATTGCAGGTAAGACTTATGTTACTGGTTATAGATATGACAAAGTTGGAAATCTGCGATTTATCAAATATCCTGAGAGCAATGTCTGGGTTGAGTATAAATATAATAAGTTGAATCAGTTAGTAGGTATAACAGGCTTTGCAGATGGAACAGTAGATAATCCAGCATTCACCTATGTTGATAATGGATTTTTGACAGGAATCAGATACAATAATGGAACCAATACTGAGATTACTCCTGATGCTAATTCAAGAGTTAAGAGTATAAAAGTAATAACTGTAGATGAAGGGACACCTTTTGATATAAGTTATGCCTATGATGGTAATAACAATGTGGAGAGCAGAACCAACCATATTACAGGAAACACCAACTATTATTACTATGATAAGCTGGATAGATTGACAGCAGCTGAAGTAGAAGGGACTTTCTATGGAGAGAGGACAGGCTTTTTAGGAGTAGCAGAAGAGGATATATTTGGAACATTGAGCCTTGTAGAGCCAGAGGATTATTGGGTTAAGTTTGATTATAAGGGTAATAGTATTGGGGTTGTTTTAGTTGAAAAAGCTTCTATAGGAAAGATAGAATTAAAGCCTGCGCCAGAAGTACTTGAACACCGGGTTGAAAAGAATACATTAACTGTTTACTATAGTCCCGACAACTTTACTTTCTATAAGTTACCTGAAGATCAATGGTATTTTGAGAAAGATGAAGATGGAGATATAACAATTATATTTGAGGAACCGGTAGAAGCGCTGGCATTTAAGATTCACTCTAAATTTGATGACCGTGATATGTACTTTGGCTTTGTTGATAAGTCAGAATTTTATGGTGACTTGCGTAATATGGTTAAGATTTATCAGAGATCAGATGGAGCCCGTTTGGAGTATGATTATGATGCTGGAGGAAACAGGACAGCTAAGAGGACTATTGTTGGCAATACAGAAGAGATAACTTATGAGTACTATGAAGGCAGTAATCGATTGAAGAAGATGACCAACAATAGAACAGGAGAGACTTTCTACTATGTATATGATGAGAATGGAAACTTAATTGAGAAAGGCAATCGGTTTACAGTAAAAGTGGATGGAAGTGTAGAATTTATCAAGGAAGGTTTTGATGTTGAATATTGGCGGTATGAGTACACGGTAAGAAACAGGTTAAAGGCAGTATATCGGAATGGCAAACTTAAGGCTAAGTTTATCTATGATGCAGATGGTAATAGGATTCGCTCTGAAACAGAAGAGGAAGGCAATATCAATTATGTATTCAATTATGCAGGTAAGGTAATTTATGAAGATAACATTTCAGAAGGTAAGAAGATTTCTTATATTTATGCATTTGACCGTCCAATAGCGAAAGTAGAAGGAATAGTAGGAAGTGATACCGAAGTTTACTATTATCACCATGATAATCTTGGTTCAACCCGACTTATGACAGATGGTAAAGGACAGGTAGCCTGGGAACAGGATTATCTGCCATTTGGTGAGGACTTGCATAAGCCAGGAATAAGTGTAGTAGATTTTGCTATAGATGCTAAATATAAGTTTACAGGGCAGAGGTAGGTTGTAGGAATAGGGCTATATTATTATGGAGCAAGGTATTATGACCCTGAGACCGGGCGGTTTATTACAGAAGATGTTTATCCAGGAAATCTGATTAACCAACTAAGTCAAAATCTATATATCTACGTATTGCAGAATCCATTAAAATATGTGGATCCTACTGGACATATGGCAAATTTGACAGCTGGCACTGGAGGAACAACTTCAGAGTTAACAGATAGAGATATTGAGCGGTTAAAAGAGATTGTTAATAATGATGATAGATTAACTGCAGAAGAAAAGCGGGATTTAAATAATACATTTAGCAATATTAATAGGAATTTAAAGAAATCAAATACACAAATTATAGACCATCCAGATCTGGCGAGATTAACGAATTTATATTTAGAGGGTAAAATTTCTTATGATGCATATCTTATCGCTTATGAAAGAGTTGCAAGAGAATTAGAGGACAAAAATACAGAATGGAATGCAGATATAAATTGGTCAGCTTTGGCTGATGGAACTGTAATTTTAATTTCTGGGATTGGTCAAATGACTACTGGAGCTAGTTTAATTCTAGTTCCTGATGCTACTTTCGTTACAAAAGGTATTGGAGGGTATATTTTAGTTCATGGTTTTTTTAATTCTGTGCAAGGTTTCGTAATAATTAGTAAAGCTTGTTCAGGTGGTGGAGAAGTACCTAATCGATTACGAGAAAAATATAAAGAAATATTTGGTTTGAAAGGTGAAATTATCTATTTAACTATCGACATTGGTATAAGTTTATATGGAACGGTGTCAGCAATTTCTGAAATAAGGGAATATTATCGATTTAAAAAAGGTGGAGAGCTAATCAAGAACGTACGGTATGGATTTAGAGAAAAGATATTACCATTTCCAGGTAGCTTAATAAGTAAAGGAAAACTTATATTTAATTTTGTAGGGCTTGCCAATGATATTCCTTCATATAGAGGAGCGTTAAGAGATTTGGATTATGTTATTATAAATCATTCAAAAGGAGGGAATGAAGATTAAGATGAAAACAATCAGGAAAAAATTTACCTGGAGACTTCTACTTAAAAATATTGGTATTTCTATATTAATGGTTGCTGGTTTAGTTATTTGGGACTGGAAATCGGGATTAGAGGATTATTATTTAATACCAGTGATAGCATATATAAGCATAATAATAACTGTAACAATGGTTTTGACAATTGTTCAAACTTTAACGACAAATTATTTTGTTGGTCAGTTTTTTGGGTTAGTATTGCTTATAATTTTAATAATTTTGGGTCTATAATTAATGTTGTGAAGAAAAAATTATAAAAAATAAAAAGGCATTTGCTGGCCCCGTTGAATTAATTAGTTGCGAACTAAAAACCAAAGAAAGGAGTCCAGCAAATGCAATATAATAATATCATAAAATTTCTTGATTTGCCAGACATTATTGCAACTGAAATTATTTCAACGGAGGACAGATATATTTTTATCGCTGAAGCAAAGAAAAATCACATTGTGTGTCCTCAGTGTGGTAATATCACTAATAAAATCCATGATACAAAATGGCAAAATATTAGAGACATCCCCATAAGAGGTAAACTAGTAATCATTAGACTTCTAAAAAAAAGATATCGTTGTCCTTATTGTCATAAGAGGGGTATCCCTGAAAAATATGAAAGTATTGATAAATATGCCCGTAAAACCAAACGCTTTGATAAATATCTTGCTAAAGAAACTGTCAGCAAGGATTATTCTAAAGTTGCTAGAGAAAACGGGTTAAGTTATACAGCTGTTAATAATGCAGTTAAAAAAGTAGTTGACCCTCTCATTAAACAACAAGTTTCAAAACTTAGTCAATTAAAAGCCATCAGTATCGATGAATTTGCAGTTTTAAAACGCCATAAATATGGAGTTAGCATTACAGATCCAATTAATCGGGAGTTAATTGACATTTTACCTACTCGCAAAAAGGATGATTTAATTGACTACTTTAATTGTTGGGAAGATGAACAAAGACGACAGATTCAATCGATCTCTATGGATATGTGGCGGCCGTTCAAAGCAGTAGCAGATGCAGCATTTACTCATGCAAAAATTGTTATAGATAAATTTCATCTTGTAACTTTAATGAACAGAGCCCTTGATGAAGTTAGAAAACAAGTTCAACAAACAGTAAATAATCATCAGAGAAGAAAGTTTTTTCAAAGTCGTTTATTACTCCAAAAACGAGCTGAAGAATTGACAGATGAAGAACATGAAAAGCTCATCAAATTATTTGAACTCAGTCCAGCTCTAGAAAAGGCCTGGGAATTAAAAGAGGAATTCAGAGACTTATTGCAGCTAGATGATGTGAAAGAAGCCACCAGAGCTCTAAAAAGGTGGTATAAAGAAGTAATAAAAAGCAAGCTGATGCCTTTTTACCAGGTAAAAAAGATAATACAAAGATGGGAAGAAAAAATACTAAATTATTTTAAGAATAAGATAACCAATGGCTTTGCTGAGGGTATCAATAACAAGATTAAATTGATCAAAAGGATTGGATATGGTGTTCCAAATGTTATGAATCTAAGGAGAAGAGTATTTAATGCAATGTTAAGTTATTAAATTTAAATGTTTATTTCAAAATCAATTTACCAATCAATTCAACGGAGCCAACTTATCTTTCACAACATTTGACGGAGAGCCATAATTTTTTGGTCAATTGTTTACATTATATGCTTTAAAATATTTGGAATAAATATATTAGAGCTATATTTTGATTTAAACAGGATGAAATTTATAATAAAACCCCATTGAGATATAAAATGTTTCAAAATCAGGTAAGAGGATTAAGAAAAAGACAAGTTGTTTAATAATGTGAAAAAGATTTTAAAGGCTGTTGACAGAAATCTAAAAGTCAACAGCTCTTTTTGTATTCGGCCTGCATGTTTGCTGAGCCGATGGGCTAAAAGAAGCCCTGTCTCTTGACCAGTGGGAAGACAACCAGTGAGCAAGTGTGTTACTGGTAATAGGGGGGTCTAAAGGATTATATAGCGATATAATGATTAAACTGCAAAAAGCTAATTTTGAGCGACATAGAAATTTTTCGTCAAACCATCTTAGTGAGATTTCAGTCGAAATAAGGCCTCATCACAGGATGTGATGAGCTAATCAAGGGCCAGGAGGGCCCTTTGATTAGGGAGCCTTATTTCGACTGAAATCGAACTTTAGATGGTTCGAAAAATTTCTCTTGAAGCGAAAAATTAGCTTTTTGCAGTTTTATCCATTCAATAATCTTAAAAAGTAAAGAAAGCAAGTTTCATTTATGCTCATGGCAGACAGATTGCGAGAGTAGAAGGAATAGTTGGAAGTAGTGCAGAAATTATATATTACCACCATGATAATCTTGGTTCAACCCGACTTATGACAGATGGAACAGGTAAGGTAGTCTGGGAACAGGATTATCTGCCATTTGGTGAGGATTTATATAAACCAGGAACAACTGTTGTAAATTTTGAAGTAGAGACCAGGTATAAATTTACAGGGCAGAGACAGGTTGTAGGAATAGGGTTATATTATTATGGAGCGAGGTATTATGATCTTGAGACCGGACGGTTTATTACAGAAGATGTTTACCCAGGAAATCTGATTAACCAACTAAGTCAAAATCTATATATCTACGTATTGCAGAATCCATTAAAATATGTAGATCCTTCAGGGTATATGGCGAATTTGACAGCTGGCACTGGAGGAATAACTTCAGAGTTAACTGATAGAGATATTGAGTTACTCAATAAAATTGTTGAAGAAGATGATAGACTAACAGAAGAAGAAAAAGTAGATTTAAAGGATACGTTTAATCAAATTAAGGAGAATAATACAGAACTAGAAAGTCCTGATATAAAAAGAATAGTAGAATTGCATATAGAAGGAAAGATAAGCATTGATGCTTATTATATTGCTGTTGAAAGAATAATACAGGAAACTGGAGATATACAGAAGTGGCAAGAATATATATGGCCTTCTTGTAGAAAAGTTTCAAATGTAAATTACCTGGATTATGATTTATCTAATTCTATAAAGACTGAACTTACCGAATTATATGCAATTATAGCAAAGACAATAGGGGCAAATGTTTTTGATAGGGTTGGTACTAAAATTGCCGAAAAAGGAAAATTTGTTGGTACAACGTATAAGATTGTTGGTTTTGACCCTGTATATGGAGATATAATTGAACCAGTAAAAGTAGAAGTTGATACTTTTAAATTTTTAAGAAAAGCTGGCTATTTAGTTACAATAACAGATTTTGCTTATAATGAATATAAAATTATTCTTGATTCAAATCTAACTATAGGCCAAAGAATTCATAAAAGTATAGCAGAAGCTGGATTTACTGTTATTGATGTTGGAGGGGGAGTTATAATAACTGCACTTTCTCCTGCAACTGGTCCAGTTGCTCCAGCAGTAGGTATTGGTGGCCCTGTTTTATACTCAATATGGGTTTCAAATATGAAAAATAAATATTATGAAAAATTTAATTTAAATAGGGAGTGATTTAAGTGAAAAAAGTATATCAATTTGCTTTAGCTTTAAAACTAGGGGGGATATTTGTAGCATTTGTATCATGGTATGTTGTATATGAATATTTAATTGAAGGTAAATTTGTTACAGTATTTTTCGGGACAATTCCATCTTTAATAGTAACTTTGGTTGTAATAAATTCCTTTTATCAAAAATTAATCCTAGATCAAAGAGGAATTGAAATGAAAACAATCGGATATGTTTGGAGAAAATACTTAAGATGGGATGAGTTAAAAATGATAACATATACTGGATATTATGGTTTTCCCTTTTTTATCTTAATTCCCCGAGAAGGCAGAGCAATGTATTTGAGTGGATTTAAAAATATTGATCAGCTATTACTTGATATTTATAATTTTGCACCTCATGTTATTTTACATCCTAATGTAAAAAAACGTATAGAAAAAGCAAAAAGGAAAGAGCAAAATTCTTAAAAAGTATTGTCATTAACCTCCATCAGTTTTGATGGGGGTTTTTTGTTCGTCCGGCATGTTTGCTGAGCCGATGAGCTGAAAGAAGCTCTGTTGTTTAACCAGCGGGAAGAAAACCTGTAAGCAAGGGCGTCACTGGTAATAGTGGGGTCTAAAGAATTGTATAGAGATATAATGATTAAACTGCAAAAAGCTAATTTTGAGCGACATAGAAATTTTTCGTTAAACCATCTTAGTGAGAGTTCAATCGAAATAAGGCCTCATCACAGGAGGTGATGAGCTAATCAAGGGCCAGGAGGGCCCTTTGATTAGGAAGCCTTATTGCGACTGAAATCGAACTTTAGATGGTTCGAAAAATTTCTTTTGGAGCGAAAAATTAGCTTTTTGCAGTAAAATCATTCAATAATCTTACAAAAGTAAAGAAAGCAAGTTTCATTTATGCTCATGGCAGACAGATTTCGAGAGTAGAAGGAATAGTTGGAAGTGGTGCAGAAATTATATATTACCACCATGATAATCTTGGTTCAACCCGACTTATGACAGATATAACAGGTAAGGTAGTCTGGGAACAGGATTATCTGCCATTTGGTGAGGATTTGCATAAGCCGGGAACAAGTGTTGTAGATTTTGAAGTAGAGACCAGGTATAAATTTACAGGGCAGAGGCAGGTTATAGGAATAGGGTTATATTACTATGGAGCAAGATATTATGATTCTGAGACCGGGCGGTTTATTACAGAAGATGTTTATCGAGGAAATCTGATTAATCCGCTAAGTCAAAATTTATATATCTACGTATTACAGAATCCATTAAAATATGTGGATCTTACTGGACATATGGCGAATTTTATAATAGGACCAGGTGGTGGTTCGCCAGAACCATTATTTACTGAAGAAGATAAAAAGTTATTAGATTTGATAAATAATTATGAGATTTCAGAAGATATATTTGGTCATCCATTTCATACTCCAGTACCTTTTGAAATTTTAACCAATTTAGATATAGAATTTGTGTATAAATTGAATCAATACAACATATATAAACTTATTGATGATGATATGTTCTTTAAAGTAGCATTTATTTATGACTTAAAGAAAAATAAGTATGAAAGTGAGTGGTGGAAACAAGATTTTTCATGGTTGGGAATTGAGATAGCGGAAAAAGTAGGTGAAAATCATTATCGGTTTATATCACCAGTAGTACGGTATCCTCTTTGCAGTTTAGGGTTAGATGGAGAAATAACTGAGATTAAGAGTGATAAAATAGTACTTGGAAGAAGTTTTATACCAACTTTAAATTTCAGTGGAGGTGTTTATGAATCCAGGTTAATTGTTGATGTCGAAATTACTCCTACAGATTATGTTTTAAAGATTAGAGATTATGCATACCTTAATGTTTCTGGAGATTTTGTTGGAGGAACGGTAATTTATGTTGATATAGTGAATGATTTTGAGGGATTCAAAGTAAGAAATTCTTTAAAAGTAACAAATGATTTAAGGATTATTTTACCGGGTTATTCAAATGCTTTAGATACCGAGAAGCCATTAAGTATATATATACCAAGAAATACAAGTATTGAGAGTATTGTTATTAAAACTTATTTTCACGGAGACGGAGATATTTTGGGTGGATATAGGTCTTTTAGTTATCGCATGTATTTACCTTCGTATTTGTCCAAACCGGCTTTATTTTACCCGGTAAATAAGTACTAAAATTATAAACGATGTTCCCTAGATTTTAGTTAGGAACTGAACATCGTTTTAAATAAGAAAGTGGTGAAAAATATGAAAAAAAGAGTATGGAAATATTTTATTTTATTTATAATAACATGTTTAATTATATTATTAAGTTATCAATTATGGAAAGATAAAGAGAAAATTAGAGATAAAAAGGAACAAATAACTTTAGGTGAATTACTGTTGTTTAACGAAGTTATAAGAATTACTATAGAATATCAAGAATATATTTATCAAGGGAAATTGCATGGAAAAAGTGGATATATTCCACTTTATAAAAAAGATGAGTTTTTCATAGATATTTTAAGTAGTTTATCGAATATTAAAATGGACGAAATAGAAAGAGATTTATACGCAGGTGTTCGTACAAAACCTATTACGCATACTATTATATTACATTATAACGATTTAGTACAGATTTCCTTAAATTACTCTAAAATACATAATAAAATAATTTTTTGGGGAGGTGCGCCAGATTATATTCGAAATAAAGAAGTACTAGATATACTTATTCCATCTTTTTCAGTTCCGATATATGAAGAGTTTTGGAGACTCTTAGATAGTATACAGGATAATAAAAAATTAATAAAATTATCTACATAGTTCATTAAAACATTTATATTAAAGGAGATTGATTATATCTTTTTGAATAATGGATTAAACTGCAAAAAGCTAATTTTGAGCGACATAGAAATTTTTCGTTAAACCATCTTAGTGAGATTTCAGTCGAAATAAGGCCTCATCACAGGAAGTGATGAGCTAATCAAGGGCCAGGAGGGCCCTTTGATTAGGGAGCCTTATTTCGACTGAAATCGAACTTTAGATGGTTCGAAAAATTTCTCTTGAAGCGAAAAATTAGCTTTTTGCAGTAAAATCATTCAATAATCTTACAAAAGTAAAGAAAGCAAGTTTCATTTATGCTCATGGCAGACAGATTTCGAGAGTAGAAGGAATAGTTGGAAGTAGTGCAGAAATTATATATTATCACCATGATAATCTTGGTTCAATCCGACTTATGTCAAATGGAACAGGTAAGGTAGTCTGGGAACAGGATTATCTGCCATTTGGTGAAGACTTGCATAAGCCTGGAACAAGTGTGGTGGATTTTGAAGTAGAGACCAGGTATAAATTTACAGGGCAGAGGCAGGTTATAGGAATAGGTTTATATTACTATGGAGCAAGATATTATGATTCTGAGACCGGACGGTTTATTACAGAAGATGTTTATCGAGGAAATCTGATTAACCCGCTAAGTCAAAATCTATATATCTACGTATTGCAGAATCCATTAAAATATGTGGATCCTTCAGGATATATGGCGAATTTAACAGCTGGCACTGGAGGAACAACTTCAGAGTTAACTGATAGAGATATTGAGCGGTTAAAAGAGATTGTTAATAATGATGACAGATTAACTGCAGAAGAAAAGCAGGATTTAAATAATACATTTAGCAATATTAATTAGGAATTTAAAGAAATCAAATACACAAATTATAGATCATCCAGATCTGGAGAGATTAACGAATTTATATTTAGAGGGTAAAATTTCTTATGATGCATACCTTATTGCTTATGAAAGAGTTGCAGGAGAATTAAATGATGAAAATGGAAAATGGAATTTAGATATAGATTGGTTAACTTTGTTTGATGGAACTGTAATTTTAATTTCAGGAGCTGGTCAAGTTCTTACTGGAATTGGTTTAATTACAGCTCCTGAACCTACCTCAATTACAAAATATATTGGAGGGTATATTTTGATTCATGGCGCTTTTAATGTTGGACAGGGTTTATCAACAATGGGTAAAGCTTTTTCAGGTGGTGGAGAAGGATTTAATCTATTACGTGAAGGATATACGAAAACATTTGGTTTGAAAGGTGAAATTATCTATTTAACTATCGACATTGGTATAAGTCTTTACAGAACGGTATCAGCAATTTCTGAAATAAGAGAATATTATCGACTTAAAAAAGGTGGAGAGCTAATCAGGAACGTACGGTATGGATTTAAAGAAAAGATATTACCATTTCCAGGTAGCTTAATAAGTAAAGGAAAACTTATATTTAATTTTGTAGGGTTTACCAATGATATTCCTTCATATAGAGGAGCACTAAGAGATTTGGATTATAGTATTAGAAATTATTTAAAAGAAGAGAAAGGAGATTAAAATGAGAAAAATTAAGAAAAAATTTACCTGGAGACTTCTACTTAAAAATATCGGTATTTCTATATTAATGGTTGCTGGTATGGTTATTTGGGGCTGGAAATGGGAATTAGAAGATTATTATTTACTATCAGTGGTAGTATATATAAGTATGATAATAGGTTTAACAATTGTTTTAACGTTTGCTCAAACTGTAACGACAAATTATTTTGCTGCTCAGTTTCTTGGGTTAGTTTTGGTTATAGTATTGATAATTTTTTGGTCAATTATTTACATTATATGCTTTAAAATATTTGGAATAAATATATTAGAGCTATATTTTGATTTAAACAGGATGAAATTTATAATAAAACCCCATTGAGATATAAAATGTTTCAAAATCAGGTAAGAGGATTAAGAAAAAGACAAGTTGTTTAATAATGTGAAAAAGATTTTAAAAGCTGTTGACATAAATCTAAAGGTCAACAGCCCTTTTTGTATTTGGCCTGCATGTTTGCTGAGCCGATGGGCTAAAAGAAGCTCTGTCTCTTGACTAGCGTGAAGACAACCTGTAAGCAAGGGCGTCACTGGTAATAGTGAGGTATAAAGGATTATATAGCGATATAATGATCAAACTGCAAAAAGCTAATTTTGAGCGACATAGAAATTTTTCGTCAAACCATCTTAGTGAGATTTCAGTCGAAATAAGGCCTCATCACAGGAGGTGATGAGCTAATCAAGGGCCAGGAGGGCCCATTGATTAGGGAGCCTTATTTCGACTGAAATCGAACTTTAGATGGTTCGAAAAATTTCTCTTGAAGCGAAAAATTAGCTTTTTGCAGTTTTATCCATTCAATAATCTTAAAAAGTAAAGAAAGCAAGTTTCATTTATGCTCATGGCAGACAGATTTCGAGAGTAGAAGGAATAGTTGGAAGTAGTGCAGAAATTATATATTACCACCATGATAATCTTGGTTCAACCCGACTTATGACAGATGGTAAAGGACAGGTAGTCTGGGAACAGGATTATCTGCCATTTGGTGAGGACCTGTATAAACCAGGAACAAGTGTTGTAAATTTTGAAGTAGAGACCAGGTATAAGTTTACAGAGCAGAGGCAGGTTATAGGAATAAGGGTTATATTACTATGGAGCAAGGTATTATGATCCTGAGACCGGACGGTTTATTACAGAAGATGTTTATCGAGGAAATCTGATTAACCCGCTAAGTCAAAATCTATATATCTACGTATTGCAGAATCCATTAAAATATGTGGATCCTTCAGGGCATATGGCAAATTTGACAGCTGGCACTGGAGGAATAACTTCGAAAATCACTGATGAAGATATTGAAAGACTCAAAAAAATTGTTGAAGAAGATGATAGACTAACAGAAGAAGAAAAAGTAGATTTAAAGGATACGTTTAATCAAATTAAGGCGAATAATACAGAAATAGAAAGTCCTGATTTAAAAAGAATAGTAGAATTGCATATAGAAGGAAAGATAAGCATTGATGCTTATTATATTGCTGTTGAAAGAATAATACAGGAAACTGGAGATATACAGAAGTGGCAAGAATATATATGGCCTTCTTGTAGAAAAGTTTCAAATGTAAATTACCTGGATTATGATTTATCTAGTTCTAGAAAGACTGAACTTACCGAATTATATGCAATTATAGCAAAGACAATAGGGGCAAATGCTTTTGATAGGTTTGGTACTAAAATTGCCGAAAAAGGAAAATTTGTTGGTACAACGTATAAGATTGTTGGTTTTGACCCTGTATATGGAGATATAATTGAACCAGTAAAAGTAGAAGTTGATACTTTTAAATTTTTAAGAAAAGCTGGCTATTTAGTTACAATAACAGATTTTGCTTATAATGAATATAAAATTATTTTTGATTCCAATCTGACTATAGGTCAAAGAATTCATAAAAGTATAGCAGAAGCTGGATTTACTGTTATTGATGTTGGAGGGGGAGTGGGAATATCAATTATTTCTGGTGTGACTGGTCCTTTGGCTCCTGTATTAGGTTTTGGTGGAGCGGTAATGTATTCAAAAATAATTTCAAACTTAAAAAGTGAATACTATGAAAGATTTAATTTGAGATAAACTGTAATAAAAGATGAAAGTTATTTTTAGAAAAGTATAAGATATAGAAATTTATATATTTATCTAAAAATCTTATATTTTAATACATTATACTAATTGTTGTAGGATTGGTTAAATACATCTTTTTGATTAGAATGACAGAAATATTAAGTAGTTACTATTCAGTTTGATTAACTTGATTTAATTTTTGTTAATATTACAGACGGATTAGAAGTACTGACTAGGAGAAGAGATATACTCTTGAGAAATCAACTGAAAAATATATAAGGTTTAATTTCAATAAATTATACTCATTATATATGAAGGAGTGATAGAGGTGAAAAGAATATATCAATTTTCTTTGGTTTTTAAAGTTATAGCTCTATTGGTTACAATTGTATCATGGTATGGTACAGTTCTATATACTATTATAGATAAATATAACATTTGGTATATAATACCAAGTATAGTAATAACTTTTCTTACTATTAATTCTTTATATCATAAATTAATCTTGGATGATGAAGGTATTAAAATGGAAGCAATTGGGTTTGTTTGGCGGAAGTGTTTAAAGTGGGATGAAATAGAGACAATAATTAGTGAAAGATATTTTGGAGTTCCAATATATATTTTGGTTCCCAAGGAAGGTAGAGCAATGTATTTGAGTGGATATAAAAATAGTAAACAGTTATTATTTGATATATATAATTTTGCACCTCATCTTTTTATAAATCCTAAAATAAAAAGGAAAATTGAGAGAATAAAGAAGAAAATGAAAAATCTTAATTAATATTAAGACATAACCCCATCGTTCTAGAATGGGGTTATGTCTTAAAACTTGTCATATCTATAACTATTTAGGTTAGGTGATTTTTGAGGATCACTGTATAGAAGTTAAGAAGTTTCATATATTTTAACTCCAATTATATTAGGAACTATATAGCCCTTTAATGAATTTAGAGAAATAGTGCTTAATTGATATAATAATTAATCTGCAAAAAGCTAATTTTGAGCGACATAGAAATTTTTCGTTAAAAAACCATCTTAGTGAGATTTCAATCGAAATAAGGCCTCATCACAGGATGTGATGAGCTAATCAAGGGCCAGGAGGGCCCTTTGATTAGGGAGCCTTATTTCGACTGAAATCGAGCTTTAGATGGTTAGAAAAATTTCTTTTGGAGCGAAAAATTAGCTTTTTGCAGTTTAATCATTCAACAATCTTATAAAAATAAAGAAAGCAAGTTTTATTTATGCTCATAATTGACAGATTGCGTGAGTAAAAGGAATAGTTGGAAGTGATGCAGAAATTATATATTACCACCATGATAATCTTGGTTCAACCCGACTTATGACAGATGGAACAGGTAAGGTAGTCTGGGAACAGGGTTATCTGCCATTTGGTGAAGACTTGCATAAGCCTGGAACAAGTGTGGTGGATTTTGAAGTAGAGACCAGGTATAAATTTACAGGGCAGAGGCAGGTTATAGGAATAGGGTTATATTACTATGGAGCAAGATATTATGATCCTGAGACCGGGCGGTTTATTACAGAAGATGTTTATCGAGGAAATCTGATTAATCCGCTAAGTCAAAATCTATATATCTACGTATTACAGAATCCATTAAAATATGTGGATCCTTTAGGGTATATGGCGAATTTGACAGCTGGCACTGGAGGAATAACTTCGAAAATCACTGATGAAGATATTGAAAGGCTCAAAAAAATTGTTGAAGAAGATGATAGACTAACAGAAGAAGAAAAAGTAGATTTAAAGGATACGTTTAATCAAATTAAGGCAAATAATACAGAAATAGAAAATCTTGACTTAGCCAGATTAAAAAAATTATATATTGAGTGCAAGATAACAGTGGATGCTTATATAATTGCAGGTAAACGGTTAATAGGTGAAAATTTAGAGAAATTACAGTTATCCGAAAGTGAGAAAGTTTTCTATGATATTAACTGGAATGTTAAATTTAAAACTGCTAAAAAACACGGCGATAAAGATACTCTAGCATATTTATTAGAGCAAAAATATTTGGGTTTTAAGTATGATCCAAATAGTTTAACTCCTTTGATGACACAGTTTGTGGCTTATAATCAAAAAGAAATGTTTCCTATAAGATTTGGAATTAGCGGGAATTTATGGATGTTAGGTGGAAGTATGCAAATGGAACTTTTTGAACCTATAAAATTAAATCCTTCAGATGTGAATCCATCATTAAAATTTTCTCCATTAAGTATTGGAGGAGTAAGTGTCGATTTAGTAATAGGTTCGGGTGATATTGAAGTAAGTTATGGTGCAAATAAATATTTAAGTATCGGGTTGTTATGTGAGAAAGTAAATAATGGAAAATATAAATTTAGAGGAATAGCAATACATGTAGGATGGGGATTTTCTCCTCCTGTAAATGTTGAAATGTATTTGCCTTTAGAATAGAGACTAAATTTTTATTTCTAAATTGGCTATGTATTCATTTTATTTTATAGGAAGGTAAAATGTTTTGAAAATATATTTTAAAGAGGAGGTTTTACGAGAGATAAAGGATCATCAAGGCTGTTTAGTTTGGAGTAGTTATCATCAATTTGGTTAAATGGTTTAAAATTAATACAGAGATATTGTGAGAGAACTAAAAAGAGATTAAGAAAAAAATTTAATAAAGAAATTTAAGAGGATATTGAGTATTAAAGAAAAATCTCGACCCTATAAGGAAAAATCAAGCTTTTGTCCCTTGAAAAAGGGAGAAAATTTGATGGAACATTTCAGAAATCAGGAGGTGATTAAATGAATTTAAGGAAGTTTATTATGTTTTTTTCATTAGTTGCAATTATTGTTGGGATTTTGTTGATAATTGGGACGAAAAGAAGATGGAAATTTTTAGTAGACCCATCAGATAAGTTGTCTTCAATTTATTCACATTCTAGAATAAAAAAAGTTTTTGGGAAAGATTTTCTTGAAGAGTATAATTATGTAGTTGGAATTTTGTTTATTTTAGTTGGGATTTGGTTTTTGTTTATTGCTTTGTTTGGATAGGTATATTAAGAAGGATATAGATTTATAATGTAAATACACTGCAAAAAGCTAATTTTGAGCGACATAGAAATTTTTCGTCAAACCATCTTAGTGAGATTTCAGTCGAAATAAGGCCTCATCACAGGAGGTGATGAGCTAATCAAGGGTCAGGAGGGCTCTTTGATTAGGGAGCCTTATTTCGACTGAAATCGAACTTTAGATGGTTCGAAAAATTTCTCTTGAAGCGAAAAATTAGCTTTTTGCAGTTTTATCCATTCAATAATCTTAAAAAGTAAAGAAAGCAAGTTTCATTTATGCTCATGGCAGACAGATTTCGAGAGTAGAAGGAATAGTTGGAAGTGGTGCAGAAATTATATATTACCACCATGATAATCTTGGTTCAACTCGACTCATGACAGATGGAACAGGTAAGGTAGTCTGGGAACAGGATTATCTGCCATTTGGTGAAGACTTGCATAAGCCGGGAACAAGTGTAATAGATTTTGTTATAGATGCCAGGTATAAATTTACAGGGCAGAGGCAGGTTGTAGGAATAGGTTTATATTACTATGGAGCAAGATATTATGATCCTGAGACCGGACGGTTTATTACAGAAGATGTTTATCGAGGAAATCTGATTAATCCGCTAAGTCAAAATCTATATATCTACGTATTACAGAATCCATTAAAATATGTAGATCCTTCAGGGTATATGGCGAATTTAACAGCTGGCACTGGAGGAATAACTTCGAAAATCACTGATGAAGATATTGAAAGACTCAAAAAAATTGTTGAAGAAGATGATAGACTAACAGAAGAAGAAAAAGTAGATTTAAAGGATACGTTTAATCAAATTAAGGCGAATAATACAGAAATAGAAAATCCTGATATAAAAAGAATAGTAGAATTGCATATAGAAGGAAAGATAAGCATTGATGCTTATTATATTGCTGTTGAAAGAATAATACAGGAAACTGGAGATATACAGAAGTGGCAAGAATATATATGGCCTTTTTATAGAAAAGTTTCAAATATAAATCATATAAATTATAGACCTGCTAAATCTCTAGATGATGAATGGGTTGACTATTATTATGCTGGAGAAGTATTATGGGCAGATTCTCTATATTTTCAAAAACAGCCGGCTAAAACTGCTGATTTTATGACAGGATTAATATTAGAAAGTGGACTTTTAAAGTTAAATTATAAAAATAGATCTGGTTATGGTTTTGCAGATGTTTCACTTGTTGGTGGAAAAGCATATGGTGGATGTGTAGATGGTGTTTTAGCAGCTGGGACAAAAATTTATATGTATAAAATTGAAGGAGGAATTGCTCTAATAGAAACTCCAAAATATATTTTTTATGTAACTGGTGAATTTACAGCAGGGAGTTTAGGAGCCGAAGCTAAACTTGGTCTTAAAGAGACAAAGTTTGGAATACATAAAATTGTAGGATTTTCCGCTGGATGGAAAATAATAAAAAAAATAAAACTATCTAAAAATATTTTTGGATTAAATGGAGAAGAGGATAAGATTATTTTTAACTCTTCTCCATTTTAATAATTTTTTAAAGGGAGATGATTAATTTGAAAAAATATATAATTATTATTTTGAGTTTATTAATTTCTAATTATTGTTTTGCTGATGATGTAGAGCCATTTGAAGTAATTAAACAATTTGAGATGATATTAAAATCAAACAATTTAGATGAAACAATTGACCTAGTAGTAGTTGATAAAGAATTAAGGAGTAATATTTATAAATTTTTAAAAAAATATATTGTATTAAAATATAATTATTCTATAGAAAGGATAAAAAAGATTAATACAAATAATTATAAAATAGAATTAAAAAATGAATTACATTTTCGGAAAAAGAATGGTTTTATTAAACATATACTTATTTTTAATTCTACTTTTATACTTTCACGTACTTCATATAATTCTGCTTTTAAAATAAAAGTTTCTGATTTTTTTGATGAAATTTATTTTACAGAAAAAACGGGGTATTTTTTATTAACTTTTATTATTGTGATACCAGCAGCTATTCATGCAATGTTTCATAAAAAGAAAAAATGGGTTTATATAATTTTTTTATTTAATCTCATTGGAGTTATTTTATATTATATGTATGAAATTAAGAAAAGTAATAAAAATAATAAAAGTTAATATTTAGTAGTATGTTTGGAAATATAAAAATGCATATTTCGGCAAAAATATATTATAAGTACTGGTTAAAACTTGTGAGTGCCAAGTATTTTTGAATAAAAAATGTTCAATAGTTTTACTTAATTAGCTGGTAAATATTTATTATATATGATTAAACTGCAAAAAGCTAATTTTGAGCGACATAGAAATTTTTCGTTAAACCATCTTAGTGAGAGGTCGAAATAAGGCCTCATCACAGGATGTGATGAGCTAATCAAGGGCCAGGAGGGCCCTTTGATTAGGGAGCCTTATTTCGACTGAAATCGAACTTTAGATGGTTCGAAAAATTTCTTTTGGAGCGAAAAATTAGCTTTTTGCAGTTTAATCATTCAATAATCTTACAGAAGGAAAGAAAACAAGTTTCATTTATGCTCATGGCAGACAGATTGCGAGAGTAGAAGGAATAGTTGGAAGTAGTGCAGAAATTATATATTACCACCATGATAATCTTGGTTCAACCCGACTTATGACAGATGGAACAGGTAAGGTAGTCTGGGAACAGGGTTATCTGCCATTTGGTGAAGACTTGCATAAGCCTGGAACAAGTGTGGTGGATTTTGAAGTAGAGACCAGGTATAAATTTACAGGGCAGAGGCAGGTTGTAGGAATAGGTTTATATTACTATGGAGCAAGGCATTATGATCCTGAGACCGGACGGTTTATTACAGAAGATGTTTACCCAGGAAATCTGATTAACCCGCTAAGTCAGAATCTATATATCTACGTATTGCAGAATCCGTTAAAATATGTGGATCCTACAGGGCATATGGCGAATTTGACAGCTGGCACTGGAGGAATAACTTCAGAGTTAACAGATAGAGATATTGAACGGTTAAAAGAGATTGTTAATAATGATGACAGATTAACTGCAGAAGAAAAGCGGGATTTTAAATAATACATTTAGCAATATTATAAATAATACATTTAGCAATATTAATAGGAATTTAAAGAAATCAAATACACAAATTATAGACCATCCAGATCTGGCGAGATTAACGAATTTATATTTAGAGGGTAAAATTTCTTATGATGCATATCTTATCGCTTATGAAAGAGTTGCAGGAGAATTAAAGGACAAAAATATAGAATGGAATGTAGATATAAATTGGTCAGCTTTGGCTGATGGAACTGTAATTTTAATTTCAGGAGCTGGTCAAGTTCTTACTGGAGTTGGTTTAATTGCAGTTCCTGAACCTACCTCAATTACAAAAGTTATTGGAGGATATGTTTTAGTTCATGGTGCTTTTAATTCTGTGCAGGGTTTATTAACGATGAGTAAAACTTTTTCAGGTGGCGGAGAAGTACCTAATAAATTACGAGAAAAATACAAGACAATATTTGGCTCAAAAGGTGAAATTATCTATTTAGGTGTTGACTTTTGTATAAGTTTTTACGGAACAATGTCAGCAGTTTCCGAAATAAGGGAATATTATCGACTTAAAAAAGGTGGTGTGTTAATAAAGAACGTGCGATATGGATTTGGAGAGAAGATATTACCATTTCCAGGTAGCTTAATAAGTAAAGGAAAACTTATATTTAATTTTGTAGGGCTTACCAAAGATATTCCTGCATATAGAGGAACGTTAAGAGATTTGGATTATAGTATTAGAAGTTATTTAAAAGAAGAGAAAGGAGATTAAAATGAGAAAAATTAGGAAAAAATTTACCTGGAAACTTCTACTTAAAAATTTCATTATTTCTATATTAATAATTGCTGGTATGGTTATTTGGGATTGGAAATCGGGATCAAAAGATGGTCATTTGATACTAGTAATAGTATATATAAGTGCAATAATAGGTATAGCAATACTTTTGACAATTGCTCAAACATTAACAACAAATTATTTTGTTGGACAGTTTTTTGGATTAGTTTTAGCTATAGTATTTATAATTGTATGGTTAATTGCTTATATTATATGTTTTAAAATTTTTGGGATAAATATATTTGAAATATATTTTGATTTAAATAGGATGAAATTTATAATAAAACCTAATTGAGATATAAAATGTTTCAAAATCAGGTAAGAGGATTAGGAAAAAGACAAGTTGTTTAATAATGTGAAAAAGATTTTAAAGGCTGTTGACATAAATCTAAAGGTCAACAGCCCTTTTTGTATTCGGCCTGCATGTTTGCTGAGCCGATGGGCTAAAAGAAGCTCTGTCTCTTGACTAGCGTGAAGACAACCTGTAAGCAAGGGTGTCACTGGTAATAGTGAGGTATAAAGGATTATATAGCGATATAATGATCAAACTGCAAAAAGCTAATTTTGAGCGACATAGAAATTTTTCGTCAAACCATCTTAGTGAGATTTCAGTCGAAATAAGGCCTCATCACAGGAGGTGATGAGCTAATCAAGGGCCAGGAGGGCCCTTTGATTAGGGAGCCTTATTTCGACTGAAATCGAACTTTAGATGGTTCGAAAAATTTCTTTTGGAGTGAAAAATTAGCTTTTTGCAGTAAAATCATTCAATAATCTTACAAAAGTAAAGAAAGCAAGTTTCATTTATGCTCATGGTAGACAGATTTCGAGAGTAGAAGGAATAGTTGGAAGTGGTGCAGAAATTATATATTACCACCATGATAATCTTGGTTCAACCCGACTTATGTCAAATGGAACAGGTAAGGTAGTCTGGGAACAGGATTATCTGCCATTTGGTGAGGACCTGTATAAACCAGGAACAAGTATTGTAAATTTTGAAGTAGAGACCAGGTATAAATTTACAGGGCAGAGACAGGTTGTAGGAATAGGATTATATTACTATGGAGCAAGGTATTATGATCCTGAGATCGGGCGATTTATTACAGAAGATGTTTATCCAGGAAATCTGATTAACCAACTAAGTCAGAATCTATATATCTACGTATTGCAGAATCCATTAAAATATGTGGATCCTTTGGGGTATATGGCGAATTTGACAGCTGGCACTGGAGGAATAACTTCAGAGTTAACCGATAGAGATATTGAGCGGTTAAAAGAGATTGTTAATAATGATGACAGATTAACTGCAGAAGAAAAGCAGGATTTAAATAATACATTTAGCAATATTAATAGAAATTTAAAGAAATCAAATGCACAAATTATAGACCAACCAGATCTGGAGAGATTAACGAATTTATATTTAGAGGGTAAAATTTCTTATGATGCATATCTTATCGCTTATGAAAGAGTTGCAAGAGAATTAGAGGACAAAAATACAGAATGGAATGCAGATATAAATTGGTCAGCTTTGGCTGATGGAACTGTAATTTTATTTTCTGGAGTTGGTCAAATGGTTACTGGAGGTGTTTTGATTCTAACTCCTGATGCTACTTTAGTTACAAAAGGTATTGGAGGGTATATTTTGGTTCATGGTGCTTTTAATTTTACACAAGGTTTTGCAACAATGCGTAAAGCTTTTTCAAGTGGTGGAGAAGTACCTAATCAATTACGAGAAAAATACAAGACAATATTTGGTTCAAAAGGTGAAATTATCTATTTAGGTGTTGACTTTTGTATAAGTTTTTACGGGACAATGTCAGCGGTTTCTGAAATAAGGGAATATTATCGACTTAAAAAAGGTGGAGAGCTAATCAAGAACGTACGATATGGATTTAGAGAAAAGATATTACCATTTCCAGGTAGCTTAATAAGTAAAGGAAAACTTATATTTAATTTTACTGGGCTTACCAATGATATTCCTGCATATAGAGGAACGTTAAGAGATTTGGATTATAGTATTAGAAGTTATTTAAAAGGAGAGAAAGGAGATTAAAATGAGAAAAATTAGGAAAAAATTTACCTGGAGACTTCTACTTAAAAATATGGGTATTTCTATATTAATGGTTGTTGGTATGGTTATTTGGGTTGGGAAATCGGGATTAGAAGATGGTCATTTAATATCAGTGATAGAATATATGAGCATAATAATAGGTTTAACAATTGTTTTAACAATTATCCAAACTTTAACACCAAATTATTTTGTTGGACAGTTTTTTGGATTAGTTTTAGCTATAGTATTTATAATTGTATGGTTAATTGCTTATATTATATGTTTTAAAATTTTTGGGATAAATATATTTGAAATATATTTTGATGTAAACAGGATGAAATTTATAATAAAACCCCATTGAGATATAAAATGTTTCTAAATCAGGTAAGAGGATTAAGAAAACAAAGACAAGTTGTTTAATAATGTGAAAAAGATTTTAAAGGCTGTTGGCAGAAATCTAAAGGTCAACAGCCCTTTTTGTATTCGGCCTGCATGTTTGCTGAGCAAAAGAAGCTCTGTTTCTTGACCAGCGTGAAGACAACCTATAAGCAAGGGCTTTACTGGTAATAGTGAGGTATAAAGGATTATATAGTGATATAATGATAAAACTGCAAAAAGCTAATTTTGAGCGAAATAGAAATTTTTCGTCAAACCATCTTAGTGAGATTTCAGTTGAAATAAGGCCTCATCACAGACTGCGGTGAAAGTCAAGAGGTAATTGAGAAAAAATTCAAAAGAAATATTATCCTTAAATAATATATTTTGCCACACCAATAACACAATATTCTCAGCCACCTGAATTAATAAAATTTTAGTCTGAAAAGTCTTCGTAGGTCTTGACTACTTACCTAAAAAATGTTATTTTTAAGGTAAGTGAAGACCTACGTGTTGACTGCGTAAACTAATGCGTGTTCCAGCTTTGGCTGAGTTCGTGTGTATTTTGCAGCAACACCTAGTGTCTTCACTTTTTTTGTTGAGTTTTTCTGTGCTGCGACAGGTATTTTTTTGGATTTTTCTTCTACTATTTCAGGAGTCTGATTTTCAATCACCTCCTTTTGTCTAAGTTTATGCTCTTTTCTTTCCTCTGGCGAAAGGTAGAGTTGGTTTTTGGATAATAGAGCATAAACTAAACGTACTAGTTTGCGAGCTGTAAGTGTCAATGCTCTTTTATGTGGATGGCGAGATGTTTCTTTAAACTTGCGTTTATAATATTCACGATACTCAGAATTATGTTTTATCATCGATTGGGCAGCTTGAATGAAGTAATAGCGAAGATAAGCATTTCCAGTTCTGGTCAAGGGAGTAAGATCGCCAGTGAAGTTGCCTGATTGAATTTTTCTCCAGGTAAGACCAGCATATTTGGCCAGTTGAGCCTGACCAGGGAATCGGGAGATGTCGCCAATTTCAGCAATTATACCAGCAGCCAGAACAGGTCCAATACCAGGTATTGAGAGCAAAGGGTTTTTAAATTTTTTCATTAATTTTGAGATTTTTTTATTTAAACGGTCTATATGTTGTTCGATTAAATTCAATAGCTGTAAGTTTAGTTTGATGATAAAGTGTATCTGTTCAGCTAAGATGTCAGGGATGGAGAATGAATGTTTTGCAGTTTGATTAACCAGAATAGATTTTTGTTCAATATCCCGGAAATGATTTTTGCTGGACGAAGCAAGCATGTTTTTAAGTTCATCGATAGGTACTTCGGCCAATTTTTTTGCAGAGTGGAATTTTTTCAATAGATTTTTGGCTGTGGTACCAAACATATCGGAAAAAGGTTTAACCCGATTCCATTCACTGAAGGTCAGAAACAGGAGTGAACAGGTATAATTTTTTAATTGTGCTTTTGTTTGGCACAAAAAGAAGCGGTATCTGGTAAGGCGTTGTAGAGCTAGATATTTAGCATCAGTTGTTTGTGATTCAGGCAACCTGCCAAAACGGAGGCGATCTGCAATGACAAAAGAATCTTTAAGGTCGTTTTTATCCATGTCAGTATAAGCTTTACGAAAATTACTGATGAGTTTAGGATTAAGACTCAGTATTTCGACAGAATAATTTTTAAGTTCGTTTGATGAAGCAAGAGTATGGAACAAGGGAAACCAATAAGAAGATGTAGCTTCCATACCAATGGTGAGTGATTCAAAATTTCCTTTGTCCATGATAGATTTAAGATAGTTGATCATATCCATAGTGCCTGGCAAATTGTTGGCAAAGCGTTTTGATTTACTGATAAAATTACCATCAGCATCCAGGCATTGCAACTGGTTTTCTTTTAAGCTTACATCAATACCGACAAAGAGTTTGTTAGACAATGTAATTACCTCCTATGAAAGTATTTTGTTGAATTAGGGGAATTAGGGGTCCTGGCATCCCTGACAAGTTCAACAACCTCGCCAGAATTAGAATTCAAAGAAACAAACTGCGAGTCAGAAGTACCTGTCAGGGTAGGGGATACAATCTGTGAAAGAAGTCACCTGAAAGAGGTGCAACAAGGATGTGTAGTATTTCCCCTAATTCCTATTGAGAATTATGCCGGACGAACCCTAATTTGTAAAGATTTAGTTTTAAAATTACCTTAACAAAAATTTTAACAATATTTTTAGAAGCATGAAAACCTTTGATTTATAAGGTTTTATGCTATAAAACTTTGCTTAATTTAATTATATACGAGGATGTGATGAGCTAATCAAGGGCCAGGAGGGTCCTTTGATTAGGGAGCCTTATTTCGACTGAAATCGAACTTTAGATGGTTCGAAAAATTTCTTTTGGAGCGAAAAATTAGCTTTTTGCAGGTTTATCATTCAATATAATCTTACAAAAGTAAAAAAAGCAAGTTTCATTTATGCTCATGGCAGACAGATTTCGAGAATAGAAGGAATAGTTGGAAGTGATGCAGAAATTATATATTACCACCATGATAATCTTGGTTCAACCCGACTTATGACAGATGGTAAAGGACAGGTAGCCTGGGAACAGGATTATCTGCCATTTGGTGAGGATTTGTATAAACCGGGAACAAGTGTAGTAGATTTTGCTATAGATGCTAAGTATAAATTTACAGGGCAGAGGCAGGTTATAGGAATAGGGTTATATTACTATGGAGCAAGGCATTATGATCCTGAGACCGGGCGGTTTATTACAGAAGATGTTTATCCAGGAAATCTGATTAACCAACTAAGTCAAAATCTATATATCTACGTATTGCAGAATCCATTAAAATATGTGGATCCTACTGGACATATGGCAAATTTGACAGCTGGTACTGGAGGAATAACTTCGAAAATCACTGATGAAGATATTGAAAGGCTCAAAAAAATTGTTGAAGAAGATGATAGACTAACAGAAGAAGAAAAAGAAGATTTAAAGGATACGTTTAATCAAATTAAGGCGAATAATACAGAAATAGAAAATCCAGATATAAAAAGAATAGTAGAATTGCATATAGAAGGAAAGATAAGCATTGATGCTTATTATATTGCTGTTGAAAGAATAATACAGGAAACTGGAGATATACAGAAGTGGCAAGAATATATATGGCCTTCTTGCAGAAAAGTTTCAAATTTAAATTACCTGGATTATGATTTATCTAATTCTATAAAGACTGAACTTACCGAATTATATGCAATTATAGCAAAAGCGTTGGGGGCAAATGCTTTTGATAGGGTTGGTACTATAATTGCCGAAAAAGGAAAATTTGTTGGTACAACGTATAAGATTGTTGGTTTTGACCCTGTATATGGAGATATAATTGAACCAGTAAAAGTAGAAGTTGATACTTTTAAATTTTTAAGAAAAGCTGGCTATTTAGTTACAATAACAGATTTTGCTTATAATGAATATAAAATTATTCTTGATTCAAATCTAACTATAAGCCAAAGAATTCATAAAAGTATAGCAGAAGCTGGATTTACTGTTATTGATGTTGGAGGAGGAGTTATAATAACCGTCGGTTCTGGATTAATAAGTGGTCCTGTAGGTGTGTTAGTAGGTTTCAGTGGTTCAGTTTCTTTTTCGATTTGGATTTCAAATTTAAAAAATAGCTATTATGAACACTATAATTTAAAATGAGGTGGTAGCATGAAGAAAGTATATCAACTTAGTTTTACTATAAAATTTGGGCTCGTAGTAGTTACAATTATATCATGGTATTCTATGTTTTTGAATATTATTAAAGATTTTAAAGGAATTTGGTTAGTATTTTCTTCTTTGATAGTTACCTACGTTACTTTAAATGCCTTTTATCAAAAAATAATCTTAGATGAGAATGGAATTAAAGCAAAAGTAATTGGATATGCGTGGCAAAAATATTTAAACTGGGGTGAAGTAAGAACAATAATATGTGAAGAATACTTTGGAGTTCCAATATATATTTTGGTTCCCCAAAGAGGTAGAGCAATGTATTTGAGTGGATTTAAAAATATTGATCAACTATTACTTGATATTTATAATTTTGCACCTCATGTTATTTTACATCCTAATGTAAAAAAACGTATAGAAAAAGCAAAAAGGAAAGAGCAAAATTCTTAAAAAGTATTGTCATTAACCTCCATCAGTTTTGATGGGGGTTTTTTGTTCGCCCGGCATGTTTCCTGAGCCAATGAGCTGAAAGAAGCCCTGTTGCCTAACCAGGGGGAAGAAAACCTGTAAGCAAGGGCTTTACTGGTAATAGTGAGGTCTAAAGGATTATATAGCGATATAATGATCAAACTGCAAAAAGCTAATTTTGAGCGACATAGAAATTTTTCGTTAAAGTATCTTAGTGAGATTTCAGTCGAAATAAGGCCTCATCACAGGAAGTGATGAGCTAATCAAGGGCCAGGAGGGCCCTTTGATTAGGGAGCCTTATTTCGACGGAAATCGAACTTTAGATGGTTCGAAAAATTTCTCAAGAAGCGAAAAATTAGCTTTTTGCAGTTTTATCATTCAATATAATCTTACAAAAGTAAAAAAAGCAAGTTTCATTTATGCTCATGGCAGACAGATTGCGAGAGTAGAAGGAATAGTTGGAAGTAGTGCAGAAATTATATATTACCACCATGATAATCTTGGTTCAACCCGACTTATGACAGATATAACAGGTAAGGTAGTCTGGGAACAGGATTATCTGCCATTTGGTGAGGACCTGTATAAACCAGGAACAAGTGTTGTAAATTTTGAAGTAGAGACCAGGTATAAATTTACAGGGCAGAGGCAGGTTATAGGAATAGGTTTATATTACTATGGAGCAAGATATTATGATCCTGAGACCGGGCGGTTTGTTACAGAAGATATTTATCGAGGAAATCTGATTAACCCGCTAAGTCAAAATCTATATATCTACGTATTGCAGAATCCGTTAAAATATGTGGATCCTTCAGGATATATGGCGAATTTAACAGCTGGCACTGGAGGAGTAACTTCAGAGTTAACAGATAGAGATATTGAGCGGTTAAAAGAGATTGTTAATAATGATGATAGATTAACTGCAGAAGAAAAGCGGGATTTAAATAATACATTTAGCAATATTAATAGGAATTTAAAGAAATCAAATACACAAATTATAGACCATCCAGATCTGGCGAGATTAACGAATTTATATTTAGAGGGTAAAATTTCTTATGATGCATATCTTATCGCTTATGAAAGAGTTGCAGGAGAATTAAAGGACAAAAATATAGAATGGAATGTAGATATAAATTGGTTAGCTTTGGCTGATGGAACTGTAGTTTTAATTTCTGGACTTGGTCAAATTACTACTGGAGTTGGTCTAATTCTAACTCCTGAGGCTACTACAAAAGTTATTGGAGGGTATATTTTAGTTCATGGTTTTTTTAATTCTGCGCAAGGTATCGTAATAATTGGTAAAGCTTTTTCAGGTGGTGGGGAAGTACCTAATAAATTACGCGAAAAATATAAAGAAATATTTGGTTTGAAAGGTGAAATTACCTATTTAACTATCGACATTGGTATAAGTCTTTACGGAACGGTATCAGCAATTTCTGAAATAAGGGAATATTATCGACTTAAAAAAGGTGGTGTGTTAATAAAGAACGTGCGATATGGATTTGGAGAGAAGATATTACCATTTCCAGGTAGCTTAATAAGTAAAGGAAAACTTATATTTAATTTTGTAGGGCTTACTAATGATATTCCTGCATATAGAGGAACGTTAAGAGATTTGGATTATAGTATTAGAAATTACTCAAAAGAAGAGAAGGGAGATTAAGATGAGAAAAATTAGGAAAAAATTTACCTGGAGACTTCTACTTAAAAATATTGGTATTTCTATATTAATAATTACTGGTTTAGATATTTTAGACTGGAAAATGGGATTAGAAGATAGCCATTTAATACTAATGGTAGTGTATATAAGTGTAATAATAATTGGAACAGTTGCTTTAACGTTTGCTCAAACTGTAACGACAAATTATTTTGTTGCACAGTTTCTTGGATTAGTTTTGCTTATAGTATTGATAATTTTTTGGTTTATTGTTTACATTATATGCTTTAAAATATTTGGAATAAATATATTAGAGCTATATTTTGATTTAAACAGGATGAAATTTATAATAAAACCTCATTGAGATATAAAATGTTTCTAAATCAGGTAAGAGGATTAAGAAAACAAAGACAAGTTGTTTAATAATGTGAAAAAGATTTTAAAGGCTGTTGACATAAATCTAAAGGTCGACAGCCTTTTTTGTAATCTGTTTTTTGTTCTCACAATCATTAATGATAAAACTGCAAAAAGCTAATTTTGAGCGACATAGAAATTTTTCGTTAAAGTATCTTAGTGAGATTTCAGTCGAAATAAGGCCTCATCACAGGAAGTGATGAGCTAATCAAGGGCCAGGAGGGCCCTTTGATTAGGGAGCCTTATTTCGACTGAAATCGAACTTTAGATGGTTCGAAAAATTTCTCTTGAAGCGAAAAATTAGCTTTTTGCAGTAAAATCATTCAATAATCTTACAAAAGTAAAAAAACAAGTTTCATTTATGCTCATGGCAGACAGATTTCGAGAGTAGAAGGAATAGTTGGAAGTGATGCAGAAATTATATATTACCACCATGATAATCTTGGTTCAATTCGACTCATGACAGATGGAACGGGTAAGCTAGTCTGGGAACAGGATTATCTGCCATTTGGTGAAGACTTGCATAAGCCTGGAACAAGTGTGGTGGATTTTGAAGTAGAGACCAGGTATAAATTTACAGGGCAGAGGCAGGTTGTAGGAATAGGGTTATATTACTATGGAGCAAGGTATTATGACCCTGAGGCCGGGCGGTTTACTCGTGAGGATGAGTATCAAGGAGATATTTTCATACCGCAGACATTGAATCTGTACGTATATGTTCTAAATAATCCGTTAAAGTATTTAGATCCGACAGGAAATAAATATGAATTTGTTTCAGGAACTGGATATTTAGAAATTACTACATTTGATTATGAGATGGAGAAACTCATGAAAAATAGTCGAATAGGTTTCTCTTTTCTGCCTCAAACAGATTCGCTCTCTATTGTTCCAGGATTACAGGATGAGTTTAGAAAATTTGTTATTGGAATACAAGCTAAATTAGAACTGGAACCATATTTTGATATTGAGACGTACTATAAGATAATGGATAAGTTTATTGCTGATCCATCAACTGTTAGTGAATTAGATATTGGAATGGCAATTTATTATGTTAGTATGTATGGTGAGAATACAAATATTCAAAAATATAAGGATGAAAAACTTAATAGATTTGACCGTGAAATAATAGCCTGGACAAATTACTGGAATAGGCGATTAAAAGGTGTAAAGAACTATATTGCACTTGATCCCAATCTTGTAAAAGCTGTTATGTATCAGGAAAGCAAGGTAGGCACTTATGGTGGAGCACGGAATGGAATTGCTGACCCTATGCAAGTATTGGATAAAGATAATCCGGCTTTAACAGTTCTCGCTGGAAAAAGAACTGAAGGAAGATTGTATGGGATTCCCAAAAGTGGATATGGTTTAGCAAGATTAATTAACGAGAAAAAACTTCAACCTAACCCAATGGCGAGTGTGGCTTTAGGAGTTCGATGGTTGGCATATAAAATACATTGGACAGGAATATGGCATAAAGGTTATAAGCAAATTTATTTTGGAGTATTACATTATAATGGAAATATTAGTACAAATACTCCAAATGGTAGACAACATCGTTATAATTATGCAATGCAAGTTATGGAACTTTATCAGACAGGTATCTATTGGTGGTGGAATAAAAAAGGTGAGTTTGTCAGTGAAAAAATATTTGATTATTGAGGAGGGGTTTTAATGCAGAAAAAAGTAGTATATTTTTTAGTAATAATGTTACTAACGATGTCAATTAGTTGTATAGCAGAGAGGAATTATCAAATTAAAAGAATCGCTTCAATAGGTTATTGGCCAACAGCATTTTTTCAGGCAGGAGATGTTAATGGTGATAATATACCTGAGATAATTTACCATTTAGATAATTTTCTTAATTTAAAAGTAAATTCATTAATAAATGAACCTGTGGAAATTTTGGATCAAATAGATTCTGGAAGTTCTACTAGTGTTGAAATAGCAGATTTAAATGGTAATGGGATTAATGAAATTATAGTCGGGCAGGATTCTTTTCCGGCATATTTTGGTACACCATATTTATATGTTATAGAATTCAATGGAAAAGAGTATAAAAAAATATGGCGAAGTTCAGAAATAGGAGATATTATTAAAATGTGGCCATTAAATGAGAATGGTAAACTGAAGTTTATTGTTTATGTTTATAGAGATGAGAAACCGAAGAATATTGAAAATATAATGTATATTCTGGAGTATACAGATGATTTTAAAATGAAAGGCCCAATTATTTTGAGTGGTCCAATTGTATATGTAGGAAAAATTAATGATGAGAATGAGAATGGAATAGTTGTTTTAACGAAAGAAGTCAGTTCAATAGATTTAATAAGGTATGAAGCGACAGACTATAGAGGAAGTAGATTATTTAACTATATAATTCCAAAAGTTTTCAAATTAGAAGGTGATAATCTGGTTGAGAGTTCAGAAAAAGTACCTTTGCTTGAAACTCAGATATGGGGGTGGTTAACATTAGATTTAAATAATGATGGTAAATTGGAATATATAATAGGAACATTTGATAATTTAAAGCCGTGTTTTAAAATATTTGAAGGAGATAAGTTAGTATATAAGTCAGATGTTCTTACTACAAAACATCAAAAATGGAGACTGGACTTAGCTGTAGGTGATATAGAGGGGGATGGAAAAAGAGAGGTAGTAATGACATTTGGATATAAATTAAGTTATACAGATGATGGTTATCAATTAAGTGAGGATTTTAAGGATATTTTTGATACCTATCCAGCAATTTTTCAAATAGAATTGGCAGATGTAGATAATGATGGAAAAGATGAGATATTATTTTTAGCCGGTTCGCAAGATGAGTATGAATTTTTAATGGATTATCAATCATATTTATATATGTTAGATATAGAATAATTTCAGGTTTAAGGAATTAGGCAGTTGACCTTTTAACTTTGTCAATAACCTGGATAAATTAGATTAATTTACCTCTTAATCAGGTAGATCAGATGGATAAGAAACAGCGTTTGAAGACCTGCTTAAATGCCAGGCTTTCAGACGCTGTCTTTTTAATGTTTTATATAACCTGCAAAAAGCTAATTTTGAGCGACATAGAAATTTTTCGTTAACCATCTTAGTGAGATTTCAGTCGAAATAAGGCCTCATCACAGGAAGTGATGAGCTAATCAAGGGCCAGGAGGGCCCTTTGATTAGGGAGCCTTATTTCGACTGAAATCGAGCTTTAGATGGTTAGAAAAATTTCTTTTGGAGCGAAAAATTAGCTTTTTGCAGTTTAATCATTCAACAATCTTATAAAAATAAAGAAAGCAAGTTTTATTTATGCTCATAATTGACAGATTGCGCGAGTAAAAGGAATAGTTGGAAGTGATGCAGAAATTATATATTACCACCATGATAATCTTGGTTCAACCCGACTTATGACAGATAGAACAGGTAAGGTAGTCTGGGAACAGGATTATCTGCCATTTGGTGAGGACTTGCATAAGCCTGGAACAAGTGTGGTGGATTTTGAAGTAGAGACCAGGTATAAATTTACAGGGCAGAGGCAGGTTATAGGAATAGGGTTATATTACTATGGAGCAAAGTATTATGATCCTGAGACCGGACGGTTTATTACAGAAGATGTTTATCGAGGAAATCTGATTAACCCGCTAAGTCAGAATCTATATATCTACGTATTGCAGAATCCATTAAAATATGTGGATCCTTCAGGATATATGGTGAATTTGACAGCTGGCACTGGAGGAATAACTTTAGAGTTAACTGATAAAGATATTGAGCGGTTAAAAGAGATTGTTAATGATGATGATAGATTAACTGCAGAAGAAAAACTGGATTTAAATAGTACATTTAGCAATATTAATAGAAATTTAAAGAAATCAAATGCACAAATTATAGACCGTCCAGATCTGGCGAGATTAACGAATTTATATTTAGATATATTTAGAGGGTAAAATTTCTTATGATGCATATCTTATCGCTTATGAAAGAGTTGCAGGAGAATTAAAGGACAGAAATATAGAATGGAATGCAGATATAATTTGGTTAGCTTTTGCTAATGGAACTGTAACTTTAATTTCTGGAGCTGGTCAAGTTTTTACTGGAATTGGTTTAATTGCAGTTCCTGATGCTACCGTTACAAAAGGTATTGGAGGGTATATTTTAGTTCATGGTGCTTCTAATTCTATACAAGGTATTATGATAATAGGTAAAGCTTTTTCAGGTGGCGGGGAAGTACCTAATAAATTACGTGAAAAATATAAAGAAATGTTTGGTTTGAAAGGTGAAATTATGTATTTAAGTATTGACTTTTGTATAAGTTTTTATGGAACGATGTCAGCAGCTTCCGAAATAATGAAATATTATCGATTTAAAAAAGGTGGCGTGTTAATAAAGAATGTACGATATGGGTTTGGGGAGAAGATATTACCATTTCCGGGTAGCTTAATAAGTAAAGGAAAACTTATATTTAATTTTGTAGGGCTTACCAATGATATTCCTTCATATAGAGGAACGTTAAGAGATTTGGATTATAGTATTAGAAATTATTCAAAAGGAGGGAATGAAGATTAAGATGAAAACAATCAGGAAAAAATTTACCTGGAGACTTCTACTTAAAAATATTGGTATTTCTATATTAATAATTGCTGGTTTAGATATTTGGAGCGGAAGATCGGGATTAGAAGATGGTCATTTAATACCAGTGATAGCATATATAAGCGCAATAATAGCTATAACAATGGCTTTAACAATTGCTCAAACTTTGACAACAAATTATTTTGTTGGTCAGTTTTTTGGGTTAGTTTTAGTTGTAGTATTGATAATTTTTTGGTCAATTATTTACATTGTATGCTTTAAAATATTTGGAATAAATATATTAGAAATATATTTTGATGTAAACAAGATGAAATTTATAATAAAACCCCATTGAGATATAAAATATTTCTAAATTAGATAAGGGGATTAAGAAAACAAGGACAAGTTATGTGATAATGTGAAAAAGATTTTAAAGGCTGTTGACATAAATCTAAAGGTCAACAGCCCTTTTTGTATTCGGCCTGCATGTTTGCTGAGCCGATGGGCTGAAAGAAGCCCTGTCTCTTGACCAGTGGGAAGATAACTCGTAAAAAGGGCGTTGCTGGTAATAGTGGGGTCCAAAGGATTATATAGCAATATAATGATAAAACTGCAAAATGCTAATTTTGAGCGACATAGAAATTTTTCGTCAAACCATCTTAGTGAGATTTTAGTCGAAATAAGGCCTCATCACAGGATGTGATGAGCTAATCAAGGGCCAGGAGGGCCCATTGATTAGGGAGCCTTATTTCGACTGAAATCGAACTTTAGATGGTTCGAAAAATTTCTTCTGGAGCGAAAAATTAGCTTTTTGCAGTAAAATAATCTATGTATTACAACATCCAATGAAGTGTATAGATTTAACAGGGAATATGTATATAAGAGATAAATGTGGAAAGTTGGTTTTGTAAATGGATTAAACACAGTTATTATAAGAATTGATAGACAAAAGTAGGAATAATATATGTAAAGATTTGAAAAATATTTTGATATTGAATTCAACTATAAGACATTGGATTAATATAGAAAAGACCCATATAGAATTCCTTGCCTGGAATTACAAATGGCGATTGTTTATGTCAGTATATATGAGAGAATACCAAGTAGCTGAAGTAGAAGGGACTTTCTATGGAGAGAGGACAGGCTTTTTAGGGTTAGCAGAAGAGGATATATTTGGAACATTAAGTCTAGTTGGGCCAGAGGATTATTGGGTTAAGTTTGATTATAAGGGTAACAGTATTGGGGTTGTTTTAGTTGAAAAAGCTTCTATAGGAAAGATAGAATTAAAGCCTGCCCCAGAAGTACTTGAACATCGGGTTGAAAAGAATACTTTAAGTGTTTACTATAGTCCCGACAACTTTACTTTCTATAAGTTACCTGAAGATCAATGGTATTTTGAGAAGGATGAAGATGGAGATATAACAATTATATTTGAGGAACCTGTAGAAGCGCTGGCATTTAAGATTCACTCTAAATTTGATGACCGTGATATGTACTTTGGCTTTGTTGATAAGTCAGAGTTTTATGGTGACTTACGTAATATGGTTAAAATTTATCAGAGAACAGATGGAGCACGTTTGGAGTATGATTATGATGCAGGAGGAAATAGGATAGCTAAAAGGACTATTGTTGGCAATACAGAAGAGATAACTTATGAGTACTATGGAGGCAGTAATCGATTGAAGAAAATGACCAACAATAGAACAGGAGAGAGTTTCTACTATGTATGTGACGAGAATGGCAATTTAATTGAGAAAGGCAATCAGTTTACAGTAAAAGAGGATAGAAGTGTAGAATTTGTCAAGGAAGGTTTTGATGTTGAATATTGGCAGTATGAGTACACGGTAAGAGATAGGTTAAAGGCAGTATATCGGAATGGCAAACTACAGGCTAAGTTTATCTATGATGCAGATGGAAACAGGATTTGCTCTGAAACAGAAGAGGAAGGCAATATCAATTATGTATTCAATTATGCAGGTAAAGTAATTTATGAAGATAATATTTCAGAAGGAAAGAAGGTTTCTTATATTTATGCATTTGCCCGTCCAATAGCGAAAGTAGAAGGAATAGTAGGAAGTGATGCCGAAGTTTACTATTACCACCATGATAATCTTGGTTCAACCCGACTTATGACAGATAGAACAGGTAAGGTAGTCTGGGAACAGGATTATCTGCCATTTGGGAGGAGTTGTATAAGCCTGGGACAATAAAGAGACCGATACAGAAAGCAGAACCAGGGTTTAAATACACGGTCCAGAGAGAAGAAGTAAATATTGGGCTGTATTATTATGATGCAAGATATTATGACCCAGAGACCGGACAGTTTATTCGTGAGGATGAGTATAAAGGTGATTTAGTCAATCCACAAAGTCAGCACCTGTATATTTATGTATTGGTATAGCTTTCTGCAAAAAGAGCACTAAATAAAAACCAGTGTAGATAAAGCTTTTATTTAATTAGAGATGATAGTATCTCTTCCCCGACTACGGTTGCTATTGTTACGGACATACGGCTCCGCTTTATTTCGCTCAAATTACTCTTCGGGTGGTTTCATATGTTTGCGAAACGTTAGGTGTAATTGTGCTGGGCTAGATATAAGCTGAAAAAACTTTTGGGTTTAAAAAGGTAGCGTCAGATAAAGAATGTGGATTCTCTAAAAAAGGAAGTAGAAGGTGTAACTTAATCTTAGAAGAACAATTATATGAATATTAATTTTAGAACATTTAAATCAGATTTTTTTGACCATTTGTTTGATCATTACAAAAATAAGGTGAGTGGTTTTCAATTAGAAGTAATCTTTTCTAATAAGAAAACCATTCAGTATTATCAAAGGTTAGGATTTACATAGATAGATAATGAATATGCATTTAGTGAAGCTACCGGAAAGGGGTTCGTATGAATCGACAGGATTTGAAGAAGAAAATTAGAGTAACTGCCGAGATATTTTTATATGGAACGGCTATATAAGCCCGGTTGATCTATTGATCAAAATTCTAAAAAAGGTTATGAAGATTGGTGGTGAAGGAAAATACCGTATTTAAAAATGGTTTGTTCGGGAAACCTCTCAAAGCTAATCGTAATTATGAAGGAATTAAGAAAGTATGCTACCAAAGAAAAAGTTACGTTCGTCATGGACTGTTTATAAGGAGTGGGGAAAAGGCAAGAAGATTCAACTGCGTTTTAGTAAATCTGGACATCCTAAGATAGAGAGACTTATGCCACTCATTACCATGGTTCAAAAAAGGGTAAGCAAAATTCGTAAGTTGGGAGTTTAAATGACCGCCCAACTACATCTAACATGTGTACATCTGCTCGGATTTCATCCGACACCTTTCGGGGACATTTGGCTTCACCAAACGTCGGACGGTGCGATGTATGTTAGGTAACATATACAAACGTAATACAAAATAGATTTAAAGGAGGATAAAGTATATGAATAAAAAATTAATGGTATTATATTCTAGTATAATATTATTATGGTGTATGGCAATTGTTTTGATTGTTAAAGCAACAGATTTTAATTTGAAGGAAACTATTAAAGACTATGTTGTTGGATGGGGGACGCTAGCATTAATTAATGCTGGATTAGCACAAGGAAAAAATAGATCAGGAATCAATTGGTTTATACTATCTTTAATAACAGGACCAGTAGCAACACTATTATTAGTTTTAAGTAGCAATGAACCAAAGCAAGAAGAAACTTCAGATATATAAAAGGAAAAAGCTATAGATTCCAAAGAATTAGGTACTCTAAAAACCGCCCAATTACATCTAACAAGCGATATCCGCAAGGGGCTAATGCCCACATTCCTTTTTTATTTTAAACATAGAGTGCGAAAGGGGTTTGGTAATGTGAGTAAAAAAGTATTTCAAGTCATATCTATTGTTATACTTATTGTTGGTTTAATTATCATGTTTAACAGTATTACATGGGGGAGCAATTCTGCAAATGCATACTTAAGGGCACATGGCGGAGGTATGGATACAGCAATGTTTATGGTGGTTTTTCAGGAGTACATAAATATATATAAGTTAGTTGGAGGAATATTGGTGGTTATTGGTGGATTAGGTTTTTTAAGAGTGTAAAGTTACCAGAAAGGGTTATACCTTCAGGAGGTAGTAGGGTGTAATACTAGTTTATAGTGTATTGTTTGAATGTGGATAGTCTTAAAGATATTGAAAATGCTAGGGTTGCGAGCGCAGAGGTATTGTTGTTTCAGCGTTGTCCGCCTAGAGGATACCCGGGCATGAGCGGAGACCTGTAAGCTTGCAGGCGTTGGGAAAACGACACCGATAATCCGACATCGCTCGCTGCGCTCGCCGTCCGATTATCGGGCTACCAGCCTCAAGGGGCATGGCGCCTTGTTTAACAGAAGATTTAAGAACAAAAGTTGAGAAAAAAATTTTAGCAAGTGAAAGTCTTGAAATTAAAGGTGAATTTATTTTTGATACAAAGGGGTTATCAAAGAAAGAAATATTGGAGCTAAAACTGTTTATTACAGATATAAAAGTAATATCAGAAAAAATGATAAATATTGAAAAATAAATATAGATATTCGTAAATTAAATTGAGGGTGTGTTATTGTGAAAATGGCACTTCCTATAACAAAATATTCACGTGCCGCCGCAGTGGCGGCTTGGTCGCCAGAAGATATATGAAGATAATTCAAGGAAGTTAGTTCACTTATGCAGAGAAGAATATTCTGCGACACACCCTTTCGCTAACCGGGTCGGCATTCCCGAGCTTAAGATAAAAGCTATCTAAAGCTCGGAAACGCCTGTAAGCTCAAGGGCGTCGTGAATATTAAACGTTATGCGCCATTTAGGTCAAAGGTTAAGGAGGTGTCTTAGCATGAGGAAACGAGAAGTTGCACAGTTAGCATGCAAGATACTAAGTATATATACTGTCATCTATGCATTAGGTTTGATGAGTACAATAGGTTTTTCAATAGTGACAGTGCTTGAAAGACAATCATACTGAAGAGATTGGATATTTGCTTTTATACCTTTTAGTTTGTTTATAGCATTTGCGTTTTTTCTATGGTTTAAATCAGAATGGATTGCGAGTTTAATGATTCTGGAAGATAGTTCATCAATAGACAGTATATCTGAGGAAGACTTAGGTGTTTCTGCTTACAGTTCTCAGGTTATAGCGTTTTCTGTCTTAGGTTTGTACCTTTTAGGTCATGCTATACCCATGATACCTAACTACATATTTCTTATATATAATTCATGGAAAGAAGAAGATGATATATCCAGCATTGTAAATATTAGTATGTTAATCAAAGTTGCTACTCAACTAATTCTAGGATTGTATTTCTTCTTTTATTAGCACAAAGTTGCAAAGTTATCTAATTCTTTTAGAAGAAACAAGGTAAAAGGAATAGAAGATATAAACAATAAATAAGTCTTGGTAATCCTATGCCAACGGCGTATAACAAGGCATTCAAGTTAGTTGAGATGAAATGAAATTTTAGTTAGGTTACAATACACCCGTTCGCCAAGGGCAGTCGCCCTAGGGCTCACGGGCGTCTTGAATGCCTGAACGCTAGGTGAAATTAAATGCTATAGTAAGTTGAGGTGAATATAATGAGATTTGAAGATTTAATAGAATATATATGTGGTCAGATAACGAGTATAAAAGCGGAAAAGCCTTTGCTTATAGCAATAGATGGAGTAGATACTTCAGGAAAAACTACCTTGTCAAAACATATAGTTACAAGCTTGAAAAATAAAGGGTATTCTATTATACAAGCTTCAATTGATGGATTTCACAACCCAAGAGATAAAAGGTATAGATTAGGTTCTAAATCGCCAGAAGGTTATTATAGAGATTCGTTTAACTATGATGCTTTAATACAGTGTCTTCTAAACCCACTTAGCGAAAAAGGAAACAGGAAGTATATCACAGCAGTCTATGATTTCAAAACAGAATCTGAAGTAGAACAAGAACCTAAAATAGCTACAGAAGATTCTATCTTGATTATGGAAGGCGTTTTTTTGCTTAGGTCAGAATTGTATCAATATTGGGATTACAAAGTATTTCTACACGTTGACTTTGAGCAAGTTATTCAACGTGCAAAAAAGAGAGATCAATACTTGTTTGGGTCAGAAGAAGAAATTGAAATACGTTATAGAAGTAAGTATATACCAGGTCAACAAATATACTTATACGAGTCAGACCCATATGAAAAAGCAAGTATAGTAATTGACAATAATGATTTTAATAATCCAATAATTGTTGAGACAAATGACGAAATTGAGAACCTAAGGAGAAAAGCATTTAACTTTACCTAACACAGTTTTCCCACTGCGCTACCTATGGCAACTTGGGTGCAGGGAGTAAGGTTTTCGGGTATGCCAGCACCACATCCCCTCGCCAACCTAGTCGGGATAGGAGTTATCTAGGGCTCAGGCATCGCTTGTAGGCTCGGGGACGTCGGGAACACGATACCGTTAGATGACATGCTAATGTGTGATGGTAATTGAAATATTGATTAAAGAAAGAGAGGAATCAAGAAATGAGAAATGCTATTATAAAAAGATATAATAAGAATAATTTCAAGAAGTATTTTATATACACCATATTTTTGTTCACCATATTTGTTTTAATATACATAATTTCCATCGTTTATACACTAAGTAAGCAGGATTTTAGATTTATGAATAGAGCCTGGACATGGACAGAGTATTATATATCTTGTTTTGCTTTAATAGTAATTTATAAGAAATTTAAGGATTTGAGTTTAAGATATATTGTGCTTGGAATATTGTTATCGGGTATAAGTTATTTAAGTTTTATTCAACGAACAGACATATGCACAGCAATAATAGGAACTATTGTAACATTTATCACATTTCTTGGGGGTAGTTTATTATCGGGTGAAAGTAATAGAATCAAATCATTACTCATATTACAGAACTATAAATCATTATTTAAGTCATTTTTAATAGGTGTTATAGTTGCAATTCCTTTTGCATTAATAAATTACATTTATTTTAGACTAACTTTAGGTAAGGCTGAATGTATGAATATATTTAGTGCAGGTTTTTTAGCTCTAGAACCAGCAATTTCTGAAGAGATTGTATTTAGGTTTTTTACTATGAATTCTTTATTTTATTTATTAAATGGGAAGGTTGAAAAGAAATACTCTATTATAATTAGTTTTTTCTTTGGTATAATACCACACAGTTTAATTCACTTTCCAGAATTATGGATATATAATATACCAGGTGCTCTATTTATGTTAATATCTACAAGTTTGTTATTTGGATTACCGATGGCATTTTTGCAATATAAAAGAAATTTAGAAACTGCTATTACATTTCATTGGTTTATTGATTTTATAAGATTCTTTGGAGGCTATTGATGATATGGACTTCGCACGTCATCTAACAGCGAGTATCCGGCTACGATTTGCTCCGCTAAAATTCGGCAAAGCCGAACTTCGTATGTCCGCAAAACGTTATCTGACATTGTAAACAATATGAGACTAGCTGTATTGGTTGACATACATGCCAACATATTCGCACTAGACGCAGTTCTTGAGGATATGAGACAGTAAGGCGCTAATAATCTTGTTTTTCTTGGGGATCTAGTAATGATAGGTCCTGAACCTGCTGCTGTTTTTAACTCTATTAGAAAATTAAACCCAATATGTTGGAGTAAGGGCAATACCGATATGTGGTTTGAGGAAATAACGGAATCTTGGGTGCCAAAAACACCTCGAGAACGAGAATTATTTGAGTATTATATATACGCAAAAACAAAGTTTTCCCAAGAGGCGATAACATTTTTCACAGAATTGCCATTTAAAAGTTCCATTAACTATAAAGGCGTTAGTATACTTTGCGTTCATGGTTCACCACGTTCTGTTTCTGAAGTTATGGACCATCGTACTAAAGATAGTTTTCACATGATGGTTAGTGAGGTTAAAGAAGATATCATTTTATGTGGACATTCTCATATACCTTTCATCGGTGAAGCAGCAGGAAAACGAATATTCAATGTTGGAAGTGTGGGGAGACCATTTGATGGAGATAATCGAGCATCATATGGATTATTGGATTTTACAATGGGAAAGCCTCAATTTATAATTAGGCGTGTTAATTATCCTTTGGACGAAACTATTAGGTTGGCTAAGAATTCTGATTCCCCCAATTTAGAGAAATACGAATATTCTCTTATACATGCAACTTTTGTTTGAAGCAACGTCAGATAACAATGTGTTCACGCTGCGTCGCTACGCTCCTTGGGTGCGGGAGTTTAGTTATCGGGTAAGACTGCACTACATCGTCTCGCCAACCGGGTCGAAGTACAGACACTAAGGCTCGAATTTCACCTGTAGGTTTAATGATGTCGGGCCGCCAGCCCCCAAAGGGGCATGGTGTCTTGTTCGCGCAAAGTGCTCGTGACGTCGCCTATTAGACGGTTCCCGGCTGTTGCTCAATGTTCCTCCGGGGACACTTCGGAAGCCGGCGGCTCGTTATACGCCATTTTCACATAGCTGTAAACAGTTTCTTTATATATTAAAGTTGAAACGTGATAACTCTTGTAAACAAAAAACTAGTATTTCACTGGAGGAGTAAACATATGAAAGAGTGTCCATTTTGTTTTCCAGAAATTGATCAAGAACAAAAAATTGTTTTAACTAATGAACATTGTATGTTTTTGCAAAAACCACAACAAGTTTTAATAGGTTCAGGAGTTATTGTGCCTAGGAAGCACAGGGAAACTGTATTTGATCTCACACCAGAGGAATGGAATTCAATATATGATTTATTAATAGAAGTTAAAGAGTATCTTGATAAAAAGTATAACCCACAGGGATATAATGTCGGTTGGAATGTAGGTAGAGTAGGAGGTCAAGAGATATTTCATGCACATTTACATGTTATACCGAGATATGAAGATGAACCACTAGCAGGGAAAGGTATAAGATTTTGGTTGAAACAACCTGAAAATAAACGTAATAACATTGATTAATAATATAATGTTTCTGAATCCCTGGTGCAAAATCAGAGAATTTTAAAACTAATATTTCATGGTAATATCCCGGGACTAACGATAAAATAAATTCAGTGGGAGGGAGTTACCATGCCTAAAAAAAGATTTACACTAGAAGAAAGATGAATATTGGGCATGAAAGCTTACATGGCAACCGGGCCAATCCGGTATGGCACAGCGATATTACCTACATATCCGTTGATAGAGGCTTTTGCTGTTTTATTTCTGCATTTGACAAATACTTACGAAAGATAAAGATTATATATTATATATTAGTTTTTCAAGATACGATTTTGGGTTGAGTTTTCAGAAACAATGCAGTTAACTATTTCTCAAAATAAATAACTTATGGGCATCCTGGTTTGTACATATCATGCTTCGCTCGGTCGCTTAACAGCGATAAAAGGGAAATCAAAGATTTCCCAAAGTTGCCTTTAGCAACTTCTTTTATCTGCAGGACGTTATACGCTATCACTAATAAGAGGAGAGGAAATAATGATTAGAAGGATATTAAAAGGCTTGTCCATCTTTCTGGTGGTAACTGTTTTCTTACTATCTTGGTTTTGGTAGTAATCCGCTCCGAACACGGCAAAATACTCCTCCCAGTAAAGCATACAAGCCGATTTGAAAGCGACAACACCTCCTTTTTCCCAACCAGGCTACAAGCTCAAGGCAATCAAATCGTTAACGGTGTAGGCACACCTGTCTTGCTTAAGGGTCTTATGCCTCCTGACCCCGCAAAACTGCATAGCAAAAATAAATTCAACCGTTACTTTTTTATCAAGATAAGCGAAACCGGTACAAATGTGATTAGAATTCCCGTCTATCCAGAGAATTGGGTGCGTGATCGAGACTACCTCTGGCGTTATCTAGACCCCATTGTGGCCTGGGCAGGTAAACTAGGTATGTGATTATTGACTGGAACTATATAGGGAACGTGGTCACAGGTGCAGGGCCGCAAATGCCTGACCTCGATGTCCAGCCTAAAGAACTAACCCTGGAATTCTGGCAACAGACTGCAAATTACTTCCGAGATACCCCAAACGTTATCTTTGAGATTTTCAACGAACCGCAAAACATTACGGCCAGGGACTGGCATAGTAACGTCGCGGAGATTGTCCAAGTTATCCGGGACCAAGGAGCAGACCAGTTGGTGATTGTGGGTGGAATAGACTATGGTAAAGATCTTTCCTGGGTCAGGGAAAATCCGATAGCGGATGACAACGTCGCTTATGCCGCGCACATATACCCAGCCCATCCGAGCTACCTCTGGCCACACTTCTTTGGTGAAATCGCCGAAATATACCCAGTTTTAATAACAGAATGGGGTTTCATGGATGAGAACCGTAATACAAATCAATCTTACCTCGCGGGTGACCAGGCCACCTATGGAGAACCACTCCTAGAATACCTCGACATCCATCATATCGGATGGGTAGCCTGCTGGTATGACAATGATTGGTGCCCACCTATGTTTACGCAAGATTGGAAGGACTATACTCGATACGGAGAGTTTGTAATGAATCAATTGAAAACATCAAGAAAATGAAGGAATGCACATTTCAGGAGTTTGATGACAGCGTATAACACGGGTTTGCGGCTCACTTCGTTCACCCTGCTTCACAGCTTTGCCAATCTGGAAAACGTTATACAACAGGGCCATCAGGGTCAAGGCAAAGAGGTCTTTATGGATGAGCGAAGAACAAGTAGTGCAAAAAATACCAATATTGCGTACACGCCAAAGTCTTGCCAAGGATTTAAAACAACTTGGCTTGGATAAAGGGATGATAGTTATTGTACATTCTTCGTTGAGTTCACTGGGGTGGGTTTGTGGTGGTCCAGTTGCAGTAATTCAAGCTTTGATGGATGTTGTTACATTTTCAGGTACAATCGTGATGCCGACTCAATCTACAGATTATTCCGATCCGGCTTTGTGGAGTAATCCACCTGTCCCACAAGAATGGTGGCCTATTATAGGAGAAACGATGCCTGCTTATGAACCAAATATAACACCGACAAGGGGTGTGGGAATAATAGCTGAAACTTTTCGTAAATGGCCGGGTGTATTGCGGAGTTCACATCCAGCATTGTCATTTGGAGCATGGGGAAAGTATGCTGAGAAAATTATAAAGGATCACTCATTAGATAATGGCCTTGGAGAGAACTCGCTACTTGCACGTATATATGATTTGGATGGATGGGTGTTGCTACTCGGAGTTGGATATGATCGTAATACATCATTTCATTTAGCAGAGTATGGTGTATTAATAATTTGTGGCTCCCCAAGGAAGGGTGGTAACACAGAGTTATTGCTATCTTTTTTTGAGAAGGAATTGCAACAACATGGTATTCAGACAGAGTTTACCACCTTAGCAGAGAAAGAGATCAAGCATTGTATCAATTGTGACAAATGTATAGATACCAATAAATGTATTCAAAAAGATGATTTCAACAATATTTACAATAAAGTTCTGGAAAACGAAGGGCTTGTTGTTGGAAGTCCCGTTTATGTTGGCACACCAACTTCTTTACTCATGGCTTTTCTCCAAAGGTTGACTTATGTTTCATGGAATAATAATCGTCCTCTTGCCAAGAAAATTGGGGGTCCAATTGCTGTCGCTGGAGAAACCGGTCAATTAGCCACTATTAATTGCTTGATTGACTTTTATCTTGTGAATGAAATGGTTATTCCTAGTTCTTACTATTGGAACGCTGGGGTTGGTTGTGGTAAAGGTGATATTCTTAATGATGAAAAAGGCAAATCATATGTTGTTAAATTTGCCCAGAACATGGCATGGTTAATGAAAAAATTAGAGGAGGAAGTTAAATGAAAAAAGGTGATAAACTTTTCGTTAGAATAGACTATAGAATTGAAGGGACTGAATTTGGGCCAACTGACTTTGACGATCATATCAATTATATAAAGGATATTGCGTCTGAAAGGTATTGTATTGGCGGAGGATTTTGCAATAAAGATGGTGGTATGATTATTTTTGAAGCTAAAAATTTAGAAGAAGCGAAACAAATTGCAGATAATGATCCTTTAATGAAAAGGAATTTATATAAGTATGAATTATTCGAGTGGGATTTAGTAGTTCTTTCTAAGGAAATACAGAAGAAAGCGTGAAAAAGTTGAATACTATTATGGTGCCATTTTAAGAATAAATGGGCTGGTACAGGCATATAACCTTGTATACACGCAGTGTCGTTACCCTCCTTGGGTGCAGTGGGTAAGGTTTTAGGGTAGATCTGCAGAAATCGCAGGGGGTAAATGCTATATTCACTTAAATAAACTTAAGGAGGATGAAACGTGGAAAAGAATATAAAGAAAAAAAACCGGATATCTCTACTAAGGGTAGTTATTACTATCATAGTAATGTTAGTAATTGGCATTATCCTTTATTATGGAATGATTATTATTGAGGCCAGAAAACAAACTCCAGAAATAGTACGAAATGCTTTAAATTCAGAAAATATTAAATTAGATTTAAGTGATTTATCTAAAGAGCAAATCAAAATTCTATTAATGGTAGAGGATCCAAATTTTTATAACCATAATGGAGTGGATTTAAGAACTCCAGGTGCAGGAATAACAACAATAACACAAGGGTTAGTAAAAAAACTATATTTCAGGCAATTTAAACCCGGAATCAGTAAAATAAAACAAACTCTTATTGCTAGATACGCTTTGGATCCGTTAGTTCCTAAAAATGAACAACTTAAACTCTTTATTAATCTAATCTATCTGGGAAAAGTTAATGGGAAACCCGTTTATGGGCTTTATGAAGCGGCCAAACAATATTATAATAAATCTGTTTCTGAGTTAAATGAAGATGAATATATATCAATAATTGCCATGATAATTGCGCCAGAGACATTCGGTATTCAAACAAATCCTGATGCAAACAAAAATAGAGTAGAACATATTAAGAAATTGATTTCTGGTGAATATAAACCTAAGGGATTAATGGATTTGTATTATGGCGGAAAGACTTATAGAAATCATAAAAGTGGTTTCAAAAAGTTTTTAGACAGATTGATTTGGGGTTATTAACATGATGTCAGCAGGAACTTTGTATAACAGTGGATACCCGGCTTCGCTTCACTGTGCCCAAATCGCCTCGTTAACCAATTTGGCTTGCCATTAGCTCACCCTGCTATGAATTGTCAGCCATGGTATTTCAAAGTGTTAGAAAATGAAGATAACTTTCTTGTTTAAATTGGCAGACACGCACTTATATTGGTGAAAAAGAAGTGAGGCACATTAAGTTAATGCAACAAGATGATAATCAGGATTAGCAAATGTAGGTTAATTTGTAGAGGAGTGTTCACGAAACAAGTTCGTAAATACTCTGCCTTAGAGTGGTTTTTACGAAACATGAAATACGTTATATGAAATATTCCCATTATAGGCAGGATGGAGGTAAAGACATGTATTATGCTGGCTGGATTCGATATTTTGTTCATAAATGAGAATATACACTTTTTATTTTTCCCTTTATTTAGGATTCTAATTTTAATGGCAATAAATCCAGTATTAGTAATTTTACATTCTCCTTTTTTATTTATAGCTGATGTAATCTTGAGAGTCAGTCATATTCTAATTAGTTTACAAGAATATTATCAAATTAAGCATTTAATAAATTGAACTTTGATACTTCATATAACAAGATATTTCCGTGACGCTGTCGCTACCCTTCGGGATATTGTCTTTGTTATGCCTATTGCAATTAAGAGTTTTGTTTTGGATAGGCAAAAATCACGCCGACCCTATCGGGACCGTCAACGTCGGTTAAGTGGGCATTTTCTCAAGAAAATATCAAAAAGATAAAGGCAGAATGTTTAATTAATAACATTGGTTCAATAAAGATATTAAAGATATTATAAAAAGTAGGTTTGATTGAGATAAAAAGAGATAACCAAATGATATATTGGGAAGGTGTAAATCCTAATTATAAAGATTAGCTTACATATTTATATATTAATACTTTAAATTTAAACTAGAGTATTTTTTGGGCATGGCGCATAACAAAGTGTTTACGCGAGGGTGTGCGGAGCAAGTTTTTGGAGCAGTTCAAACGCATCACATCGCCTTACCAGGTGCAAACATTAGCGGTTCGATGATTTCGCAAATATGTAAACGTTAGATGGCAAACAGTTTAAAGGAGTATTAATAATTATGAAAAAGAAAATTTTGATAGGCAGCATATTGTTATATTTAATGATTATTGGATTATCAATATTATGCAGTAAAGGAGAGATGTTAGTGTGATTGAATACAGAACGACAATAGAGGGTTTGTCTCCTGATGAACTAAAAGGCTTTTTTGTTGGATGGAAAAAACCTCTTACAACGGAACAACATTATCAAATACTTAGAAATAGCAGTTATGTTGTGTTAGCATATGAAACAGGAAAATCAAAAGTTGTAGGTTTTATAAATGCATTAAGTGATGGGGTTTACTTTGCATTTATTCCGATGCTTGAAGTATTACCGGAGTATCAGCACATGGGAATTGGTAGCAGACTTATGGAGATGATGTTAGAGCTGCTTAAGCACATAACATGTATAGATTTAACTTGTGATATTGAAATGCAAAATTTTTATAAAAAATTTGGTATGTTTAAATCACATGGTATGATTATTCGTAAATATATTAATCAAAACGGTTAAAGTAGTAGTTGTACATGAATAATGATATCGTTTTGCTGATAAAAAACCCGGCCGAAAGATAAAAATTTATCCAAAAAATCATGGGTAGTGTGCAGACTTTTTAAACTGCATTTATCCATGATTTTTTTAGTTTTAATTATAGGATGATGGAGTGAAAGTGTAAGGAATAAGAGAAAATGGTTTGATAGAACACTCGAAATGATGAATTTTTCTATTTTTTAACGAATGCTTGTGAAAAAATTAATTCACCTAAAGTTAAGGTATTAGAACATGTTCTTTCTAATTCATCATTAGTAGTAAGAGAATGGATAAAGAGTTTAAAATTCCATATACAATACATACATTTTCATTGGAATGATGGTACATATGATGCATACCAAGCTCCAATAAAAGATTTTATTATTATTAAAGAAAGAGGATTTACTTCCTACTATTACTGAATGCTTAACTGGAAAAGACATGTTGATTGCTTGTATTCATCAGAGAAATAGATTTAAAATATGTAAAATCTTTTTTAGAAACTTAAAATTCATTCAAAAGGATTTTTCTCTATTTATCGCGAATTTTCTACAATGCAAACCAAACGGAGGTGAAAAAATGTCAGATAAACGGATTCAGATCTTTACAGGTGCATATGGAAGTGGAAAAACGGAAGTTAGTATGAATTTTGCAGTGGATTTAAAAAAAGAACATGAGAAGGTTGCTCTTGTTGATTTAGATATTGTTAATCCATATTTTCGTTCCCGGGAAGCAGCAGGACCATTGAGGGAAAAAGGAGTTGAAGTGATCTTTCCTGCTGGTGTTCTGGCTACCGCTGATTTACCTGCTCTTTCTCCTCATATTTTGCGGGTATTACAAAATCAACAATACCAGGTTGTTTTTGATGTGGGTGGAGATGATGTTGGAGCGGTAGCTTTGGGAAGGTTTAACAGCTATTTTAAAGAAGATCAATATGATATGAACTTTGTAGTAAATACTAATAGGCCTTTTACCAGAGATGTAATGGGAATTGAAAAAATTATAAATAAAGTGATGAAATCTTCTAGACTGAAAGTTACCCATCTGATAGCAAATATTAACCTTTGCAATGAGACCACAGTAGAAGATATTATGAAAGGTTATCCCATTATTAAGGAAGTTTCTTCAAAGTTGAAGGTGCCTATTAAATATTTAGCAGTGGAAGAGAGCTTAAAAGATGAACTGGATCCAAATGCTTTTGATGAGCCTGTGCGGTTTATTCACCTTTATAATCGTCCAGATTGGTTGAAGAGAATGAGATAGAAAAATTTTGTTTGATAAAAGAAAACCTATGGGGGTATGTATGGCAAGCGTTTTTGCCCATATATACCCCCAATGATTTATGGGTGTTTAAAGAGTTAAAGAGTACCGAAAAGGATTGTAATATAGGTGGCATATAAAGTAAGAAAGATCATTCCCTCTAAGCGGCTAAGATGATCTTTAGTTAATCCGAAGAGTAAAAGTAGTCCCATGAAGGCTAGCATAAAAGGAAAATCTAAAATTAAATTTTTCGTAGAAATTGAAATGGGATTGACCATAGCAGAGACGGAAGTTACCCAACCTATATTTAACAGGTTTGCACCAATGATATTTCCTATGGACAATTCCTGATAACCTTTAAGAGTTGCTGTTAAAGATGTAACGAGTTCTGGTAAGGATGTACCCAATGCAACCAGAGTAAGAGCAATGAAAATCTCAGGTACACCAAAGTATTTAGCCAGCCACACTCCTGAATTGACTACGATTCTAGAACCGATAATAACCAGGACAGAACCAGCTATAAATTTAATAAGATTTTTCTTAAAAGTGCCTTTAACTTCGGTTTTTTCAACAAAGACTATGTTTTTTTTCGAATGTAGAATTAAAAATAAGATATATCCGATGAGAACAGTCAAAAGTAAAAAACCGTCAAATTGATTAATTTCACCATCTAAAGAAGTTAACAAGGCCAGGATACCAGCAGTTAACATAAACAGGGCTTTTTTGGAAATTATTTTTGGAGTAGTAGGATAACTGTGAATAATCAAAGTCAACCCCAGGATCATACCAATATTAAAAATGTTAGATCCAACTGCATTACCCAGGGACATCTCTGGGTGGCCGCTAAAGGAAGCGTAAACAGATACAGCAAATTCTGGAAGAGTAGTTGCCAGGCTTACAATGGTGGCTCCGATTATTACTTTAGGAATTCCTGTCTTTTTGGCAATCCATACTGCAGAATCGGTAAACCAGTCAGCTCCTTTGACAATTGCAAACATTCCTACAGTAAAAAATATTAATTTGGTTAATAACATAGCTTATCACTTCTCCTTTTATAAACACATTAATACACCCTTATATCTTACCACGTACTTTCTTAATTCGCAAGTCTTTACTATTTCTCAAAATGGGAGCAAAGGGTTTTAGGGTAGTGTTGACGAATATAATGGTTAAACTGCAAAAAGCTAATTTTTCGCTTCTTGATAAATTTTTCGAATCATCTAAAGCTTGATTTCCGCCGAAATAAGGCTTCCTAATCTGGCCATTGATTAGCTCATCACCTCCTGTGATGAGGCCTTATTTCGTCGGAAATCTCGCTAAGATGATTTGGCGAAAAATTTCTATGTCGCTCAAAATTAGCTTTTTGCAGTATATTAAATTGTAATAAAGAAGGTAATGATTTTTACTGGAAAAAAGTTTTAGGGGGGAAGAAGTTAATGTTAAAGATCCTGATAGTGGGCTTAAAAGAAGCAGGTAAATCTATTATTAAAAGAATTAGCCAACTGAATCAGGTAAAAATTTTAGGAGTTTTATCTTTGGATTCTGACTTCATATCCGATCCCGATTTACATAATCTAGCAATTCCAATTATACAGGATTTATCTGATGGAAAGATGGACAAACCTGATCTGGTTATTGATACTTTAAATTTATCTAGAGAAAAGCTAGGGGAGATTTTAGGAAAAGATATTATTGAAGATTGTTCTATATTATCGGCATCTGCTGTGGAGTTGTTGAATAGTTTGATCGAGGATGAAGAAGATTTGCTTCGCCGTTTAAAGAGGGTCAATCGAGAGAAAGATGTCATCATTAATTCAACTCATGATGGAATGATTGCTATAAACAGTGATGGAATTATTACACTTTTTAATCAGGCTGCTGAAAAGATTATGAATCTTAAAGCTGTGGAGTGTGTAGGAAGATATGTAGAGGAAGTAATTCCAAATAGCCGTCTTCACCTGGTCTTAAAGACAGGAAAGGAAGAATTAAACCAGACCCAGGCTATTGGAAATACCACAATCATTACTAATCGTGTTCCAGTTAGAGATCATGAGGGTAATATAATAGGGGCTGTTGCTGTTTTTAGGGATATTACAGAGGTCAAATCTTTAGCAGAAGAGTTAACCAATTTGAAAGAGATGCGGGTTATGCTAGAGGCGATTATTGAGTCTACTCAGGATGCTATCTCTGTAGTGGATGAAAAAGGTATGGGAATTTTAATCAATCCCGCTTATACCCGTTTAACTGGCCTGACTGAAGAAGATGTAATCGGTAAACCTGCTACTGTAGATATTGCTGAAGGTGAAAGTATGCATATGAAGGTCTTAAAGACCAAAAAACCTGTCTCGGGTGTTAGATTAAAAGTTGGTCCCAAAAAAAAAGAAGTTATTGTTAATGTAGCGCCGATTATAGTTGATGGAAAGTTAAAAGGAAGTGTAGGGGTCATCCATGATATTTCCGAAATCAAAAAGCTGACTGAGGAGTTAAATCAGGCCAGACGGATGATCCGCCATTTAAATGCTAAATATACCTTTGAGGATATTATTGCCGAAAGTAAACTCATGTTAGCAGCAATTCAACAGGCCCGGAGAGCTTCCAAGACTCCAGCTACTGTTTTATTACGGGGTGAAAGCGGTACTGGTAAAGAACTTTTTGCCCATGCTATCCATAATTCTAGTCCTAGAAAAGATGGTCAATTCATCCGGGTAAACTGTTCGGCAATTGCTGATAGCCTTTTGGAGAGTGAACTTTTTGGTTATGAAGAGGGTGCTTTTACTGGAGCCAGAAAAGGTGGAAAAAAAGGATTGTTTGAAGAAGCTGATGGAGGGACCATCTTTCTGGATGAAATTGGTAAAATAAATCTTGAACTTCAAGCCAAACTTCTCCGGGTATTACAGGAAAAAGAGGTTATTCGGGTTGGAGGAACAAAGGCAATCAGTGTGGATGTGCGGGTTATTGTTGCTACTAACGCAAACTTAGAGCGAATGATACAGGAAGGTACCTTTAGAGAAGATTTATATTACCGTTTAAATGTAGTTCCCATCTTTATTCCACCGCTTAGAAAAAGAAAAGAAGATATTCCTAAACTCACCTATCATTTGATCCGGAAATTTAACCAGGAATACGGTCGCTCTATAAAAAATATTTCTAAAGGAGCACTGGATATTCTGATGGATTATGATTGGCCTGGTAATGTTCGTGAATTGGAAAATATCATTGGACGTGCAATTATTAATGTAGGTTTTGATTCAGATATAATTACTGAAGAACATCTCCCTCCTTTAGGTATGCTGTCTTCAATGACTAGACCTGAAAAGAAAGAAACAAAAGCAGGTTATCAGGTTAGCGAGTATGATATTCAGAATAAATCATTAAAAGAGATTTTAGACGAGGTAGAGAAGGAAGTGATTTTAGAAGCTCTTGACCATACTGGAGGAAACAAAACCGAAGCTGCAAAACTTTTGGGTATTGCAATCCGGAGTCTGTACTACAAACTAGAAAAATATGGAATACAATAAGTAAAAAACTTTAAGTGAAAACTCTTGCCTGCAAAAAATTGCAGATATGAAAAGAATTACATACTAATATGGTTCTTTTTAGAGTTTTTTTTCCTTGGTAGAGATATAAGAAAAGTTAAATATCTTTAATCGTCCTCGAAAAAGGGGATATTTTTTGGCGGAATTTTTTAATTGGCACGTAAATTGCATAAGAATGAAAGTGAAGGTAGTTGCTTTATTAAAGATACATAAAGGAGGTATGGTCAAGTGAAAATTTTTGAAATGATGGAGAAGGAAGGACATGAGCAGTTGATATTACTTCAGGAAAAGTCCTCTGGTCTTAAAGCAATTATTGCAATCCATGATACTACATTGGGTCCAGCTTTGGGTGGATGTAGAATGTGGAACTACGAATCTGAAGATGAGGCAATACTGGATGCGCTCCGTCTTTCTAAAGGAATGACATATAAATCTGGTGCTGCTGGCGTAGATTTTGGTGGTGGTAAGACAGTTATCTGGGGAGACCCAATGAAAGACAAAAGTGAGGCTCTTTTTAGAGCATTGGGTCGTTTTGTAGAGTCACTGGGTGGAAGATATAGTACCGGTACAGATGTAGGTACAACTTATGATGATTTTGTTCTGGCAGCAAAAGAGACCCGTTATGTTGGTGCATTACCTGAAGAGTATGGTGGAAGTGGTGACTCTTCCATTATTACTGCTTTTGGTACCTGGAAAGGACTTAAAGCATGTGCCAAGGTTGTTTTTGGAACTGATTCTCTTAAGGGCCTGACTGTTGCTGTTCAGGGTGTAGGTAAAGTGGGTAGCAAGTTGGTCGGTCATTTAATCGATGAAGGTGCAAAAGTGATTATCAGTGATGTAAATGAGAATAATGTTAAAATGGTTAAGGAAAAATATCCAGAGGTTGAAGTTGTTTCTCCAGACGAAATTTTGTTTGTTGAATGTGATATTCTCTCACCAAATGCATTAGGTGCAATCATAAATGATGAGACTATTGATAAACTTAAGTGTAAAATTATCGGTGGAGCTGCTAACAACCAATTAGCTGAACCACGCCATGGTGATATCTTACATGAAAAAGGAATCTTTTATGCTCCTGATTATGTGATTAACGCTGGAGGTCTGATTCAGGTAGCAGATGAATTACAGCCTGGAGGTTATAATAAAGATCGTGCCTTTAAGCATGCAAGCCAGATTTATAACATGATCTTAAAGATTGCGGAAATTTCTAAGGAAAGAAATATCCCGACTTATAAAGCTGCTGATTTAATGGTAGAAGAGAGAATTAAGAGTGTTGGTAGGGTTAAAAGAATTTTAAAATAAAGTGAGGCTATCTATAGAAAGAGGGGTCTAATTAAAGATGGAATATCAGATTTTGGTGATCAATCCTGGTTCAACTTCGACCAAGATCGCCATTTATCATAATGAAAAGTTACTTTTTGAAGAAAATATTTCCCATTCAACTGAAGAGCTTTCTAAATATGAGCGAATTATTGACCAACTGGATTTTCGTAAAGAAATGGTTATTAAAACGGTTAAAGAAAAAGGCTTTTCTTTAGAAGAATTAGATGCAATTGTTGCCCGTGGTGGTTTACTTAGACCACTTTCAGGTGGAACTTACCGGATCAATCAGCAGATGGTAAATGATCTTAAAGAGGGAGTTCAGGGGGAACATGCGTCCAATCTGGCAGGATTAATCGCTTTTGATCTCGCCAGTAAGTTAAATATTCCTGCATTTACTGTTGATCCGGTTGCTGTTGACGAATTTATTCCGGAAGCCAGAATTTCAGGTATTCCGGAGATTGAACGGAGAAGTTTAAGTCATGCTTTGAATATTAAAGCTACAGCAAGACAGGCAGCTAGGGATCTAAATTTAAGTTTTTCAGAGTGTAATTTCATTGTTGCTCACCTGGGTGGGGGTATATCTATTGCACCTCTTTTAAAAGGTCGAATAGTGGATGTAAACAATGCCAATGAAAGTGGACCATTTTCCCCAGAACGTTGTGGTCAATTACCTGTTGGTGATCTGGTTAGATTGGCGTTTTCTGGTAAATATACTTTCAGAGAGCTTAAAAAAAGGATGGTGGGTCAGGGCGGTTTGACTGCCTATCTTGGGACAAACAATTGTCAAGAGATCGAAGAAAAAATCAAAGCAGGTGATGAAAAAGTAGCAGAAGTTTATCATGCTATGATTTATCAGATTGCCAAAGAGATTGGAGCAATGGCGACTGTTTTAAAGGGTGAAGTGGATGCTATTATTCTTACCGGTGGACTGGCTCACTCGAAGATGGTTACAGATGGAATTACCGAATATGTACAATACATTGCTCCGGTGAAAGTTTATCCAGGGGCAATGGAAATGTTGGCTCTTTGCCAGGGAGCTCTTCGGGTTTTGAGAAGAGAAGAAGAACCTTTAGAATATATTGTTGAAGGGGTGAAATGACCATGTTTAAAACATTTGAGGAAATGGTAGAACAGGCAAAATCTACAGCACCTAAGGTTTTATCTGTAGCCGCTGCGGAAGATCCAGAAGTATTAAAAGCAGTTAAAAAAGCAGAAGAAGATGGTTTAATTACCCCAATTCTCGTTGGTGATAAAGAAAAGATTGAAGTTTTTGCAAAAGAGGTTTATTATGACCTATCCAATATAAAGATTTATGATGAGCCTGATGTTACAAAAGCTTCTCATAAAGCTGTGCAGATTGTAGCAGAAGGTGAAGCTGATTTCTTAATGAAAGGTCTAGTTGGTACTGCAACCATTTTACGTGCTCTTTTGACCAAAGAATATGGTTTGCGTCAGGACCGCTTGCTAAGTCATATAGCATTGATGGATTTAGAAGATCTGGACCGTCTAATTATTATGACAGATGGCGGAATGAATATGTATCCTGATTTGAATCAGAAAAAGCAAATTATCGAAAATGCTGTAGAAGTTATGCATTCTATTGGTGTGGAAATGCCTAAAGTTGTACCTTTAGCAGCATTAGAATTGGTCAATCCAGATATGGAACCAACTATTCATGCTGCAATTCTTTCTAAGATGGCTGATCGCGGGCAGATTAAAGGCTGTATTATAGATGGACCATTGGCATTTGATAATGCCATCAGTGAAGAAGCAGCTAAGCATAAAGGGATTAAAAGCCCAGTAGCCGGTAAAGCAGATGTGCTTTTGGTTCCAAATATTGAAACTGGTAACGTCATGTATAAAGCATTATCTTATTTTTCTAAAATGCGAGCTGCTATGTTAGTTGTTGGTGCTAAGGTTCCTGTTGTTGTAACATCCCGGGCCGATAACTATATGACCAAATACTATTCTATGGCCCTGGGTAAATTGATGATGGAATACAAAAATCAATAATTTATAGAAAAGGAGGAATTAATAATGAAAAAATTTGAGTACATGGAAAAATATGATTATGAACAACTGGTATTTTGTTATGACAAAACTTCCGGTTTAAAAGCAATCATCTGTATTCATGATACTACATTAGGTCCTGCTCTTGGTGGTACCCGTATGTGGGTATATGAAAATGAAGATGACGCTATTTTAGATGCACTGCGCCTGGCACGGGGTATGACTTACAAAGCAGCTGCAGCTGGTTTAAATCTGGGCGGCGGTAAGACCGTTATCATGGGTGATCCGAAAAAAGATAAAAGTGAAGAACTCTGGAGAGCTTTTGGTCGCTACGTTCAAAGCTTAAATGGTCGTTATATTACTGCAGAAGATGTTGGTACCAGTGTAGAAGATATGGATTATGTAGCTATGGAAACTGACTACGTAACCGGTCTTTCCGGTACTTCTGGTGACCCATCTCCTATGACTGCTTTTGGTGTATATAAAGGTATGAAGGCTTGCTGTAAAGAAGTTTACGGCTCTGATAGCCTGGAAGGTAAAGTTGTAGCAGTTCAGGGTTTAGGTCATGTTGGTTACTATCTCTGCAAGCATATTCATGAAGAGGGCGGAAAACTGATCGTTACTGATATTGATCAGGAAAGAATAGATAAAGTGGTTAAAGAATTTGGTGCAACCGCTGTTGCTCCTGATGAAATTTATGGTGTAGAATGTGATATCTTTGCTCCATGTGCTCTGGGTGCTGTTGTAAATGATGAAACCATTCCACAATTCAAGTGTCGTATTATTGCCGGTGCTGCAAATAACGTATTGAAAGAAGAGCGTCATGGTGACATCATTCATGAAAAGGGTATTCTTTATGCTCCTGACTATGTAATTAATGCTGGTGGTCTGATTAATGTTTACCATGAATTATTAGGTTACAATCGTGACAATGTTTTAAGAGATGTAGCAAAAATTTATGATCGGATTCTCAAAGTTATAGAAATTTCCAAACGGGATAATATCCCAACTTATAAAGCTGCAGATATTATGGCTGAAGAAAGAATTGAAAAGATGGGTCGTGTTCGCAGTAACTATATCGTACGGTAATGAGTTTTTGCATTCAGCTTAAACTGTATTGATCCAATGATGGAGGGATTTAAATGTCCAGTTTTAAAATTTTAGTTGTTAATCCCGGCTCTACTTCTACAAAAATCGCAGTCTATGAAGATGAAAATGAGATATTTAAAACTAATATTACCCATAGTAGAGAAGAACTGGCTCCTTATGAGAAAATAACAGATCAACTTCCGTTAAGGAAAAAAGTGATATTAAATGCCCTTAAAGAACACGGGATTAAGATTTCTGAGCTGGATGCAGTTTCTGGCCGGGGTGGGCTTTTATGGCCCATCCCTGGCGGAACTTATACAGTGAATGAAAAAATGCTTGAAGATTTAAAAGTTGGGGTACAGGGCCAACATGCTAGTAATCTGGGCGGTCTTATAGCTTATGAAATTGCTAAAGAAGCTGGCGGTAAGGCCTTTATTGTTGATCCTGTAATTGTTGATGAGATGGAGCCTGTTGCCAGATATTCAGGAATACCTGAAATTAAGCGAAAAAGTATTTTTCATGCTCTGAACCAGAAAGCTATGGGTCGTAAAGTTGCTAAAGAGCTGGGGAAAGAATATGAAGAGTGTAATTTTGTTATAGCCCATATGGGTGGAGGAGTTTCTGTCGGTGCTCACTCAAAAGGGCGAGTAATTGATGTAAACAATGCTCTGGACGGAGAAGGTCCATTTTCTCCTAACCGTTCCGGTGGGGTACCCGTTGGGGATCTTGTTAAAATGTGCTTTTCAGGTAAATATACTCAAGAGGAGATCTTAAAAAAGATAGTTGGTGAGGGAGGTCTAGTAGCATATCTCAATACTACCGATCTTAGAAAAGTTGAAGAGTGGATAGAAACCGGTGATGAGGATGCTTACTTGATCTTCCGTGCAATGGCCTATCAGATTGCTAAAGAGATTGGCTCTGCAGCAACTGTGCTTAAAGGCCAGGTAGATGCCATTATCTTAACGGGAGGTATGGCACATTCTGAACGTTTAACTAAGATGATTTCTGAACGGGTTTCCTTTATTGCTCCTGTTAAAATCTGTGCTGGTGAAAATGAGTTAGAAGCACTGGCTTTAGGAGCATTACGGGTTTTAAGAGGAGAAGAAAGGGCCAGAGAATATAATCCTTCTAGAGCAGGTTGTTAGTAAAAATTGTTATGAATATTGGGGTTAAAAATAGAGGGATTCTATCTTTAACCCCGAATTTTCTAAAATGGGGGGTAATTCTAGAAGGAGGGATTTTACGTGCCTAATAAAGTTGTATTTGATGTGGATAGGTGTAAAGGATGCGAACTTTGTACTACCGTATGTCCAAAAAATATCGTCAAGATGTCAGATAAGATCAATGCTAAAGGTTATCATCCTGCTATGGTTGAAGAGCAGGATAAATGTATTGCCTGTGGATTCTGTGCTAGCATTTGTCCAGATACTGTAATTGAGGTTTATAAGGAAGAGAAGAAAAAATAAAATAATTCTTTTTTGTGCTGACTAAATGACTGTAAAGGGGGTTGTCTAATGGGTGAGAGAATATTGATGAAAGGTAATGAGGCCATTGGTGAAGCTGCGATTAAAGCTGGATGTCGTTATTTTTTTGGATATCCAATCACTCCCCAGAATGAATTACCTGAGTATATGTCAAGACGTTTGCCTGAAGTAGGTGGAGTTTTCTTACAGGCGGAAAGTGAAGTTGCAGCTATTAATATGGTTTATGGTGCTGCTGGCGCTGGTGCACGGGTAATGACTTCATCTTCCAGTCCAGGAATCAGTTTAAAGATGGAAGGTATTTCTTATATTGCGGGTGCGGATTTGCCCTGTGTAATTGTTAATATAGTTCGTGGGGGCCCAGGTCTTGGTGGTATTCAACCGGCTCAGTCTGACTATTTCCAGGCTACAAAGGGCGGCGGTCATGGTGACTATCACATGGTAGTTTTAGCTCCGTCTTCCATCCAGGAAGCTGTGGATCTGGTAATGGAAGCTTTTGATATTGCTGATCAATATCGGGTACCTGTTATGGTTATTGGTGATGGAATGATTGGACAAATGATGGAACCAGTTGAGTTTAAAGAGCCACCCAAGCGGGATTTACCAGCTAAGGATTGGATTACAGATGGTTGTAAAGGTAGAAAACCAAATGTTATTAATTCCCTATCCTTGCAACCCGAAAAATTGGAGGAAATGAACTGGAATCGTTATAAAAGATATGAGAAGATTAAAGAAAATGAGGTTAAAGTTGAAACTATTAATATGGAAGATGCAGAAATTGCTCTGGTTGCTTACGGCACTACCTCCCGGATTTGCTTTAGTGCTATGGAAACTCTTCGGGAAGAAGGATATAAAGTTGGTTTGATTCGTCCAATTACTCTGTGGCCATTCCCAACAGAAACTATTAGTAAAGCAGCAGATAATGTAAAAGCATTTTTAACAGTAGAGATGAGTACCGGTCAGATGGTCGAAGATGTAAGACTTGCTGTTAACGGTAAAGTTCCTGTTCATTTCTATGGTCGGACTGGCGGTATGGTTCCTTCGCCAGATGAAATTATTGAACAGGTTAAAGCACTGGGAGGTGGAAAGTAATGATTAAGGTTGCCGGAAGACCAGAATCTTTGACTGATAAGCAGATGCACTATTGCCCAGGTTGTACCCACGGTATCATTCATCGGCTGGTTGCTGAAGTAATGGATGAACTGGGGATCCGTGAAAAGACTATCGGGGTTGCTCCAGTAGGCTGTTCTGTTTTAGCTTATGAATATTTTAATTGTGATATGCATGAAGCTGCTCATGGTCGTGCTCCTGCAGTAGCTACTGGAATTAAACGGGTTCTTCCTGATAAAGTAGTATTCACCTATCAGGGTGATGGTGACTTAGCATCAATCGGTACTGCTGAGATTGTTCATGCTGCAAACCGTGGTGAAAAGATTACTACTATTTTTGTTAATAATGCTATTTATGGTATGACTGGTGGTCAGATGGCTCCAACAACTTTGCTGGGCCAGAAAGCTACTACTGCTCCATATGGAAGAGATGCTGAAAAGGCCGGTTATCCAATTAGAGTATCTGAGATGCTTTCTACATTGACAGGTGTTGCTTATATTGCCCGGGTATCTGTGCATAATCCGCAACATATTAGGAAAGCAAAAAAAGCTATCAAAAAGGCCTTTGAGACTCAATTAGAGGGTAAAGGTTTTAGTTTAGTAGAGGTTCTTTCTACCTGCCCAACCAACTGGGGTCTGACTCCTATTGAAGCTCTAAAGTGGTTAGAGGAAAATATGATTCCTTATTATCCATTAGGTGAGTTTAAGACCCCAGAGGAGGTGGAATAAATGAAGCAGGAAATAATTATGGCAGGTTTTGGTGGTCAAGGTATAATGGCCATGGGAAGGCTTTTGGCCTATACTGGCATGATGGAAGGTAAAGAAGTATCCTGGATGCCTTCTTATGGTCCAGAAATGCGTGGTGGTACTGCTAACTGTACCGTAATTGTTAGTGATAAGAGGATTGCTTCTCCGATTACTACCACACCTGATGTGTGTATAGTAATGAATTTGCCATCATTAGAGAAATTTGCTCCAATGGTTAAGCCAGGGGGACTTTTGATTATTAACTCTTCTTTGATTGAAAAGGAATGCGAGCGTACTGATATAGAAATCTTAAAAGTACCCTGCAATGATATTGCTAACGAGCTGGGCAGCAGTAAGGTATTGAATATGGTGGCATTGGGTGCTTATATTCAAAAGACTAAAATTTTACCTTTTGAGTCGGTTATAAAGGCAATGAAGAAAGCATTTGCAGGCAAAGAAAAATTTATCCCACTGAATGAAGCAGCTCTTAAGAAAGGTGCAGAACTGGTAAAATAGAATAAGTAAATGTGGCCGTAGTAATTATATAAACTACGGCTACTTTATTAATATTATGATTAAACTGCAAAGAGCTAATTTTGAGCGACATAGAAATTTTTCGTTAAATCATCTTAGTGAGATTTCAGTCGAACTTTAGATGGTTCGAAAAATTTTTTTTGAAGCGAAAAATTAGCTCTTTGCAGTTAATATGATCAATTGACTGAAGAGCATTTTGTCTTAAAAGGAGTGAAAATCATGATTAAGAAGAAGAGATTGGTTGATCTTTTTATGGAACTGGTTACCATTGACAGTGAGACGAAAAAGGAACGTAAGATGGCTGATCAATTAAAGACAGAGTTAGAAAATTTAGGGTTAGAAGTACATGAAGATAATGCCGGGGAGAATATAGGTGGAAATGCGGGTAATGTTATTGGTGTACTCAAAGGTAAAGTTGATACACCTTCTCTACTTCTCTGTGCCCATATGGACCGGGTAAGTCCTGGAAAAGGGATTGAACCGGTTTTAAAAGATGGAGTTATCACCAGTAAAGGTGATACAGTCCTTGCTGCTGATGATATTGCAGGGGTTGCGGCTATTCTTGAGGCTCTCTGGGTTATAAAAGAAAATAATCTGGAACATGGTGAAATTAAGGTTCTGTTTACTGTTGCAGAGGAAGGCGGTCTTCATGGTGTTAAAAATGTAAATCCTGAAGAGATAAGGGCTGATTATGGTTTTTGCTATGATTCCAGTGGTGATGTAGGAACAATTGTTGTGCAGGGCCCGGCTCAGTACCGTTTTGAAGCTATAGTTAAGGGAAAAGCTGCCCATGCGGGAATAAATCCTTCTGCTGGTATTAATGCTATCAAAGTGGCCAGTCTGGCTATTTCTGAAATGAAACTGGGCCAGATTGATGAAGAGACCACTGCTAATATTGGTGTGATCAAAGGAGGACAGGCTACCAATATTGTTCCTGACCGGGTAGAACTTTTGGGTGAAGCCCGGAGTCGGAATCGAAAAAAACTTGAAGCACAGGTTGCTCATATGAGAGATATCCTGGAGCGTGCTGCGGCTAAATTTGGAGCAGAAGTTGAGATCAATACACAATTGATGTATCCCTCCTTCTTTTTTAGTGAGGAGGATCCGGTGGTCATAATAGCAAAAGAGGCGGCTAAATCCATTGGAATTGAAACGAATTTAGTGCCCAGCGGAGGGGGAAGTGATGCCAACATCCTTAATGGGTATGGAATTCCAACCATTAATCTAGGAATTGGAATGGAAAAAGTACACTCTACAGAAGAGTTTATTACCGTTGAGAACCTGGTCAAGGCTGCTGAATATACCGTGGCAATAATTCAGATGGTAACGAAATAAAATGGAGAAATCCACGTTTTTTTGATGATATTATTACAGATTAAAAAACTTTTAAATTATGAGAACTTGATAGTTATTTTCAACTGGCTCAATGATTGCTTGTTATGCTCATCATTTTGTTGATATTTTACCGATAGTTGGTATATCAGCGGTAGTAGTATTTTTAACAGAATGTCAAATCTCGTTTATTTTAAATTTGATTAGAATTACCCTAATATTAAATATAATTCTAAAACAAAGATTGTGTTCTAAAAATATATTTGATTATACTGCAAAAAGCTAATTTTGAGCACTATAGAAATTTTTCGCTAAACCATCTTAGCGAGATTTCAGATGAAATAAGGCCTCATCACAGGAGGTGATGAGCTAATCAAGGGCCAGGATGGCTCTTTGATTAGGAAGCCTTATTTCGGCTGAAATCGAGCTTTAGATGGTTCTAAAAATTTCTCAAGGAGCGAAAAATTAGCTTTTTGCAGTTTAGCCATATTTGCTTTTAATATGAAAATTCTTTTCGGGTTTAATCAGATCAACTGTTATAGAGGAAATTGCAGTGATTGATTCACCTTTTAAATAAAATAAATAATGAGAATAAATAAAACCAATAAAATATGGTTCGAAAAATTTCTTTTGAAGCGAAAAAATTAGTTTTTTGTAGTAAAATCATTAATTATAAGTTTTCATAAATCATTCATATTTATTAGGTAAAATATATAATGATTAAACTGCAAAAAACTAATTTTGAGCATCATAGAAATTTTTCGTTAAACCATCTTACAGGATGTGATGAGCTAATCAAAGGCCAGGAGGGCCCATTGATTAGTATGTCTTATTTTGACTGAAATCGAACTTTAGATGGTTCGAAAAATTTCTCTTAAAGCGAAAAATTAGCTTTTTGCAGTTTAATCATATAATAAATAAAAGAACAGCAGATTAGTAGAATATAGGAATAGTGGGATGAATTGGTTAAAAAATACTCATTTAAGGGAGTGAATCTAATGAAAGGATGGTTTAAACGCTTGATAGAAAAAATTGCTCAGGCTAATGAAAAACAGTATGGCAATAAGGTTCCATCCTGTTGTGCTGATGGAAAACCTAAAAATATAAATAAAAAAAATAAATAAATGGCTATAGGATAAACTTATAAAGTTTATCTCAGGTTGTTGACAAAGTTAGAAAGTTAACAGCCTCGGATAAACTAATAAGGTTTATCTTTTTTTTTTGTTTCCTTATTTAAACTATTTTGAAATCTGTGGGGGTTTAAGTTTTATTGCTTTATAATATACCGGTAAGTGTATTAGACGCTCTATTAAAGTTAAAAATAAAGAGAAGGATTTATATTTTAAAACTTGAATATAGAAAAGGAGGAATAGATTGATTCGTATAAGATTAGGCCAGGTAATAGATATTATTGAGGATTATGAGGATCTGGTCATTGTTAAAGTTCTGGTGGATGGAGAGGTAGCAAAAGCGATCCATTATCCTGAAATCGGCGGATTAGTAAAAATAGGGCAAAAAGTAATTTTAAATACAACTGCCAGAAATTTAAATCTGGGTACAGGCGGATATCATTTTATACTTCACGTTTATGGAAATGATTCTCTAGATCCAGAATCCTGTGGACATATCATGAAACTTAGATATACACCATATCAGCTGAAAGTATTAAGTGTAGAAGAAGAGGAAAGTCCGTATCATGCGCAGCTAAAGAAAGCTGATACACTGGCGGGTATGCCGGTGATAGTAGCACCTTTGCACAGTATGATAACACCTATTGCAGTGGTGATAAAAAATCTTAAGCCCCAAACTAAAATAGTTTATCTTATGAGCGATGGAGGGGCTTTGCCTTTGGCAATAAGTAAACTGGTCAGGTCTTTAAAAAAACGGGGTTTTATTGAAGGAACTATCACTTTTGGTCATGCCTTTGGCGGTGATTTAGAAGCTGTAAATGTATATACTGCTTTGCTTGCCGCTAAGTGGGTTTTTAAAGCAGATATAGTAATTATCGCAATGGGGCCGGGAATTGTAGGTACAGGAACTCCTTACGGTTTTAGTGGAGTAGAACAGGCTAATTTTCTTCATGCGGCTGCCCTTTTGTGTGGTGATCCAATAGCTGTTCTCAGGATCAGCTTTGCTGATTCAAGGTCCCGACATTGGGGAATAAGCCATCATTCACGAATAGTATTGGGTAAATTGACATTGATAAAGAGCAGTATTGCTATTCCGGAACTTGACGGTAAAAAGAAGGAAATTATTGAAAAACAGCTTATTAATTCGGGTATAAAAGAAAAGCATCTAATCAGTTATTTTCCTACAGATCAAGTGGAGCATGTTTTAAACGATGATAGTTTAAATTTACAGACGATGGGACGAAAATTTTCAGAAGATCGGGAGTTTTTTCTTACTGCCGGTCTTGCTGGTATGTTAGCTCTTCATCGAATTTCTTAAATGGACGGAAAAAATTTAAAAAATATAATGCAAGTGAGGGATCAGGTTTATGAAATTTAAAGAAAAAACCATCGAATCCAGAGAAATTTTTAAAGGAAAAATGATAAATCTTCGGTTAGATACGGTGGAACTTCCTAATGGTAAAATTTCCACCCGGGAGGTGGTAGAACATCCTGGGGCGGTGGCTGTTGTCGCTTTAACTTCTGAAGAAAAAGTACTTCTGGTCAGACAGTACCGTAAAGCCTGTGAGGAGGAACTGTTGGAAATTCCGGCAGGTAAACTAGATCCGGGTGAAGACCCAGATGATGCAGCAATCCGGGAATTAGAAGAAGAGACAGGATATCGGGCCGAATCATTGAAGAAATTGGTCTCCTGTTATACCAGTCCTGGTTTTGCAGATGAAATGGTGCATATTTATTTGGCAGAAAATTTAACCCCAACTTCTCAAGCTACTGATGAAGATGAATTTTTGAGTATTCACCACTTTTCATGGCAAGAGATTATCGAAATGCTTAAAAGAGGTGAATTAAAAGATGCAAAAACAGTTACTGGTCTTTTGATGGTAATGGTCCAAAAGGGAGTGGAATTGTGATGCAGCAATATTTTATGGATCTTCACATTCATATTGGAGCAAGTTCTGATAAAACTCCGGTTAAGATTACTGCTTCAAGAAATTTGACTTTTGAAAATATTGTTAAAGAAGCCTATGGACGCAAAGGAATAGATATTATTGGAATTATAGATTGTGCTTCCCCCCCAGTTATTGAAGATATTAAAAGGATGATTGAGCAGGGGGAACTGATTTTATTACCAGGCGGCGGATATCGTTATAAAGATCAGGTTACGGTTTTTTTAGGATCTGAAGTAGAGAGTAAAGAAGCCGAAGGTGGCAGGGCTCATTTTCTTGCCTTTTTCCCTACATTGGAGCAAATCACTGAATTTAGTAAGATTTTAGCACAATATGTTACTAACATCTCTTTGAGTTCTCAGATGACGTACTTATCCGGAAAAGAGATTTTGCAAATTGTAGATGGACTTGAAGGTGTTTTGATTCCGGCCCATGCGTTTACCCCTTATAAAAGTATTTACGGAAATTGTGCCAGTTCATTAAAAGAGATTTTCCCTGACGATCTGGATTTAAAAATAAAAACCATAGAACTGGGATTAAGTGCTGATACAGAGATGGCAGATCATTTTTCAGAACTTAGTTCCCGTACTTTTTTGAGTAATTCGGATGCCCACTCACTTTCCAAAATTGGGCGTGAGTATAATCTGATACAGGTTAAAAAGCCGGATTTTGAGCATATCTTTGCTGTTCTTGCTGGTAAAGAAGAGATTGGGCAGATTGTTGCTAACTATGGTATGGATCCGCGTCTGGGTAAATATCACCGTTCTTTTTGCGAAAACTGTCAAAGCACCTTAGTTGGAGAACCGCCTCAATTTGAATGTGAGTACTGCGGGAGTGAAAGAGTGGTTAGAGGAGTCTGGGATAGAATTGTAGATATTTGCGATCGGGAATTCTCTATATCTCCACCCCATAGACCACCCTATCATTACCAAATTCCGCTGGAAAATATTCCGGGGGTGGGGCGTAAGACCGTTGAAAAATTGATAGATGCTTTTAAAAGTGAAATGAATGTTCTGCACAGAGTAGGTCTGGAAGAATTGAAAGATGTGGTTCCAAGCCGTACTGCAGAAAATATAGTGCTGGCCCGGGAGGGAAAACTGACTCTCCTTCCGGGAGGAGGAGGCAATTATGGTAAAGCAGTTCGCAAATAATCCCAACAAAAAATGGGTAAAGACTCTTCAAGTCGGGTATAATGCTTCGGGAGCTGCCGCAGCTGCTTTAAAGGGTGATGTAGTAATTATTGTGGATGTGATTGATATGTCTACTACCGCAGAGGCAGTACTGGATGCAGGAGCTGTTTTAGTATTGGGAGCTGCACCTGATGATGTAATCCCTCCGGTAGCGGTTAATCCTGAAAAAATGGGATATCTGGCAGGGTGTATGGCTTTACAGCACAAGACAGATTTAATAGTGATTGCAGAACCTCGCTGGGAAACTGAAGAAGAACGCAAAAAGCGGATTCAATCTGCCCTGGCCGGAATAAATCGGTCAGGTGTGAAACTAACCCATATACTACCTAATATAGGAGGTGAGGTCAGCAAACTTGCAGAGTTTAAAGACAAAGTAGTTTTGATTGTCTCTGATACGGGTGGGGTGGCTTTTGATGCTGCTTATATCCATGGTGCACCGGAGGTTTTAACTGCAACGGTGAGCAGAACCCGGGCCAAAAAAGGGCTGGCTCCGGCTGAAGCTGCTGTAAAGCGGGCTATTGAAGCTGCCAATCAGCATCGGACGGGGATTACATTTGTTGCTGCTACTTCCAACTCTTTAGAGGATATTCTGGCTGCTGAATATCTGGCTAGAAAGGTGATTGAAACAGGATTTCTTAATAGATGAATGTTATGTTATATCTTCCCCTTCTCTTACATAAATATGGAGATAAGATGTTATAAGTTCTGACTTTAAAAGAGAGGGGGAGGCATAATGAAACTGAACCGATGGCAACAGGGGGCAAATGGTTTTTTATTTAAAAATCTCCCAATAATGTTTTTTGTATTATTTATTTTTATCGCTGGTGTTGTCTTTGGTGCTCTGGCAATTCGTACTCTTGATTATATAGGGAAAAAGGAACTGGTAGATTATCTATCAACTTTCTTTAATGGACTTGCAGGAAAGTTTAATGATGAGTATCAGGTCAATCTCTGGGATTCTATTTGGCTGAATATTAAAACTATTATTATAATGTGGCTTCTTGGTTTATCGCTTATCGGAATGCCCCTTATTCCCGGACTGGTTTTTTTGCGGGGGTTTGTTATCGGTTTTACGGTGGGTTTTTTAGTTCATGAGCTTAGTTTTAAAGGAATGTTATTTGCTTTGGTTTCTATTTTACCTCAGAACCTGATTATTGTTCCCGCGACTATTCTGGCCGGAGTTATAGCTATTTTCTTTAGTATCACTATTTTAAAAAGCCTGATTACTAAAAGACCCATTAATTTTGGTCACTATTTAATCAGTTATTCTGTATTTATGATACTGATTGGTGGGATGATGGTGGTAGCAAGCTTGATTGAAGCTTTTATCACACCGGTATTTATGGAGTTAGCAGTGCGTCTGCTTATAAAAAATTAGGTTATACATGCAAATATTTGCAGGCAATAATTTGCAAATCTGCTCCAAATTGCACAGTCCTTTAATGGGACAACCTCCAAATGGTGCAATTGTGAAATTTGGCATAAAATTTGCATTTAAATTCTTATGGGGATTTAAAAAGAAATATATTTTAAGGAGGTAGCTTTAAATGATTATTGGTGTACCAAAGGAAATTAAGAATAACGAAAACCGGGTTGGTATTACTCCTGCTGGTGTAGAGGCTCTCGTTTCTCGCGGCCACAAAGTATATATTGAGAAAGATGCAGGGTTAGGTAGCGGTATATCTAACGAGGAATATATCAATGCAGGTGCTGAAATTTTAAATAATGCTGCAGATGTCTGGAACAAAGCTGAAATGGTTATTAAAGTAAAAGAGCCACTGCCAAGTGAATATCAATATTTCCGTCCAGGTTTGATTCTCTTTACTTACTTACACCTTGCAGCAGAAGAAAAATTGACTAAAGCTCTGGCAGAAAAAGAGGTTGTAGCTATTGCATACGAAACTGTTGAAGATGAAGAAGGTAGATTACCTCTGTTAACCCCAATGAGTGAGGTTGCTGGTCGTCTGTCTATTCAAATGGGTGCTAACTGGTTGACCAAGTACAATGGTGGTTCTGGTGTTCTGTTAGGTGGTGTTCCAGGAGTAGAGCCGGGTAAAGTTGTTATCATTGGCGGTGGTGTTGTAGGTGTTAATGCTGCGAAGATGGCTCTGGGTCTGGGTGCTGATGTTACTATTCTGGATATTAACCCCGAGCGACTGCGTTATTTGGATGATATCTTCCACGGTAATGTGAAGACCGTTATTTCCAATAAGTACAACATTGCTCGTCTGGTTAAAGAAGCTGACCTGGTTGTTGGTGCTGTTCTGATTCCTGGTGCAAAGGCTCCATCTCTCATTACTGATGAGATGATTAAGTCCATGAAGCCAGGTTCTGTAATCGTTGATGTAGCTATTGACCAGGGTGGTTGTGTAGAAGGTATTACTCCTACTACTCATGAAAACCCGGTTAATGTACGTCATGGTGTAATTCTTTATTCAGTAGCTAACATGCCTGGTTCTGTTGCCAGAACTTCTACCTTTGCTTTGACAAGCTGTACTCTACCATATGCTATTAAACTAGCCGATCTGGGTTATAAGAAGGCTATGGAATTAGATCCAGGTCTGGCTAAAGGTATGAACGTTTATAAAGGTAAAGTTTGCTACAAAGCTGTTGCAGATGCTTTTGGTATGGAGTACACTCCACTAGAAGAATTATTATAATTTGATTAAACTGCAAAAAGCTAATTTTGAGCGTCATAAAAATTTTTCATTAAACCATCTTAGTGAGATTTCAGTCGAAATAAGGTCTCATCACAGGATGTGATGAGCTAATCAGGGGTCAGGATGGCCTATTGATTAGTGTGCCTTATTTCGGCTGTAATCGAACTTTAGATGGTTTGAAAAATTTCTGTTTGAAGTAAAAAATTAGCTTTTTGCAGTAAAATCATAATTTAAATTAATGCTACCAGAAGAGAACCCCTTGAAAATCACTTTCAGGGGGTTTTTGTATTTATAACAGGTTATAAATAACTTTTTGGGAGAAAAAACAAGGAATATCAGGAAATGATGTCGAAATAAAATTAAAAATCTTTTCCCAATGATTTAAGTTTTAGGACTTTAATCACTTGAATTAGGTGATAATTTAGGTTTTAGGTCCTATTTTGTTATGATAAATTGCAGGGGATTGTTTGAATTGATATAATCTGGTTAGAGAAGGGGAAAAGCGGGGTGGGATTCAATGAACCAGGTTCAACTGGAACAGATTTATGAAAATATTTTATCAGAAATTGAAAAACATAACTATCATATAGCTATTGAAGAAGCAGCTGGAATGATTGCAATTGCTCGTTTAGTTGATGACATAAAATATCAGTTATTGGGTAAATATCTTATGGGTGTGTCTTACTATCACTTATATGATTACCAGAAGTCAATGGAAAAGTATATGGAGCTAAACAATTTGTTTTTGGAATTCAGTCAGGAAAATGGAGAGATTGATTTAAAAGCTGGTTTTTTTGATCAGGTAAGATATGGAATGGCGTTAAATATGTATCATCAGGGCGATCTGGAAGGTGGAAGGATAGTTTTAACACATATTTTGGAGCATAGTGAAAAAGTTGATATAATTTTGAATAGCATGATCTTACTTGGGGTAATTTATCTTATGATGTATGAATTAAATAGAAACTTGAAGTACCTGGTTCCCGTTCTTGAGATGTACCTTTCTCTTTTAGAAGAAGTTCCCCTGCCGGAGTCAAAGAAAGCAATGATTTATAACAATTTAGCCATTCTCTTTATATATCGAGGTCAATATGAAAAGGCACAGGAAATGTTGAATAACAGCTTTGTTTTAGAACCTGGCCCCGCTGAACTGGCATCTCTTTTTAATGAGACTGCTCGGATTAATCTGGAAAGGAAAAATTTCAAAAAAGGACGAAAAATTTTAGAAAAAGCTGACGAATATTTGAATAAAACAGTTAATCTACTGGAAGAAGGGTATCACTATTTTCTCTGGGGAATCCTTTATAAAGAAGAAGAAAAATATGTTAAAGCTTTACAAACGTTTGAAAAAAGTCTCTTCCTGGCGAAAAAATGTAATAATCTTATGGAACAGATTCGCGTTTATCGGGAGTTGGCTGATCTCTATGAAAAGATGACCAGTGATTCTGATTCGGAATACCTTATTGAATATAAACTTTTAAAAGAAAAAGTTAATCCGGTGAAGGAGGTTATCAAATGGCAGGAAGTATGGAATGCTATCAAGGACCGCGTTATCCTGGCCCCGACCCAGAAGTGAGAGGTAAAAAATAGTTATCATATTTTAACTAGAAAACATATAGATTTATGGTTATACTGCAGAAAGCTAATTTTTCGTTTTTGAGAAATTTTTTGAACCATCTAAAGCTCGATTTCCGCCGAAATAAGGTTTCCTAATCAAAGGGCCTTCCTGACCCTTGATTAGTTCATCAACTCCTGTGATGAGGACTTATTTCGTCGAAATCTCGGTAAGATGGTTTAGCGAAAAATTTCTATGTCGCTTAAAATTAGCTTTCTGCAGTATAACCTAATATTGTAGTTGGAAGTTTACTTAAAATTTATAATTTATAAATAAATTTTTAATAATTGAGAAGGAAAAAATTACGAGGTTAATGAATATATATAATAGATAGTTGTCAGACATCTGGCAAATGATAATCTTCTAAATATAAGGACAAACTATTATTGTTATTGAGATTTAAAAGGGAGTGATGTTAATTGAGTGAAGTAAATCGAGTGATTCTTATTGTACTGGATAGTGTAGGGATTGGTGCAATGCCAGATGCTTATGAATACGGTGATGAAGGTGCGAATACTCTTATCCATATAGCTGAGAAGATGGGTGGGTTGAACTTACCCAATATGGCTGAATTGGGCCTGGGTAATATAGATCACATTCCCGGAGTACCGGCTAAGCCTGGTCGTGGAGTATATGGGATAATGAGGGAATGTTCAAAAGGAAAAGATACTACTACAGGCCATTGGGAGATAGCAGGGATTATTTTAGAAGAACCTTTCCGCACATATCCAAATGGTTTTCCTAAGGAAGTAATTGATGCTTTTGAGAAGGCCATTGGTCGTAAAGTTCTTGGGAATGTTCCTGCTTCGGGTACCGTTATCATTCAGGAGCTTGGGGAAGAACATATGAAGACAGGAAAACCCATTGTCTATACTTCTGCTGATAGTGTATTTCAGATCGCTGCCCATGAAGAGATTATCCCTGTTGAGGAATTATATGAAATGTGTCGAAAGGCCAGAAAAATCCTTACTGGCCCCCATGCTGTAGGACGGGTCATTGCCCGACCATTTGTGGGTACTCCTGGAAACTTTACCCGGACAGAACGGAGAGAAGATTTTTCATTAGAACCACCTAAAAAGACAATTCTGGATCTTATAAAAGAAGCGGGTCTTGAAGTAATGGGAGTTGGTAAAATTGAGGATATTTTTGCTAAACGGGGTTTGACCCAGTCGAACCATACTGTATCCAATATGGATTCGGTAGATGCAATTTTGGATTTTATGGTTCAGGAAAAACCTGGATTAATTTTTGCAAATCTGGTGGAGTTTGATATGGTCTATGGACATAGAAATAATGTAGAGGGCTATGCCAGAGCATTAGAAGAGTTTGATGGGCGGATTCCAGAGTTAATTGAGGCCATGAAACCTGAAGATGTATTGATAATTACTGCTGATCATGGTTGTGACCCTACACATCCGGGAACAGACCATACCAGAGAACAGGTTCCTGTATTGATTTTTGGTAAGGCTATCAAAGAAGGGTATAATATTGGAGTAAGGGAGAGTTTTGCAGATCTTGGAGCAACGGTAACTGAATTATTAGGTGTACCATCTCCTGAAAACGGGGAGAGTTTTGCTAAAGAAATTTTAAAATAGGAGTGAGGACTATGGATGTAAAAAAAATTATTGAAAGTGTGAATTACATCAAAGATAAGATTCCTTTTGAACCTGAGATCGGAATGATTTTGGGATCGGGTTTGGGAATATTGGCTGAAGAAGTTGAAAATCCAACTATTATTCCTTATGAAGATATCCCTAACTTCCCGGTTTCAACTGTTCAGGGCCATGCGGGACGTCTGGTAGTTGGAATGCTTGAAGGTAAGCGGGTTTTGATCATGCAGGGACGGTTCCACTTTTATGAAGGATATTCTATGGAGGAGATAACCCGTCCGGTCCGGAGCATGAAATTGCTGGGGATTAAAACACTAATTGTTACTAATGCCTCTGGAGGTATTAATGAAAACTTCAACGTTGGTGATTTAATGTTTATCAGGGATCATATTAATTTTATGGGAACCAATCCATTGATAGGCAAAAACTATGAAGAGTTTGGTCCACGTTTTCCAGATATGACCCACGCTTATGATCCTGAATTAATCGAACTTGGAGAAAAGGTTGCAGAAAAATTAGGTATTTCCACAAGAAAAGGGGTTTATATTGCTGTAACTGGGCCCAGTTATGAGACACCGGCTGAAATAAAGGCTTTCCGCCGCCTGGGGGCAGATGCTGTAGGTATGTCAACTGTTCCCGAAGTAATTGTAGCTAATCATATGGGAATTAGGGTACTGGGGATTTCCTGTATTACCAATATGGCTGCGGGAGTATTGCCTCAGCCACTGGATCATAGTGAAGTGATGGAGACAGCGGAACGGACCAAACCTAAATTCATTAAGTTGGTGCGTGGGATTGTAAAGGAGGTATAAAATAGAGGATGAGAGCTGTCGATTTAATCCGGAAGAAGAGAGATGGGAAGGAATTAACTACAGAAGAGATTCAGTTTCTTATTAAAGGATATACATCGGGTGAAATTCCCGATTATCAGATGTCAGCTCTGGCTATGGCGATTTACTTTCAGGGGATGACTAAGCGGGAAACTGCTGATTTGACGATGGCAATGGTTAATTCTGGAGATCAGGTTGATTTAAGTAGTATAAAAGGAACTAAGGTAGATAAACATAGTACCGGTGGGGTTGGTGATACTACTACTCTGGTACTAGCTCCTTTAGTTGCTTCCTGCGGTGCTCCTGTTGCTAAAATGTCGGGCCGTGGTCTGGGTCATACCGGAGGGACTCTGGATAAATTAGAATCTATCGAAGGATTTAGAGTTTCTCTGAACAGTGAAGAGTTTGTCAAGAATGTAAACGAGATTGGTGTTGCTGTTGTAAGCCAGACTGGGAATCTGGTTCCAGCCGATAAGAAATTATATAGTTTGAGGGATGTGACTGCAACCGTTAGAAGTATTCCCCTTATTGCCAGTAGTATTATGAGTAAAAAACTGGCGGCAGGGGCAAATGCAATTGTTCTCGATGTAAAGACAGGTTCGGGCGCCTTTATGACCGAGTATGAAGATGCGAAAAAGCTGGCTCGAGAGATGGTAGATATCGGTAACAACCTGGGACGCAAGACAGTAGCAGTATTGACAGATATGGATCAACCCTTAGGATTTGCAGTGGGAAATGCATTAGAAGTGAGGGAAGCTATTGATACACTGAAAGGTGAAGGACCAGATGATTTATACGAACTCTGTTTGACACTGGGGTCTTATATGCTGGTTTTAGCCAATGTGGTGACTAGTTCTGAAGAAGGGCGTAAAAAATTAGAAGAGTCTATCAGGACAGGTAAAGCTTTAAAAAAGTTGAAAGAGATGGTTGCAGCCCAGGATGGAAATCCTGAGGTTATTGATAATCCTGATCTTTTACCAAAGGCGAAAAAAGTTGTGGAACTAAAGGCTGAAAAATCCGGTTATGTTCAGAAAATTGTAGCTATTGATGTAGGTTTAAGTGCCATGCTTTTAGGTGCTGGTCGGGAGACTAAGGATTCTCAGATTGACCTGGCTGTTGGGGTTGTATTGAAGAAGAAAGTTGGGGATGAAGTTAAAGCTGGTGAGGCTCTGGCTGAATTACATGTTAATGATGAAAAACGGCTGAATGATGCTTTATCACTTTTGAAAAATGCTTTTACTATCTCGGATGAGAAACCGAAGGGTAAACCATTAATTTATGAGGTAATTCAATAGAAGATTAAACTGCAAAAAGCTAATTTTGAGCGATATAGAAATTGTTCGTTAAACCATCTTAGTGAGATTTCAGTCGAACTTTAGATGGTTCGAAAAATTTCTTTTAAAGTGAAAAATTAGCTTTTTGCAGTGAGATCATAGAAATTAAAGAGAGAACTCCTCTTTTTTGAAGGGAGTTCTCTTAATTTTTTGGAATTAAAGGTTTCTGGTATAGAGGTAATTGAATTTACTGGCATGTTTTAGTTCATCTGTAATAATTTCAAATAACATATCTCTATGTTTTCTGGTTCTCAATCCAAAGTAAATCTGACGATACATTTCTACAGTCTCCAATTCATCAAAAAGGGCTTTTTCAATGCCGTCAAGATAACTTGCTGGTTTTTCAAATTCTTCTTTATCTAAAGGTACAGGATAATGCCCGGTGATGTCATGATAAATTTCCCTAAACATTCTGAAATGTTTCATTTCGTCATCCCGGATGCTGGCAATAATATTTTTTTCTTTTTCATTGGGCGCCTGATTAATTAGATATTCATAGAACTTTCGATCACGGGTTTCATCTGCTACAGCCCTTCTGATTAACTCTAAAGTTTTTTTAAGACTTTTGTCATACATATATGGATAAGGACCGGGATAATAATGCATATTAAAAACCTCCCTTATAATTTTGAATTTACTTTTACTACAATTATGATATTTTTTAATTGGAGGAAACGTTCCAGGTTATAAGGCCTTATTTCTCCTTCAATCTCATTAAGATAGTTAAACGAAAAATTTCTATGGTGCTCAAAATTAGCTTTTTACACTTTAATCCTCTCATGCTTTAAAATTTCAGATCCCGTATCCCTATTATTTCCCTACTTTTACCATACATATTTTGCGATTCTTTCAAATAAAAATTATTAAAGAATGTCTGGTAAAGGAGGGAAAATGGGTGCCAGGTTGTGGCTATTTTAATTGTTCTTTTTTAAGATTCATGGCGGTCTTTTGTACTATATTCATTGTTATACCAATTTTTAGTCTTCCTACCCAGGCAGAACAACCTGTTTTTACTTTACAGTCAAGATCAGCTATTTTAATGGAAGCCTCGACAGGAGAGATTATTTTTTCAAAAAATCCGGATGAAAAATTGCCCCCGGCTAGTATTACCAAAATTATGACTCTACTTCTAATTATGGAAGCATTAGAGGAAGGAAGGGCCAATCTTACAGATATAGTACGTGCCAGCGAAAATGCGATGAGAATGGGCGGGTCTCAGATTTATCTGGAAGTAGGAGAAGAGATGTCATTAGAGGATTTGATTAAATCCATTGCTATTGCCTCTGCTAATGACTCATGTGTGGCGGTTGCTGAGTATCTGTATGGGACAGAAGAAGCATTTGTTAGAAAAATGAATGAAAAGGCCAAAGAATTGGGGCTTACCAATACATATTTTTATAATACCAACGGTCTTCCACCCGATGATCCGGGGGTTAAGGGTAATTATACAAGTGCAAAAGATGTCGCCATCATGTCACGGGAACTGCTTAAATATCCCAGGGTTTTAGAATGGACTTCGACCTGGATTGATTATGTCCGGAATGGTGAATTTGTTCTCAATAATACCAATAAATTAGTTCGACATTATCAAGGGGTAGATGGTCTAAAGACAGGATATACCAATGAAGCTAAGTATTGTTTATCTGCAACAGGTGAGCGGAACGGGCTTAGGTTTATTGCTGTTGTAATGGGAGCTCCTACTTCAGATATTCGTTTTAAGGAAGTTAGTACACTTTTGAGCTATGGATTTAATGCTTTTAAGGCTTATGAGGTGGTGGAAAAAGATCAGTTGGTTCAAAAAGTAAGGGTTTCCAGGGGAAAAGTAGAAGAAGTTGGGGTAATTGCCGGAACTGATTTTAAGGTACCATTAAGGAAAGGGGCTGATGAGAAGGTTACTACAGAGATAGTGTTGCGTGAAAGGATTATTGCACCAATCAAGGCTGGTGAAATCCTGGGTGAGATGGTTGTCAAAAAAGATGGTACCGAGATTGGAAGAATTCCTCTGAAAGCTCAATCTGATGTAGAGCGTGGAACAATTTTTCAGATTATCTTTCAGATGCTTAAGAATCTTTTCTTAAGTCTGGTTAATTTGTTTAGATGATAGATTCAGGGGCTCGAAACAATTGGTTTCGAGTTCTTTTTTATCTTTGAGGTTGCTGATTTTAACTCGACTTTTGGAGATTTATATGTTAATATTAGTTTGGGTGTAGTTAGGAAAATATTATCCAAATATCTCTGGAGCTGTCTACTTTTTTGATACCCGCAAGTATTCAAAAATGAAAAGGAGGATACATAGATGTTAAAAAATATAAACTTATCAAAAAAGATGATACTGGGTTTTGCGCTGGTAATATTGCTTACTAGTGTTGTAGGTATAATGGGAATAAGATATATGTATAGTTTAGAAAATTTAATGGAGAAAATGTATAAACATCCGTTTGTTATTAATAATACAGCATTGGAGATTGAATCTAATATAGTAAAGATAAATTCGGAAATGAAGGATATTTTTATTGCTACGGATAATAGTCAAATTGAAGAGTCTATAAAAAAGATAAATGAGTTAGAGAAAAAAATATATGATAGTTTTGATATTATTTATAAACGTTTTCTAGGAGATAAAAAAGTTGTTGATACTGCTTACCAGGCATTTAAAGATTGGAAATCCATTCATGATGAGGTTATTAAATTAATTATGGTAGGGAAAAAGAAAGAGGCAGCATATATTGCCGAAGGAAAAGGTGCTGAGCGGGTAGCATTATTAAACCGTGAAATAAATGAACTAATTAATTCAGCTCGAAATCATGCTGAAGAGTTTTATAAACATGCAGTTTATGATTTTAAGAAAGCAACAAATATAATACTTGTTGTATTAGTATTAGCCACTATATTGGCTTTTCTCACTGCAATATTTATTACAAAAAGCATTACCAGCCCAATATCAAAGTTAGTAAAGTTTGCCCAGGAAGTTGCCAATGGTAACTTGAGAGAAAAAGAATTGGATATTACAAGAAAAGACGAAATTGGTATTTTAGTTAAGGTATTCAATGATATGCGCAGTAATTTAAGAGAAATGATTGAGCAGATAACAATCAATGCGGATGAATTGAATGCTGCAAGTCAAGAATTATCAGCAGCGGTTGAAAAAATTAATGATAAAGCTCAACATATTAATGCAGGCACCCAGCAAATTGCCAGTGGTATGGAAGAGACCAGTGCGTCTACTGAAGAGATAAGTGCTTCATCTCAAGAAATAAATAGGTCTTCAAAACAGTTGGCTAAAAAAGCTGAAGAAGGTAATCGTTCGGTGAAAGAGATTAAGCATCGGGCTGAAGAAATGAAAACCAATGCAGAAGAGTCCAGGAAGTTGGCTGAGGCTATGTATAAAGAAAGACAGGCTAATATTTTAAGAGCTATAGAGGAAGGGAAAGTGGTAGCAGAGATAGAAGAAATGGCTGGCATTATTTCCAATATAGCCAATCAAACTAATCTGTTAGCTTTAAATGCTGCTATTGAAGCAGCAAGAGCAGGCGATCAAGGTTCAGGTTTTGCTGTTGTAGCAGAAGAGATTCGTAAATTGGCTGAGCAGTCTATTAAGACTGTAGCCGGTATTCAATCAACCGTTCAGCAGGTTCAGGTTTCCTTTAAAAATTTAGTAGAAAATGCAAATAGTGTTTTAAAATTCATAGACGAGAAGGTTGCTTCTGATTATCAAGTATTGGTTAACACAGGGGTTCAATATTTGAAAGATGCGGAATTTGTTCGTAATTTGGTTGAGGACCTTGCAAGAGGTACAGAGCAAATATCATCTTCTATCGAACAGGTTAATAATGTTATCGAGTCCGTGGCCAGTGTTGTGGATCAAGCTGCTTTTAGTTCTCAAGAAATATCCGAAAAAGTAGCAGAGACGACAAGGGCAGTAGAAGAAGTGGCCAGGGTTGCTGAAAAACAGGCTAAATTAGCTGAGGATTTGAATAAGATGGTGCAAAAGTTTAAGGTTTAAAACCTCCTTACTTAGCAAAACATAAATCTAGATGCCTTCTCTCATTTCATTACCATAAAGGAGGTTTAAACATGGAGCTGGTTATTGAAAACAGACTTGGTGTCACCAAAGGGACTGAATTAGAACAGGCAGTAGATAATAATTTTAAGGGTGAAACTATAGAAGTTGGGATTTATCTTGCTATGGCTCGCCAGGCTCAGCGTGAAGGATATCCTGAGATTGCTGAAGTCTTGAAGACTATTGCCTGGGAAGAAGCAGAACATGCTGCAAGATTTGCAGAGATGAACGGTAAAATTTCTAATAGTACCAGAGAAAATTTAGAGAAGATGATGAAAGGTGAAGCTGGGGCCAACAAGGGTAAGCGGGAAGCTGCCGTCAAAGCTAAAGAGGCTAATATTGACCCTGCTCATGACTTCTTTGATGAGTCAGCCAAAGACGAAGCACGCCATTGCAATGCTCTCAAAGGATTACTTAAACGCTATTTTAAATAATAAAAATTAAAGCATAAGTCAAATCAAAAAAGGCCTGTAATTTACCCGATGTAAGGGGTATGTTACAGGTCTTTTACATTTTTGATAGCTTTTTTTTTGCATAAATGCTATAATAAAGGTACAGGGGGTGTCTAAATAATGATTATTATTGGTACTTCTGGATATAGTTACAATGATTGGGTTGGGCCAGTCTATCCTGAGGGGATTGATAAAAAAGATCTTCTCAGCTATTATGCACGGGAGTTTAAAATGACTGAAATTAATTTTACTTATTATCAGATGCCTAATAAATTTATATTTTATCACATGCAGAAAAAGACACCTGATGACTTTATTTTTATTATCAAGGCCCATCAATCCATGACTCATAAAATCGGACGTGATATACCCTTTAAAGAATTTATGGAAGCCTGTGAGCCACTTATTGAAGCCAATAAATTTGGGGGGATTCTGGCTCAGTTTCCCTCAAGGTTTAGAAATGAGCAGAAAAACCGTGAATATCTGGCTCGTTTAAGAGATCATATACCAGATTATCCTATCTTTGTGGAGTTTCGGCATAATTCCTGGATGAAAGAGCCGGTCTTTGAATTTCTATCCAGATTGAATTTAAGTTTCGTCTCAGTAGACGAGCCACAACTTCCCGAACTTCTACCGCCTGTCTTCAAAGCGACTACCGATCTAGGTTATATTCGCTTCCACGGACGTAATGCTGAAAAATGGTGGAAACATGACCATGCCTATGAACGGTATAATTACCTTTATAGTCTGAAGGAATTGGGAGAGTGGGTGAAGAAAATTCAGGCTTTAGAAAAACAGTTGACAAGAGTCTATATCAGTATGAACAATCACTTTCAAGGAAAAGCTGTCGTTAACGCCAGGCAGCTTGCGGTTATGTTAAAAGGTGAATAGGGAAGTAGGATTATATGAAGAGTGACCTGGGTAAAGTGGAAGTCATTTGCGATCTTTTAATAGACATTTAGGTCTTAAGTACTAATTTTTGGAATTCAGACAGGAGAAATTAATGAAAAAATCGAATTTGGTAAAAATAAAAATAGGTTTTAATAATATTGATTTTAGGAGGCATCGTTGGTGAAGATTGCCAGAAAAATATATTTATCAAATTTAACTTGTTTGATCCTGCCGTTATTTATAATTACTTCAGTTGCCTATATGGTTTGTTCGGCTATATATCAAAAAATGATCCATGAACGAAATCTTCTTCAAATTGATTATTTAACAAAATTTATTCAAAATAATTTAAATTCGTATAGCGGTCAGGAACAGTGGCAGCCAGAGTTTAGTAATTTTTATCCCTTAGATGGGATTATTCTTCTGGTAGGAGAAGATTATAATCTTCTTTGGAAAACTGGTGAAGATTTTACTTCAACAATTTATCAACATTTCCTTAAAAAAGTAGATTGGAAAAGTGGTAATCAGGGCCAGTCTTATAAAATTGATAATAAACGTTATTATCTTTACCATCGTCAAATTCCGGGAACAGGACTTAGTTTAATCTATCTTAGAGAAAAAAAGATATCAGATGCGGCGTTAAATCGATTTAAGTTTATTTTGTTGATTGTTTTTATTAGTCTGCTTTTATTATTTCTCTATTGTCAACAAAAAGTCACCAGAAGAGTGATTAAACCTTTGCACGAATTGGTAGAAATGGTAGGGAGCTTAATGAATTATGAATACTTTTTTCCTTTAAGGATGGTTGAAGATGACGAGATTGGGTTAATTAAAACCTATCTGTTTCAACTACAGGATTTACTTCAGAAACGGGAGATTAAGCTCCGACAGAATTTATTTAGCGTTATGGATATTTTAATTGATTTATTAGAGATAAAAGATTCTTATACTGCATCCCATAGTAAACAGGTGCGGAAATACTCTATTGCCATTGCTCAAATGTTGGGGTTGAACGAAGATGAGATTAGAGATATTGCCTTTGCTGCTACTTTACATGATATTGGAAAGATTGGGGTTGCTCATAGAATTTTAAATAAGCCTGGAAAATTGACTAGAGAAGAATTTGCTATTATTAGGCAGCATCCTGTAGTAGCTGATGAGGTATTGAAAAATATCGAGGAGCTAAAAAATATTCGAAAGATTGTTCGTCATCATCATGAAAAATATGATGGGACAGGCTATCCCGATCGACTGGCTAAAGAAGAAATTCCTTTAGGAGCGCGGATTGTAAGTGTGGCAGATGCTTTTGATGCCATGACGTCAAATCGCCCATATAGAAAAGCCTTAAGTATTGAAAGAGCTATTAATATTTTAATTGAAGAGAAGGGACGACAATTTGATCCAACAGTAGTAGATGCATTTGTCAAATATCTTTACCAACAAGGAGTTTTTGTTGCTGAAGTAGCAGCTTTAAAAGAATAATCTGTCAGTAATTGAAAAAATTATACGATATATTCACCTACTATATCCGGTTAGACTAGGATTAATGGAGGTGTTTTTTTTATAATAGTTTGCTGTTTGCCGCTTAAAAAATTTAAAAAGGAGTGATTAATATCTCCCGACGCAGAAACCGATACGTTAATCCCCTTGCAGCCAGAGCACTGGATGATCTGAAATATGAAGTGGCGCAAGAATTGGGGTATTTTCAGCATCAGACTGGGAACAATCGAGCCGAAGAGTATGAAGAGGCTCTGGATCGAATGAAATACGAAGTTGCTGATGATCTGGGAATTCCATTAGATCCCCACTATAATGGTGACTTAACAACCCGGGATGCTGGACGGATCGGTGGTCGGTTGGGCGGCCATATTGGTGGTAATATGGTTAGAAAGATGATAGAATATGCAGAAGCCAAAATGGCCGAGGAGTATGGCAGACAGCAAAAAGAATAGGGCCAGAGGCCCTATTTTTTTTGTGTTTAGGAAATTATACTTTTTTGTAGGTTGTTGATGATAATATAATTAAACTGCACAAAGCTAATTTTTGAGCGGTATAGAAATTTTTCGCTAAACCATCTTAGTGAGATTTCAGTTGAAATAAGGCCTCATATGAGGAGTGATGAGCTAATCAAGGGCCAGGAAGGCCTGTTGATTAGTATGCCTTATTTCGACTGAAATCGAACTTTAGATGGCTCGAAAAATTTCTTTATTAAGCGAAAAATTAGCTTTGTGTAGTAAAATAGATTGAGTGCCTGAAAGGTATTTTGTTTAAGAATTTTACAGATTTATTATGAGGGAACCAGGATATGAGCAATTTTTAGATCAGTACAGATGTTAATTAAGCTTTGAAAGGTGTTTACCATCTTCCAGCACCTGAATATTGACAGCTTCTTCAGGTAATTTAACTACAATTGCTGGATATGAAATGACCATGGCAACAATATCATCAGGGTCTGGTGCAATAAATCTTACTTTTATAACCCATTTATCTTTAGTTTTAAGGACTTTCTGAACCTTAATTTTATGTCCTGCAGTGTTAACTTCACCTCTGGTAATCAGGACATATTTGGAGTTATCATAAGGTATGACAGAATAGCCGGTTTTATATTTCTGTTGTTCATAGTGTTCATAAATGGCTTTTGGAGTTTTATCGATATTCAGTACTTCATAATCCTGATATTCATTTATAAAAGTATTAAATAATAATATTAAAATACCGATAACCAATGAAATAAGTAAAATCTGCTTGATGAAAATGGCTTTCATGTTAAATCACTCCTTTTTTGAGGTCATATTTATATTATACCATATAAGTTGAGATAAAGGAATACCATGATTTGGTTTTAATATAAAATTAAGCGAGAATAAAATAAGCCCCTTTAAAGGGGCCTTTTTGTACTTGTTATGCCACAGTATGTTGTTTTTTTTCATGAGTATGGTACTTATACCTGATAAAGAAAGCTATTACACCTAAAAAACGGAAGAAGGCCGCTGCCAATAGAGCGGTATGGATTCCCCAGCGATCATTAATATATACTCCTACATTTGGAGCAAAAATTGCACTTATATTTATAGCGGTGTTATAGCAGGCAATATAGAGTGTTCGTTGAAATTTTGGTGCTTCTAAAAGAGTTATATTCATTAGAGTCAAAATAAAACCAGCGGTAGAAATCCCAACAATGGTAGTTACTGATGCCAGAATCGGCAGAGTTTTACTGCTGGCATATAAGACCGGAGTAAAAGCCATTCCCAGCCCTGTAATTGCAAGTGTAATATCATTTCCATATTTGTTAGCAAATTTATTCCAATAGTTATAAGATAAAGCTGACGTCAGTGAGGTGATGACTGATATAGTAGCAAGCCAGGCTTCAGTGGCATTGAGATGTTTTATCTGGTAGAGGCTGAAGAGCGGCCAGCCCATTTGCCATCCAAAATGAAAGATAATGGAACAGATAGCAAAAATCAAAAACCGTTTGGCCTGAGGTATATTTTTAAAGGAAGAGAAAAGAAGTTGAAATCTTTTTTTTAATGAGGTTCTACTCAAAGCTTTAGTCTCTTCCTCATTCTCATAACATGGTTCTTTAATCATTAGATTGGCATATACTTCAATACAGCCTACTATAAAAGCAATGATAAAAAATGCCTGGTAGAAACGGAGGCGTTCCAGGTCGGTACCAGGAATATGAGATAAAATTTGGCCTGCTAAAAAAGTTACTATCATTCCTATGATGGTCGAAATTCGCTGTTTCTGAGCCAGAGCATAACCTCGATGAATTTCAGGGACAAAGTCAGCAAAAAAAGATTGCCAGGCAATTTCAGAGACAGAACCAGGTAGCCGCATCATGCCAATTAGAATTACAAAGGTGGTTGCTTGCCATGCAGGTGGTAAAAATGGTACAAGTGCTAGGCAGAAATAGAAAAATCGGCTGGCTGCGATTAAAAGACAGGTAATATTTTTTTTATATGTAAATTGATCGACAAATGCTCCACCGGGAATCAAAGCCAGTACTGCGGCTAATCCCGGTAAAGATGAAAGCCAGGCAACATGGTAATTTGTTCCACCCAGTCGGAGTACGAACAGGGAGAAGAAAGGGTTGGTTAAGTTAAAGATAATGGTAGTGGCTGCCCCAGCAATAACAGTCAAAAAGATATTTCGTTTCAGTTGGCTGTCAATGGAAGTAATAGGCATAATCAGGACTCCTTTTCCTAAAAATTATTTTGCATTACAAAATATATTCTAACGCATTTCAAAAAAGAATGGAATATGTTTTATGCAAAAAGTTTAAAAAATTTATAACCATAATTTTTGAGGAAATATTTTTGCTAATTTTAATTTATGCTAACGATATTTTTGCCTGTTTAAAAGGATTATAATTGTATGATAGCGAAATAAAAATATGGTTATTTGGTTTTAGAATTGAGAAGATTATGAAGAGTCTGGTTATGAAAGGGTGAACGCAGTATTATGATTAAACTACAAAAAGCTAATTTTGAGCGCCATAGAAATTTTTAGTTTAACCATCTTAGTGAAATTAAAAGAATAGTCTCATTAGTAGGATATGATGAGCTAATAAAAGGTCAAGATGACCCATTGATTAGTGTGCCTTATTTCGTTAGATGGTTCAAAAAAATTTCTTTATGAAGGAAAAATTAGCTTTTTGCAGTAAAGTCATGTATTATTTTAAGTAATGAAGGATTATTTCTGGACTTATGGAAAATTTCTAGAAATGTTTTTTATAAAAATTATACAAATATTTTGAGGTGAATTTTATGTCTGGAGCTCAAAAAAAGATAAAAGCTGCGGTTATGGACAATTTTGATGAAATTAATATAGTTTTATCAGAGCCAATTTCTTTAGCAAATGGAGAAGATAGAAAATTTAAAGTGATTAAAAAAACGGGTGAGCCTGTGGCTCTTAAAGAAATTACCGCAAAGGAATCGGGTAATGGAAAGAAATTTATTATTCGTCTGGCAGAACCAGTAGATGTTACTGGAATATATAAGGTAACCCATCCAGATTTTCAGCCAAAGAGAGTGTTTTTCAGAAAAGTTCTTGATGATGAACAATTTATCTATAGAGGTGATGATCTGGGCCCTATTTATACTCCTGAAATGACACGGTTTAGAGTCTGGGCACCTACAGCCAGAAGAGTTGAACTGATCATTTATGATCATGGAGATGCTAAGTTAGGCCGATCTACAGATATGAAGCGGGATGTTAAAGGAACATGGGTAGCAGAGATCAGGGAAGATTTGAAAGGGAAATTTTATACATATAGGGTCCATGTACATGATCAGATATGGGAAGCTGTTGACCCGTATGTCAAATCTGTCAATGTTAACGGTACTAAAGGTGCTATCATCGATCTTAAAGAGACCAACCCGGAAGGTTGGGGTACTGTTCCAAGACCTCCCTTTAAAAATTTTGTTGATGCCATCATTTATGAAACCCATATCCGGGATATATCTGTCGCGGCTAATTCTGGTATTACTCATAAAGGAAAATTTTTAGCATTAACCGAAGAGAATACCCAATCCCCAGATGGGTTGGCAACAGGGCTGGCTCATTTAAAGGAATTGGGAATTACCCATCTACATCTGTTGCCGATTATGGAATCGGAATTTATCATTGATGATAAGGATATATATAACTGGGGTTATGGTACCAATTTCTTTTTTGCTACAGAGGGGCAGTATGTTACCGATCCAGCAGATCCGGTTAAAAGAGTTAAAGAGTTTAAAGAAGCTGTTCAGGTTTTGCATAAAAATGGAATCAGAGTGGTATTAGATGTAGTCTATAACCATACTGGCCGCAAAAACCCTGACCTGGAAAGAATAGTTCCCGGTTATTACCTAAGAAGAGATGAAGAAGGCAATCTTTACTGTGGTTCTGGAGTAAATAATGATTTTGCCTCTGAGCGGCCAATGGCCAGAAAGTTGATGATTGATTCGGTTAAATACTGGGTTACGGAGTATCAGGTGGATGGTTTTCGTTTTGATTTAATGGGTTTGCATGATCGGGAAACTATGCTTAAAATTGCTGAGGAACTTCATAGAATAGATCCTACAATTTTAATTTATGGTGAAGCCTGGCTTTTGAGGACTGGATTACCTTTCAGTGAATTAATGGTTAAAAACTCACAACAGGGGACTTCTATAGCAATTTTTAATGATAATGTACGGGATGCTATTGTAAGTGGAGGAATTCATCCGGTGACTGAGCGGGGTTTTGCTAGTGGTAAACCTGAAATGGAAGCAAGTATTAAAAAGGCTGTGGTAGGTTCTATTATCGACTATGATCCAGAAAATGTTTATAATCGGGAATATCAGTTCAAACCAGAAGAAACCATCCATACTTTTAATCCACATGAGACGATCAATTATGTCACCTGTCATGATAATTACGCATTACGGGATCGTTTAGAGCGCAGCAATCCTCAAGCAACAGAAGTGGAAAGAGAAAAAATGGCAATGCTGGCAAATGGGATTGTCTTGACCTGCCAGGGTATTCCGTTCATTGCTGGAGGTGTAGAAATCCATAAAACTAAATTTGGTGATGAGAATAGTTATCAATCCCCAGATTACATTAATGAGATTGATTGGTCCTATAAAAAGACTTATTACAGTATGTTTAAATTCTATCAGGGATTGATCAGATTAAGAAAAGAACATCCGGCTTTTAGAATGACGACGGCAGAAGAGATCAAAAATCATCTGGTATTTCATCAATCTCCGCCAGGTACAGTGGTTTATTCATTAAATGATCATGCAAATGGTGATCCCTGGAAGAGAATTGTAGTGATCTATAATCAGAACAGGTATAAGGTAAATGTGACCCTGCCTGGTGAAGGTTGGAAGGTTGTGGTAGAAGGTAATAAAGCTGGGATAACCCCATTGCGTAATGTCAGCGGTAGTTTTGTAGATGTACCGCCAATCAGTTTGATGGTCTTATATCAGGAATAATGGAGGTTAAAGTTTATAAATGGTTAAACTGTAAAAAGCTAATTTTTCGCTTCTTGAGAAATTTTTCGAATCATCTAAAGCTTGATTTCAGCCGAAATAAGGCTTCCTAATCAAAGGGCCATCCTGGCCCTTGATTAGCTCATCACCTCCTGTGATGAGACCTTATTTCGTCGGAAATCTCGCTAAGATGATTTGGCAAAAAATTTCTATGTCGCTCAAAATTAGCTTTTTACAGTATAATCATAAATTAAAAAATAATTTATAGCAGGATATAAGTTAATTTAAGTGGAATTATAATAAAGTTAGTTGCATAAAGATCAATTTGCTAGTTTTAAAACCTTTCCTTGTTTCAGCCAGATTTTTAATGTTCTTAAAGTGTTCTTAAAAAGGGGTTGACTGTGGTGGATAAAGAAAAAATCAAAAGAGCAGTCAGGGATATTCTGGAAGCAATAGGAGAAGATCCGGAACGGGAGGGGTTAAAAGATACTCCGAGAAGAATTGCTGATATGTATGAAGAAATATTTTCTGGTTTATATGAAGATCCTAAAAAGCATCTGGAAATTTATTTTCAAGATGAAAAACATGAGGAATTAGTATTGGTTAAGGATATACCCTTCTATTCTATCTGTGAACATCATTTACTTCCTTTTTTTGGAAAGGCTCACGTTGCTTATATTCCAAGAGGGGGTAAACTGACAGGGCTTTCGAAACTGGCCAGGGTTGTAGAAACTGTGGCAAAAAGACCTCAGCTTCAAGAGAGAATAACTAAGACTGTAGCTGATATTTTAATGGAACAGCTGGAACCTTATGGAGTTATAGTAGTAATAGAAGCAGAGCATATGTGTATGACAATGCGAGGAGTTAAAAAACCAGGTTCAAAGACTGTGACATCAGCAATAAGGGGATTATTTGAAAGGAATCATGCATCCAGGGCTGAGGTTATGAGTTTGATAAATCACAAATAGGAGGGGATTAAATGTTTGAATTTGGAAAGAGAACATATATCATGGGAATATTAAATGTTACACCCGACAGTTTTTCTGATGGGGGAGAATATTTTGAGATAAGCAAGGCAGTTAAACACGCGAAGGAAATGGTAAAAGAAGGTGCAGATATTATAGATGTAGGGGGAGAATCAACCAGACCGGGTGCTATAGAAATATCGGCAGAAGAAGAACTGAGTAGGGTTTTACCTGTTATAAAGGAATTGGTAAAGGAAATTGATGTTCCAATTTCAGTTGATACATATAAATCAAAAGTTGCAGAAGAAGTTCTAAAATTAGGAGCGCATATAATAAATGATGTCTGGGGATTGCAGAGGGATAAAAATATGGCCAATGTGGTTGCTAGATATAATGTTCCGGTAATTATTATGCATAATCAAAGAGGAACTGAATATAAAAAGGATATTATAGAATCGATAAAAGATTTTTTAAAGGAGAGTATCAGAATTGCAAAAGAGGCAGGAATTAAGGATGAAAATATAATTATAGACCCGGGAATAGGGTTTGGTAAAACTCCAGAACAAAATATGGAGGTTATGAGAAGACTTTCTGAGCTTAAGGAATTGGGGTATCCTCTCTTGCTTGGAACATCCAGAAAATCAATGATAGGCAAAATACTTGATCTTCCTCCGAAAGAGAGGGTAGAAGGAACGATTGCTACGACGGTTATGGGAATTTTGCAGGGTGTAGATATAGTCAGAGTACATGATGTAAAGGAAAATTTAAGAGCTGCCAGAGTTGTAGATGCTATATTCAGGAAAGATGGGATAATATGGACAAAATAATATTAAATAATCTAGCATTTTATGGTTACCATGGTGCATTGACTGAAGAAAATATAATTGGTCAAAAATTTTTTATAGATCTGGAGCTATACTGTGATGTAAAGGTGGCAGGGGAAACTGATGACCTTAGTTATTCTGTAAATTATGCTCAGGTATATGAAATAGTTAAAAAAATCTGTGAGGGTGATCCATATAAACTTATTGAAGCTTTAGCTGAAAATATAGCAAAAAAAATATTAAAAGAATTTCCTGTTGTTAAAGAAGTGATGGTTAGAGTGAAAAAACCGGAAGCTCCGGTCAACGGAATCTTTGACTATTTTGGGGTAGAGATAAGGAGAGGACGCGATGAGTAGTGCTTATCTTGGGTTGGGTACAAATATGGGAGATAAAATAGCAAATTTAAAAAAGGCTGTGGAATTAATAAAAAATTTTGACAACACAAAAATAGTAAAAATATCAAAAGTATATGAGACAGAACCCTGGGGGTATATCAATCAGGAAAATTTTTTAAATTTGTGTCTAAAAATTGATACTGATTTATCTCCTTATCAATTGTTAGCAGAATGTCAAAGAGTAGAAAATGAACTCAAAAGAAAAAGGTTAATAAAATGGGGACCTAGAACTATAGATGTAGATATTTTACTTTATGATGGAGTAATTTGTAATGATGAAAAATTAATAATTCCCCATCCCAGAATTCATGAAAGAGCGTTTGTTCTAATACCATTACGGGATATAAATGAAAGACTGATAATAAAAGGTAAGAATGTTAAAGAATGGATTGAGATTGTTGGAGAAGAAGGGGTTAAAGAGTATAGTGGAAAAATTGAATTTAATATTGACACAATAGATCCCAGTTGTTAAAATAAAAAAGGCTTGTAGATTTCTGTTTTATTAAAGATTAAGGAGGGTATATAAATGAACGAATTATTGTGGATTATATTATTACTGATAAACTTTGGAGCAGTATTGTTGGCATTCAGATTTTTCGGAAAGACAGGTTTATATATCTGGGTTGCAATTTCTGCAATATTAGCTAACATTCAAGTTTTAAAGACTGTAGAACTTTTTGGTTTGGTAGCAACTCTGGGAAATATTATCTATGGTACATCTTTTTTGGCAACTGATATTTTGAGCGAAATTTATGGCAGAAAAGAAGCTCAAAAAGCTGTCTGGATTGGTTCATTTACATTGGTAATAACAACTGTTATTATGCAAATCTGTCTGTTATTTATCCCGGATGCTTCAGATTTCGCTCAGGACGCATTGGTAACAATCTTTAAATTCTTCCCGCGGATAGTTGCTGCAAGTATGATTGCTTATGTAGTTAGCCAGAGCCATGATGTCTGGGCCTATGAAATGTGGAAAAAGAAGTTTTCATCTGATAAGCAAATCTGGATTAGAAATAATTTGAGCACAATGGTAAGCCAGCTGATTGATAGTGTTGTTTTCTGTTTTATAGCTTTTATTGGAGTTTTCGAATGGAATGTTTTATTATCAATTTTGGTTACAACATATTTGCTTAAATGGGTGGTTGCTGCATGTGATACACCGTTTGTGTATATAGCTAAGAAGATGGTAGATGGTGCTGATGGAGAGATGCATACTCTTAAGTCAGAGAGTTTAGCTTAAAAATAAAGTGAGAGGACCATGGTTATCCATGGTCCTGTTTTTATTTGTGCCGAAAAAAATATAACTTGCGGGTGCAATAAATATCTAGAAGACCAAACTAGTAAGAAGTTTTGTCATATTTTTTCTCATTCCTGCTTTATTTAATATATGATTATACTGCAAAAAGCTAATTTTGAGTGACATAGAAATTTTTCGCTAAATCATCTTAGCGAGATTTCCGACGAAATAAGGCCTTATCACAGGAGGTGATGAGCTAATCAAGGGCCAGGAGGCCCTTTGATTAGGAAGCCTTATTTCGGCGGAAATCGAGCTTTAGATGATTCGAAAAATTTCTCAAGAAGCGAAAAATTAGCTTTTTGCAGTTTAACTATTAAATATTTTAAAAAAACATTAACCTGGTCTGCTTTTTAAAAAGAGAGCCTGGTCATTAATGTTTATACTGTAACAGCTGATTCTTTTTGTGCTTGATAGGCTGGTTTATACATTTTTTCGTAATAATCTTTAATCATGCGCTGGGCTGAAAATTGGTAAGATGCCATTTCTATGCTGGCCCGCATCATATTAACCCAGCGTTCCCGGTCTTTATAATAAGTGGGGATAACGTTTTCATAAAGAAGATGATATAGAGCTTGAAGATCTTTTTCATCTTCTGTCTCTTTTTCAGGTAGGCTTTTAAATACTTCATCGATTAACCAACCACTGACTTCATGTTCCGGTCCTTCAGCAACCCAGCCGTCAACTACGCTTAGATTTAATACGCCGTTTACGGCAGCTTTCATTCCCGAGGTTCCGCTGGCTTCTAATGGCCGTTTTGGATTATTAAGCCAGATATCACAGCCTGAGATCAGATGTTTACAGATACTCATATCATAATTTTCCAGAAAGATTACATTTTCTGGATATTTTCTGGACATTTGTACTAATTTTTGAACTATCTCTTTTCCTGGATTATCGTTGGGATGGGCTTTACCTGAGAAAATTAATTGAAGCTTACCTTCTCTAAAGAGGGGCTCAATAGCATCAGCATTCCGGAAAATTAATTCTCCCCGCTTATAGGGTGCAGCCCTTCTAGCAAAACCGATAGTCAGTGTTTCAGGATTTAATTCACGTCCGGTTATATCTTTTACAAATTGAATTAACTCCTTTTTTATTTCCATATGTGGCTGCCAGAGATCTTCGTTTCTTTCATAGGCCAGACGTATGCGAGGATCCTGCCAGGTCTTTACATGTACCCCATTGGTAATGCAAATAATCCTAGCTCTATCCTGAATGTGCTCCCACATCCGATTGGCTGTTTTGGTATGTAATTTGGATACACCATTAGCCAGATAGGCCATGCGAAGTCCAGCTATAGTCATATTAAAGGGGTCATCACCTAGTCGTTTTAACTGTTCATAATTTAAGCCGTTATTGGCTTCCATATACTGGATTAGCCCAATGTCATGGCTTTCATTTCCTGCCATCACTGGCGTATGGGTAGTAAATATAATTTCTTTTCTGGTAGTGTTAAGAGCCTTTTCAAAGTCCATACCTAAAGCCATCTTTTCACGTATCAGTTCAAAACCAGCAAAAACGGCATGACCTTCGTTGAAATGATATAGATCTACATCAATTCCCAGAGCGCGAAGTGCACGTACTCCACCTATTCCCAAAATGATTTCATTGGCGAGTCTATCCTGCTCAACCCCCCCGTAAAGTTTGCTGGTCATCCAACCATTCGGGGTGTCAGGATAACCCGCATCCAGCAGATAAAGAGGAGCATTTTCAAATTGATCTGCTTTCCAGACCTTACAGGTTACATCTGTACCGCGAACCCGTACCTGAATAGTGACTCCCGTATCTTTAAGAAAATCAAAGTCATAGGTTTTATAGATATCATAGGGCCAGCCATCTACCCCTACATATTGGTTAGTATAATCTTGCCTCCAGAGAATACCGATTCCAACAACAGGCAAACCCAGATCCTTTGCTGCTTTGAGGTAATCTCCTGCTAAAATTCCTAAACCTCCACAATAAATATGCAGTGAATCATCAAGACCGTACTCCATGCAGAAGTATGCGACACGTGGTTTATCTTGATCCTGCACTTTTCCTTCTCCTTTGCTTGTAGTTTTAGTTTTAGTGTGTGGTATAGAGGTGAAAATTATTATTGATTAAACTGCAAAAAGCTAATTTTGAGCGCCATAGAAATTTTTTGTTTGACCATCTTAGTAAGATGGAAGGAAAAATAAGGCTTCATCACAGGATGTGATGAGCTAATCAAGGGTTGATTAGTGTGCCTTATTTCGATTGAAATCGAACTTTAGATGGTTCGAAAAATTTCTTTTGAAGTGAAAAATTAGCTTTTTGCATAAATTAAAAGGAAAATAGGGATCAATTAGCGAACTAAAGATAAATGTGAAAATAAATACAATGTTATTGCTTACCTAACTTTTTTTAAGCCAATAAAAGGAGATGATTAGGATGCAAAGTACCCCACAGGCAAATCGGTTACATATTGCGGTATTTGGTCGCCGTAATGTCGGAAAGTCCAGTTTGATCAATGCTTTGACAAACCAGAATTTAGCGCTGGTCTCTGATGTGGCAGGTACTACTACTGATCCTGTATATAAAGCAATGGAACTTTTACCACTGGGTCCGGTAGTTATGATTGATACAGCAGGAATTGATGATATCGGCATGTTAGGAGAATTGCGGGTTAAAAAGACTATGGAAGTTATGCGGAAAACTGACCTGGCAATCCTGGTACTGGATCCTGAGATAGGTTTAGCTAATTTTGAAGAAGAAATATTAAAAAAATTAGAAGAACGGGAGATACCGGTAGTAGCTGTTATAAATAAAAGTGATCTGGTTAAGGAAGTTTCTGAAGAGCTGATAAGTAAGGTTAGAGAAAGGGTGGGAAAGAAACCTATTTTGGTCAGTGCAGAAAAAAAGCAAGGGATTGAAGAGCTGAGACAGGCTCTGGCCAAAAATGCGCCCGTTGATTATGAGGAACCATTCATCATTGGAGATTTGATTAAGCCGGGTGATACGGTAATTTTAGTTGTACCTATTGATTTGGCAGCTCCCAAAGGAAGATTGATATTACCTCAGGTTCAGACCTTAAGAGATGTATTAGATCATGATGGAATTGCTGTAGTAACTAAAGAGAGAGAACTTAAAGCTACCCTTAGGAATTTACGTGAGAAACCTAAGATTGTAGTTACCGATTCTCAGGCATTCACAAAGGTGGATGCAGATGTTCCTGAGGATATTTTATTGACCAGTTTTTCTATTCTTTTTGCCCGTTATAAAGGAGATTTGGAGATTTATCTGGAGGGAGCGAAAAAGTTAGAAGAATTAAAACCCGGTGCTAAAGTACTGATTGCTGAAGCCTGTACCCACCGTCGGGTTGCAGACGATATAGGTACGGTTAAGATTCCGCGTTGGCTCAGGCTAAGAGTAGGTAATGATTTACAGTTTGATCATGTTTCTGGAAGAGAGTATCCGGAGAATTTAACCGATTATGATTTGATTCTTCACTGTGGGGGATGTATGTTGAATCGGCGGGAGATGCTTTATAGACTTAAAGAAGCTAAAAAAGCAGGAGTTCCAGTGATCAATTACGGGATGGCTATTGCACAATTACATGGAATTTTGGATAGAGCTTTAAAACCTTTTCCAACAATTCATGCCATGTGGGTTTCCAGAAAGCAAAGCTGAAAGTGGAGGGATAATAGATGAGTAAAGATGAGTTTGAGGTACCTAAACGAATAGAATCAGATGCCCTTGGAGAAAAAGAAATACCCGAAAATGCTTACTATGGAATTAATACTGTCAGAGCTATGGAAAATTTTTCTGTAAGTTCTTTTAAGGTTCATCCTGAATTGATTAAAGCTATTGCAGCTATAAAAAAAGCTGCGGCTATTACCAATTTTCAGTTGGGCTTGTTGGCAGAAGAGAAAGTAAATCCTATTGTCCAGGCTTGTGATGAAATTATGGCTGGTAAGTTTGATGAACAGTTTCAACTGGATGCCCTGCAGGGTGGAGCAGGAACTTCTACCAATATGATGGTTAATGAAGTTATAGCCAATCGGGCTTTAGAGATAATGGGGCACAATAGGGGAGAATATCATATTATTCATCCAAATGATGATGTAAATAAGGGTCAATCTACAAATGATGTCTATCCTACAGCTTTGAGGATTGCGGCACTAAAGCTATTGGAACCTTTAACTCAATCATTTGCCAACCTTCAGAGTGCTTTACAGGAAAAAGAGGCAGAGTTTGCTGGAATCATTAAACTTGGTCGAACCCAACTACAGGATGCTGTTCCAATTACTTTGGGCCAGGAATTTGGTGCTTATGCAGAAGCCATAAGCCGGGATCGCTGGCGTTTATATAAAATAGAAGAAAGGTTAAAGCAGATTAATTTAGGAGGTACGGCTGTTGGTACAGGCCTCAATACCCCTCTGCAATATATTTTTAAGGTCTGTCAGAATTTAAGACAGATAACCCGTTTAAGCCTGGCTCATGCGGAAAATATGATTGATATTACACAGAACATGGATATATTTGTAGAGGTTTCCGGTCTTTTAAAAGCGGCCGCTGTTAATTTAAATAAAATTGCCAGTGATTTACGTTTATTATCTTCCGGTCCAGGAGGCGGCTTAGGAGAGATCAAATTGCCAAAAGTACAGGCCGGCTCTTCTATTATGCCGGGTAAAGTAAATCCGGTAATCTGTGAGATGATAAATCAGATCTCCATTGAAGTTATTAGCAGTGACCAGGCTATCACTATGGCAGCCCGGGATGGTCAGTTAGAATTAAATGCATTTGGACCATTGATTGCTCATAAATTGCTTAATAGTATGGAGATCATGAAAAATGGTGTAGATATTTTTATCGAAAAGTGTATTAAAGGGATTGAAGCTAATTCAGAGAGGTGTAAGAAGTTACTGGATGATAGTTTGGGAATCATTACCGCTCTAGTACCCTACTTTGGTTATGATAAATGTAGCCAATTGGCTTATCAGGCCTTGAATTCAAAGAAACCCCTCAAGAAATTGATCATTGAAAAAGGTTTACTTACTGAAGCTGAATTAGAAGAGATATTAAATATCGAAAAAATGACAAAACCAGGCATTGTAAAATAAAAAAATCAAAAATAGAAAAGGATTTTCTAAAAATACGTTGAATGATTAAATTGCAAAAAGCTAATTTTTCGCTTCAAAAGAAATTTTTTGAACCATCTAAAGTTCGATTTCAGTCGAAATAAGGCACACTAATCAATGGGGCTTCCTGACCCTTGATTAGCTCATCACATCTTGTGATGAGGCCTTATTTCGACTGAAATCTCACTAAGATGGTTTAACGAAAAATTTCTATGGTGAAAATTAGCTTTTTGTAGTTTAATTATTATAAAATAATGTTATTTGCTTAAATTGGGAGGGATATTTATTATGCTTTATGTAGGGATAGTTGGAGCAGGTAAGGGAGGAACTGCTCTATTTAAAATATTATCAGGTATACCGGATGTGGAAATTATTGGGGTTGCGGATTTAGATGATAAAGCACCCGGTATGATATTGGCAAGAGAAGCTAATATTTTTACTACCAGAGATTTTACTGAACTTTTACAAGATCCTCGAAAGAAGATAATAATTGATGCCACGGGTTTGGAGAATGTAAACAATCGGTTACGGGAATTGGCAGATAATCAGACAAATATAGTGGACTCTTCTGCTGCTCTTTTGATGATGTTGATGGTGGAATCCCGGGAAAAATTAATACGGAAGCTAGAAGAACAATCGGGCCAAATGGCGGAGCTGGCCCGTGAACTGTCCGATACTATGATGGAAATATCTGCTACCAGTGAAAAAATGTAGCTCAATTATATGAATCTGTTCGGGCTTTGTCTCAGGTTGCAGATAATAATGAAGCCCATCTTGCCGAAACCCATGAAATCATCAATTTTATTAAAAGGGTAGCTGCTCAAACTAAATTGTTAGGCCTTAATGCATCAATTGAAGCTGCCCGCGCCGGGAGTGAAGGTAAAGGTTTTGCGGTTGTGGCAGAAGAGATTCGTAAACTTGCTGAAAACTCAGCTAAATCGACCGAAAGAATAAATGAAATTATTGATTTGATTAAATCTTCCACTGAAGAGACATTGCATTTTGTTGGAAATATTGAAAAAAATACCGAAAATTTTGTTAGACATCAGGAAGAATGCATATCTTTACTTAAAAAAGTGGCAGAACAGATTAAGGAGCTGGCTCATAATTTAAATGAATTGTCATAAAAATAAAAGAAATTTTTAATGCCTGGTTAAAAATTTTTAATTTTACCAGGCATTTTATTTTTTAGTTATTTCATATGAGTTTTGATATATTCAATCAAATTATTAATTTGTGAATCATTAAGTCCAAATTCTAAGAGAAGGTTTTCAAAAAGTCCAAATTTTAATTCAAGTATATTTTCAAAGTTTATTTCCAGGGCCGATGCTATTTTCTTCATCTCACCAACAGTAGGCGTATTATTCCCCTGCATAAAATCTGCTAAACGGAAATAATTAATTCCTGTTGCTTTTTGTAATTTCTCTAAATCCCATTTTAATTCTTCAAGACGTTTATTGACCATCTCGATGAATTTTCGTCGATTCATCTCTTCTGTAGGCATAAATAGATAGTATAACGGAATTTTCATAAACTCAGCGATTTTTATTAGAGTGTTAAATGAAGGATTGGCATTGCCATTTTCCAGTTTACTAGCATGTCCTTTGCTTACCCCAATAGCCTTACCAACATCCTGTAATGTCAGTCCGTGTCTATCTCTGTATTGAGCTAACTTTTCACCCAAAATTTTTAGTTCTTCAGTCATTTTTTCCCTCCTTTGCTTATAATTAAATTATATAATTATTTACCAATTTAGTCAATATAAATCGATATTTTTTTCATTAAATGAAACAAATTTTTTTATTTATCATGTCAGTATGGAAATCTACCAGAATTACAAAAGTACGGGGCTTAAAAAATCTTATAATTATGAAGGTGATTCCCAGATAATGTCGAATTGTGAATATTGGAATATTCTTTGTGGAAAGAGGTAGATTTTATGCTAAAAAGATTTATCAGTTATTATCGTCCCCATTGGAAATTATTTTGTCTGGATATTACCTGTGCATTTCTTATTACCGGAATTGATCTCCTTTTTCCAATAATTACCCGAAATTTTATTAATGATATAATTCCAAATGGTAAATTTGAATTGTTCTGGAAGTTTTCTTTTTTTCTTTTAATTCTCTATATTTTAAGAACCATCCTTCAATATATACTTGAATACTGGGGTCATGTGGTGGGGGTCAGAATGGAAGCTGATATGCGGCGGGATCTTTTTACCCATCTTCAGACCCTATCTTTTTCCTTTTTCGATAAATCCCGGACTGGAAATTTGATGTCGCGGGTTGTTAATGACCTGAATAATATTTGTGAAACAGCACATCACGGGCCAGAGGATCTTTTTATTTCACTTATGATGTTGGGTGGATCTTTTTTGGTGCTTATCAATATTAATGTACCGCTGACCTTATTAATTTTTGGCCTGATTCCTTTTATTGTCTGGTTTTCGGCTAAAAAGCGAATTAAGATGATGAATGGTTTTCGCAATGTTCGGAGAGAAGTGGCAGATATTAACTCTGAACTGGAAAATAGTATAGCTGGAATCAGGGTAGCTAAAGCTTTTACCAATGAAGAATATGAGTTAAATAAGTTTACCAAAAAGAATATATCTTTGCAGAAATCACGTGAAAATGCTTATAAAGCTATGGCAGAGTTTTTTTCAGGTATCAATTTTATGTCCAATCTATTAAAATTAATCGTTCTGGTGGTGGGTGGATACTTTGTCTTTGAAAATAAAATTAATTATGGTGATCTGGTTGCGTATCTCCTTTATATCCAGCTCTTTTTGACACCAATCCGCAGTTTGACCCAACTAATGCAGCAGTACCAGCAGGCAATTGCTGGATTTGAGCGGTTTTTAGAGATTATGGAGGTTAAACCGGAGATTCAGGATAAAGAAGATGCTAAAGAACTTAAGGATGTCAAAGGAGAGATTATCTTTGAAAATGTAACCTTCAGTTATGATAACAAAGAGAAGGTTTTAAAAAATATTAACCTGAAGATAGAAGCTGGAAAGACCCTGGCTTTGGTTGGACCCTCAGGTGGAGGAAAGAGTACGCTTTGTAATTTAATTCCAAGGTTCTATGAAGTAGAGTCGGGCCGAATTTTGATTGATGGACACCCAATCACTGATATAAAGATCTCATCACTCCGGCGTAATATTGGTATTGTACAGCAGGATGTATTTCTCTTTTCAGGTACTATAAGGGAGAATATTCTTTATGGGAGACTCGATGCTACTGAGGAAGAGATTATTGAAGCTGCCAAAAATGCAAATATTCATGATTTTATTATGCAGCTTCCTGATCAATACGATACTTATGTGGGAGAACGGGGAATTCGACTTTCTGGTGGTCAAAAACAGCGTATCTCCATTGCCCGGGTCTTTTTAAAGAACCCGCCAATCCTGATTTTGGATGAGGCAACATCATCACTGGATAATGAGAGTGAACTCATTATTCAACAGGCTTTGAGAAGACTGGCCAAAAACAGGACAACTCTGGTTATTGCCCATAGACTATCAACTATCAAGGATGCAGATCAGATTGTGGTTTTAACAGAGAATGGAATTCAAGAGCAAGGAACCCACCAGCAGTTACTGGCAAGAAATGGGCTTTACGCCAGCCTGTATAATGCTCAATTTCGAGAATATTCAGCGTAATTTTTTTGCTAAATTAGGTAAGGGGGAAGGAAGTTGAAAGGGAAAAAATTTTGGTTACTAATCTTTATCTATATTTTAACAGTTATCTTATTTAATGATTATACGAAAGCCAACTATAATTATGATCTGGTAGTCTATGGTGGAGAACCGGAAGGGGTTGTGGCAGCCCTTGCTGGGGCCAGAAATGGTTTAAAGACTCTTTTGGTCATGGAAGAAGATGGGCCGGGCGGCCTTATGGTTTACGGAGCTTTAAATTTTTTGGATCTTAATTATGATGAAAAAGGTAGAATTATTAATAAAGGTATTTTTAGTGAGTGGCACCGAATGGTTGGAGGTGGAGTTGTTGTTGATATAGAAGATGCCAGAAAAGCCTTTATTAAACTTTTGTTGGCCGAAAAAAATCTGACTATTGCTCCTTTAACCCGCTTAAAGGAGGTTCAGCTTTCAGAGGATAAGCAAAAGATTATAAGTCTTACCTTTGAAACTACCGGAATTTCCAAAACCCATGATCCTGAATTACAGAATGAGATAAAAAGACCTCATCCTGCATGGGAAAAAATAGCAGAAACTTTTGCAAAAGCAACCCTTTTGCAATATGAACCGGGAACTATCTGGAATGTAAAGGGTAAACGGTATATTGATGCCAGTCAGGATGCTGACCTTGCCGCTATGGCGGAGGTACCATATTTTTTAGGAGGCGCGGATATAGGATTACCGGACCGGAAGATGGCTGTAACTTTAGTTTTCTGTTTAAAAAATGTTGACTGGAAAGGCCTTGCAAAGGATATCAAAAGCCAGAAATGGGGTTATTCCCGAATGAATTCTACTGCAGCCTGGGGGTTGGGTAAAATCGGTCAGAAATATAAGCCTGTATATGAAAATACCAGGTTGCGTGGATTAAATATTGCTCTCCAACAGGATGGTACTGTTTTTATTAATGCATTGCAGATATTTAACCTGGATGTTCTTGATCCGGAATCTCTTGCTAAAGGGATGGAACTGGGTAAAAAAGAGGCACAACATGTGGTTGAATATCTACGGCGTAATCTTTCCGGTTTTGAGAAGGCCGAATTGGTAGGTTTTCCGTCCCAGTTGTATGTTCGGGAGAGCCGGCATATTCTGGCTTTATATCAACTGAATATTCTAGATTTAATTGAAAAAGTTGACTTTGAAGATAAAATTGCTCTTGCTTCTTATCCTGTGGATTATCAAGCCACTTCTCCTGTAGAACCCGGAGTTGTTGTTTTTGCCCCAGGAGTGTACAGTATACCTTTCCGTTCACTGGTGCCCCGTAAAAAGATAAACCTGCTGGTAGTTGGTCGTTCTGCAGGTTATGGGTCTTTAGCGGCCGGAAGTGCCAGGGTTATTCCTACAGGGATGGCAACAGCAGAAGCAGCAGGTACAGCGGCTGCTCTTTCTATTGAAAGAAAAGTAGATTTTCATACCATGGCGAAGGATAAAAAGCTGATTAAAACTCTCCAAAAACGTCTTATAACCCAGGGGGTAGATTTACATAAGATTGAAGGGGTAAATGAAATTACCCTTGATCCCGATTATCCCATTTTGAAAGAGTTATTCAGTTGGGGAATGATTGTTGCTGGATATGATAATAATCTCAGGTTGGAGCAGCAAGTACATGAACGGGAATTTGCATTTCTTTTAATGAAGGGGATGTATTTAAGGCGGGCCCATAACTATAGTGATTACCTGGCCGGGGGACTTTATTCCCTTAGTGATTATAAGCCTCTATATCGGGACAAAGCCTGTGAACTTTTGCTGGCTGCTGGTGGCTATTGGCTTGCCAAAGTAGATGATGTTTATAAAACTGCTCTTAAAGATGGTTTTATTCCGCTTGATATGGAAGAAAGTTTGCGGAAAAATCGGCCTTTAACAAGACGGGATATTTATCGTTTGGCAGTACATTTTTTAAAACGTTATCCTATCCCGGAAAAACTCAAAGAACTAAGGACCCGACCTTTTGGTGAGTAAACAATTTTTTATAGTATGGGGGAGGAAATAAAAGATGAATAATTTAAGTATGGAGGAGATTCGGCAAAATATTCAAAAAGTAATTATTGGTAAGGATGAAGTAATTGATCTGATTATGACAGCATTATTGGCAGAAGGACATGTTTTATTGGATGATGTTCCCGGCCTGGGGAAAACCTTAATGGCCAAAGCTTTTGCCAGATCTTTAGATTGTTCTTTTAAAAGGATTCAGTTTACACCGGACTTACAACCTACTGATATTACCGGCATGAACTATTATAATCAAAAAAGTGGAGAGTTTGTTTTTAAAGCAGGTCCGATTATGTCAAATGTGGTATTGGCTGATGAGATCAACCGGGCAGTTCCAAGAACCCAATCTGCACTATTAGAGGCTATGGAAGAAAGGCAGGTTACAGTAGATGGTGTGACCTATTCTTTAAGTGAACCATTTATCGTTATAGCCACTCAAAATCCAGTGGAATTAGAAGGAACATTTCCTTTACCGGAAGCACAATTAGATCGCTTTTTATTAAAAGTCCGGATAGGTTATCCAAATTTAAAAGAGGAGGTAGAGATTTTACGCCGTTTTAAATCCAGAGATCCCTTAAAAGAGCTTAAGGCTGTGATGACACCTGAGGAGATTATTGAACTGCGACAAAGGGTGAAAAAAGTTTATGTGGAAGATGAATTGTTGGTTTATATCAGTGAATTGGTTCATGCTACCCGAAGTCATGCTGCTATTCGCTTAGGAGTTAGTCCCCGGGGTGCATTGGCTCTTTTAAAAGCCAGTTCTGCTTATGCTCTAATTAAAGGACGTGATTATGTTTTACCCGATGATATTAAATATCTCTTTCCTTTTATTGCTGAACATCGAATAATTTTAACTGATGATGCTGAGTTGAGGGGAATTTCCAAAGGAGAGATCATTAAGGAGATTATAGAACAGGTTCAGGTTCCGGTAGAGGAGGTCTCATAGTTATGTTGAAAAAAAGTAGGCTTCCTCTCCTGATTCTATTTTTACTGATTGCAATATTTAAGCGGAATCTTTTTTTAATTTTGGGGATTATGTTTATTTTAGCTATTACTGCTACAATTGCTATCTGGAATCGCTTTTGTTTTTCTAAACTGAAGATCCGTCGTAGTTTGACGAGGGATCATATTTTTCTGGGGGAAGAGTCTCAGTATGTAATAGAGGTTGAAAATCGCAAACCTTTACCTATTTTTTGGTTACAGGTTACTGATCATATAACAAAAGGTATAAACTTTCGTAAATCTGAGATGTTATCCAATCTTATTGGAAGCCAGTATAACATATTTACTGATGTCTTCAGTTTAAAATGGTATGAAAAAGTAATCCGGAAATATCCAGTTATGCCTATCCGGCGGGGTTATTTTACCTTTGGTAAAGGTCAGTTGAAGACCACAGACCTTTTTGGAATGAATACCATGACTTTAGAAGAAAAAGGGATGGCTCATCTTCTGGTTTATCCTAGAATTGTTCCCATAGAAAAGTTTGGTCTTCCTACCGTTAATCCCTTTGGGTCTAAACGGGTTAACTGGTGGATTTATGAAGATCCGGGTAATAGAGTTGGTATACGTCCATATCAGAGGGGTGATCGATTAAATCAGATTAATTGGAAGGCTACAGCCCGTCATCAAAAACTTCAGTCCTACGAAATTAAACCGACTATGGATACCAGACTCTATATTATTTTAAATGCTAAATTATTTAATAATCATTGGGAAGGTTATAATTTGGACAGTTTTGAATTAGCAGTAATGTGTGCAGCTTCTGTAGCAGATTATGGGCTTAGGCAAAATTACCAGGTGGGTTTTTTAACCAATGGAATTATCTATGAAAAGGCTTTATTTGTCAAAATATTGCCTGGGAAATCTTCAAATCAGCGGCAAAAGATTTTAAAAGCCCTGGCTATGATTGAACCATATCACCAAAAAGAGATAGATCAAATAATCTATCGGGAATTACCCAAAATGGGAATTGGAACAGTAATTGTTTTTATTACTGTTATAATGAACAAAGAGCTTTTGGATTGCATAAGGCTTCTTAAGGTACGTGGCTATTTTCCTACTGTTATCAAAATTGGTGAAATGGAAGAAGAATTGAGGAGTAAGTTGACTGGTATTCCGATTTATTTAGTTAGCGAGGAGAGATTATGGAATGAGATTAAAAACATTCAATTTGCTGGAGAATCTACTGGGTAGGATATTCTTTGCCATATTTTATACTCTAGCAACCTTTCCCTGGGTTTACGGTCTTTTTCGTATTTTTACTGAGACTTACATAAAGGAAGAGTCAGTCTGGTTTTTTGGAGCTGCAATTATAGTAGGGAGTGGAATTTTAGTTCTGAACCAGAGATTGCATCAGGGGTTTTGGGCCAAATTTTTTATTCTACTGGTTTTTATTGGAGCAGATATGATTTTAACTTATCTGGCTGGTTTTTCACTAGAGCAGAAGATAAATACATTATTTTCACCTTTTTGGTTTGGAATATTGATAATGGGAGGATATTTACTCCTCGGCATGATAAGATATGAGAAGATATTAAACTCAGGAGAGATTGATTTTATGTCAGATTTCGGTGTTTGGTCAACTGCAATGATTTTTGCCCTTTTTTTAAAAGATAGATTTTTATGTCCTATTACTTTTTACCATATTTTATATTTCTTTCTCTCAGGTATAGCTTTGGGGATCTATCACAAATATTTAGATATTAAAGATGGTTCTGAACAAAATCGTCTTTCCTGGATTCTGGTGGTTCTGATCGTTATTATTTTTGTTTCATTGTTTGCCATCATCTTTACTTTTGGTTTTTCTATTAAAACCATGCAAATGTTATTAATACCTCTGGTCTGGGCAGTGCAGCTTTTAGAGAAGATTTTTCTTAAGCTTCTCTTCTATATATTAATTATGTTGGAACCATTACTCAATCAAATCATTGCTTTTCTACAAAACATTATTCTGAATACGAAAGAAGACAGTTTATCCGATAATAAACTTATGGATTTAAACAGCATAACCGAAAGACTACAAAATCCTCAACCTACTGGGGATTATACCTGGGTCTTTAAGACTTTGATTATCTTTACAGCTTTTTTGATTCTGGTTTATTTAATCAAAAAATTTAATCCCCGCCGTGAAAAGGAGTTAGGATATGAAGAAGTACGGGAATCGGTTTTTGATCCGGCAGAACTGAAAAATGATTTTTTGAAGATGATCAGATCTTTTGTTAGTCGATTTAATCGTACAAAGCTATCTAATCTCTCCGTTTACGATGGCAGCAGTTATGTTATCAAGATTAGAGAAATTTATTACTATTTTATAAAAATATTCCAAAAATGGATTCCCTTTAAAAAATATTTTACACCGGCTGACTATTTGAAAAAGTTGGAATCTAAATTTCCTGAGTTTGGCCATCCTATTAGAACTATAACCGGAATTTATGAAATGGCACGTTATAGTCCGCAGGTTGGTGCAGAAGAATTACGGGAGATAGAAAAAGCCTATCAACAGATTATGAGAGTTTTATCTGAAAAAGAAGATAATTAAAAGAGTCGATTAGGGCTCTTGAGTTTGTTGACAAAACTTTCTTTTTTAGAGATTTGCCCGTGCACTGCCGGAAAAACTAAATATAATTTCTGAAGCGTATAAGTCAAGGCTTAAAGCCAGGAGGGCGGAAGCCTTGACTTTTAAGGATGCGCAGCCAGGATGGCGGAGCGTCCGGTAGCGGAAAAAATTATATTTAGTTTTTTTGTTCCTCTATGGGAGCAAGTTATGTGCACCTACCCTTTTTCAACAACCTGAAGAGCTGATTAGGACTCTTTGTTTTTTGGAAAAAAACAGAAAAAATATCTTTACATAAATTTGATTCTATGTTAGAATAGAGGGGTGAGAATTTTGGTAAGGTGAGGAGGAAGACAGGTGTATTCACAGAAAGTTATCGATTCTTTATTTTCCATCGAAATTTTGCGCGAGATGATGATGAATGCCTATTTAGAAGAAAATTATGTTGAAGCCTTAAAAATTAGCCAGGTTTTAGATGATTATCTTCTCCTTGTTCAAAAGGAGAGAACTGAGGCTTCAGAGAAATTATCTATCTCTTAAATTGAGAGAAAATTAATTTAAAAACTCTTGCAAATTTACTTTCAAATTGAGTATAATTAAAAGTAGGAAGTTTTTAATTAAAAAGGGGGAGTTATTACTAATGTCTGATTCCAGTAGTTCGATCCAGGATCAAAGTGATTGGGATAATAAAGAACTGATCTGGGATCGTAAAGCCTTTTATGTAATTAAAACACCTACAATTTTCGATTTACCAGTGGGACTTGAACAGAATATAAAAAAGGCATTTCGTTTGGCACGGGAAGAAGGCTATCAAATTCCTTCACATCCTATTATTCTGATGAGAAGCGGTCTGTTTTATGGGGAAGTGTTAGTAGAAATCAGCGGCATTGTGACACCGGGTGGAAATATCCGAATCTTTAATGATGTTTCAGTTTATACTACCAGACCCGGAAAGTCAAGAAAAGAGTTAAAAAAGAATGCCCGTAAACTTTTAAGAAAACTTCGAAAAGAAGGTAAAAAATTTACTCATATTTACTATTGGTATCAAATGCCTTCTTATTGCAATAAGAGCACTCTTCAAATAGGTTTATTGGCATTAGGAGCATAAATTAAAAGTACTGGTTATTGTGACAGTACTTTTTGTTTTTGTTTCCAGATTTATTGATAGATTATTTTAAAAAGGGGTATAAATAAAGTGACCTAAATTCTTTTGAAAGGTGGTAATAGAATGGGCCAGAAGATCAAGCTAAAATCCAATTTAAAAGTATATGGACTTAAGTTACAGGTATATTTTGCCATTCCATCTGAGGAAATTGATGAACTTTATTATTATGTTGACGATATCCCGGGAGATGGACGGGGTTTAGACTAAATTTCCATAATGACAGGTAAAATTAAGGGTTTTCGTCTGGTCTTTTGAAATAAGTAGTTGTCGATGGAATCGATAACTGCTTTTTTTATCGCTGACCAATCAGTTATATTTTTTGCTTCGAGCTCTTTTAAAGCTTCTCTGGCCAGGTCTTGAGCTTCTTCGATTAATTCTTTGGATTTTCTGATATAGACAAATCCGCGGGAGATGATATCTGGCCCTGCAAGTACTTTAGCTTTTTTGCCATCGATGGTGAGAGAGACGATCACGATACCGTTTTCAGATAACATTTTTCGTTCCTTTAAGACAATATTTCCAACATCCCCGATACCCAGTCCGTCGATCATGACTTCACCAGATGGAACACTACCCGCAACCCAACAGCGGTCACTGGTCAGATTAAGTCTGACTCCATTATCTGTAATAAAGATGTTTTCTTTAGGAATTCCCACCTGCTCAGCTAATTTGGCATGGTGGTAGAGATGGCGGTATTCGCCATGAACCGGGATTAAAAATTTTGGTCTAATCAGATTTATCATTAGTTTGAGCTCTTCCTGACAGGCATGGCCTGATGCATGGGCGTCAATCATTCCATCATAGAGGACTTCTGCTCCCTGTTGATAGAGGTGATTAATGGTTTGACTGATAGAACGTTCATTTCCTGGAATGGGCATGGAAGAGAGAATTACAGTATCTCCGGGTATAATTTCGATTTGACGATGGTCACCTCGGGAAATTCGTGTCAGGGCTGCTGTTGGCTCACCCTGACTGCCGGTCATCAGTAAAACAATTTGATTAGGTTTAAGACTTTTGGTTTTTCTCAGTTCAATCAATGTTCCCTCAGGTATATTCAAATATCCAAGTTGGGATGCAATATTGATAACATTTATCATACTTCGGCCGGTAATGGCGACTTTTCGACCTGTTTTCCAGGCAGCAGTAAAGATTTGTTGAATTCGATGAATGTTAGTTGAAAAGGTAGAGATAATTATCCGATTATTGGACAACTTAAAAACATCCTCTATTGTTTTGCTAACCACCTGTTCAGAAAGGGTTGTTCCTTCCCTTTCGGCATTGGTACTATCCCCTAATAAAGCCAGTACTCCTTCAGAGCCAATTTCCCCCAGGCGTTGCAGGTTTGCAGGTTTACCATCAATAGGAGTATGATCGAATTTATAGTCACCGGTATAAAGGATTGTTCCAACTTTGGTTTTAATTGCCATAGCAACTGAGTCAGGAATGCTATGATTGATGTGAATAAATTCGACGGTAAAGTTCCCGACAGTTATCTTTTCACCTGGAGCAAGTTCAATTAATTGAGCATCATGATGCAGGCCAAATTCCTTTAATTTAAGCTGGATTAGCCCCAGAGTCAGTCGTGTACCATAAATGGGAACATTAATTTCACGTAATACATAGGGAATGGCACCAATATGGTCTTCATGACCGTGAGAAATAAAAAATCCCAGAATTTTATCTTTATTATCTATTAGGTATGTAATATCGGGCATGATTAAATCTACACCGTATTGATCATCCTGAGGAAACATGATTCCTGAGTCCAGAACAATGATATTTTCATCATCCTCAATAACAATCATATTATTCCCAATTTCTTTACGGCCGCCAAGAGGAATAATTGAAATTTGTGGCTCATTTGTTTTGGACATCTCTTTCCCTCCAAACATTAATTTTAGAAATGACCAGGTATGAACTAAACTTATTATAATCATAATTGTTAAATATTACTCATGATTTATAGATTATTCTGAAATTGTCAAGAATAAAAGGCTCTTCGGGCACTGCAAAAAGCTAATTTTTCGCTTTATAAAGAAATTTTCAAACCATCTAAAGTTCGATCTCAGTTGAAATAAGGCACACTAATCAACGGGCCCTCCTGGCCCTTGATTAGCTCATCACTTCCTGTGATGAGGCGAGCTTGTTGACAAATCTTTCTTTTTTAGAGACTTGCCTGTACACTGCCAGAAAAACTAAATATAATTTCTGAAGCGTATAAGTCAAGGCTTAAAGCCAGGAGGGCGGAAGCCTTGACTTTCTAGGACGCGCAGCCAGGATGGCGGAGCGTCCGATAGCGGAAGAAATTATATTTAGTTTTTCTGTTCCTAGGCAGGAGCAAGTTATGTGCACCTCCCTTTTTCAACAACCTGAGCTCATCACTTCCTGTGATGAGGCCTTATTTCTCCTTCGATCTCATTAAGATGGTTTAACGAAAAATTTCTATGGTGCTCAAAATTAGCTTTTTGCAGTTTAATCATGAAATTTAAAGGAATTTCGTCACTGAAAAGAGAAGTATAAATTTATATGGTAAGAGGATGTGAAGGAGTGTTAGCATGGGTAGAGGGAAGATTTTTTATAATATATTTTTGGTAATTATTCTGGTTTTAGTTTGGGGGAGTGTTGCAACTGCTGCGGATAAAATGACCCTTAATATTCAAGGAAATATATATAATAATGTACCTTTTAAAGTAGAAGATGGCGAACTTATGGTGCCGGTAAGGATTATAGTAAAAGAATTGGATGGAGTATTGGAATGGTATGAACTTCTTAAAATTTTAAAGATCCGTTTTGACGAATATGAGATTAAGATGCAGGTGGATAATCCCAAAGTTCAGATCAATCCGGGTGGACAGATTGTTCAGCTTCCAGTTCCACCGCGAATTGTTAAGGGACAGGTTATGGTTCCTTTGCGTTTTTTTACTCAGTATTTCGGATTCTTTTTTAAATGGGATGAAAAAAGAAAGTTTGCTCAGATTTATAAACCTTCTAATTGGGTATTGGATTTAATTTTTGAAGAAGGGATTAGTGGGGAAAGATTGGTAATTAATTCAACAAAAGAGGTACCATATTCAACTATGGTTTTAGAGAATCCGGATAGGCTAGTGATTGATCTTAAGCAGTCAGCTTTAAGTGCCAGAGCTACCGATATCCTCTGGGAAACTTATGTGTTTAAAAGTGTGCGGATTAGACAGTTTGATGAGGAGACTGTTCGGGTAGTGGTGGAACTAAATCATAAGGTTCAATATCGGATTTTAAAAGAAAAGGGACCTGATGGTTTTAAAGTAATAGTAGCTTTTGTGCCTGGGATTAGGCAGATTGCTTTGACAGATAAAGGGATTTCTATTAGATCTTCAGGAGAGATTGGTGATTATAAGGTACTGGAACTTTCAAAACCGGATCGATTGGTAATTGATCTGACTGATCAGACTCTACAACTGGTTGAAAATAAAATCAAACTTGATCATCCTTTGATAAAACAGATTAGAGCAAGCCAGCATAGTTGGGATCCCAAAATTGTGCGGATAGTTTTAGACCTGAATGAAAGAATTGGCTATAATATTCTTCGTAGTGAAGAGGCCAATGAGATAATTGTTCAGACAAAAAGCTTAAATTCTGGCCCAATCATTAGTTCAGGCTCTCAACTGTCCAAACCTTTTGCTGCCGGACAGTCTAATGAAAAGGAGAAAAAGACTACTACTGCAGAATTTATTCTGGAAGATGTGAAAGAAGGGTACGGCGAACGTGAACTGGTGGGTATTGAGATTTTGGAAGGTTTGAATCAACGAGTGGTGCTCAGGACCAGTACCCCTGTGAATTACAAAGTATGGTATTTACCAGATCCAGATCGGTTGGTGGTTGATTTAGAAGGGGCCATTACCAGGCTTGATTCTGAACAAATTCCTGCTAAACAAGGGAATATCAAAAGAGTAAGAATGCATCAATATCCTGATAAAGTCAGGGTAGTTTTTGATCTGAACCGGTATGTTAACCATAATGTGCTCTCAACAAAACAGACTCAAAGAATTGAGATTAGTCTGGGTAAGAATCCTCTGGAAGGAAAGATTATTGTTATCGATCCTGGACATGGAGGCTCTGATCCAGGTGCAGTTGGCCCTGGGGGGTTATTTGAAAAAGATGTGACTCTGGATATAGGGCTAAAAGTTCGAAAACTTCTTAGAGATAGCGGTGCTACTGTTATAATGACCCGGGATAAAGATGTATATCCTACCCTGGGAGAACGGGTTGACCTGGCTAATCAGTTGAATGCAGATATTTTTGTCAGCATTCACTGTAATTCCTTTGTTGGAATTGATCCGGGTGGAACTGAGACTTTTATTTCACCGACCAATAAGTCGGGAAGTTTAAAATTGGCTAATGCAATTCAAAATAATCTGGTTAAAACTATTAATCTCTTTGATCGAGGGGTTAAATCTGATGAATTTTATGTTTTAAATCATACAACTATGCCTGCGGTTTTAGTGGAAGTGGCTTTTATATCCAAAAAAGAAGAAGCTACTTTACTGGCTGATCCTGAATTTCGTAAAAAAGCTGCATTAGGTATTTATGAAGGTGTTATGGCCTATTTTGCGCAAATTATGGAAAGTGGTGAAAGCCAATGAGAAAGATTATTTCCTTGATTTTATTGATTCTGGTCGGGATTGGGGTTTATTATATCTGGCTTAATTTCTTTGCCGATGATTCAATTAAACTCTATTTTGCAACAAAAGATGGGATGGGTTTACAGGTTGAAAAACGCAAAGTCAAAGGAGATAAAAAGTGGGAGGCAGTTAGGGAATTGATTGCCGGGCCAACAAAACCCGGGTTATTTCCCACCATTCCTCCCGAAGTAGAACTTTTAAATATTCGGGTTAAAAATGGGTTATGTGTGGTAAATTTTAATGAAAAATTGATAACCAATCACTGGGGCGGGAGTACAGGTGAAATTTTAACCGTTTATTCTATTGTCAATACTTTATGTCAATTTCCTGATGTTGAGAGGGTACAAATTTTGGTGGAAGGGAGAAAAGTACAGACATTGGCCGGACATTTGAATTTAGAAGAAAGTTTTGAAGCAAATGAAGAATTGGTAAAATGATTTTAAGAAGGGGCTGTCCCAAAAGTCCCTTTATAACCCCCAAAAGTAAATATTAAAAGAAAGGTGTTGTCAGAAATTTTTATAAAGACAACACCTTTTTTTTATGGTAAAATATAAATATGAAGAGGAAAAACCATAATAAAAAGACATTTATTGAATATAATATGAATCAGACAATGTTGCCTTTGAGTTTTGATGTGTTTATTCCTGAAAATCATTTAGTAAGGGTGGTAAATTCAGCTATAGAAAGGATGAATATTGAACCCCTGCTTGAAAAATATAAAGGTGGGGGTAGAAGCAGCTACCATCCGAAAATGATGCTTAAGGTTATAGTATATGCCTATACTCAGAGAATATATTCATCAAGACGAATTGCCAAGGCACTTCGGGAAAATATTTATTTTATGTGGCTTAGTGGTAACAATAAACCTGATTTTCGGACGATAAACCGATTCAGATCAGAGATCATGAAAGATGTTATTGATGAGGTATTTGCATCAGTATTGGAACTTCTTATAGAAGAAGGATATGTAAAGTTAGAGAATTACTTTTTAGATGGTACAAAAATAGAAGCTAATGCAAACAAATATAGCTTTGTCTGGAGAAAAGCGACAAAGAAGTACAAAGCAAGGCTCAGAGCAAAAATTAATGAACTTTTAAAAGAGATTGAGAAAACCAACGAAGAAGAGAATAGATTGTATGGGGATAATGACCTGGAGGAGATGGGTGAAGGAAAAGAAATAGATTCAAAGAAACTCGAAGAAAAAATTAAGGAACTTGAAGAACGTCTAGAAAAGAATTCCAAAAACAAGAAGTTAAAGAAAACAATTAAAGAGCTCAAGACTAAATGTCTTCCCAGAATGAAAAAATATGAGCAACAGGAAGAGATTTTAAATGGACGAAACAGTTATTCTAAAACAGATACTGATGCAACTTTTATGAGAATGAAAGAAGACCACATGAAAAATGGGCAATTGAAGCCCGCATATAATGTTCAGATAGGTACAGAGAATCAGTTTGTAGTTGGTTATAGTATTCATCAAAGGCCGGCAGATTCAAGATGCTTAATACCTCATTTAGAAAAAGTAAAAGAAGTTACAGGTAAGATTCCGGAGAATGTGATAGCTGATTCAGGTTATGGTAGTGAGGAAAATTATGATTACTTAGAGAAAGCTAATACTAATATTTATGTTAAGTATAATACTTTTCATAAAGAACAAAAGAAGAAGTTTAAAAATGATATATTTAAAGTAGAAAACTGGCCGTATGATAAAGAAAACGACGAGTTTATTTGTCCTGCTCAAAGAAGACTCATTTACTGTAAGACAAAAGAAATTAAGACTGAAAATGGATATACTAAACAAATTAGATATTACAAATGCGAAAATTGTGATGAGTGTGAGTTAAAAGAAAATTGTACCAAGGCCAAAGGTGATCGAGTAATAAGAATAAATTTTAAATTACGTGAATATAAGCAAAAGGTAAAGGAAAACCTTTGTTCCGATAAAGGTATGAAACTCCGTTCTCAAAGAGCAATTGAAGCGGAATCTGTCTTTGGAAGGATCAAAGGTAATTGGTCATTCCGGAGATTTCTGCTTCGTGGCCTTGAGAAAGTAAAAATTGAATGGGGTTTACTGTGTATAGCCCATAACCTGGCTAAACTGGCAACAGTATAGAATGTCAGGTATGGGTTTTTATTTTCTTAACAGAAAAATTTTCAATGAATTTGAAATGAACAATGAAAAAAGGGGCTGTCCCAAAAGTCCCTTTATAACCCCCAAAAGTAAATATTAAAAGAAAGGTGTTGTCAGAAATTTTTATAAAGACAACACCTTTTTTTTATGGTAAAATATAAATATGAAGAGGAAAAACCATAATAAAAAGACATTTATTGAATATAATATGAATCAGACAATGTTGCCTTTGAGTTTTGATGTGTTTATTCCTGAGAATCATTTAGTAAGGGTGGTAAATTCAGCTATAGAAAGGATGAATATTGAACCCCTGCTTGAAAAATATAAAGGTGGGGGTAGAAGCAGCTACCATCCGAAAATGATGCTTAAGGTTATAGTATATGCCTATACTCAGAGAATATATTCATCAAGACGAATTGCCAAGGCACTTCGGGAAAATATTTATTTTATGTGGCTTAGTGGTAACAATAAACCTGATTTTCGGACGATAAACCGATTCAGATCAGAGATCATGAAAGATGTTATTGATGAGGTATTTGCATCAGTATTGGAACTTCTTATAGAAGAAGGATATGTAAAGTTAGAGAATTACTTTTTAGATGGTACAAAAATAGAAGCTAATGCAAACAAATATAGCTTTGTCTGGAGAAAAGCGACAAAGAAGTACAAAGCAAGGCTTAGGGCAAAAATTAATGAACTTTTAAAAGAGATTGAGAAAACCAACGAAGAAGAGAATAGATTGTATGGGGATAATGACCTGGAGGAGATGGGTGAAGGAAAAGAAATAGATTCAAAGAAACTCGAAGAAAAAATTAAGGAACTTGAAGAACGTCTAGAAAAGAACTCCAAAAACAAGAAGTTAAAGAAAACAATTAAAGAGCTCAAGACTAAATGTCTTCCTCGAATGAAAAAATATGAGCAGCAGGAAGAGATTTTAAATGGACGAAACAGTTATTCTAAAACAGATACTGATGCAACTTTTATGAGAATGAAAGAAGACCACATGAAAAATGGGCAATTGAAGCCCGCATATAATGTTCAGATAGGTACAGAGAATCAGTTTGTAGTTGGTTATAGTATTCATCAAAGGCCGGCAGATTCAAGATGCTTAATACCTCATTTAGAAAAAGTAAAAGAAGTTACAGGTAAGATTCCGGAAAATGTGATAGCTGATTCAGGTTATGGTAGTGAGGAAAATTATGATTACTTAGAGAAAGCCAATACTAATATTTATGTTAAGTATAATACTTTTCATAAAGAACAAAAGAAGAAGTTTAAAAATGATATATTTAAAGTAGAAAACTGGCCGTATGATAAAGAAAACGACGAGTTTATTTGTCCTGCTCAAAGAAGACTCATTTACTGTAAGACAAAAGAAATTAAGACTGAAAATGGATATACTAAACAAATTAGATATTACAAATGCGAAAATTGTGATGAGTGTGAGTTAAAAGAAAATTGTACCAGGGCCAAAGGTGATCGAGTAATAAGAATAAATTTTAAATTACGTGAATATAAGCAAAAGGTAAAGGAAAACCTTTGTTCCGATAAAGGTATGAAACTCCGTTCTCAAAGAGCAATTGAAGCGGAATCTGTCTTTGGAAGGATCAAAGGTAATTGGTCATTCCGGAGATTTCTGCTTCGTGGCCTTGAGAAAGTAAAAATTGAATGGGGTTTACTGTGTATAGCCCATAACCTGGCTAAACTGGCAACAGTATAGAATGTCAGGTATGGGTTTTTATTTTCTTAACAGAAAAATTTTCAATGAATTTAAAATGAACAATGAAAAAAGGGGCCATGCCCAAAAGTAATTAATTACTTTTGAGACAGCCCCATTCTTTTCAATCTCACTAAGATGGTTTAACGAAAAATTTCTATAGCGCTCAAAATTAGCTTTTTGCAGTAAAATCATTTTATTAAAATTTTTAAAACACAGCAGGAGTTTTAAAAAAAATATCGAACCGGTAAAATAAAATGGACTAATGGATTAGTCCAATTGGGTAGGAAGGAGGGAGATTAATATGGAGTTTCGCATAGATCGGAAAAGTGGAGTACCCATTTATATTCAACTCAAAGAGCAGATTAAAAGTATGATTGACCGTGGAATATTGGTACCGGGGGATAAATTACCTACCGAACGGGAACTGGCAGAAAAGTTACAGATCAGCCGCAACAGGGTTAGTGTAGCCTATAAGGAGTTAGAAGATGAGAATATCATTGTCTCAAGGCAGGGTAGGGGAACCTTTGTGGCAGGTGAGATTGCCGGTGTTAAAGAACCCGGTCGTAAGGACAAGCTTTTAAAGATTATAGATCTTGCCCTGGAAGAAGCAATGGAATTGGGATTTTCCTTTGATGATTTTTTAACTATTGCCTATGTGAGAGCAAAGGAAAAAGAAGCACAGATGAGTCAAATTAAAGTGGCCTTTGTTGAGTGCAATAAAGAACAATTGGATTCACTATTGAAGGAGATTGATCTAGGGCCAAAGGTGAAAAAATTGTCCTATCTAATTCAGGAAATCAGAAAAGAACCGGTCCGACTAAAGGAAGCATTGAGTGCTGCAGATTTGATAGTAACTACCCGATTCCACTTTCAGGAATTGAAAAAGTTTTTGGCTGGGATGAATGTAGAACTTTTAGAAATTGCTTTTGAACCAAAGATGAGTACTATTATTAAATTGGCGCGGATTCCAACAGGGATTCCCGTGGGGCTTATCTGTTCAACTGAAAATTTTGCAAAAGAAGTGGAAAAAACTCTTAACCGGATTGGTTTGGGTAATGTTGAGTTAAAAGTAAATACTAATGAAGAAGAGGAAGTATTAAGGAAATTTATTCAAGGCTTAGACTATATTATTGTATCACCTCACCGTTATCATCAGGTAGCTATGTTGGCCCAGGGGGAGAAAGAAATTATTGAATTTGCATCATTGCCGGATCATGGCTCTACAAAGATGCTGAAAATGGCTATGTTAGATCTGAAGAAATAGGAGGGAATGTAGATGACTAGAGAAAGCCCAATCGGCTTTTTGGACTCCGGTGTTGGAGGACTTACCATCACCAGTGAGGTAGTTAAAAGACTTCCGGGGGAGAATATCATTTATTATGGTGACAATTTACATATTCCCTACGGGTCAAAACCTCAGTTAGAGGTAAGGGAGTATGTACTTACAATTATTGAGTATCTTGTATGTGAAAAAAAGGCTAAATATGTTGTAATCGCCTGCAATACGGCAACTGTAGCAGCAATTGATACGGTGCGGGAGAGATTTGATGTACCGGTGATTGGCCCGGTTGAAGAAGGGGCAAAAAAAGCAGTAAATTCTTCGAAAAACCAGAAAATCGGCCTTATTGCTGCTGAAGGTACTGTAAAAAGTGGTGGATATCAGAATGCGATTCATAAATTAAACCCTGATGCAGAGGTGGTAGCTGTTCCTGCACCAAAATTGGTCCCATTAGTCGAGTCAGGTAAATTATATGGCCCTGAAACGGAAAAAGTTTTAAGAGAATATTTGACTCCAATTTTGAATGCTGGATGTGATTCCATCATTCTTGGATGTACCCATTATCCTTTTTTAACCGAATCCATTGAGAAAGTAAGTGATGGTCAGCTTAAGATTATTTTCCCAGGTACAGAGATTGCAAGAAAGATTGAAAATGATCTTAAAGCAAAAAATCTCCTTAATACTGCTGAAAAAGGTGAAGAAATCTGTCTAACCAGTCAGTTGGACAAAGTTTCTAAAGAGTTTTTGCAAATTGGACGCAAAAAGTTAGGTATGAAGTTAGAGTTTAAAGAATTAAACCTATTTTAAAAAATTTTGATTAGGGTGGGATTTATAATGGAAAAGAAAACACTTGTTCTTGGAGTTATTGGGGCAGATGTTCATGCAGTGGGTAACAAAATCCTGGAATATGCATTGACAGAAGCCGGGTTTAAAGTGGTAAATATTGGTGTAATGGCTTCACAGGAAGAATTTATTAATGCAGCTATTGAGACCAATGCAGATGCCATTCTGGTTTCGTCCCTTTACGGACATGGAGAATTGGATTGTCAAGGTTTTCCTCAAAAATGTAAAGAGGCAGGTCTAGATGATGTACTTCTTTATGTGGGAGGCAATCTTGTTGTTGGAAAACAGGATTTTGAAGAAGTGAAAAAGCGCTTTTTAGAAATGGGTTTCCATAGGGTTTATCCACCGGGAACAATGCCCGAGACAGCTATTGCTGATTTGAAAAAGGATTTAGGGATTGAAGATTAAGGAGTGGTAGAAATGAAAACTGCTCTATTGATGGATATTGGCAGTACCTATACTAAAGTAAGATTTTTTGATCTGGAGTGTTTGGAACTGGTGGCATCAACCCGGGCCCATACAACGGTGGAAACAGATGTAACTATCGGTATTAATAAAGCATTGAGCCAGTTAAAGGAACAGGGAGTTGATTGGGAAAAGGCTACTTATCGTTTGGCCTGCAGTAGTGCAGCTGGAGGGCTTAAAATGGTTGCCATTGGTCTGGTTCCTGAATTGACAGCGGAAGCGGCCAAAAGGGCAGCTTTAGGAGCTGGAGCCAAAGTTCTTAAAGTCTTCTCTTATGAACTAAGTGATAGGGAGATGGCTGAGATTCAGTCTTTAGAGCCTGATTTAATTCTTTTGGCGGGCGGAACTGATGGTGGAAATAAAAAGGTAATTTTGCATAATGCAAAAGTACTGGCCCATTCATCTTTAGATGTTCCCATCGTTGCTGCCGGGAATAAAAGTGTTGCCCATGAGGTGGAGGAGATTCTTGCTAAAGCCAATAAAGATGTCCGGGTAACGGAAAATGTTATGCCGGAATTAGATAAATTAAACATTGAACCTGCACGTGAAACTATTCGTCAGGTATTTCTGGAACGAATTATAGAGGCTAAAGGATTGGAAAAGGCACAGGAATATGTGGAAAATTTGATGATGCCAACACCTGCTGCAGTACTTGCTGCAGCTCAGTTGATGGCAGATGGTACTGATGATGAAGAAGGTTTGGGGGAATTGATGGTGGTGGATGTGGGTGGTGCGACCACAGATGTCCATTCATTGGCCAAAGGTGATCCAGCCAAATCGGGAGTAAACTTAAGGGGATTACCTGAACCCTATGCCAAACGAACAGTGGAAGGAGATCTGGGGATGCGTTATAGTGCCCAGGCCCTATTGGATGTGGTAGGTGTCAAATTGCTGAAAGAAGCTCTAAAAGAGATGGGATTTGAATTATCCAGTGATGAAATCAAAGAAAAGGTATACCGATTAAGTAAAGATGTAGAATATCTTCCTCAAACTGAGGTAGATAAGGCTTTGGATACGGTTATTGGTTGGGCTGCTGTAAAATTTGCGGTTAAGCGCCATGTGGGGAGAGTAGAAGTAATTTATACACCTTTTGGAAGTAGCTATCTGCAATATGGTAAAGATTTAACTCCTTTGAAGATAGTAATTGGAACCGGTGGTGTAATTGTAAACCACCCAGAACCTGGAAAGATTTTAAAAGGTGCTATCTTTGATGATAATGATCCTACACTCTTAGCTCCCCAGAATCCACAGTTCTGGATTGATAAACAGTATATTCTTTCGGCAGTAGGCCTCCTGGCTGAAAGAGATCCATCTGCTGCGTTAAAGATTGCTAAAAAATATATCAAACCTTTATGACGAGATAATCTTTTCACCAGGGAGGAATGATGTTATGGAATTGCGTAACAGGAAATGGGATCTTGACTATTTTAATCAGATTCGGGAAGAAGTCTTAAAAATGTGGCCTACCGGTGCTGAAGTAGATTTAGAAGAGGCAGTTGCTTATCAAAAAGAGATTCCTGCCCATAAGCGATTTAAGGATGTATTAGCCAGAGCCAAAAAAGAAGGTAGAACCTTGATTCAACCCCGGGCAGGTGTAGCACTAATCAATGAACACATTGATTTATTAAAATACCTTCAGGATGAAGGAGAAGCTGATTTATTGCCAACAACCATTGATAGTTATACCCGCCAAAATCAATATGAAGAAGCACAGCGGGGGATTGAAGAAAGTCGAAAAATGGGACGTTCTATGTTAAATGGATTTCCGGCAGTTAATCACGGTGTTGCTGCATGTCGGAAAGTTGTTGAATCCCTGGATAGACCACTTCAGGTTCGGCATGGAACCCCTGATGCCAGATTATTGGCTGAAATTACCCTTGCAGGTGGTTTTACCGACTTTGAAGGTGGTGGAATCTCCTACAATATTCCTTATGCAAAAGATGTTTCAATAGAGAAGACATTATTTTACTGGCAGTATGTTGACCGGCTTGTCGGTCTGTATCAGGAAAAGGGAGTAGAGATCAATCGGGAACCCTTTGGTCCTCTTACCGGAACTCTGGTACCTCCTTCTATCTCCCATGCAGTTGCCATTCTGGAAGGATTATTGGCTGCTGAACAGGGAGTAAAGAACCTGACATTAGGTTACGGTCAGTGTGGAAATCTGATTCAGGATGTTGCTGCTATCCAGACCTTAGAGGAACTGGCCATCGAATACTTTAATAAATTTGGCTATACCGACTGTCAGTTAACTACAGTTTTTCATCAGTGGATGGGTGGATTCCCTCAGGATGAAGCTAAAGCTTTTGGGGTTATTTCCTGGGGAGCAGTAACTGCAGCACTGGCGAAAGCTACCAAAGTAATAGTTAAAACTCCTCATGAGGCACTGGGAATTCCAACCAAAGAAGCAAATGCCGCAGGCTTAAAGGCCACAAAACAGGTAGTAAATATGCTTCGTGATCAGAGTATTGAAGATACAGAAAAGCTTTTGATTGAAAAAGAGATGATCAAAAAAGAAGTTCGGGCTATCATCGATAGAGTTCTGGATTTGGGTGAAGGTGATTTAGTACAGGGAATTATCAAGGCTTTCCAGGCAGGAGTCATAGATGTTCCCTTTGCGCCATCCCGCTATAATTTAGGTAAGATTCTGCCGGCCCGGGATAATAATGGTGCAGTACGGTTCCTGGAAACTGGTAATCTACCTTTTGATGCAGAGATTAAAGAATTCCATGAGGCCAAATTGGCTGAACGGGGCCAGGTAGAAGGTCGTGAACCCAGCTTCCAGATGGTAATTGATGATATCTATTCTGTCGGTAAAGGTATGCTGGTAGGAAGACCGCGGTAGTATTAGAATCTAAACAGGATAATGTTGGAGGGATTTGAGATGAAGATTAAAAAAGTGATTGCTTCACCGGGATTAACCGGATTTTACTTCGACGATCAAAAAGCAATTAAAAATGATGCTAGAGAAGATGGATTTGCTTATCTTGGGGAGCCGATGACTCCAGGATTTTCTGCTGTGCGGCAGAGGGGTGAGTCGATTTCTGTAATGATAATATTGGAAGATGGACAGGTTGCTTATGGAGATTGTGCTGCAGTGCAATATTCGGGAACAGGAGGGCGTGATCCTCTCTTTTTGACGGAAGATTTTATTCCCAGGATTGAAAAATATGTTGCCCCCATCCTTGAGGGGCGAGAGTTGAACAGTTTTAGAGAATTGGCTTATGAGATTGAGCACTTAAAGATTGATGGGAAACGGGTTCATACTGCAATTCGCTATGGGCTGACCCAGGCCCTTTTAGATGCAGTGGCCCGAGCCAGAAAAGTGACTATGGCGGAAGTGATTGCAGAAGAATATGGTTTAACCTTAGAACCTCAACCTGTTCCTATATTTATCCAGACTGGAGATGATCGGTATATAAATGCTGATAAAGGAATTATTAAAAGAGCTGATGTTTTGCCTCACGGCCTCATTAACAATGTGAAAACAAAGTTGGGTGCCAAAGGTGAGAAGCTAAAGGCATATATAGAGTGGTTGAGAGATAGGATTAAGCAGTTGGGTGGAGACGATTATAAACCTGTTCTGCATATTGATGTATATGGGACCATTGGACTTGCATTTAATGATGATTATACTGCCATAGCAGAATATTTAAAGACTTTAGAAGAAGCGGCAAAGCCATTTAAATTGCGGATTGAAGGCCCTATTGATGCCGGAAGTCGTGAAGGACAGATTGAAGCAATGAAAAAGTTATTGGCTGCCTGCAAAGAGAGAGATGTAAATGTAGAACTGGTAGCTGATGAGTGGTGCAATACCCTTGAGGATATTAAACTCTTTGTAGATGAAGAAGCCTGTCATATGGTACAGATTAAGACTCCGGATTTGGGAGGAATTAATAACGTTATTGAGGCCATACTTTATTGTAAAGAGCATGGGGTGGGTGCTTATGAAGGTGGAACCTGTAATGAAACAGACCGCTCTGCTCAAATCTGTACCAATATCGCCATTGCTACCCAACCAACCCAGATTCTGGCCAAGCCCGGAATGGGAGTAGATGAAGGTCTTATGATAGTTTATAATGAAATGCAGCGTGTTATCACATTGATTAAAGCTCGAAAAGAGGGGGTAATAAGTTAATAAAAGATTTTACTGCAAAAAGCTAATTTTTCGCTTCAAGAGAAATTTTTCGAACCATCTAAAGTTCGATTTCAGTCGAAATAAGGCACACTAATCAATGGGTCCTCCTGACCCTTGATTAGCTCATCACATCCTGTGATGAGGCCTTATTTCGACTGAAATCTCACTAAGATGGTTTAACGAAAAATTTCTATGTCGCTCAAAATTAGCTTTTTGCAGTTTAATCATAAATTTATTTCGGTCTCTTGGTGTTGTATGAGATTTTATAAGGAGGTACCGTTATGGGCAAAGAGATTCGTGTTTTATCACCCACCGCTATTTTAGGATACGGCTTTCCTATAGAATCATTTAAAAAGGGTCTGGCAAAGAATCCTGATTTGATTGCTGTTGATGCAGGATCTACAGATCCTGGACCTTATTATCTCGGTGCAGGTAAATCGTTTACTGACCGTACTGCTGTCAAGCGTGATTTAAAGCTGATGTTAAAAGCGGGTGTAGAGCGGAAGATTCCCGTTATTGTAGGTACAGCGGGAGGTTCAGGGGCAAATGAGCATTTAAACTGGTGTCTTGATATTGTGAGGGAGATTGCGAAAGAAGAAGATTTACATTTTAAATTGGCCTATATCAATAGTGAGATTGATAAAGAGACATTACGTAGTTATTATGATAAGGACCGGGTATTACCCTTAGAACATGATGAGGATAATTATCTGGCTGAATTAGATGAAGCAGTTCGGGTTGTTGGCCAGATGGGAGTTGAACCTATTATTGAGGCATTGAAAAATGATGCTGATGTGATTATTGCTGGCCGGGTTTATGACCCGACTGTCTTTGCTGCCATGGGGATTATGAAGGGTTTTGATCCTGGACTGGCTTTTCATATGGGTAAGATTCTGGAATGTGCAGCCATCGCTTCCGATCCTGGAAGTGGAAGTGACTGTATGTTTGGAACTTTAGGTGAAAATTACTTCATTTTAGAGCCTTTGAATGAGAAGCGGAGATGTACCACTGTCTCTGTAGCAGCTCATACTCTTTATGAAAAGAGTAATCCACTGAAATTGCACGGCCCAGGAGGAGTCCTTGATCTGACAGGATGTAATTTTGAACAGTTGGATGAAAGAAGAGTAAAGGTGACAGGAAGTCGATTTATTCCAGGAGAGCAATATACTATCAAATTGGAAGCAGCCCGTCTTATAGGTTACCGTACTCTTTCTATTGCAGGAACCCGGGATCCAATTATGATCAGCCAGATTGATGATATTATTAAAGCTGTTCGGAAGACAGTGGAAGAAAACTTTGATGATATAGATCCTTCCGATTATTCGCTTATTTTTAAGATTTATGGTAAAAACGGTGTCATGGGTGATCTGGAGCCATTAAAAGGTGTAATTAGCCATGAGTTGGGAATAATCATTGATGTGGTGGCAAAAACTCAGGAACTGGCAAATACAATCTGTAGTTTTGCCCGTTCTACAATGCTTCATTATGGTTATCCTGGCCGGGTGGCTACAGCCGGAAATCTGGCTTTTCCCTATTCACCTTCTGATCTGAAAGCAGGGGAAGTATATGAATTTTGTCTAAATTACCTTCTTATAGTGGATGATCCATTGGAACTTTGCTCCATCCACTATGAAGATATGTAAGGGGGTATGGCCATGACTAAGCGGAAAATTACCGAACTGGCTGCTGTAATTAGAAGTAAAAATGCAGGGCCATATCAGTTGACTTTTGATTTTATTTTCAAATCTGATGAGATATATCAGAAGGTGAAAGAGTCTAATGTGATTACTCCTGAGTTAATTGCCCGGCTATACAATATCCCGATCAAGAATGTTATTTCAGTAATCAATTATGATCCAGCGCGTGCAATCAAAGCTACCATTGTTCGTCCAAGACCTTCTGGGGCTTTGGGTGAAACAGATGTGTATGGTGCACAGCAGCACGCACCACTTTTAGATATTGAGATTCCATGGGAAGAATAAATATGTAAAAGGACCGTCAATCATTCGAGATTGGCGGTTTTTTTAATTATATAGTCTTTAAAAAAATTGATAATCAATTACCAAAAAACTATTTGAAAATACTAAATATTATAACTTTTTAAAAACGGGCAGGACTTTTACGAAAAAAAGTGAATAGTTATGTAACATTTTTATATTAATTGAGGGTTTAATAAAGAGGAGGTGATTAGTGAAAGGATTTTTAAGTGAGTAGAAGAGTAGTTAGTAAAGTAGTAAACATGATAGCGAAAAAAAATATAAAGAATGTAGGAGGCGAGAAGTATGCAAAAGAAGTTATCTTTAGCTGTTATTTTTACTTTCATCACTTTTGTAGTTGGTTTTACCTTTAGTGTACAGGCGGAAAAAAATCAAATTATTATTGCTACCAGTTCAGATGCCCTCACTTTAGATCCTCACATGTTTAATGAGACCCCCACTCTTTCCATTAATTCAAATATTTTTGAAGCATTAACTGAAGTTAACAGTAAAATGGAGATAGTTCCTGGGTTAGCAGAATCCTGGGAGAATCCCGATGATCTCACCTGGATTTTTCACCTTCGTCGAGGGGTTTATTTCCATAATGGTGATACATTTGATGCAGAGGATGTTGTGTTTACTCTAAATCGGGTTATGAACCATCCAAAATCTCAGTTCAAATCCAATTTCTCAACAATAACTTCAGTAAGGGCAATCGACCCTTATACTGTTGAGATAAAAACAGAATATCCTTTTCCCGTTTTACCGAGAAAATTAAAAAGTGTGTTTATTTATTCAAAAGAGTATGTAGAAGAGCATGATGATCAGTATCTGGCCCTTCATCCAAATGGAACTGGCCCTTATAAGTTGGAAAAATGGGTTAAGGATAATGTTTTGGTTTTAACTGCATTCGATAAGTATTGGAAAGGTAAAGCTGAAATTGAAAAAGTTGTTTTCAAACCAATTCCCAATGCAGCGACCCGGGTTGCGGCTTTGATGAGTGGAGAAGTAGATATTCTTATTGATTTACCAGTTCGGGATGTTGAAAAGATTAAAAAAGCTAAAAATATTCATGTAATTGCTAGACCAAGTTTGCGATTGATCTTTTTGGGTATGAATACAGAAAAGGGTCCATTTGCAGATCTTCGAGTTCGTAAGGCGGTATATCATGCGATTAATGAAGATGAGATTGTCCGATATGTGATGAACGGTCATGCATATCCAGCAGGACAATTTTTCCCCGAGACCGTTTTTGGATATAATCCCGAAATTAAGCGGCTTGAATATAACCCTGAAAAGGCCCGTGAATTATTAAAAGAAGCTGGATATCCCGACGGATTTACTATTACTCTGGATGCTCCAAATGATCGTTATGTTAATGATGCTCAAATAGCTCAGGCTATAGCTATCCAATTGGCAAAAGTAGGAATTAAAGTTAATTTACAGATTCAACCAAAATCTTCTTATTTCAAGAAAATACTGGCCAGGGATACAGATTTTTATCTGTTAGGCTGGATGAATTCAGATGGAGATGGAAGCGGAACTTTAGAAGGACTTTTACACACTCCTGAGGGTAGGTATGGACGATTTAATATGGGTAATTATAGCAATCCTGAAGTTGACCGTCTAGTAGAAGAAGCAGCTAGAACAATAGACCCAGAAAAGAGATTAAAAATTATGCAGCAAGCTGTTAAAGTTGCTATAGAGGATGTAGCACAAATACCTCTCCATTATCAAGAAGATATTTATGCTATTGCCGATTATGTAATCTGGACACCAAGGCCTGATAAATATATCAAAGCTTATGAGATTAAATTAAAATAGCTTTTATACTTAATTTATGAGGGATTTTACTGCAAAAAGCTAATTTTTCGCTTCAAAAGAAATTTTTCGAACCATAGAAATTTTTCGAACCATCTAAAGTTTGATTTCAGTCGAAATAAGGCACACTAATCAAAGGGCCCTCCTGGCCTTTGATTAGCTCATCACATCCTGTGATGAGGCCTTATTTCGACTGAAATCTCACTAAGATGGTTTAACGAAAAATTTCTATGTCGCTCAAAATTAGCTTTTTGCAGTTTAATCATAATTAATCTATAGAGTAGTTAGGAGGGAGTAGAGGTGTTGGAATATATCAGTAAACGTATCGGACAGATTATACTGGTATTATTTGTTATTACAATTCTCGTTTTTTTGATGATGCAGGCAGTTGGTGATCCAATTGCCAATCTTTTACCCCCTGATGCTGAACCCTGGGAAGTGGAAGAGATGAAGGTTGCTTTGGGATTAGATAAACCTTTATATATTCAGTATATTCTTTTTTTAAAAAATGCACTTCATGGGAATCTGGGAGTTTCTTTTTATCATCAGGTACCAGCTCTTAAGTTGGTAATAGAGAGGTTACCTGCTACATTGGAGCTAGCTATTATTGCAATTATTATATCTATTGTGATTTCCATTCCTGCTGGAATTTATACGGCGGTTAAACCTGATAGTTTTTTGACCCGAATTATTATGTCCGGTTCCTTGCTAGGAATTTCATTACCGACGTTTTTAATTGGTATTTTGTTTATTTTGGTCTTTTCAGTGAATCTATCCTGGCTCCCATCTTCTGGACGTGGGGAAGTTATTCATGTTATGAGTTTTGATATAAGTCTTTTAACTCTTGATGGATGGAAGCATATCTTAATGCCTGCGGCAACCCTGGGTTTTTACATGGTGGCAATGCTGATTCGTCTGGTTAAAGCGGGTATGGAAGAAACTTTGCAACAGGATTACATTAAATTTGCCAGAGCCAAAGGAGTGCCAGAGAGAATTATTACTTTAAAACACGCTCTAAGAAATACCATGGTACCTGTGGTTACAGTTATTGGTCTTCAGCTGGGGAGGTTAATTGCGTTTTCGATGATTACTGAAAAGATTTTTGCCTGGCCTGGCATTGGAAAGTTAATTTTAGATTCGATTCATAGGGTTGATAGACCTGTGGTTATGGCATATCTTTTAATTATCGCTATAATCTTTGCTTTTATTAATTTAATTGTAGATGTACTTTATCTTGTAATTGATCCGCGGATAAAACTAAGCTGAGAGTGGGGGTGACAGGATGAGGAAAAGATTAGCAACACTTTTGGATTCGGATCTGGCATATGACTATTTTCAAAATAAAACAGTGATAATTGCCTCAGTAATTTTGTTACTGATTATTCTAGTAAGTATTTTTGCACCATTTATAGCTCCTCATAATCCATATGATTTATCTTCTTTATCTTTGATGGATAGTTTGCGTCCCCCTGCCTGGATGGAAGGAGGGGTAGCAAAATTTCCATTAGGGTCTGACCTTCAGGGGAGAGGAGTTTTAAGTACTATTTTATATGGAACCAGGATTTCTCTGGTTATCGGTTTTGCTGCCATGATTCTGGGTGGCGTTATTGGAATTATTTTAGGCTTGATTTCCGGTTACTTTGGTGGTAGATTGGATTCTTTTATCATGAGGGTAGCAGATATTCAGCTTTCGATTCCAACAACGTTGATTGCAATTACGGTGATGGCTTTTTGGGGTAGGGGTGTACTTAAACTTATTATTGTTATTGGTCTGGCCGGTTGGGTAACTTATGCCAGGACTGTAAGGGGAGCAGTTTTAACAATTAAAGGAAGTGAATTTATTGAAGCTGCAAAGATAATTGGGGTTAGTAAATATAAGATTATGCTTAGACATCTTTTACCAAATATTATGACTCCGGTGATTGTAATTGCCACTGTACAGGTTGCACAGGTTATTATGCTGGAAGCAACACTGAGCTTTTTAGGTTTGGGAGTTCCTTTAACAAAACCATCCCTTGGATTGATGATTGCAGAGGGTTATAAGATGCTTTTTAGCGGATATTGGTGGTTGGTAGTTTTTCCTGGAACAATGCTCTTAATGATTGTTTTAAGTATTAATATTCTGGGTGATTGGCTTCGTGATACTTTAAATCCAAAGCTAAAATAAAATTCCAGTAGAGAGAAGGTGAGTAGATGAAAAAGGAAGTATTGCTTGATGTTAAGGATTTAAAGACCTATTTTTATTCCAGACAGGGAGTAATAAAATCTGTTGATGGAGTGAGTTTTCAACTTAAAAGAGGAGAAGTTTTAGGATTAGTAGGTGAGTCTGGTGCAGGAAAATCTATTACAGGTTTTTCAATTTTAAGATTGATTAGCCCTCCTGGGAAAATTGTCAATGGAGAGATTTACTTTTTAGGAAAGGATTTATTAAAAATGAAAGAGTCTGAAATTGAAAAGATTAGGGGAAATAGAATTTCAATGGTTTTTCAAGACCCCATGACTTCATTAAATCCTCTTTTGACCATTGGTGAGCAGTTGATGGAGGTTTTACGTTATCATTTAGGGATGAAAAAAAGAGAAGCTAAAGATCGGGCCATTGAACTGTTAAGAATGGTTGGAATCCCATCTCCAGAAAAACGTTTGAAACAATATCCGCATCAGTTTAGTGGTGGAATGAGGCAGAGAGTAGTAATTGCTATAGCAATGGCCACCAATCCGGATTTGATTATTGCAGATGAGCCAACTACTGCTCTGGATGTAACTATCCAGGCTCAGATTATAAAATTGATGCAGGATTTAATTGCTGAATATAAAACTTCAATGATTCTGATTAGCCATGATCTGGCAGTGGTATCAGAGATAGCAGATAAGATTGCTGTTATGTATGCAGGAAAAATTGTTGAATATGGCCCAAAAGCACAGGTGATAGGAAATCCTAAGCATCCATATACTCAGGGATTACTCAACTCACTGCCAAATTTTGATCAAAAACAGAAAAGGCTCAAGCCAATTAAAGGGGTTATGCCAAATCCGTTAAATCTTCCAGCTGGTTGTAAATTTAAACCCCGCTGTCCTGAAGCAAAAGTCAAATGTGATGTTATGCCTGAACTTAAAGCAGTTGGAGAGTCTCATTGGGTTGCATGTCATAAACTTTCGTTACAGGCTATAAAAGAGGTGATTTAAGATGGCTCTGGTCGAAGTTAAAGATTTAAAAATATTCTTTCCCATTAAATCGGGCTTTTTTTCCAGATGGCGAAAAGAACAGAAATATATTCATGCTGTGAATGGAGTATCCTTTAAAATTAATAAGGGTGAAACATTGGGACTTGTAGGAGAGAGTGGCTGTGGTAAGTCAACAACAGGGCGGACAATTTTAGGTTTATATGAGCCTACTTCTGGAGATATCCTTTTTGAAGGTCAAAGTATTGTTAATCTTTTGCCTAAAGAGAGGTTCCCATATCGCCGTAAAATGCAAATGATCTTTCAGGATCCATATAGTTCCTTAAATCCACGGATGAAAGTAAAAGAAATTATTGCTGAACCGATTATAACCCATAAATTGGTTCCCGAAGAGGAGCTGGAGGACTTTATCTTTCAGTTGATGGAGAAAGTTGGTATTGATCCTGATTATGCCAATCGTTATCCTCATCAGTTTAGCGGAGGTCAAAGGCAGCGAATTGGAATTGCCCGGGCATTGGCTATGCAGCCGGATTTTATTGTTGCTGATGAGCCTATCTCAGCTTTAGACGTATCTATCCAGGCACAAATTTTGAATCTGCTGATGGATCTTCAGGAAGAGTTTGGCTTAACCTATTTGTTTATTGCCCATGATTTAAGTGTTGTGAAACACATTAGTGACCGTGTTGCAATTATGTATCTGGGAAAGATTTGTGAAATTGGAAAAACAGAAGAGATTTTTTCAAATCCCCTACATCCATATACCCGGGCATTGTTTGATTCAATTCCGAGACTCACCACAACTTCTAAAAGTTATCATGACGTATTAGAAGGTGATGTTCCCAATCCAATAGATTTACCTAATGGGTGTTATTTTCATCCACGGTGTAGATATGCAATGGAGGTATGCAGACAAAAGTCTCCGGAGATGAAATCTATTGAGAATAGACAGGTTGCTTGTCATTTAATTAAATAATAAGAGGAGGAAATATGATTGAAGGAAAAGATTAATCGTTATCTTCAAGATCAGGAAGAAATGATGATTCGGGATTTAGAGGAAATAGTTAATATTGATAGCGGTTCATATGATAAAGATGGGATTGATAAGATTATTAAGATTTTTAAAAGAAAATATATGGAATTGGGCTTTGAAGTAGAGGTTGATGAACAAAAGGAGTATGGAAATAATCTCATTGCCAGAAGAAAAGGAAATGTTTCGGGTAATTTCTTATTTTTAGGTCATGTTGATACAGTATTTGAAAAAGGAACAGTTTCTGAAAGACCATTTACCATCAAAGGTGATTGTGTTTACGGGCCAGGGGTTTGTGATATGAAGGGCGGAGTTATTATACTATATTATGCTCTCAAAGCCCTGCTTGATTTAGAATATCCCAATCTCCCTGATCTTACAGTTTTATTAAATGGTGATGAAGAGATAGGTTCACCGTCTTCTAGATCTTTAATTGAAAAAGAAGGGAAAAATGCGACCTATTGCTTTGTTTTAGAGCCGGGCCGAGCTGATGGCTCTATAGTTACTGCCCGAAAAGGGGTTGGTATATTTGAAATGACTGTAACCGGTGTTGCCTCTCACGCCGGTTCTAACCATCAAGCAGGTAGAAGTGCTATTGAAGAGTTGGCTCATAAAATTATAGCATTGCATAAATTGACTGACTATACTAAAGGGACAACCATCAATGTAGGAGTAATTGAGGGCGGTAGTCGTCCTAATGTTGTAGCTGATTTTGCAAAAGCAAAAATTGACCTACGGATTGAGAGATTAGAAGAAGCAGAGGAGGTTATTGCTAAGATTAAAGAGATTGCCGGACGAAGCTATGTGAGGGGAACAACAACCCGTCTGGAAGGTGGACTGAATAGACCACCTATGGTACGCACTAATGAGGTTAAAAAATTATATGAGGTTTTTAGAAAAGCTGGTAAAATGGTTGGGATTGAGAATCTAGGTGAAAAGGTGACGGGAGGAGGTTCTGATGGTAATTTAACCAGTGCTTTGGGCGTGCCAACCATTGATGCATTGGGTCCAGTTGGTGGTGATGCACATAGTGCAAATAAGTATATAGAATTACCATCAGTGGTTAAGAGATCCCAGTTATTGGCTCAGGCAATTACTTTATTGGTCGAATGAATTCCATCAAAGATATACTCCTTAAGACCGCTAATCCTATTGGATTGGCGGTCTTTATCTTTGTTCGATTTTTAAGGTTAAGCTTTGATTTTTAGATAAGAGGATAATTTTAACGTTTATAGAATAATGAAAGGGAAAGCTGTTTAAACTGAAAGTGGAGGATTATTATGAAAGATAATTATTTTGAGGCCTATTATTTTCGCTTATTTGATGCAAAAGCTCTTATGGAAAAAGGGAGGTATGAAGGAGCTATCTATATTGGTGGGTATGCAGTTGAATGTCTATTGAAATGGGCATTTAAGAGATTATTTGGAGTGAGTTTTATGGACTTTATAAAAGAAATTGATGGAGATAATAAAGTAAAGTATCATAATTTAGAGTTCTTAAGTACAATTATTATTGAAAAAATCCCCAGTTTAAAGAAAAATTTAACTTTAAGAAGAAACAGGTTGTTAGAGGAGTGGAGGCCGTCTTTCAGGTATCAGGGTTCTTTGGTGCATATTTTTGATAAGTATGGTGCTGGAAAAGGATATAGAGAAACAATTGAAGTTTTTTGTAATGATTTTTTGAAAGAAGTTGAAGCTTTTTGTAATAATGTTCGTCGGGCTGTTGAAGAGTATGAAGGGAGGAGAAGGAGATGATAAATTCTCTGGTTTGTCAATCTTCATTAGAAGAAATTTTGAATGACTTTAAAATAAAAAATAAAATAGATGATTTTAAGGTAATAGTTAATAGTTGGGGAGCTTTAGATGTTTTTATACAATCAAACGAAGATGAAAAAGTTCTTGAAGATTTATTAGAAAATAAAATTCGTGAAAAAATTCTGTGTCAGTTTATATTTCCTGATAATTTAAGACCAATAAGTTCAATAAAAATTTTTACCAAAGAAGAAAGGGAATATGATAGTTATCTGGACTCAATTCTTGCTGGAACTTACCTTCCTCCCAAAAGAAGACGTTTAGAAACCTGGTTTATAGAACGACAAAAAAGGCAAAAGGAAGTCCCTATAATCGTTTTTTATAGTTACAAAGGTGGGGTTGGTCGAACTACCGCTCTCATTTTTTCAGCGTTAAAGTTGGCCCAGATGGGTAAAAAAGTGGCGGTTATTGATTTTGATTTAGAAGCTCCAGGTATTGATTCTTTATTCTTAGAAAATAAAAATAGCCGGGGAGTAGTAGATTATTTGATTGAAAAACCTTATTTAAAAGATAATTTGGATCCTAAACAATATATTTACGAAGTTGATTCAGAGTTAATTGGTACAGTTGGAAGTGGTTCTATTTATGTTATGCCTGCCGGAAAAATTGATGAGTATTATATTGAAAAACTTTCCCACATTGATTTTGATGCTCTTGTTGAAGAAGATAATCTTTTAGAAAATCTTGTTGATGATATAATTGAATATACAAAAGCAGATATTATTTTTGTTGATTCCAGGACAGGAATTAATGAAATTGGAGGTAGTCTCTTCTTTTATCTTGCTGATGTAATCTGCACTATATTTCAAAACAATGAGCAAAATAAACAAGGGCTCAAAATTCTTGGCAACCATTTGAAAAATTATCAAGAATGGGTCAACGCTAGTCTTTTATGGGTTCATAGTATAATTGGAGAGAGTGGAAATATAGAGGTGGATAGAAAATTTCAGAAAGAAATGAAAGAATTTGTAAAAGAGATTGATTTTAATAAAAAAGATTTTGAAGGACGGTACTTTGAAATACCACGAATTAGTGAATTAGAAAGACTAAATAGGGACTTATTATTGTCTGAGAAAATTCTGGGATTAATGAAGTATTACGAAAAATTAGCATATTTATTTAAGAGTTATATTAAGGAAGATAGAGGATTTAATACTGAATTAGCAAGGAAAATTCTTAATCAATTTTTTGATGAAGATTTTAGAGATGTTACTGATAAAAAATATTTTATGCCTATTAGCAAATATCGGGATATAATTTCTGAAAAAAATATAATTATTTATGGGATTAAAGGAAGTGGAAAGAGAACCCTCTATAATTATTTAAAAAATAATTTTATCTTATTAAAAGATTATTTTAAAATAGAAAAATCGATAGAAAGAAAAATTGTTGAATTTACCATTGATGAACTTAACAAAATTGAAGATGAAATTGATGAAATATCCAAAATAAGTAATATTCAGGACAAGTCTAAACTTGACAAAAAGAAAAAAGTTTACATATATAAAAAAATAGCAGAAAAAATCGAAGACCCAGAATTTGTTAAATTTGATGAATTCGATTCTGAAAATAATGATCTTTTCAAAATTTTAGAAAAGATTAACTTTCAATATTATATTTCAATCGATGTATCTAATCAGTTTCATTGGGAATTATTAAATATACTTTTATCAAACTTTCCTGTTAATATTAAAGTGTTCGTGAATGGATTTGTAAGGAATAAATTACCTGGGAATTTTAAACATGTTATTTTAAGATGGAATAAGAAAGATTTATACTCGATGTTATTAAAACGTGTTATAAACTGTTCTCCTGAGTTATTAAATGAATTGGAGACAAAATGGAGAAAAATTGATGATTTTAGGGTTTTATATAGAGAAAGTAATTTTGGTTATATTCCCAATCCTGATGAAGATATTCTCAGATTTATGATTTCTGAATTATTTGGAGAACGTGTATCATTAGGTTCAAACAACCTCACCTATGATTGGCTCTATAACACTCTGGCAAAGAAAGATAGAGCAGTACCGGGGGCTTTGTTACAGTTTGTACGGCGTGTGTTAAACAAAATTAAAGAAAAAGTCCATAACCAACCAGATTTTTATGAAAAGCATCCAAACTATCTACCATTGTATGCTTTAACTGAAGAAGAATTGGAAGAATGCTTACAGAATTTATAATTTGAAAAATAGTCAGTTGTTAAAGGATTTTTAACAACTGACTTTTCTTTGCTCGAAAAAGCTTGCATTTATAGGCTGAATAAAGATATAATAGTTAAGAAATGATTAAACTGCAAAAAGCTTTAACCATCTTAGTGAGATTGGAGGAGAAATAAGGCTTCATCACAGGAGGTGATGAGCTAATCATGGTTACTGAAATCGAACTTTAGATGGTTCGAAAAATTTCTTTTGAAGCAAAAAATTAGCTTTTGCAGTAAAATCAGAAATCGTTTGTTAATTCTCAGATTTATGAGATAATTTTGCAGGATTTCTGAATACCTATATCAAACAATGGAAAGAGGTTAAATTGGTCTAGGATGAATGGAATTAAAAATGAAATCAAAGACTAGCCTTTAGGAGTTGAAGATTTATGATCGCAGGTTTTGCACATTCTACATACTTTGCTCCCAGAGGTAAAGAACGACTAATGTTTTTAGGACATAGTTTAAGTCAGAGATATTTACACCCTAATGATCATCTTATAGGATTAATCGGTGTAGCAGGAGCAGGCAAGTCTCTTTTGATCCGCGGGATGTTTCCAGGACTTACATTAACCAATGATGATGAAGGGATTAATATCCGCCCATTACCTTTGTTAGAAGATTATCAGAAAGGTAAATTTCAGAGCCATACCTATCATGTGGATGCCCGTTTTGAAGCAGCTTTTACTCAACCCTGGAAACTGGCAGAGGCGGTTCAAAAAGCTGTGATTAAAAATAAGCGGGTGGTGGTTGAACATTTTGATTTGTTAGAATCCCATCTTAATATTAATCCCGATTTATTAATAGGTATTGGGGAAGAGGTATTGGTTACACGTCCTGGGGTATTTGGCCCTACTGCAAAAGAGATTGCTCAAATTGTTTTTAAATCCATTGATCTCAGGCGAATGTCTCATACTGCGGAAGATTTAACTTCTATGGTTATTGAAGATATGGGCTATGAACGCCCGCCATTTCATAGTGATGTAAAAAGCGGTTTTGTCTTGGAATTTGAGAAGAAACCTGATTTCAGTTTAGATGAGGTTGAAAGACGGGTTTTAGAATACATTGAAAAGGATATTCCAGTCTGTTATTTAGATGAAGAACATATTAAACTGGGAGACCGGCAATATTTTTGTACCGGTCCTAGAATTCATGTCCGAAAGACAGGCGATATAAAGGGGTTTAAATTGATAAAAGAGTTTAAATATAATCCACGTGAAAAGCTCTACTTGTTAGCTGGTTTAGTTGGGAAAGATGAAGAACATAGTCAATTTAAGTTAAGTAAATTGTAAGAGAAAGGGGTAAATAAAGTGATGGAACGTATTGATGGCCGTAAATGGGATCAATTGAGAGAGGTACGAATTACCAGAAATTTTACAAAATATGCAGAAGGTTCTGTTCTTATTGAGACAGGAAATACAAAAGTAATCTGTACAGCTTCGGTAGAAGAAAAAGTACCTGGCTGGCTTAGAGGTCAGGATCAGGGCTGGATTACTGCTGAATATTCTATGCTTCCTCGTTCAACTCATGTCCGGAGTCCCAGAGAGGCAAGGGGAAAAATTAGCGGTAGAACTATGGAGATTCAACGGCTAATTGGACGGGCTTTGCGATCGGTAGTTGATTTGAATAAATTGGGTGAACATACAATCATACTTGATTGTGATGTAATCCAGGCAGATGGAGGAACCAGGACTGCTTCTATTACAGGAGCTTTTGTTGCTTTAGTAGATGCTATTAAATGGATGATTGATAATGATAAGCTCACTGAAAGCCCGATTAATAATTTCCTGGCTGCAACCAGTGTGGGAATTGTTGATGGTCAACCACTCCTTGATCTCTGTTATGAGGAAGACTGTAATGCTCATGTAGATTTAAATATTGTGATGAGTGGAGATGGCAAGATTATTGAAATACAGGGGACTGGAGAAGAAGCTCCTTTTACCCGGGATGAGTTAAATCAGCTTTATGAACTGGGAGAAAAGGGAATAATGGAGCTGATTGAATATCAAAAAGCTGTTTTAGGTGAACTTACATATTTAATCCGACCTAAAGATGGAGATAATCTGGTTCATAAGGATGATGTTGAGACTTTTTTGATAGAAGGTGAATAGTATGGAAAAAATTGTTATTGCTAGTCGGAATCCCTACAAAGTCCAGGAACTAAAAGCCCTTTTAAAAGATGAGTCAATTCAGGTGTTATCTTTAAATCATTTTCCTGAAATACCAGAAGTGGTCGAGGATGGGAAGACTTTTAAGGAAAATGCTTTAAAAAAAGCGAGGGAGATCTGTAAAGCTACTCAGCTTCCTACTCTGGCAGATGATTCAGGGTTAGAGGTGGATTTATTAGATGGTGCGCCGGGTGTTTATTCGGCGCGCTTTGCTGGCCCTGATGCAACGGATGCCGATAATAATAGAAAATTGCTTGAACTTTTAAAGGACCATCCTGACTTGAACGAGCGAACTGCCCGTTTTAAGTCAGTTATAGCTCTGGTATTACCAGATGGGCGTGAAAGGGTGGTAGAAGGAAGTTGTGAAGGCTTGTTGCTTACAGAGCCCAGGGGCCAGGGAGGATTTGGATATGATCCGCTTTTTTATCTGCCGGAGTATAATGCTACTTTTGCAGAATTACCTATGGAAGTTAAAAACAGAATTAGCCACCGGGGCAAAGCTTTTTGCTCTATTATAGAGGAGATTAGGAAATTAAAATAAAATAGCTAGAAATAATAAGATATATGAAGAATTAGGCAGGATAATTGATTTAATATTAAATAAAGGCAATAATTCGTTTTTGACCATTTCAGCTATATCGGTTATACTGGTAATGCTGTCAGCGAATGAATCAAATAGGCGCCTGTAGCTCAGCTGGATAGAGCAACGGACTTCTAATCCGTAGGTCAGTGGTTCGAATCCACTCAGGCGTGCCAGTGTGGTGGATGTAGCTCAGTTGGTTAGAGCGCAGGATTGTGGCTCCTGAGGCCGTGGGTTCGAGTCCCATCATCCACCCCATTTTTATATTTTTTGTTTGCAATAGCCTCGGTTGGAACCAGCCGAGGATTGTTTTATTATCGGAAGAAATTGTGCTATTGCTAGATAAATTAGTATATTTACAAAAGAAGGGAATATACTGATTTCGTAGAATTATTAAATTGGCTGAAAAACATAATTTTTTGAAAATGATACATATAATTTAACAAGGGGGCAGTCGAATGAAAGTAAGTCATCAAAGATTAGAAGGTAATCAGGTAGAACTTAAAGTGGAAGTGGAAGTTGAAAAGGTAGCAGATGCATTGGACAAAGCTTATAAAAAGGTGGTAAAAGAAGTAAAGGTTCCAGGTTTTCGGAAAGGTCGTGTGCCTCGAAAAGTTCTGGAAGCACGATTTGGTGTTGAAGTTCTCTATAATGATGCATTAGATATTTTGTTACCGGAAGCATATAGTCAGGCAGTTGAAGAGATCGGTATTGAGCCAATTGACCGTCCTGTTATTGAAGATGTTCATATTGAAGCTGGTAAACCATTTACTTTTACTGCAAAGGTTCTTGTTAAACCAGAAGTTAAATTGGGTCAGTACACTGGTCTTGGCTTAGAACAGGAAGAAGTTAAGGTTGATGAAGAAGATGTTAACCGTGAGTTGGAATTATTGCAGCAGCGCCATACACAATTGAAAACCACTGATAGAGATGTAGTAGAGAAAGGTGATTATGCAATTATTGATTTTGAAGGTTTTATTGATGGAGAGCCTTTTGAAGGTGGTAGCGGCGAAGAATATGCATTGGAGATTGGTTCCAACACGTTTATTGAAGGTTTTGAAGAACAGTTGATTGGCGCCAAAGTTGGCGAAGAAGTTGAAGTAAATGTTACCTTCCCGGAAGATTACCGTGCTGAACATCTGGCTGGTAAACCAGCTACTTTCAAAGTAACTGTCAAGGAGATTAAGGTGAAAGATGTTCCTGAATTAAATGATGATTTTGCTAAAGAGGTAAGCGAGTTTGAAACTCTAGAAGAGTTAAAAGAAGATATCAGAAAGAAATTACTGGAAAATGCAAAGGAACAGGCCAGGAGAGAATTTGAGAATAAAGTAGTAGATACCGTAGCTCAGAATGCAGAGATTGATATTCCTGAAAAGATGATTGATGATGAATTAGAGCGTATGTATCAAACTATGGCCTTTGATTTCCAACAGCATGGAATTCCTTTTGATAAGTATCTCGAGTATGTTGGTTCCAGTGTTGATAAGTGGAAGGAAGAAAATCGAGCTGAGGCTGAAAAACGGGTTCGTGCCAGTCTGACTTTAGAGGCTATTGCGGAAAAAGAAGGGATTGTGGTAACTGATGAAGAAATAGATAATAGGATTGCTGAACTGGCAGAGAAAAATAATCAGGATCCGAAAAAATTCAAGCAATTTTTATTGCTGCAAGGTAATTTAGATAATCTCAGTTATGGTATGACTATGGAAAAAGTGATTGATTTCCTTGTAGAAAAGAATGCTAAATAGGTTTAAATTTCGTTTTTGTTGGGTATTATGAATTTTGAAAGGAGGGGTAATAATGGGCCTAGTGCCTATTGTAGTAGAGCAAACCAGTAGAGGTGAACGTTCATATGATATTTACTCGCGTTTGCTCAAAGATCGGATTGTGTTTTTAGGTTCAGAAGTTACTGATGAGGTTGCTAACTTAATTATTGCACAGTTTTTATTCCTTGAAGCTGAAGACCCAGATAAAGATATCCACTTTTATATTAATAGCCCAGGAGGTTCAGCAACAGCAGCGTTAGCCATGTATGATACTATGCAGTATATTAAACCAGATGTCTCAACCATCTGTATGGGTCAAGCTGCAAGTGCTGGGGCACTCTTGCTTGCAGCAGGGGCTCCTGGAAAACGTTTTGCTCTCCCTTATTCCAGGATTATGATTCATCAACCTGCAGGTGGGGCATCTGGTAAGGCGACTGATGCAGAGATTGCAATTAAGGAATTACTCAGAATTCGTGAGATTCAAAATGAGATTCTTGCTAAGCATACTGGTAAACCAATTGAACAGATTGCAAAAGATGTAGAAAGAGACTTTTTCATGTCTGCGAAAGAAGCAAAAGAGTATGGTATCATTGATAAAATTATCAGTCGCCAGGATGATCTAAAGGGGTAATTTTTTAAAGAGGTGATATAATGTTTAAATTTGGAGATGAGAAAGGCCAACTCAAATGCTCTTTTTGTGGAAAAATTCAAGATCAGGTAAAAAAATTAGTTGCTGGACCAGGTGTTTATATTTGTGATGAATGTATCGAACTTTGCAATGAAATTATTGAAGAAGAACTAAATGATGAGATGGATCTTGGCCTGCAAAATGTGCCAAAACCAAAAGAGATTAAGGAAACTTTAGATCAATATGTTATTGGTCAAGAACAGGCTAAAAAGGCTTTAGCTGTAGCAGTATATAATCATTACAAGCGTATCAATTCCGGTATGAAAGTAGAAGATGTAGAACTACAAAAAAGTAATATTGTGATGATTGGTCCGACTGGTTCAGGTAAAACTCTTTTAGCTCAAACCCTGGCTAGAATACTGGATGTCCCGTTTGCAATTGCAGATGCAACCTCTTTGACAGAGGCTGGATATGTTGGTGAAGATGTGGAGAATATTCTTTTAAAATTGATTCAGGCTGCTGATTATGATATTGAGAGAGCAGAACGTGGAATAATTTACATTGATGAGATCGATAAGATTGCACGTAAATCAGATAATCCGTCTATTACAAGAGATGTATCTGGAGAAGGTGTTCAGCAAGCTTTACTTAAAATTCTTGAAGGAACTATAGCCAGTGTTCCGCCACAGGGTGGACGGAAACATCCTCATCAAGAATTTATTCAACTGGATACAACTAATATCCTATTTATCTGTGGCGGTGCTTTTGATGGTCTGGATAAGATTATCAAGGCCCGCACTCATAGTAAGGTAATAGGATTTGGTGCCGATATCAAGAGTAAGAAAGAGCAAAATGTTGGAGAAGTACTTTCTCAAGTCTTACCGGAAGACCTATTGCGATATGGACTGATACCGGAGTTCGTCGGTCGTTTGCCGATTATTGTGACTCTACATGATCTAAAAGAAGACGATTTAGTCCGGATTTTGAAAGAGCCAAAGAATGCTCTTATAAAACAGTATCAGAAATTCTTCCAGTTAGATGAGGTAGAGTTGGAGTTTACCGATGAAGCTCTGAAGAGTATTGCAAAGCAGGCTTTAAAGAGAAATACGGGAGCCCGAGGTCTACGTGCTATATTAGAAGAAATATTATTAGATATCATGTATGAGATTCCTTCTGAAGAGGGGATCAAAAAGGTTGTCATTACAAAAGATGTTGTTGAGAAGAAAGTTGCACCAAAGGTAGTCAGAGTTGATTCTAAAAAAGAAGAAACAGCTTAAAAAAATACACCTGTGGGTTTGATTCCACAGGTGTATTTTTTAGAAATGATTTTACTGCAAAAAGCTAATTTTTCGCTTCAAAAGAAATTTTTCTGACCATCTAGAGTTTGATTTCAGTCGAAATAAGGTCTCATCACATCCTGTGGTGAGGCCTTATTTCTCCTTCCATTTCACTAAGATGATTTAATGAAAATTTTTATGTTGTTCAAAATTAGTTCTTTGCAGTAAAATAACAATTGACTAAAATTAGAGTGCCCGAAGAGGAATTTGTTCTTAGTTTATAAGAACTCAAGATGAATGAATAACCCCTGCGTTAAAAAGTACGCAGGGGTTATTTGTAAGGGTTTATTTTAATGAACGAACAGACTTTCTTTTAATCAATTGGGTAGGTAGGATGATCTCCGGTTCTACTTTTTTTCCATTAATCACATCAATTAATAGTTTAGTTGCTTTTAGACCAAGTTCATAAATGGGTACACGAATGGTAGTTAACTCTGGTTCATTGATAGATGCCATTTCGTAATCGTTATGTCCTACGATAGAGATATCATCAGGGACTTTCAAGCCAGCCTGCTTAATTGCTTTACAGGCTCCTACAGCTTTCAAATCGTCACTGGCAAAGATAGCAGTGGGCAAAGGGGGGTTAGAAAGAAGAGCAATAGTGGCATCATAAGCGTCCTTCCAGGTATAACCTCCATTTATAACCCATTCTTTACGCAAGGGTAGTCCTGCATCTTGAAGTGCCTGACAAAAGCCTTGATAGCGATCATGGCTTACTACATAATTCATTGGGGCCTGAATAAAACCAATTTTTTCGTGTCCCTGTTCAATGAGATATTTGGTCATATTGTAACTGTCATTAAAATTAGGGGTATTTACGGTGTAAATTTGGTACTCATCAGGCTCAGGTAAAGTTTCTGGTAAAATCCGTCCAATTAACACAAAAGGAAACTTTATTCGGATCAGTTCATAAATAAGCCTATCATATATCCGGGAACTGAGAAGAATTAATCCCTGAACGATACCACCATCGATTAAACTAAGACAGCGTTCAATCTCTTTTTCTTCATCTTCAGAGGAGCATAGAACGATATCATATTGGTTTGCTTCCGCAATAGAACCAATCCCCTTAAGAACTTCGGAAAAGTAGGGGTTGGCAAAAGCCATCTCTGATGAACGGGTTGCTATAACTCCAATGGAGCACAATCGGGAACCTAAGCTCTGTGCAATCTTATTGGGGCGATAATTTAATTGGGATATTGCTTTCTTAATTTTTTGCCTGGTTTCAGGTTTTAGATTATCTGCACCGTTTATGTATCGTGAAACAGTGGATATAGAAACGTTTGCAAGGCGGGCAACATCTTTGATTGTAGCTTTCATCGTTCATTCCCCCAGTAAGGTGTGTTCTAATATAAATCATATCATATCTGTTAAAGGTTGAAAAGAGAAACTAAAAAAAATCGAAACGATTTCATATTAATGAGAAAAATAAGAGATAACTAAGAAAACTTAAGGAATATCAATAAAAATCTAAATTTTACTAACAAGCAAATTTGTAAAAACGTTTCGATAATAGTATAATTAATAGTATAATTAATAGTATAATAAAAATATCAGTAGCTATTGGATGAAAAAAGGAGGAGTTATAAAGATGAAATCATACACTATATCACAAGCTGACCAACAGAAAATGCTTGAAAAATTGAACTTTTTATATGGAAAAGAACGCGGCCAGAAGGTTCTAAAGAGATTAATAAAAATCATTAATGACTTTTTAAAAGAAAATGGTGGTCCAAGGGGACAGCTTAATACAGACTGGGTTGATGAAAAAGATGCCATTCTAATTACATATGGAGATCAGTTCCAAAAAGAAGGAACTATTCCTTTGAAAAATTTAAAAGATTTTGCCTGTACATATTTAAAAGATACGTTTACCGGGATTCATATTTTACCTTTCTATCCTTACTCTTCAGATGATGGATTTTCTGTGATTGATTATTTTGCAGTAAATCCTGAGCTGGGCGGATGGCAGGAAGTCGAAGAGTTAAGCAAAGAATTTAAGCTGATGTTTGATGGTGTAATCAATCATATTTCAGCAAAAAGTGAATGGTTTCAGGAATATTTAGCAGGTAATCCCCAATACAAAAACTTTTTCATTGCTGTACCAGAAGATACTGATATAAGTCAGGTAACCAGACCCAGAACGACACCGTTACTTACTCCATTTGATACACCTGAAGGGACCAAATATATCTGGACAACTTTCAGTGCAGATCAGGTTGATCTAAACTACGCCAATGAAGAAGTATTGCTAAAGATTGTAGAACTACTCTTATTTTATAGTAAAAAGGGGGCAAAACTGATTCGCCTGGATGCCATAGGGTATTTATGGAAAAAGTTAGGTACAACCTGTATCCACTTGGAAGAAACCCATAAAGTAATTCAACTTTTTAGAGATATATTCGATATTGTAGATCCAGAGATGATCTTCATCACAGAGACAAATGTACCCCATAAAGAGAATATCAGTTATTTCGGAAATGGATATAATGAAGCACAAATGGTATATCAATTTCCATTACCGCCGTTGGTGTTAAATGCATTTTATCGGGAAAATGCGAGCCATTTATTAAAGTGGGCAGATTCACTGGAAAAACTGTCGGACAGAACTACTTTCTTTAATTTCTTAGCTTCTCATGATGGAATTGGTTTGATGCCAGCTAAAGGGATTTTATCAGAAGAAGAGATCAATGAAATGGTAGAAATGGTAAAAGCCCGGGGAGGAGGAGTTTCTTATAAGACCAATAGTGATGGAAGTAAATCACCTTATGAATTAAATATCTCCTATTTCAATGCTCTTTCCAATGAAGAAGACCCGGAAGAGATCAAGGTTAAGCGATTCCTTTGTGCCCATTCCATATTGTTATCTTTAGTCGGAGTGCCGGGGATTTATGTGCATAGTTTACTGGGGTCGCAGAACTATTATCAAGGGGTAAAAGAAACGGGAAGATTAAGGTCTATTAATCGTGAAAAATTTAAGATAGATAAGCTTTATAAAGAATTGGAAGATAAAAATTCAATAAGGAGAAAAGTTTTTGACGGAATGAGAGAACTTTTGAAATTACGTCGGAAAAGAAAAGCTTTTCATCCTCTGGGAGATCAGAAAATACTCTTTCTTAATGATCAGGTATTTTCATTAGTGAGAACATCTCCAGATCAAAGTGAAAAATTACTTTCTCTTCAGAATGTTTCTCAGAAAGATCAACGGCTTATTATTAATTTAAAAGAGATTGGCTTTGATTCTACCAGTACTTATCGTGATATTATTTCTGATAAAGTGTTTATACCAGACGATGCAGGAAATATCATCTGTCATCTTGATTCTTATCAGTTTATGTGGATTGTTTCGGTTTAATTAAAATTGAGGAGGATCTAGTATGAAAATAGGCTTAGCACATTTTCGAGTCGGAGAAACCGATGGAGTATCATTGGAGATGGAAAAATGGCGGAAAGTATTAGAAGAATTAGGCCATCAGGTTTATTACATTTCCGGAAATCCTGATTATGGTGAGATTTATATTCCAGAATTATATTATTTACATCCTGAAAATAAGAAATTTGTTATCAATGGATTTGATGAAATCAAGGATTATGCAAATGAAGAAGAGTTTCTAAAAGATATTCTGATTTTTGCTGAAAGGATAGAAGAGAAGCTTAAAAAGGCGATTTTAGAATATGGAATTGAACTTCTTATTCCAAACAATATCTGGTCTTTAGGTTGGGGATTACCAGCGGGGATAGCTTTTACTAGAGTAATGGAAAAACTTGACTTGCCATGCATTGCCCACCATCATGATTTTTATTGGGAAAGGGAACGATATAGTAAGCCAACCTGTAGTTTTGTAAAAGAGATTCTGAATCAGTATTTTCCGCCTAAGGATCCGCGGGTTAAGCATGTGGTGATCAATAAACTGGCCCAGATGGAATTAAAAAAACGAACGTTGTTGGAGTCGACAGTTATACCCAATGTTTTTGATTTTGACCAGCCTTTATGGGAAGTTGATGATTATAATCAGGATTTACGGACAAGTATTGGGATAAAAGATTCTGATCTGGTAATTTTACAAGCTACACGGGTTGCGGAACGGAAAGCCATTGAGTTAGCCATCGAGGTGGTAGGCGAGTTAGTAAAACGTCGCTCAGAGTTAGAAGGACCTCTTTATGATGGACGGAATTTTACAGATGAGAGTCGAATTATTTTGGTGATGGCTGGATTAATTGAAGCGGATAAAAGATATATTGATTTATTGAAGCAATTGGCAGAAGAAAAAGGGGTTGAGATAAAGTGGATCAACCCAGTAATTGAAGCTAGCCGTAAAGTAGTCGGAGAGAAAAAATTTTATTCCCTTTGGGATGCCTATGCTATTGCTGACCTGATTACTTATCCCAGTATTTTAGAGGGATGGGGAAATCAATTCCTGGAAGGTCTCTTTGCTCGTAAACCAATGGTAATTTATGAGTACCCGGTCTATAAAAGTGATATAGTGGAAAAAGGGTTTATCACTATCTCCCTTGGTGATACCTATAGACGGCGGGAAAATGGTCTGGTTCAAGTTTCGCCAGAAAAGATTAGCCAGGCAGCGACAGAGTCAATCCGCTGTTTAAAGGATAGAAAAGTACGTCAGAAGATGGTAGAAGAAAATTTTTTGTTGGGTAAAAAATATTATTCCTATCAGGTACTTGGAAACTTATTAAAAGAATTATTAACTAATATAAAGTAAATTATTAAAAGGTTAAACGAATGAAAGTCAAAATCTGGTCCTTTATCTTCAAGGAAGATAAGGGGTCAGATTTTCATATTTTATTAAAATTAAACTTTAGATAGTTAGAAAAATTTCTTTTAAAATAAAAAATTAGCTTTTTATATTAAAAACATAATATTAAAAATTAAGAAATTTGGGGAGTTGAAATTCCAAAAAAAGTATGATAAGCTAAATAAGTCAATTAATTTTCCAGAAATGTTTTTTAAAATCAAGGATTACTGAACTCCGAGCAGGTTATACTATTTTTAGATTGAGGTTTAAGGAGGTACATTGAATGAATTATAGCCTGTTCGGTTTGGTTCAGTTTTTCTTTGTCATTGTCATTGGCCTCTATTTCTGGAATTTACTTAAGTCACAACAGGGGACCAAAGTGGCAGTACAAAAAGAATCTAGAAAAGAAATGGAGAAATTGAGGCGCTTACAACGTCTATCTTTAACTGAGCCTCTTTCTGAAAAAACCCGGCCTTCCAGTTTAGATGAGATTATTGGTCAAAAAGAAGGAATTAGTGCCTTAAAAGCGGCCCTATGTGGCCCTAATCCCCAGCATGTGTTGATCTATGGTCCTCCAGGAGTTGGTAAGACGGCAGCGGCTAGAGCTGTATTGGAGGAAGCAAAAAAAAATCCTCGCTCTCCTTTTAATGAGGAATCTAAATTTGTTGAGATAGATGCTACAACAGCAAGATTTGATGAGCGGGGTATTGCTGATCCTTTGATTGGTTCTGTTCACGACCCTATTTATCAGGGAGCCGGTGCTATGGGAGTTGCGGGTATTCCCCAACCCAAACCTGGAGCTGTAACAAAAGCTCATGGAGGGATATTATTTATTGATGAGATTGGTGAACTTCATCCAATTCAGATGAACAAACTTCTTAAGGTTCTTGAAGATCGTAAAGTATTTTTAGAGAGCGCTTATTATAATGAAGAAGATCCAAATGTTCCACAGCATATTCATGAAATATTTCAAAAGGGACTACCTGCAGATTTTCGTCTGGTAGGAGCTACGACCCGTATGCCACATGAATTACCTCCTGCCATCCGCAGCCGCTGTCTGGAGATTTATTTCCGGGCTTTAGTTCCTGAAGAGATCGGGATTATTGCCAGAAATGCTGCTAAAAAGATGGAATTTAAGATTCGGGAAGAAGCTGTCCAGGTAGTGATGAAATATGCTAACAATGGCCGGGAAGCTGTAAACATGATTCAGATTGCCGGAGGATTGGCTTTGGAAGAAAAACGGGATGAGATAAGAGTTGAAGATATTGAACGGGTAATAAACAGCGGTCAATATAATCCCCGGCCTGATAAACGAGTGCCAGATGAGCCCCAGGTGGGATATGCCAATGGTTTGGCTGTTACAGGTCCAAATATAGGAATTTTAATTGAGATCGAAGTCTCAGCAATAAAAGTTCGTGATGGTCGAGGGGAGATTAAGGTAACTGGTGTAATTGATGAAGAAGAGATGGGTGGGCCAGGACGGACCGTTAAACGTCAGAGTATGGCCCGTGGTTCTGTGGAAAATGTCGTTACCTTGCTCCGACGGTATATGGAGATTGACCCACGGGAATATGATATCCATGTCAATTTTCCAGGTGGAATTCCCATAGATGGGCCTTCTGCTGGTGTGACTATTGCAACAGCTATTTATTCAGCTATAACTGGAATACCTGTTGATAATTATGTTGCAATGACAGGGGAAGTTTCCATCCGGGGGTTGGTTAAGCCCGTTGGTGGTATAGTAGCCAAGATTGAAGCTGCGAGGCGTGCAGGAGCCAGAAAGGTTATTATTCCACAGGAAAATTGGCAAGAGATTTTCAAAAAAATTGATGATATTGAAATTGTTCCTGTTTCAAATTTAGAAGAAGTCTTACAACATGCTCTGGTCAAAAAGAAATCTAACATTAACTTTATAAAAGAAGGTATTCAATTCCTTTCTGCCTCTCAAACTTCTTCTGGGGTTACTACGATTTAAAGTTTTAAGCTATACGCCCTTTTTAAGTTTGAAAAGGGCGTTATTTAAGTTTAATATATCTGCAGGAATTATGCCAGATTACGAGAATTAACATAAGTATGAGAGATGGTGCAAATATCGTGATCTAGTGGAGGTGAAGAGTTATGACGGAAAATCGTCCATATAATGTAGAGGATAATGATATAGTAAATATTTCTCTGGAAGAGGAAGTTAATGATCAAGAATATGGAAATGAAAATGAAGTTGAAAAGAAAGTACTTCCTGTTCTCTGTTTAAGAGGATTGGTCGTATTTCCACATATGGTACTGCCTTTATTAGTAGGGCGTGAAAAATCTATAGCTGCTTTAGAAGAAGCAATGATGGAGGAAAAGCGGATTTTTCTGGTGGCCCAGAAGGTAGAAGATGCAGAAGATCCTGATGTGGATGATTTATTTTCTGTCGGTACACTGGCTGAAATTAAACAATTGGTCAAATTACCTGATGGAACCTTAAAAATTATAGTAGAAGGATTAGAGAGAGGTCGAATAAAAGAATTTGTTCAAATGGACCCTTATTACCGGGTTACATATGAAATTTTCCCTGAAGAGGAGCCAAAAGGTACAGAGGTAACGGCTTTGATGCGGGCTGTTCTTACTCAGTTTGAAACTTATATTAAGGTAAGTCGGCGGATTCCGCCTGAAATTATGACTACCGTGGTTAATGTGGAACAGCCTGGACGACTAGCTGATATTATCGTATCTCATATAACTCTTAAGTTAAAAGATCAGCAAGAGCTTTTGGAATCTATTGATCCTCAGGAGCGTTTGGAGAAATTATATAATATTCTGGGTCGAGAAATAGAAATTTTGGAAGTTGAACAGAAGATTCATAATCGAGTAAGAAAACAGGTAGAGAAAACTCAAAAGGAGTATTATCTAAAAGAGCAATTAAAAGCTATTAAAGAAGAATTGGGTACCGGAGATGAGGAAACTGAGATTGAGGAATATAGAACAAAAATTGAGGAATTAGGATTACCTGATGAAGTTAAGACAAAAGCTTTAAAGGAAGTAGACAGACTGGAATATATGCCTTCTCATGCTGCTGAAGCTGCAGTGATTCGGACTTATCTGGATACATTACTAGATTTACCCTGGAATAAGTATTCCGATGAAGAATTGGATTTAAAACGAGCTAAAAAGATTTTGGATGAAGATCATTATGGTTTAAAAGAAGTAAAAGAGAGAATTTTAGAATATCTGGCTGTCCGAAAACTTTCACCGAAATTAAAAAGTCCAATTCTCTGTCTTATAGGTGCTCCCGGAGTTGGTAAGACTTCATTGGGACGTTCTATAGCCCGTGCTGTTAATCGAGAATTTGTCCGTCTATCCCTGGGAGGTGTCAGGGATGAAGCTGAAATTCGGGGTCATCGACGTACCTATATTGGAGCACGCCCCGGTAGGGTTATCAATGCTATGCGTGAAGCAGGAACTAAAAATCCAGTCTTTTTATTGGATGAAATTGATAAAATGAGTTCGGATTTTAGAGGGGATCCGGCTGCAGCACTTTTAGAGGTATTGGATCCTGAGCAAAATAATGCATTTACCGATCATTATTTAGAAGTACCATTTGACTTAAGTCAAGTAATGTTTATTACAACTGCCAATGTTGCTCATACCATTCCAAGACCATTATTAGATAGAATGGAAGTACTGGAGATTCCCGGCTATACAGATGAAGAAAAAATTCAGATTGCCAAGCGCCATTTGATTCCAAAACAGATGAAGGAACATGGCTTAAGTGAAAAGAACATTTCTATTTCTGATTCTGCTATTAAACTGATAATTCAAGAGTATACCCGGGAAGCTGGGGTACGTAATCTGGAACGTAAGATTGCTGCTATTTGTAGAAAAGTTGCAAAAGATGTGGTTGCTGGTAAAGAGACTTTAAGCCGGATTACTGCTCAGAATTTGAGAAAATATTTAGGTGTACCCAGATATCGTTATGGTCGGAGCGAGAATGAAGATAGAGTAGGTGTTGCCACCGGAATGGCTTATACTGAAGTAGGTGGCGATATTCTGGATATTGAAGTGGCTGTTGTTGAAGGTAAGGGAGACTTAACTTTAACCGGTCAAATGGGAGATGTAATGAAGGAATCTGCGAGGGCTGCATTAAGTTATGTCCGGGCCAGACGTAAAGAACTCGGTTTGCCGAAAGATTTTTATAAAAAATTTGATTTGCATATTCACGTGCCTGAGGGGGCAGTACCTAAAGATGGCCCATCTGCAGGCATTACCATGACAACAGCTATTATTTCTGCATTAAGTAACCGTCCTGTCAGGGGAGATGTGGCCATGACAGGGGAGATCACTCTGCGGGGACGTGTTTTAGCTGTAGGTGGAATTAAGACTAAAGTACTGGCAGCTCATCGAGCAGGTATTAAAAAAATTATTTTACCGCGGGAGAATGAACGTAACTTAGAAGAGATCCCTAAACAGGTTAGACGGGAATTGGAGTTTTTCTTAGTTGATCATATGGATCAAGTTTTAGAAGTAGCATTGAAATGGGGTGAGGAGGATGAAAATTCATAACCCTGAATTTGTATGTTCTGCTGTCATTGAAAAAAATTATCCTAAACATCAGTTAAAAGAGATAGCTCTTGTAGGGAGGTCTAATGTTGGTAAATCTTCGTTGATTAATAAACTTATTAACCGGAAAAAACTGGCCAGGACCAGTTCACAACCCGGACGGACTCAGACCATCAACTTTTATAAGATGGATGATTACTTCTATTTTGTTGATCTTCCCGGATATGGTTTTGCCAAAGTTCCACTTGAGGTTAAAAAGAAATGGGGCGAGATGATTGAACATTATTTGTATAATCGCTCCAATCTGTCTGCGGTAATTCAATTGGTAGATGCACGTCATAAACCTACGGAAGATGACCAGATGATGTATAACTGGCTTAAAGAGATGAAAATACCTGCTCTAGTAGTTGCAACTAAGGCGGATAAGGTTTCCCGTGGTAAACGTAAACCTGCTAAAGATTTGATCTTTAAAACCCTTAATCTACCTGAAAACCAACCCTTCACCTTCTTCTCTGCTCAGACAGGGGAGGGGAAAGATGAGGTATGGAAGTTTATAAAAGAGTATATATGATAACCTAAAGAGAGCTGCTTAGTGTAGGCAGCTCTTTTTTAGTGTTTAGAAAATTATACTTTTTGCAGTAAAAAGAAAGACTGTAGTCAGAAAGATTACTAAGTACAATAAAGTACCCGAAGAGCATTTTGTTCATGTTTAGAAATTATATGTTTCGCAGGTTGTATATAACAATATGATTAAACTTCAAAAAGCCAATTTTGAGCGCTATTAAAATTTTTCGCTAAACCATCTTAGTGAGATTTCAGTCGAAATAAGGCTTCATCACAGACTGCGGTGAAAGTCAAGAGGTAATTGAGAAAAAATTCAAAAGAAATATTATCCTTAAATAATATATTTTGCCACACCAATAACACAATATTCTCAGCCACCTGAGTTAATAAAATTTTAGTCTGAAAAGTCTTCGTAGGTCTTGACTACTTACCTAAAAAATGTTATTTTTAAGGTAAGTGAAGACCTACGTGTTGACTGCGTAAACTAATGCGTGTTCCAGCTTTGGCTGAGTTCGTGTGTATTTTGCAGCAACACCTAGTGTCTTCACTTTTTTTGTTGAGTTTTTCTGTGCTGCGACAGGTATTTTTTTGGATTTTTCTTCTACTATTTCAGGAGTCTGATTTTCAATCACCTCCTTTTGTCTAAGTTTATGCTTTTTTCTTTCCTCTGGCGAAAGGTAGAGTTGGTTTTTGGATAATAGAGCATAAACTAAACGTACTAGTTTGCGAGCTGTAAGTGTCAATGCTCTTTTATGTGGATGGCGAGATGTTTCTTTAAACTTGCGTTTATAATATTCACGATACTCAGAATTATGTTTTATCATCGATTGGGCAGCTTGAATGAAGTAATAGCGAAGATAAGCGTTTCCAGTTCTGGTCAAGGGAGTAAGATCGCCAGTGAAGTTGCCTGATTGAATTTTTCTCCAGGTAAGACCAGCATATTTGGCCAGTTGAGCCTGACCAGGGAATCGGGAGATGTCGCCAATTTCAGCAATTATACCAGCAGCCAGAACAGGTCCAATACCAGGTATTGAGAGCAAAGGGTTTTTAAATTTTTTCATTAATTTTGAGATTTTTTTATTTAAACGGTCTATATGTTGTTCGATTAAATTCAATAGCTGTAAGTTTAGTTTGATGATAAAGTGTATCTGTTCAGCTAAGATGTCAGGGATGGAGAATGAATGTTTTGCAGTTTGATTAACCAGAATAGATTTTTGTTCAATATCCCGGAAATGATTTTTGCTGGACGAAGCAAGCATGTTTTTAAGTTCATTGATAGGTACTTCGGCCAATTTTTTTGCAGAGTGGAATTTTTTCAATAGATTTTTGGCTGTGGTACCAAACATATCGGAAAAAGGTTTAACCCGATTCCATTCACTGAAGGTCAGAAACAGGAGTGAACAGGTATAATTTTTTAATTGTGCTTTTGTTTGGCACAAAAAGAAGCGGTATCTGGTAAGGCGTTGTAGAGCTAGATATTTAGCATCAGTTGTTTGTGATTCAGGCAACCTGCCAAAACGGAGGCGATCTGCAATGACAAAAGAATCTTTAAGGTCGTTTTTATCCATGTCAGTATAAGCTTTACGAAAATTACTGATGAGTTTAGGATTAAGACTCAGTATTTCGACAGAATAATTTTTAAGTTCGTTTGATGAAGCAAGAGTATGGAACAAGGGAAACCAATAAGAAGATGTAGCTTCCATACCAATGGTGAGTGATTCAAAATTTCCTTTGTCCATGATAGATTTAAGATAGTTGATCATATCCATAGTGCCTGGCAAATTGTTGGCAAAGCGTTTTGATTTACTGATAAAATTACCATCAGCATCCAGGCATTGCAACTGGTTTTCTTTTAAGCTTACATCAATACCGACAAAGAGTTTGTTAGACAATGTAATTACCTCCTATGAAAGTATTTTGTTGAATTAGGGGAATTAGGGGTCCTGGCATCCCTGACAAGTTCAACAACCTCGCCAGAATTAGAATTCAAAGAAACAAACTGCGAGTCAGAAGTACCTGTCAGGGTAGGGGATACAATCTGTGAAAGAAGTCACCTGAAAGAGGTGCAACAAGGATGTGTAGTATTTCCCCTAATTCCTATTGAGAATTATGCCGGACGAACCCTAATTTGTAAAGATTTAGTTTTAAAATTACCTTAACAAAAATTTTAACAATATTTTTAGAAGCATGAAAACCTTTGATTTATAAGGTTTTATGCTATAAAACTTTGCTTAATTTAATTATATACGAGGATGTGATGAGCTAATCAAGGGCCAGGAGGGCCCATTGATTAGGGAGCCTTATTTCGTCTGAAATCGAGCTTTAGATGGTTAGAAAAATTTCTTTTGGAGCGAAAAATTAGCTTTTTGCAGTTAATTTACTAATTATGAAGAAAAAGCAGGATATTTACCCAATTTTGGAGAAGTAAAACTTATCATAAAAAAGGAGGATTTATAAAATGGAACAGTTCTGGGATGGTTTAATTGCTTTTTATGGTACGAATGATTTAGAGAAGACTGATCAATTCTACCGTAAAATCCTTGGTTTAACCCTTTACAAGGACTTGAAGACACGACGGATTTATAATGTACCCGGTGGTGGTAAGTTGGGTTTCTGTTCTCATATGCCAGTTGTAAAAGAGAATAAAAATCCTATCATTACTTTACTTGCTATACATGTAAATGAGATGTATAATAGGTTACTAAAAGCAGGTATTACCATTCCCGAACCACCAAAAGAAGATCGTGGATTTAAAATTCATCATTTTTTTATTAAAGATCCAAATGGTTATACAGTGGAAATATGTAGGTTTTTAGAAGAAGAAGTAGAATGATATTACTCTGAAGAAAAGAAAAAGGGGGAAAAATTATGACTATTAAAAAATTTTCCGTTCAAGATGCTTTAAGATTTGGATGGGATACCCTGACCAGTAATTTTTTATTTTTTTTAGGCATACTAATAGTAGTAGCTTTAATAGGATTATTACCGAATTTTTTTGGAATATTAATGGAAGAAACTGTTTTTCTGGGAACGATAGGTGTCATTGCTTCAATTGTCCTGAGTGTTATTGTTTACTTGGGTTTAATTAAAATTTCATTAATGTTTTGTGATAATACTAAAGGTAAATTTGCTGATCTTTTTTCAACTTTTCCATTGTTTTTTAAATATATAAGTGGTTTAATACTTTATAGGTTAATAGTCATGGTTGGTTTTTTTGTTATTTGTCATTCCTGGAATTATATGGTGGATAAAATTCAGATTTTTTAGTTATTTTATTGTTGATAAAGGATTTGGCCCAATTAAAGCTTTGAAAAAAAGCTCGGAAATAACAAGAGATGTTAAATTAGACCTATTTCTTTTCGAAGTATTGCTTAGATTTATAAATGTTGTTGGAGCTCTTTGTTTGGTTGTTGGCCTGGTAATTACTGTTCCTGTTACACTTGTAGCTAATGCTTATGTTTATCGTGAATTACTCAAGCAGACACAAGTTACTCCAGACTTTGAGATATCTAAAGCAAATGAAGACAAACTGGAAATTTAATGATAATTTCAAATAAATTTTTAAAGACTATTGACGTTTATACATAATTTTGCTAAAATAATATTTAATATACTATTCAGGTTTTAAGAATATCTGGGCTTTAGGTGATTTTTGAGTATTTAAGGAGGTAAAACCCGGAGTGGTAAATTCCATTTATCAGATGGAATTTGCTATCCAGGGTTTATTTTTTAATCATCATAAGGTAAAAGAGGAGGGAGTAAAATGATTTATGGAAAATTGGTTAAATTGCGGCCTGTAGAGAGAGAAGATCTACCAAAGACTACAGGTTTTCTTAATGATCCAGAGGTTTCCATTCCTTTAGGTGCTAAATATTTTGGGATTAGTTTAAAAACTGAGGAGAATTGGTATAGAGGATATTTAAAAGGAGATTATCATTTTACTTCTTTAGTTATTGAAAACTTAAAGACAGGTGAACATATGGGTCATATTGGTTTTAATGAGGTTAGTTGGAAAGACAGGAAAGCTACAGTTGGGCTCTTTTTGGGTAAAGAGTATTGGGGTAAGGGTTATGGTACTGATGCTTTGATGTCAATGTGCCATTATGGTTTTACACAACTAAATTTCCAGCGTATTCAACTTCAGGTTTTTGCTTTTAATAGACGTGCTATACGCTGTTATGAAAAATGTGGGTTTATAGTGGAAGTGGTAGAAAAGAATGCTAATTATATTAATGGTGAATATGTTGATAATATAGTGATGGGAGTATTGGTAGAAGAGTTTATGCCCATTTATGAGAAATATATAAGAGGAGAGTGATGGAGATTAGAGTCTGGAAAGGCCATTCAGAAGATTTAAACCGGATTTTGGAGCTTTGCTGTAAAGCAAATGTAAATATACCTGTAGATTTGCTAAAAGAGGATTTAAAATATTCAAATGATTGTCCAGAGGGGTTATATTTTATTGAAAAAGATGACTCACTTCAGATGGGATGTTGGATAAGGCCCTGGCGCGAAGGAGCACTTAGAATTGGTGCAATTATTTCTACACCGGAAATGGATTCCGATGATTTTTCTTACTATTTTAAACAATTTATGGCTATATTTTCTAATAGTTTCAGAGATAAAGAAAAAAGATCTCTCTTCTATTTAACTGAGTCAGATTTAATTGTTAATACTGCTCTTAAAACCGGGTTTGAAATTTATGCAGAATTACTCAAATACCGTAAAAGAGATTTTGCTATTCCAGATTTTAAGGGATTGCCGGTGAAAATAAGGTCATTTCGTGAAGAAGATGTGGATCAATTACTTGCTCTTGAGTCTGGTATCTTTATGCCCGAATTCTGGAATAGTCCAACTATTTTCCGGAATATGGCTGAGAATGAACGGGGAAACTTTGTTGTTGCTGAGATGATGGATCAGGTGATTGGTTATAACTATAATCGCCTTATAGATGATGAAGGACATCTGGTGCGTATTGGGGTTCATGTAGATTACCAGAGATTAGGAATAGGTAAACAGCTTATGAAACATGCAATAAACTGGTTTAAAAGACAAAATGTAAGTTCCATATTTCTATCTGTTGTCAAAGAAAATTTTCAGGCAAGGGGTCTTTATGAAAAGTTTGGTTTTAAAAAGGAAGAGACTGGGTCAGAATATATTTTGATATTTAATGGAGGAGGGATTTAAATGTTATATGGCGAAAAAGTATTTTTACGTCCAATAGAGTTAGAAGACTTGCCAATTATACATAAATGGAGAAATGATTCTGAATTTATATACCCCGGACTACCGGATCCAACTCCATTTCCAAAATTAGAAGAATGGTATGAAGAATTAGTAAATTCCAATAAAAAGGTGTTTTTAATATGTGATGGCTCTAATGATAAACCTTTCGGGACAGTAGGGATTAGTAGTATTAATGTTCAGAGTCAAAATGCTAAATTGGAGATCATTATTGGTGAAAAAGAGTATCGGGGTCAAGGGTTTGAAATAGAGGCAGTAGTTCTATTTTTGGATTACTGCTTTAAATTGTTGAATCTCCGGCGGATAGCAGTAAAGGTTGATCAGGATAATGAGGAGTATATTAATTCTTTTGAAAAGGTCGGTTTTCGAAAAGAGGGCCAGTTGAGACGGTCTATATTTAAAGATGGACGCTATGTTGATCAATATGTGATGGCCATTTTTAAAGATGAGTATTTTGACCGTTATTTAAAAGAATAATAGCGTAGAGGTGTATGATGTGAAGCAGGCATATACAATCTTTGCCCAATATTATGATCAAATTATGTCCACAGTACCTTATTGTGATTGGGTAGAGTATCTGGAAACTCTGCTAAAGGAGATCAACTATCATCCACGGATTATATTAGATCTGGCCTGTGGAACAGGTAATATGACTTTACTTCTTGCAAAACGCGGATATAAGATGCTGGGGATTGATGGCTCAAAAGAGATGGTGAAAGTGGCGCAAAAAAAGGCAGAGCAAAAAAAGCTTGATGTTTCTTTTAGTCAGGGAGATTTCCGTACTTTTCAGTTAAAAGAGCCAGTTGATTTAGTAATCTCCCTCTATGATAGTTTAAATTATCTTTTAACTGAAGAGGATCTTGAACTTACCTTTAAGCAGGTAAATAAAGCTTTGAATCCTTATGCTTATTTTATCTTTGATATGAATACCGTCTGGCGCTTAACTAACATAGAAGAGGGAAATTCCATGTTTGAGGGAGATGGATATTATTGTTTCTGGCGGGATGAGGTTGATAAAGCCGGGCCATATTGGAAGGTTTATCTTACCTTTTTTATAGAAAATCCAGATGGAAGTATGTGGCGCAAGGATGAGATTCATGTTGAACGGGCTTATCCAATCACAACAATTTCAAAACTGCTTGTTAAAACAGGTTTTAGAGTGGAACAGGTTTATGATGCTTTTACTTTAAATCCCGGAAATGATAAATCAGAACGGATTTATTTTGTTGCAAAAAAAGTTGAATCTGTTGTGCTGGATTAACTCCTGCCAAATAAAAAAGGGCAGGTGTTTTTTATGTTTAGGAAAATGTATTTTTCACTGGATGTGGATAACATTATGTATTAATTTATATTATAAACTGCAAAAAGCTAATTTTGAACGGCATAGAAATTTTTCGCCAAATCATCTTAGCGAGGTTTCCGAAGAAATAAGGTCTCATCACAGGAGGTGATGAGCTAATCAAGGGCCAGGAGGGTCCTTTGATTAGGAAGCCTTATTTCGGCGGAAATCGAGTTTTAGATGATTCGAAAAATTTCTTTATAAAGCGAAAAATTAACTTTTTGCAGTTTAATCATAAATTGTTTCACTCGGACTAAATTAAATTCATATATTAAAGTAAGAAAAGGAATTAAATATGAAAATTTTTAAAGAGGTGAAAAAGTATGCCTAATTATCATATTCGGAATTTGGATGTTACTAAATTAAAAACTCAAATATATGGATCTACGGATACAGCACCTCTTGCTACTGATGAAGATGGGTTTTTGAAAATTCGGAGTATTTCTGATGCAATTACTGTAAATATTGATGGAACAGTAGCGATTCGTGACCTGACTGCTAATAGTGATAGCATATTGATATATGGTTATGATGGTACTAATATTCAAAGAATTAAAACTGATACAGATGGAAACATTCGTACCAATCTTACTGCTAGAGATTTTACAGAATTGACTGAAAAAGATTTAGCTTCCGGTGATGCTTATACAAATAGTCAATCACGTAATACTTCTCAATATTCTACGTATTCTTTTGCGGTATATAATACTGGTGATGCGAATAGCGTCGATGTTATTTTGGAAGTGAGTCCAGATAATCAAATGTGGGCTACTGATGTTGGACCAAGAACCATTGCTGCTGGCGATATGGAGGTTTTGTATCCTGCTAGTTTTCTTAAATACACAAGAATATCCTACAAATCTACAACTGCTGGTCAATCGACAACACTTGACATATTTTTCCAGGCTCAAATTTAAAAAGTTATGGCCCCATTATGGGGCCATACATACTATATAACCAGGAGGGATTTTATGAAGCAGCCTAAAATCAGTCTTTGTATGATCGTTAGAAATGAAGAAAGAAATCTTCATAGATGTTTAGAAAGTGTTAAGGGCTTAGTGGATGAAATAATTATTATCGACACTGGTTCGACTGATCGTACTGTTCAAATAGGTAAAGAGCATGGCGCCAAAGTATTAGTTTATCCCTGGAATAATGATTTTAGTCAGGCTAGAAACTTGGGGTTGGCTGCTGCACAGGGAGAGTGGATTCTGTATTTGGATGCTGATGAAGCCCTATCACCTTTAGCACAAAAAAATATAAAAAAACTACTTAATGCTCCAGATATAGAGGGGTATTTTTTTGAAATAGTAAATTTTACTGGTAAAGTTTTGGATAGTTCACGACTTGTGCATCAAAGTTGTCGACTGTTTCGTAACCGTAAAGATTATCGCTTTATGGGAAGAATCCATGAACAAATTCTTCCATCTATTTTAAGTAGTCGACCAAATGCACAAATATTAAAGACAGATTTACAAATTTATCACTACGGTTATATGGAAGGTAATGTGAATCGGGTAGAAAAAGTTAAAAGGAATATTGAATTATTACAAATAGAATTGAATCAGAATAAAAACAACTCTTTTTTAGAATATCATTTGGGATTAGCATATTATGAATTAGGTGAAAAAAAGGCAGCATTAGAATGGTTAAAAAAGAGTTATCAACATTTAGAAAAAGGTTATGCTTTTGGTCCGACACTGGTAAGAAATATTGCATTATGTTTAATTGATTTGGGAGATTACCAGGAAGCACTTGATTTTATTGAAAAAGAGATTAAAAATTATTCTGATTATACGGATCTTTTTTATTTAAGTGGATTGTGTTATTTAAATTTAAAAAATTATTCCAGAGCAATCAAAGAGTTTCAGAAATGTTTACTTCTTGGTGAAGTGGCTAGCAAATACACCACTACTGCTGGAACCGGTACTTTTCTTGCACATTACGGTCTTGGAAGAGCCTATCATGGTCTTTGTGAAAATGAGCAAGCAATAAATAATTATGTTGAAGCAGTTCATATTGAACCTTCTTTTATAGAACCTTTATATCCTTTAGTCAAGCTACTTAAAAAAAAGTATCAGAATATTAACCAGGTTGTAGCATATTTGGAGACAGAATTTGATTTTGAATCAAAATATGGTTTAGCCGTTATGGCTGACCTTTGTGGAGTCCTTGGTGAAGATCAGTTGGCTTTAAGTTACCTGGAAAGATTAAAGACATTTGAAGAACTATCTAAGGATTTAAAAATTTTATATGCAAAATCTTTACTGGGAGCGGGATTATGTAATACTGCATACAATCAATTTTTAGAAATATTATCCCAACCAGAAAGTCCGGATGCATTGGTTCTGGAGTTATGTCTTGCTCAGTGGCTGAAAAACCCACAGGAAAGTATTAACAAATTAAATCCAAAATTTTTAGAACGGTTGGACGTTAAATTGCAGAAAGTTTTACGCAGTATTGATCAGCTGTGGGTTTTAGATAAAGAGCAAAGTGGGCTTAAACGTTTTTTATTAGAAAAAGTACAAAACTGGGTGTCCTTTGTAAAAGAAGATAGTACTACCACGTATTCTAAAAACCTGGATGAATATATAGAAAAGTTAATGTATGTATTGGAAAAGTGTTTACGTTACAAGGGGTTTGAGTTATTTCAAAAATCCTCAAAGTTATTACTGGAGTTAGATTTTGATCAATGGAAACTGCATTATCTGATTGGAGAATTATATTTCAAATATGGGTATTTTAATGAAGCTGCTGATGAGTTATTAAAGAGTTTAGAATTTGGTGTACAAAATGAGCGTGTGTACTACTATTTGGGTGAGATTTGTGAACAACGGGGATTGCTTTCTGAAGCGGAAAATTTATATTGTCATGCTTTAAACATAAATGATCGAATGATTGAGTATCATCTGGCAGCTGTTAGAGTGGCCTTAAAAAGGTCGAAAAAAGTAGTCCGGCAAATTTTAAAAATTGCACCTGAAGCAAAATATTTTGAACACGAGCTTAGAATCATTGAATATTGTTTAAAAAAATTAGGCTAAAAAAGGTGGGGAGATATAATGTTTACACCGAATGTAAGTGTTTGCCTTATAGTTAAAAACGAAGAAAAAAATTTAAAGCGTTGTCTCACCAGTATACAACATTTGGCAGATGAAATAATTGTTGTAGATACTGGTTCTACAGATAATACTGTCAAAATTGCCAAAGAGTTTAAAGCTAAAGTGTTTTTTTTCCCCTGGATTGAGGATTTTTCTGCAGCCCGTAATTTTGCTATAAATCAAGCTCAAGGTAGCTGGATTTTTTTTCTGGATGCTGATGAAGAGTTAAAAATGGTTGATAAGAAATATTGGCAAAGTTTAATCCAGGCCACTGATAAAGAGGCTTATTTTGTTCAGATTGTAAACTGTGGAGATGGTGGGAAACATCATTATATTCGAAATTTAGCCTTAAGATTTTTTAAACGAAAAACTGGGTATTACTACAAGGGTAGGATTCATGAACAAATTTTGCCTCAAATATTACAAACTCAACCACTTTCAGCGATCGGAACTTCCAGGTTAGAGGTTATTCATTACGGATATTCTGCTGATGTTGTTGCTGAAAAAGCTAAAATTGAGAGGAACGTAAAACTATTACAGTTAGAATTAAAGAATAATCCAAAAGATCCCTTTATGCGATTTAATCTAGGCATTGAATATCATCGTTTAGGTGAATTTCAAATTGCATCCTGGCATTTTAAGACTGCTCTTGAGTTATTGAATCCCAACATTAGCTATTACCCGTACTTAATTTTACGTTTAGGAATGAGTCTGATAGATGCAGGAGATTTTTACGGAAGTATAAAAGTTTTGAAGGATGGATGCGAGGAATTTCCTGATTACACAGATCTTTACTTCTTTTTAGGAGAAATCTATTTTAATTCAGGTTTCTATGAGCAAGCGATTGAATACTTTAAAAAATGTTTGGAACTTGGAGAGGCTCCAGAGCATTATGTTTCAGAAGTTGGTGTAGGTTCTTTTCGGGCTGCCCTTCGGTTAGGAGAGTGCTATGAGGTAAAATTAAAAATTACCCAGGCTATTGAATTCTATTATATAGGTTTAAAAAGTAACCCATCTAATTATGAAATTTTGAAAAAAATAATTCAATTATTTATTCGTTACTATTCTGAAGAGGATTTTCAAAAATATTTTGAAGATAAATTAAACTTTTTAGAATCTAAAGAAGTGGAGCAGGTTTTATATATGACCATAGATTATTTTCCTGATTTTGTCTTACAAATTTTGCAGAGCGAAAAGGCTCTTATACAAAGTAGAAACAAAGGTTTCCTTTTATGTAAAGCATTTTGGAACAAAAACGAGTTAAAAAAATGTGAAGAATCTTTATCAAATGTTGAACAGACAGAGGAGGTTCTACTTCTTAAGTTTCAACTTTATTGGTATCAGGGAAAATGGGATCAATTAAGAAATTTTTTAGTCAAAATACCTGAAAGTTTTCCATATCCTCTCAAGGATGTATATTTATTGCTTGAAGGTTCTAAGGATTTAATAAAAGAAGCAAAAGATATTAATTATTTAAAAAATATATCACATGTATTGTACGTTATGACTAAGAATTGGATTTCAATTGGTTTTCGAACAGGAATAGATGCAATACTAAAAATTTATCAACAAATTCCTCTTAAAGAAGCAAAATTAAAGTTAGGAAAACTTTTATATAAAAAAAAGTATTATCAGGACGCGATTGAACAATTCTTGAGTATAAATGAAGATAATTTAGATTCTGAAGGGCTAAAATGTTTAGCAGAAATAGCTTCAATTGGTAATGATAATGTTACAGCGTTTCAGTTTATAAATCAAGCACTTACGAAAAAAGATGCATCACTGGACACCTGGATAACTTATTTAAAAATTGCTCTTCGCAATGTTTGTGATTATTCTCAAAAAGCGTTAATAAAATTTCCTGAAAATACAAAATTTAATAAAATAATCACCCTGGCTAAGCGGGAGGTGAATAAACTTGATAAATCATCCATTTTTATCAGTATGCATGATTGTAAAGAATGAAGCGGATCTTTTACCAGGATGTCTTGAAAGTATATCAGATCTGGCAGATGAAATTATAGTTGTTGATACTGGATCGACGGATAATACGGTAAAAATAGCGTTAAATTATGGAGCGAAAGTATATCATGAGATATGGCAAAATCATTTTGGTAAGGCAAGAAATCGCTCTTTAGAACAGGCAAGAGGCCAATGGGTGTTGATTCTGGATGCTGATGAGCGCTTTCCTTTAGAATTTAAGAACAGGTTAATACCTTTATTATATCGGGCCATTTTGCGTAAAACGGAAGGGATTATTGTAAAAATTAAAAGCTATTATGGAAAAGATATAGGCTATAATTATGTTTTTGATTCAGCATGTAGAATTTTTCGCAACAGACCAGAATATCGCTTTAAATTATCACTTCATGAAGAAATGTCACATATTATTTTGAAAAAAAATCCGAAAGCCAGGATAGAAACAACAGATATTTATATCGAACATTTTGGTTATGTTGAGAAGATCATTCATCAAAAAAGAAAAAATGAACGAAATTTAAATATATTAAAACGGGAATTAGAGAATAATCCTCATGACCCTTTTTTAAATTATGCTTGTGGTACTGAGTATTTTCAGCAGCAACAATATCAGCTAGCATTAGATTACTATCGTAAAGCTTTGAAAGTTGATCTTAAGACACTTAGTTTTGGAGCGGATTTAATATATAAAATGGCTGTTTCATATTTACACCTGAGAGAATATAAAAAAGGGTTAATGACTGTTGAAAGAGGGTTAAAGATTTTTCCTGATTTTACAGCTTTGTGGTTTATAAAAGGGGAGTTGCACTATTTACAAGGTCAATTAGAAATAGCCAGATCAGCCTATCAAAAGTGTCTCGAAATCAGGAGTGACCCAAGGAGATATATCCAGATTAATGGTTTAGAATCTTTCCGAACTTATTGGGCTTTGGGAAGGACTTTTGAAAAAGAAGGTAATGAAGAAAAAGCAGTGGAGTTTTATTGTTTAGCCTATCAAAATAATCACCAATATCAATCAGCTTATGAAGGAATTTTACGAATTTTTAAGAGTCAAAAAAATAGGATTTTGAACTATCTGGATTTTAGTTCTATCAATTCTAATTATGATCCAGTCTTTGATTTGTATAAAACATGGTTGTCAGGGGGTGAGACTTATGAACAAAATTGATAAAGAATTTAAACTTGTGGGTATGATGCGGGTTAAAAATGAGGAAAAGTGGCTACAACAATCCATTTTGAGTTTAGCTCCTATAGCGGATCGAATTGTGATTTTAGATGATGGGTCTACGGATGCAACTCCTGATATATGTCTTTCTTTTCCCGATTTAGTAGAATACCACCGTCAAGATGAAGTTACTGTTGATGAGGTCAGGGATAAAAATCGTTTATTGAATTGGGTGTTGAAACATGAGCCTGATTGGGTTCTTGCTCTTGATGGTGATGAAGTTTTAGAGGATATAGCTCCTACAACTATAGTTAATGAAATTCATCTTCTTGATCCTTTAGAACCACAGTTTACCGTATTTTATTTCCATTTTTTGTATTTCTGGAATGACCCAGAATATTATCGTGTTGAACCAGGGATATATAGTAACTTCTGGCAACCGCGTTTGTTCACTTTACGAGGTCAAAATATTAAATATCTACGTTTTTTACCAACAAAACATGGTTCAAATTTTCATTGTGGTAGTATTCCTGCCAATTTACGCTATTATCCCCGCAGGCTTGATGTAAAAGTGAAACATTATGGATATTTGGAACCCGAACGGAGAAAAAAGAAATACCGATGGTATTGTCAATATGATCCGGAGCGAGCAGCAGAGGGTTATTATGATCACTTAACCTCTGAAGAGGGAATGATATTAGCCAGGTGGGAAGAACGCACAGAGGCTAGTTCATCCAGTTTCGTGAAAGATACTATTTATTACCAGTACAGTAGGCCTGAAATCATTGAATTAATACCTGAGACGGTAAAAAGAGTTTTGGATGTTGGGTGTGGTCATGGACATTTGGGGCGAGGTATTAAGAATAAAATACCGACGGCCCGGGTTTATGGAGTCGAATTGGATAGTGTGGCAGGTCAGGTAGCACGTAAGTTGCTGGATGAAGTATTGGTAGGGAATATAGAGACAATAAAGTTACCCTATCAGTATGAATATTTTGATTGTATTATTCTTGCTGATGTTCTTGAACATTTACGGGATCCATGGAAGGTCTTGCTTAAATTGTATCGTTATTTAGCTAAAGATGGTCTTATGATTATTAGCGTACCAAATATAAGGAATTTAAGAATTATAGATAAACTTTTGCAGGGTGAATGGCGATACGAAGAAGCTGGAATTTTGGATTCCACTCATTTACGATTTTTTACAATAAAAGAGATAAAAAGGATGCTTAAGAAACTTGGATATAAAATTATACAAACTTTTGGTGTGCAAGATATGACTTTAAACCCCTTGACGTTACCGGATTCAACATTCAATCGAGAAATCGGTAAAAATTTTGAATGGGGAAATTTAGATCAAAAAACCATACAGGAGCTTCATACAGTTCAACTAATTTTGCAAGCTAAAAAGGCGAATCAATTGCGAGTTGCTAAAGAACGAAAATTGACTTCAATTATTATACCCGTTCACAATAATCTTCAGATGACTCAACTATGCATCAATAGTATTTTGACCCATACTTTAGAACCATTTGAACTGATCATTATTGATAATGGTTCAACAGATGGAACAGTTGAATATTTGAAAACGCTAGAAAGTGTAATAGTAATCAGAAATGAGCAAAATGAAGGATATCCTAAAGCATGTAATCAAGGAATTGTAAAAGCACAAGGGAAATATTTAGTATTTCTAAACAACGATGTTATCGTTGGAGATGGCTGGTTAGGACATTTAATTGACCATTTGGAAGATGAAGAAAATGTTGGTATTGTTGGTGCTTGCTCTAATTATGTTGGAGGATCTCAGCAGGTTACGGCTTATTATGATGATCTTTATCAATTTCAGATATTTGCCCGTGAGTTTTATTGGCAGAATGAAGGTAATTATTTATTAACTTATCGCCTGGCAGGTCTTTGTATGCTGGTTAAAAGAGAAGTTATTAATAAAATTGGTGGTTTTGATGAAAGATTTGGTTTGGGGAACTTTGAAGATGATGATTTTTGTTTACGAGCAGCAATGGCTGGTTTTAAAATGGTTGTGGCAAGAGATGTATATGTGCATCACTTTGGAAGTATGACTTTTAAGAAGAATTTACGGGAATATGAAAAATTACTGGCTGAGAATTGGTTAAAATTTAAAATAAAGTGGAATATTGATTTGGAATTGGATGATCAAAAAAAAGTAAATTTACCAGTTCTTATAGGTCAAAATAATTTCCCAGAACGCTATTATATTCCTCTTGACTATTAAAGTGGGGAGGAATAAACATGGAATCTAATTTATTTCTAAAAACCTATAGCAATGCTATTTCACATAAACATTTTTTTGTTGCTTATGTTGACTTACCGGAGTCAGCAGTGTTTATAAAAAATGTTGAAGCAAAGGTTATGGAAATTGATAATAAAATAGGAAATGGCTTTATTATAATTTCAGGTACAATTGAAGTTTCTATATTTTATTTTACAGAAGGGAAGAAAAAAGTTTACTCACGAAAATTAAATTTTTCTTGTATACTAACAATGGAAACATTTTCTCATGAGATTGAATTAAGATTAATTGGAAAAGCATATGTTATAAAATTTGTATTAATAAATAAGGTTCAGCTTGAGTTAAAAATTTGTGTCAGTATACAAGGGTGGTTGGTAAAGTTGGTAAGTTATGAAGAGTTAAATAGATGTTTAACTTCAACGATTATTTGTGAAAATAAGTTTATATCGTTTACCGAAAAAAATATTCAAGTGGGGATAGAACCACAATATTCTAAGAGTTATGACATATCTAAATACACAACGGCAACTTTTTTTATATATAATAAAGGAAATTCTAGCAAAGTTTTTTGTCAAATGGAGATAAGTCCTGATAGCCAGATTTGGGTTGAGGATAGTGGAGAATTGACTATTAATAATAATGAAGCAGGGACATTAGTTGTAAGTACTTTTTTGCAATATGTTCGTTTAAAAGTTTGGGCACTATCTCCTACTATTATTGACCTCTGGTTGCAAGTTCAAGGTTAAAATTGGGTAATGAATTCTGCTTATGATTATGTTAATATTTTTTTAAATTAGGAGTTGACAAAAAGATAAAAGTTATATAATATAAATAGTAGGGTTAATTTGTTGTGCAGATTAACAGAAAATCTAATATAGCGTGATATTGTGGGGCTTTAGCTCAGTAGGATAGAGCGACAGATTCCTAATCTGTAGGTCACAGGTTCGATTCCTGTAAGCCCCACCATTTTTTTTATTAACAATGTTTATAGAGTTATCCAAATTCATGGGTTTGACTCCTATAAACCCCATCAAACTAGTAATTTAACGTGGGCAGAAGTTTATTCTGCTCATTTTTTTATATTTGATCGAGAGGAAAATTTAGTTTATTGTAGAATTTAATGTAAAAGAAATTGTTTTCAGACAAAGGGGGAGTAACAAAGATGAAAAAAATATCACCTTTTATGGTTGGTTTTGCTATTTGTGCTGTTATTACGATTCTTAATATCGCGGTACCTCATTTATTTTGGAGAACCTTTTTTTCTTTGGTGACTATTGTCGTAGGACTATGGGGATTTTTTCAAATTATTGACGATAAATTAAAAGAGATAAAAAGAGGGCTAGAGCGTGTTCTTGAAGGAGATTATTCGGTGCAGTTTTATGAAAAAGGAGGGACTCTTGGAAAACTATGTGGTAATTTAAATCATGTATTTTTTAATATCAGGAAGCTGTTTCATGAAATGATTCAGGTTACATCCGAGGTTGAAGAATCATATAAGTTTGTTTCTGAAAAGACAAACAAATTTTATGAACAACAGCAGGATTTGACCCGGGCTGTTAAGGAAGTGGCAGTAGGGAATGAAAAACAGGTTACCCGAATTAAAGAAGCTAATGATTCATTGGAAATTTTCTTTGACTATGTTACAAAAACCCAGGAAAGATTCCGGGAAATGATGGAAGAAGTGAGGAATGCTCAAAAGGATTCTAAAGAAGGAATTGAGAGAGTAAATAGGATTGTTAAAGAATTTAATCTTATTAAGGCCAGTGTACAAAATGCTATGGATAAAATCAACCAATTACATCAGCACTCTGGCGAAATTGAGCAGGTCGTTCAATCTATAAAAAAGTTTGCGCAACAGACCAATTTGCTTGCTCTTAACGCTTCTATTGAAGCAGCAAGGGTTGGAGAATTAGGTAAAGGATTTGGAGTAGTGGCAAATGAAATTCGTAACCTGGCTGAAGAAGCTGGCTTTTCTACTGAAGAGATTGTTCAAGTAGTGCAGATGGTTCAAAATGGAATTGATGAGATTAAGGCGCAAATGGGAGAATTAGAGAAGCAGATGATGGAGGGAACCGAAAAAATAAACGAGACCGGTGAGATTATTGTTTCACTATCTAAAGTGGTTGAGGATAATTACCGGAAATTTGCCGAAATGCTTAATGCTACGGAAATGCTTGGGAAAACAGCAGAAGAAACACAGAAAAATCTTGAGACGATTAAAATGCTATCTGAAGAAACGGCAGGTACCAGTGAAAAAGTTTTTAAAGCTACAGAAGTGCAAAACAAACTATTATCGTACATTAACGATTCTTTTGCCAGGATCAATGAAAAGACAGTAGCTCTTGAAAGATTTGTTGTCTCTAAAGGTTTAGAGCGGATGTTAAAGAATGTTTGTCTTAGGGTAAAACATGCTGAGGAGAAGGGTCCTTTAACACGTGAAGTTCTAGAACAGATTAAATCAGAATCGATGGTTGATGATCTGTACGTTACCGATGAAAATGGAATCTTTATTCTCAGTACGCAGGATGCAATTATTGGGGTAAATTTGTTAGAGATCGATCCTTCTGCTAAGGGGCTTTTAACTGGGGAGATAGAGGTTCATTCACCGCCAATTCATATAAGAGTTGAAGATCAAAAATTATTCAAATTTTATATGATTCCGCGTCTTAATCGGAAAGGGATTATTGAAGCTGCTCTAAGTCTGGAGTCTTTATTAAAAGTATCATAAATCGATATGAGTATCTATTGATTGGGAAAGGTACACCTATAGAATCTATCTTTATTACTGAGAACGGAGTAGTTATCAAAGATAAATTAAATGAAGCAGTGGAAAAAAGGTCAGATCAATTTAGAGGATTGGAGAATTATAATAGAGACTTCACTTCTTTTTGGAAGTGAAGTTTTTCTTTTATCCAGAGATCATCAATCTAGAGTATTGCTAGTGTTCGGGAATCGAAAAAAAGGGATTTCTTAAGGAAGCGAGAAGTATAAAAGATAATGTGTAAATACCAGAACAAGATGAAATGAGGGGTTTTTAAGATGAAAATTTCCCGATTATATACTTTTGTTAGACTGGCGGAATTGAAGAGTTTTTCACTGGTGGCAGAAGAACTACAATTGACACAACCTGCGGTCAGTATTCAGATCAAAGCATTAGAGGAATATTTTGATGTTCGGTTAGTTAAGCGGACTTCCGATGGAGTTATTCTAACTCCAGAAGGGGAGATTCTTTATAGAGATACAAAAGAGATGTTACAGATCTGGGATAATCTTAAGCAAAAAATCAATAGACTTCAGAATCTGGTTAAAGGTGAGCTTAATATTGGTGCCAGTACTATTCCAGGTGAATATTTACTCCCTGAACTGATTGTTGGATTTTGTCAGGAATATCCTTTAGTAGAGCTGAAAATGGAAGTTAAAGATTCCAGATCTGTTCTTCAGGATTTGTTGAAAAAAAAGTACGATCTGGGGATTGTGGGTATAAAACCGGAAGAAAAAGATATTAAAGCAATCCCTATTGCATCTGATGAATTGGTGTTAATTGTTCCAAAAGACCATCCATTTGCCAGGAAAGGTATTGTAATAAGGCAGGAGATAATTAAAGAACGGTTTATTTTAAGAGAGGAAGGTTCTGGAACCCGGAAAGCAATGAAAGAAGGGCTGGCTAAGTTGGGGGTAAATATAGCTGATTTGCAGATTGCTGCCCAGTTAGGAAGTACAGAAGCTGTGATTGCAGCAGTGGAATCGGGACTTGGAGTCTCTATTGTTTCAAGTCTGGCAGCTTTGAGGGCTGAGAAGTTACAGCGCCTTAAAGTGATTCAGGTTAAGGGTTTTCAGATACAGCGTCAGTTTTATCTTGCCTATCTCTCTGAATTGGAGGATAAAATTCAGGTTCAGAAGTTTATCGAATATATTCAAAATAAAAAATAGATGGGGGAAGAAAGAGATGAATCTGGTGCAGATTTTAGAAACCCTGAAAAGTTCAGAAGAATTTTATGCAAATGTAACAGCCTGGAGGACTATTCCGGCCCGTGAGGCTAAATATGCTGATTTTCCTGAATCACTTGATAAAAGGCTTAGAGAGGTTCTAATAAAACGGGGAATTAAACAGCTTTATTCTCATCAGGCCAGTGCCTTTGAAGCAGTAGAAAACGGGGAAAGTATTGTAGTAGTAACTCCTACTGCTTCCGGTAAAACTCTCTGTTATAATCTTCCTGTTTTAAATGAGATTTTAAAGAATCCGGAAGTACGGGCACTGTATTTATTTCCTACAAAAGCCCTGTCTCAGGATCAGTTAAAAGAACTCCATGAATTGATTACCTTATTGGGTGAAGATATTAAGACCTACACTTATGATGGAGATACACCCCAAACTGCACGAAAAGTGATTCGTTCTGCTGGGCATATTGTTGTTACCAATCCCGATATGCTCCATACTGGGATTTTACCCCATCATACCAAGTGGGTTAAGTTGTTTGAAAATCTTAAGTTTGTAATCATAGATGAAGTTCATCATTACCGCGGTGTTTTTGGAAGTCATGTGGCCAATGTTATGCGTCGTTTAAAGCGCATCTGCAAATTTTACGGTTCTAATCCCCAGTTTATCTGTGCTTCTGCTACTATTGCCAATCCTGAGGAATTGGCAAGTAAGCTTATCGGTACAGATGTAAAATTAATTGATAATAATGGAGCTCCTTCTGGAACTAAAGAATTTATCTTTTACAATCCTCCGGTGGTTAATAGAGAATTAGGGATCAGACGAAGCAATATCCTGGAAGTTAAAAAGATAGCTACTCATTTTTTGAAAAATAAAATTCAGACTATTGTTTTTACCCGAAGTAGGTTGAAGACAGAAATTCTGGTTAGTTATTTGAAGAAACTTTGCAAGGATACAGGACAAAATCTTAATTCTATCCGGGGCTATCGTGGTGGATATCTTCCCAAAGAAAGGCGCCAGATTGAAGCAGGTTTACGTAGTGGTGAAGTGTTAGGAGTGGTCAGTACCAACGCACTGGAGTTGGGGATTGATATTGGTCAGTTGGAGGTCTGTATTATGGCTGGTTATCCAGGTTCTGTTGCCAGTACCTGGCAGCAGGCCGGACGCGCTGGAAGGCGTTCGGGTACATCAGCAGCTATTCTTGTTGCAAGCAGTAGTCCTCTGGATCAATATGTAATTACCCATCCAGAGTATTTCTTTTCCCACCCTACAGAACACGGTTTAATCAACCCCAATAACCTGGTTATTTTATTGAGTCATATCAAATGTGCTGCATTTGAGCTGCCCTTTGTAGATGGAGAAGTTTTTGGTGTGGAGACAACCCAGGAGATTTTAGAATATCTAGCAGAGGAGAAGATTTTGCGTCATGTTGGGGGCCGCTGGTATTGGATGAGTGATAGTTACCCGGCAGATGATATTAGTTTGAGGAGTGCATCACCTGATAATTTTGTCATTATTGATATTACAGAACCTGACCATAAAGTCATTGGTGAAATGGATAGGTTTAGTGTGCCTACCATGCTCCATAAAGATGCCATTTATATCCATGAAAGTCAACAATATCATGTGGATCGACTGGATTGGGATGAACAGAAGGCTTATGTAAGGGCAGTTGATGTGGATTATTATACTGATGCCAATTTGGCGGTGGATATTAAAGTTTTAGATGAATTTGAGAAAGAGAAAGTTTGTGGTGGCAATAAATCCCACGGGGAAGTTTTGGTCACTGCCAAAGCGACCATGTTTAAAAAAATCAAATTCTATACCCATGAGAATGTGGGTTATGGTGATATTCATCTGCCGGAACAACAAATGCATACCACAGCTTACTGGATGTGCATTAATCCGGCTTTAGCTGCCAGCTTTAGCAAAGAAGAATTACAGAGCGGGCTTTTGGGTCTTTCAAACCTGCTTGTAAATGTGGCACCAATTTACCTTATGTGTGACCCTCGAGATATTAAAGTGGTGGCTCAGATAAGATCCCCCTTTACCAATGCTCCGACCCTTTATCTTTATGATAACTATCCGGGAGGAGTTGGATTTAGTGAAAAGTTATATGCAGTTCATAAGAAATTACTGGAAACTGCTTATGAACTGGTAAATAATTGTGAATGTGAACAGGGCTGTCCTTCTTGTGTAGGGCCAGTTAATGAAGTAGGGGAGCATGGAAAGATCAATACCCTGAAACTTTTGAAGGGGGTTTATGTAAGTGGATCTGAAAGCCAAACTTAGACTGCATCATAAAAAAGAAAATGAGGGTAAAAAGAAAGCCAGGAATGAGCCAGTATATGAACCGTTCCATAAAAAGCATCATCTAACCCGGCTTTTACCCGGTAAGATGATCCAGTCTGAATTTGGTGAGTATTTTCTTGTAGAATATCGTTATCCATTGAACCACTTTCACGGCCGGACTTACCTTGGAGCACTTTTAAGAGAAGATCTCTCAGCTCTTTGTGGAATTTTAAAGGATCAGGAGTTGGTCTGCCCTAAAAATATTGAAAGCCTTGTCTTTGTGGATACTGAGACTACCGGTTTGGCAGGAGGAACGGGAACCTTTGCTTTTTTAGTAGGTATGGGCTATTTTAAAGAGGATGAATTTATTCTGCGCCAGTATATGATGGAAGATTATCATCAGGAGTTTGCTATGCTGGATGCTTTATACAGTAAATTGCAGGAATTTAGCCATCTGGTCACTTTTAATGGCAAATCTTTTGATTGGCCTTTGCTTGAGGGGCGGTTTATTTATCACCGGATGAAGGGGAATTTTTCTCATGTTCATGTGGACTTACTTCATCCAGCCCGACGATATTATAAAAATAGGCTTATGAGCTGTAATCTGGGTTCGTTAGAAGAAGCAGTTTTAGGATTTTACCGGACAAATGATATTCCGGGAGCATTAGTACCAGAGCTCTTCTTTCGGTATCTGGAGGAGAAGGATGGACGGATTCTTATACCGGTTTTTCAACATAATCACTGGGATATTCTGTCTCTGGTTACTCTTATGACCAACTTAATTCAGGCCTATCTTAGACCTTATGAGGTATTGGATGAGCCGGAAGATCTTTTTTCTGCAGGAAAAGTTTATGAAGATTTGGGCCAGTATAATCAGGCAGTAAAGTGTTATTCTATTTGTCTTAACCAGGAGATTTCTGCCCATTTAAAACAGGAGATATTGAAACGACTTTCATTTCTTTATAAAAGGTTAGGGCGGATGGAAGAAGCCTGTTCTATCTGGCAGAGTTTTATCAACTCTAAGAATAATCTGCGTCTATTTCCCTATATTGAACTGGCTAAATATTATGAGCATTACAGTAAAGATTATAGGCTGGCTCTAAAGATGGCCCGGGATGCGCGCCAGGTGTTGTTAAAACAGCGCCGGTTATATACCAGGAACAGATTTAAGGAACTGATGGATGAGCTTGAACACCGGGAAAAGAGGCTTTTAAGAAAAATGGGGAGATTGGATGAAAAGGGTGTTTCCTTACTTTAGCTGGTAAAATTGATTGAGTTTGAACTTATGATAAAGGAGTGTAATTATTTATGTTAGAAATCTATCTGGTAAGACATGGGCAGACTTCCTGGAACGCAGAAAGACGTTTTCAAGGTCAGACCGATATTCCCCTTTCTGAAAAAGGGATTAAGCAGGCTAAACTGGTTAAAGATAGGTTGCGCTATCTAAAATTCGATGCCATCTACTCCAGTGATTTAAAAAGGGCTTATGAAACTGCCCGGATTATTTCTGAACCCCATGGAATTGAAGTAGTTTCTCTGGCGGGACTGAGGGAGATTAACATGGGAGTTTGGGAAGGTCTAACCTGGGATGATATTCAACGGGATTATGCAGAGATTCACAAAATCTGGATTGAGAGACCAACTTTAGCTAAGATACCCAACTTTGAAGGCCTGGCCAATGCTGCTAGACGTGCATATAAGACTTTTTCAGAGATTGCTTTAAGACATAAAGATGATCAGAGGATTCTAATTGTGGGCCACGGTCTTATTAATGCGACCATTTTATGTCAAATAGAGGGTATAAGCTTAGATGACTGGTCTCATATGCACCAGGGGAATACGGCTATTAATATAGTTGAGTATGATGGGAAAGTGTTTCGTGTAGTATTAGTTAATTGTACCAGACATTGTGAAGAAGAATGATATATTGATTATAATTTGTTTTTTTGGCTTCATTTCCAATGATGTCTTATAGTAACTTCATCTCTTTTTAGTAGAGGTGAATTTTTTTAACTTTAAATTTAATTTTCTAGTGGCTATGTTCTTATTCTAGATTTATTTAAAAACCAATTTTTACTATTATTAAGGTATTTAAATTTAAAAATTCAGAATTAATAATAAAATTAGTATTGACCAAATTATATTTTATATTATACACTAAAAGTGATATTAAATATAATAAAAAAGTTATAGAATAAAAAGGGGGTTGAGTAGGAGGAAGTTAAGAAGAACAATCATACTAAACTGTATACCAGAGTAGGTAGTGGTTTTGGCAGTCGAGAAGGGATAGAAGTTACAAAAAAGGAGGAGATTGATAATGGAAGATAAGAAGGGAGCATTTGAGTCACGCCTGGGATTTATTATGGCTGCAATTGGTTCAGCAGTAGGATTGGGTAATATCTGGCGTTTTAGTTATATAGCATATGAAAATGGTGGAGGAGCATTTCTCATTCCCTATTTTGTTGTATTACTGACAGTAGGAATTCCAATGTTAATTTTAGAGATTGGCTTTGGATTAAGACAGAGAGGTTCTGCAGCTTTATCTTTTGCACGTCTTGACCGTAAGTGGGAGTGGTTAGGTTGGTGGGCTCCCATTATTTCATTTTTGTTGATGACTTATTATACCGTTATTATCGGGTGGACACTTAATTATGTTGGATACTCTTTCTTCCAGAGTTGGGGTAATGACCCGGAAACATTCTTTTTTAATAATCATTTGGGTTTAACCTCAGGGGTCTGGGAGATTGGTAATATTCAAATTAATATTTTAATTACTGTATTTTTAGTATGGGCAGCTAACTTTATAATTATTTATAAAGGTGTTCAGGATGGTGTAGAGAAAGCAAGTAAAATTTTTATGCCTTTACTGTTCATTTTGATGGCAATTATAACTTTAAGGGGTTTGACTTTGCCTGGTGCAATGGCAGGTATAAATAAATATCTAACTCCGGATTTTTCCCGCCTGACAGATAGTAAAGTCTGGCTTGCTGCTTTTGGTCAGATTTTCTTTACTTTGAGTCTGGGCTTTGGAGTTATGATCACCTATGCCAGTTATTTGCCTAAAAAATCTGATGTTGTTAATAATGCTTTTATTACCGGTTTAGGTAATTGTGGTTTTAGTTTTATGGTTGGTATGGGAGTATTTGGTGTCCTGGGTTATATGGCCCATCAGACAGGAGTTCCAGTTGATGAGGTAATTACCCAGAGTATTGGTCTGGCATTTGTGGCTTTCCCTAAGGCTATCAGTATGCTTCCAGCTTTTCAGACTCTATTTAGCTTAATCTTCTTTTTGGCATTATTTATTGCAGGTCTTTCTTCCAGTATATCTTTAGTAGAAGCAGTAGTGGCCAATTTGATGGATAAGTTTAATATAGAACGAAATAAAGCGGTTATTCTGGTATGTGGAATCGGTTTTTTGGGCAGTGTTATTTATACTACAGGTGCAGGACTCTACTTTTTGGATATCATTGATCATTTCAATATGCAATTTGGAGCAGCCCTTGTGGGAGTAGTAGAATGTCTCGTTATTGCCTGGATTTTTAAAGCTAGCCGTTTGCGGGAGTGGATGAATCCTATTTCTGATTTTAGTATTGGTAAGTGGTGGGATGTATTGGTTCAGTACTTCATTCCACTTACTTTAGGATTTTCAGTTATTAAATCGGCAATCGATGAGTTTATTAAGCCATATGGCGGTTATCCAATTTCTGCTTTAAGCATGGGTTGGATTGCAGCTGTAGTGCTGATAATTCTGGCTGTATGGTTTGCAAAGATGAACTGGGCCAATGAACGCCTCTTAAATCAGGAGGTGAAGTAAATGAATCCGGGTGCAATTGCGATGTTAATCTTTGGCTGTAGTGTTCTGTATGGCGGTCTGGCATTTTGTTTATATAAGGCGATGAGTAAGCGCAAATAAATAATTAAACTGCAAAAAGTTAATTTTGAGCATCATAGAAATTTTTCGTTAGACCATCTTAGTGAGATTGAGGGAGAAATAAGGCCTCATCTGAGGATTGATGAGCTACTCAAGGGTCATAAGAACCCATTGATTAGTGTGTCTTATTTCGACTGAAATCGAACTTTAGATGGTTCGAAAAATTTCTTTATGAAGCGAAAAATTAGCTTTTTGCAGTAAAATCATAAATTATTTTGGGTTTTCTGAGGCTGTTGACGAAGTTAAGAAGGTCAACAGCCTTTTTTAAAAATGTTAAAAAATCATTCCCTCTACTTGACAAAAATTTCATCTGATAGTATCATAATATAAAATCGAATAAATCCTAAAAGCTATGAATGAGAGGAGTAGACCAATGGAACACTACAGAGAGGGAGATCCATGGGCTGGAAGATCTCCTGTGGGAAGTTGGTCGAAGGTCGCTCAGGAGCTGCCAGGTTGAAATTTATAGTAGATCTGGCCGGTGTGTTGCCGTTATCTTAAATGAGTGCTGTGCTATAGGAGAAGTGTATATATGGCACAGAATAAAGGTGGTACCGCGGAAGATAAGTTCTCTTTCGTCCTTTAGTAAAATAAAGGATAAAGAGAACTTTTTTATTGTTCAGGAAATTTGCTTTTTGCTGGATGTGGATAATATTTTGTAATAATATAAACTGCACAAAGCTAATTTTGAGCTTTATTGAAATTTTTCGTTAAACTATCTTAGTGAGATTGAGGGAGAAATAAAGCTTCATTTGAGGATTGATGAGCTAATCAAGGGCCAGGAGAGCCCTTTGATTAGGGAGACTTATTTCGACTGAGATCGAAATTTAGATGGTTCGAAAAATTTCACTGTGAAGTGAAAAATTAGCTTTGTGCAATGCCCGAAGGGCATTTTGTTCTTTGTTAGTATGGGAGTGATATTGAAAAAGGAGGGATAATTTTGAAAGAGTATACTTTAAAAGATAGCTGTAAGTGCATCATTGAGTAGCCCACTGTAGGTGATGCAGCAGAGCTTTATAAAATATGTGAACTGGGTTGCAGGTGATACAGATAATTTGAGCTTTGGTGGTGGAAAATTTAAGAGAAAGCCATGTTTATTGAAGCCCAACGTAAAAATGAAACCAGTCTTTTTCTCGTGGCGCGGGTAGATGGAAAGATTGTTGATAGTTTAGGTTTTCAGGGAAATTTAAGAAAGCATATACGTCATAGTGCCAGTTTTAAGATTTCTGTTTTAAAAGACTACTGGGGATTAGGAATCGGTACCTTTTTATTGAATATGCAAAGAAAGTTGGAATAACCAAAATTAATTTAAAAGTCCGCGCCGATAATAATAGAGCTATTTCTCTTTATATTATAAAAAATTTGGATTTGAAGAAGAAGACAGAGAACGGCGGAGAATGCGAATTAATGATGAGTAATTTTAGATTGAAGATTTAAATATTTTTTGGGAGGTAGATAAAAGATGGTAAGAGAACTTAGTAAAACCTATGATCCGGCTCAAGTAGAAGAAAAATGGTATCAATACTGGATGGAAAAGGGTTTTTTTAGAGCAGAGGTAGATCATACCCGTAAGCCTTATACTATTATGATGCCGCCCCCCAATATCACTGGTCAGCTCCATATGGGCCATGCATTAGATAATACCCTTCAGGATATTTTAATCAGATGGCGGAGGATGCAGGGTTATAGTGCACTCTGGTTGCCAGGTACTGACCATGCAAGTATTGCTACAGAAGTAAAAGTTGTAGAGCATATCAAAGAAACAGAAGGTGTAACCAAAGAGGAACTTGGCCGGGAAGAGTTTTTGAAACGGGCCTGGGCCTGGAAAGAGGAGTATGGTGGGAGGATTACCAATCAGCTGAAAAAATTAGGTTCTTCCTGTGACTGGAGCAGAGAAAGATTTACTATGGATGAAGGCTGTAGTAGAGCTGTAAGGGAAGTGTTTGTCCGTCTTTATGAAAAGGGTCTTATCTATCAAGGTGATTATATTGTTAACTGGTGCCCGGAATGTAAGACTACTCTTTCTGATGTAGAGGTTGAACATGAAGAGAAGGAAGGTAAATTATGGCATATACGTTATCCTGTAAAAGGTAGTGATGATGAATATGTGGTTGTAGCTACTACCCGTCCTGAAACCATGTTGGGTGATACTGCTGTAGCAGTTCATCCAGATGATGAGCGTTATAAGCACCTTATTGGTAAAACTCTGATCCTGCCGATTATGGAACGGGAGATTCCGGTAGTTGCAGATGAGCATGTAGATAAAGAATTTGGTACCGGTTGTGTAAAAGTTACTCCAGCCCATGATCCTAATGATTTTGAAATTGGACTCCGACACAACTTACCTCAGATTAAAGTTATAGATGATGATGCTACAATGACTGAAGAGGCTGGTAAATACTACGGTATGGACCGTTATGAATGTCGGCAGGAACTGGTAAAAGAACTGGAAGCTCTAGGTTATCTGGTAAAAGTAGAAGATCATACCCATTCGGTAGGTCACTGCTACCGCTGTGGTACTGTTATTGAACCATTGGTTTCTAAACAGTGGTTTGTTAAGATGAAGCCATTGGCTGAGCCTGCTATCAAGGCAGTTAAGGAAGGAAAAACCCGGTTTGTTCCTGAGCGGTTTACCAAAATCTATTTGAACTGGATGGAAAATATCCGTGACTGGTGTATTTCCCGACAGCTCTGGTGGGGTCACCGGATTCCTGTCTGGTATTGCCAGGATTGTGGTGAGGTAATTGTTAGCCGTGAAGATCCTGCTCAGTGTACTAAATGTAACTCTACTAACTTAAAACAGGATGAAGATGTTTTGGATACCTGGTTCAGTTCTGCTCTCTGGCCATTCTCTACTTTAGGCTGGCCGGATAAGACTGAAGATCTGGAATATTTTTACCCAACTGATGTATTGGTTACCGGTCGGGATATTATTTTCTTCTGGGTTGCCCGGATGATCTTCTCCGCTATTGCTCAGACTGGTGAGACTCCATTCCATACAGTTGTTATCCACGGTCTGGTCCGGGATGCTGAAGGACGGAAGATGAGTAAGTCTCTGGGCAATGGTGTTGACCCATTAGAGATAATTGAAAAGTTTGGTGCTGATACTTTGCGCTTTACTCTGATTACCGGTAATGCTCCGGGTAATGATATGCGTTGGCGTCAGGAAAAGGTAGAGGCCAGTCGGAATTTTGCCAATAAGATCTGGAATGCTTCTAGATTTGTATTGATGAACTTAGGTGATGAAGACTTTAGTGATTTGAATTTAGATGAATTGAAACTAGAGCTTGCAGATAGATGGATTATAAGCCGTCTGAATCGGACTATTGCTGAGGTAAATTCCAATCTGGAGAAGTATCTTTTTGGAGAAGCTGCTGCTGCCCTTTACGATTATATCTGGAGCGAGTTTTGTGACTGGTATATTGAGCTGATTAAACCAAGACTTTATCAAGATGAAGATCCGGTGGCAAAAAAGACTGCACTCTATGTGGTAACCACTGTTCTTGAGAAGACTTTGCGGTTGCTCCATCCGTTTATGCCATTTATAACTGAAGAGATCTGGCAAGCACTGCCACATGAAGGTGAAAGTATAATGGTTGTTGATTGGCCTGAAGTTAATGAGGATGAGTTGAGTGATGAGGCTGAAAATGATATGACAGTTGTAATGGATGTTATCCGTTCCATCCGTAATATAAGGAGTGAGATGAAGGTTAATCCAGGTAAGAAGATTAAAGCAATCCTCCATCCGATGGATGAAAACCGTATGGAGATTGTTAAGAAGGGTGCAGATTATATAGCAGATCTGGCCCGGGTTGAAGATTTAAAGATTGTAGCTGAGCTTGCAGAAAAGCCTGCTAAATCTTCCACTACTGTAGTAAATGGAGTAGAGGTTATCCTGCCTCTGGCTGATATGATTGATCTGGATAAAGAGATTGAGCGTTTAGAGAAGGAGATTGAAAAGACAGTAAGTGAGATTGAGCGGGCCAGGAATAAGTTAAGCAATGAAGGTTTTGTTAACAAAGCTCCAAAACATTTAGTGGAAGCTGAACGGGAGAAAGTTGAAAAGTACACTGCTCAGCTTAAGGCTCTTGAAGAAAGATTGGCTGAGTTGAAGGCATAAAAATCATTAATTCGGAGAAGGAGGCAGGGAAATTAATTTACCTGCCTCCTTTTATACCCCCACAAAGCCATTTTTATTTTAAATTTGGATTTTAATTGTAGGATTTTTTTATTTCATCACGAATAGCTAATAAAATTGATGTAACCAATCTAATGTTTAAGCATGAAAATTAAAGGAGTTGATGCACAATGGAACTGAGCAGTATTCAGTTAAAAAAGGAGATTCGTTCATTTTGTTTATTCAGTTTTCTTTTTTACATGTCATATACCGTCCTTGCTTATCGGAATGTATTTTTTCATGAGGTTATAGGGATGCCAGGGTCGGAGATTGGAATTATTAATTCTGTTGGGAAATTAGTAGTTTTTTTGACATTACCCCTCTGGGGGCTTTTTGCTGATTTAAAGAAAGCAGAAAAAGGGATACTTCAGATTGCCCTTTTGGGGTCAGTGGTAATGTTTTCACTTTTGGGATTAATAGATAATTTTTTGCTTATTGGAATTATATATGGGATATTTTATTTTTTTCAGGGCCCAATTGTTCCTGTTACTGATAGTATTATTCTGGGAACTTTAAAGGAGAAGGGACAACAGTATGGTAGAATTCGTCTCTTTGGTTCTGTTGGATATTTGCTGGCTGTAGCTTTTGTTGGACAAATTCTTCATCAGTTTGGCATGGAGAAGATGTTTTATATCTATGCTTTGATTTTATTTGCTACCTGGTTAGTTACATTTTCTTTTCCAGCAAGTGGGCAGTTATTTCGTACACCTAAATTGGCTGATTTAAAGTTATTAGTACGGAATCGACAGTTATTGTACTTTTTGATCTTTAGTTTTTTAATTCATTTGACTTTGATGACCCACTTGACATTTTTCCCTGTCTTTTTTAATCAATTGGCAGACGGGAGGACAGGTCTTTTGGGTCTGGCCCTGGCTTTGGGAAGTTTGTCCGAGATTCCGATTTTTTATGGGTTTGATAAGTTTATAAAAAGATTTAATTACATTCATTCTTTTATACTGGGGGCGATTATCTATGGAGTGAGATGGTATTTACAGGCAAGGGTGACATCAGTTATGGCATTATTATTGGTACAGGGGCTGCATGGACTGTCTTTTGGACTGATTACTGTGGCCAGTGTAACATTTGTGAATCAAATTGTGGTAGAAGAGTTTCGTACTACAGGCCAGACTTTACTGCAGACGGTAAATACCAGTATAAGTGCTATTATTGGTAATTTAATAGGAGGTTTTTTATTTGAGATAGGTGGGGCACCTCTGTTATTTAATACTCTGGCAATGATTTCTGTGGTTGCACTGATTTTTTTAGTGGTGTGTGTTAGAAATAAGGGGATTGTAGATTTAAATTAAATTATCAAAGTGGTGATAATATGCGAAATTAGTTAGATGGGTAATATATCTTATTGAAAGGTTTTTGAAGCATGGCTTAAAAATTTTATATTTTTATGTGGGAGACAGGTTTATTTCCTGTCTTTCTTTTTATCGAAAAAATGATTTAACTGCAAAAAGTTAATTTTGAGCGCTATAGAAATTTTGCGTTTAACCATCTTATTTCGACTAAAATTGAACTTTAGATGGTTCGAAAAATTACTTTTGAAGCGAAAAATTGGCTTTTTGCAGTTAAATCAAAAATTGATTTTTGTCTTCAATATTGAAGGAATTATTATCTAAAATATATAAATATTCATTTAAATCCAGATTTTATAATCTTAAAAATACTTGAAAGGTGTGGGAAAATCATATGCAAAAAGACCTTCATCATGCCGGGACGTATGTTTTATGTCGGATTGCCGGGATGAAGAGTAAATATGCAAAGATTGTGGCTTATGCTGCACAACAGGTTGATGATGCCACACATGGGCATGCTTTAAAGTTTGAAAATGGTGGACTTTTTAAACAGACAATGACAGCCCACAAAGCCCTTTCTCCATTAAATCTGGATGTAAGTGATGCTCTGGAGGTCTGGATTCCCTTTCATTTTTTGCCCAGGGGAAAATCTATGAAAAACCCAGATGGGTTAATAACTGGCCCTGATTCAAAGGTTTTAAAATTGTTGTTAGAGGATATTGAAAAATCGTCCCATTCACCTCTGGCTCTGTATAGATTGGGAATCGGGTTACACTGTTATGCTGATACATTTACACATCAGGATTTTAAAGGATTTTGTGACAAACATAATGATATTACTTTGGTATCAGCAGTTGATAAAAGAGGGATATGGGAATCGTTGAAGATGTTTTTTATTAACAATTTTACAAATTTTGTTCCCATTGGTCACGTTCAGGCCCTGGCTAATCCGGACATACCCAATGCAATCTGGTCTTATTGCAGAGAAGATGGAGTGATAATAGAAGTGAATAATTTGCGGGAACGTTTTATCCCAGCTCTGGAGAGTATGTACTGCTTTTTGTATTATTATTTGCAAAGAAATACCCAATTTAAGGCCAATGTAGCTTTAAAAAGTTTTAGATTTTATAGTGAGAGGTTAATTGAAGTGCTTAAATTTGAGGGAAATGTGGAAGAAAGGCATAAGAATTGGTTGGATAAAATTCATCAAAATTATTTTGAGTTTGAGGATTTTGATGAAATTGATAAAACACTATCATATGATCCGCGGGAGTGGTTCAGAGAAGCAGTAGAAGCAGTCAAGGTAAAGAACTTGTTAAAGAAATTGGAGTATCGAGCGTATAATTATTATTTGTTTAGGAAAAAAGAAAATTTTTATAATTCAAACTGGGTTAGATTTATGCGGGCAGCAGCAGAGCATAAGTTTGTGGTAGTTAATGATATTCTTCCTAAATGTGGAGTAAATGTGGGGTAGTAAAGAGTTTATGATTGTTAGTTTTAAGGAAAAAGAGATTGTCAGAAAGGTTAATTGAGTTGGAATTGGGGGTATATGGTGATGTTATTTTTAACTGATAGTTAATTTTAATAGATATTTTGTTTTTTTATAGAAAAAAGAAGGAATCACAATGGAAATTGACGAATAACAAATTATTATTTTCTAAAAAATAATAATTAATATTGGAAATGAGGGTATTGGAAAAAATATGGTTAAATGTAGGATTTTTATCTTGTCAAACACATATTACAAAGATAGGAAGAAAAAATATTAAATTATTTTAAAATTAAGATAACTAATGGCTGTGCTGAGGGTATCAATAACAGGATTAAATTGATTAAATGGCTTGAATATGATGTTCTAAATGTTATGAATTTAAGGAGAAGAGTATTTAATACAATGTTAAATTATTAAATTTAAATGTTTATTCCAAAATCAATTCACCAATCAAATCAACAGAGCCAACTTATCTCCCATAACATTTGACGGCGAGGAAAATATTTATTAATCTAGAGATGGAAATAAAATCCATATTTATTAAACATAACTAATATTGTATAGAACCAAGAAATAAAGGTAGAAAAATTTAAATAATAGAGAATAAAGGATTAAAAACAAGATAACATAAGATAGATCAATTTAATGAAAAAAAATCGATTTTGAAATATATGAATAAATATGGTATTATAACAATAAAATTAAAGAACCAAACAAAATATAACTATTTTGAATGTAATTATTAAGATAAACTTAAAGGTTACATGGTTGGTACATTATTTAAGGAATCTGCCAAGGTTAAAAAGCTTCGTCCTGTTACATACTCTACCTTTTTGCTTCGTAGTTTAGCTTTTGTAAGGTTTATTGAAACTTAGAGACTTGTTTAATGATCCATCTGATGAGTTGTGTCCAGTTTTCAATTATTTATTTGACCGGTGGAGTCTGTAATCTGCAAAGGTGGTTTAATGCTAAATAAGTAGTTGAAATACAACTGATAAAGTATTGCATGAGAGATAGCACCTTCGAAAGAACTGAAACTTTCATGTCGTTTATAATGTGATTTATAAGTTCCAAAGAAACGTTCTACTATGTTTTTGAGCTTTTAACTTTGATATAGGTTTCTTCGATAGCAACAATGCCGGATAAAGGTAGTTTTGGATTCAAAGGTATAATTTAACAACTAATAAAACTGTCCATTTTTGAATGATCTTTTTCGAGAGAGAAACTTGCCATGTTAATTTGATAGCCTGTACAGTTTGTTGTAAAGAGAGACTTAATCTGATGTAGAAATCAATAGCTTTATAGATAAAAGTTACGTAATGGCTAATCTTTATAAACAGGTTTTACGAGAGGTAATGGATCATCCAGGTTGTTTAATTTAGAGTGGTAGTCATCAATTTAGTTAGGTGATTTAGAATCAATACGGAAATATTATGAGAGAACTGAAAAGAAATGAAGAAGACTACTACCTACTACTCCAGGGGGAGGGATTCCTTCTTTTTCAGGAAAATCCCGACTCTACAGGGAAAAATCAAGCTTTTCCCCCTTGAAAAAGGGGGAAATTTGACGGAACTCTGCCAATGAAAGGAGGTGAAAAATATGATTTCCTTGAACAAAGGTTGGAAAATGGAGAAAAACCTGAGAGCAGCATGTTGTATCAAGCCAGTAATCACTATTGCAATGAATAATGATGAGGAAGAGTAAATTAAAAAGTCATAGAGATAGGTTTTTTTAAACCTATCTCTATGCAATTTTAAGGAGGGGTGAAATGATGTTTGTTCCGAAAAAAATTATATATAAGAAAAGTTTTGATGGGAATTATTTAGTAATTAACTCAACTACAGGTATGATTGATATTATGGAAGAAGAACTTGTAAAAGTATTAAGAGAGTGTGATGAGGAAAAACTTTCTCAATTGGATTCTACGTTATTAAAAAAACTGGAAGATAGAGGATATATCTTCCCAAGTGAAGAGGCTTACAAAAAATTATATAGGGACATTTATGAAAAATTTGCAAGCCAAAAACAGCCGAAAATATTTGCTATTTGTCCTACATATTCTTGTAATTTAAAGTGTACTTATTGTTATGAAGAAGATGTTATAGATAAAAAAAGCGATTTAAAAATGTCAACAGAAATGATAGATAAAGTTTTTGAGGCAATTAATGAAATATCTAATTCTCCCAAATATGTGGAAAGTAGTGAAAATGTTTTTTATTTATATGGCGGAGAGCCATTAATGCCTGAAAATAAATATTTAGTGGAGTACATTTTTGAAAAGATGAAACAAATAGATAAAAAAATAGAGATATTAACTAATGGAACTACTATAAAAAAGTATATTGATTTATTTGAAAAATATCGTGATCAACTATTTCAAATACAAATATCTCTGGATGGTATAGAAGAAGTACATGATTATCGAAGACCATTCAAAAATGGAAAAGGTACATTTAAAGAAATAGTAGAAAATGTAGAGCTTTTATTATCAAAAAACTTTAAAGTGGTATTACGAGTAAATGTAGATGAAGAAAATTTAGATTTAAGGACAGTATATGATTTTATTAAAGATATGGGTTGGAAAAATAATATTAACTTTATGTCAATATTTAGCAGAGTTATGTGTCCTAAAACTTTCAAACATAAGGTATCAGAAAATAAATTTTTAAAAGAAGTAAATGAAATATTTAAGTATGATAATTCTGCAAAAACCACATATATGGTACGGGATATAAAGTTATTGGCTCATATTAGTACAGTCCTCGAGTCTGGAAAATTAGATATGAATGTTCCTCCATTATTTAACTATTGTGATTCTACAGATGGAAGATATTTTGCATTTTGCCCAGATGGTAAAATTTATCCGTGTGATCAAAGTGTTGGAATTGATGAATTGGCTATTGGTACTTTTACTGATGGTTTACAAATTGATTTTGAGAAATATTTAAAATGGAGAAATAGGAAAACTATTAATATGGAAAAATGTCGAAATTGTGAGATTGAATTATTCTGTGGTGGAGGGTGTGCATTAGCTTCATGGGTAGCAAATAACGATATTTATCAGCCTTCATGTGAAGGATATAAAGAAACTATAAATGAGTATTTAGAAGATCTAATTGAGAGAAGAATGATATAATTTTTTACTAATGGTAGCATCAAATAAGACGTGAAGTTTCTGGGAAAATAGAAATAGTTAGTAGATTAGGGCCATCTTATTGGGTAGGATACAAAATTTCATGATTTAGAGGAGGGTGTAATGATGAAGTTAGCAATTGTAGTTCCGCCGGTATCTCCGACAATGATGGATACAAATGAATATCTGGGAGCGGGGTTAATTCATGCGGTATTAAGTGAGAAGGGATATAATGTTGATTTATATGATTTTTGTAATAATTATGAACCTATTGATTCTTGTGTAGAAAAACTTAAAAAATATGATTGGATTGGAATTACTGCTCCTTTTGTAAAAGAATTAGTAGTAGCAATAGATTTAGCTCAGAGATTAAAAAGTCAGGGTTATTCAGGCCATATAACAATTGGAGGGTCAGCTGCTACATTAAATGCAGAAAAAGTTTTAAAAAATTTTAAGGAGATTGATTCTATAGCTATTGGTGAGGCTACAAATTCTATAGTAGAGTTTATGTCAAATTTAAATGATAATGAAAAATTACTAAGGACTGCTTCTTTTTATTTTAACTCTTCTGATAAAATAATAAAGAATGAACCTACAGGAGAAATAGTTGATTTAGATAAGGAGCCATTTATAGAACCCAGGCTTGATGGGCCAATTGCAACAATTGTTACATCCAGAGGTTGCCCATTTAATTGTAGTTATTGTACTATTCATGGTTTTACAAAGCTTGCTAAACAGCCGCGTTGGAAAGCAAAAAGTCCAGAAAGGGTAGTTTACGAAATCGAAAGATATAATAAAGAGTATGGTAAAAAATATTTTCTTTTTGCTGATGATAACTTTTTTGGCAGTTGTCCGAAAGGTGAAAAAAGGGCATTGGAAATTGCAGATTTACTTATGCAAAAAAATTTAGATATTTATTTTTCCATTGAAGCTAGAGTTACTGATATAAAAATGCCGATTATAAGAGCTTTAAAAGGTGCAGGTTTATATAATGTTCGTTTAGGTGTGGAGACAGGTGTTCAACGAATGTTGGATACCTGGAACAAAAGAACAACCGTTGAACAAAATTTGAAGGCGATAAAGATGTTAACAGATATGGGAATTAAAACACACGTTAATTTTATATTATTTGATCCCTGGACTACATTAGAGGAAATGTATGAAAACTTACGCTTTATCAAAGAGGAGAAAATTTATACTTTGACTGATACATCCCATTTATTATATTCTAACCATTTAGGTATTATTGGAGGAACAAAATTAGCTGAACGTATCGATGAATTGGAAGTTATTCCTTGGAACTTTCCGAAAATGACATCTCATCAATATAAGATATTAGAAAAATTAGATGCGATTTATGATTATAAAATGAAAGATCCAAGAATGGAAAAGTTTCGACATATCCATTATAAGTGGATTGAAATTTTAAATAAGAAAAGAAATTACATGCAAAAAGAGTTAAGAGCTAATTATGAGAAACAAAATCCATATGTAGTACGTTTAGAAAAATGGTTAGAAAATGTAAGAGAATTGGAATTAAATATATTTGAATATGTTCTTTATAATGTTACTAAATTAACTGAAAAACAAATTATGCAGGAAATCGAAAAACATATGGAAGAGTTTGATAAAACCACATTAGGAATGAATTTTAAAAAATTTAAAGAATTAAAAGAGGTGTATAGATGAACAAGATTTTATTGATAATATCTTTTATCGGATTTTGCACACCATTTTATTATATTAGAAAAATATTTAAACAAAATAATCATCTGCTAAAGAATGGCAATATAAAAATTATAAATTATAAAGCCACTAAGCTATCGTTATTTCATATAGCTGTTTTATTTATAGTTATCTATCTAGCATCAATATTACAATTTATCTCTAATGGCAATATTTATATTAACACATTAATTTCATTAATGTTGATGTATTTTACTATATTAATATTTAAACAAAATGATGTAATATATCATTCTAGAAATGATGATCTTTTACTTACATTAATGGCACTATGGTTTGCCAGTATTGAAGAAGAAATTAGATTTCGTATTTTACCTTATTTGTTTGTAGTAATTTTAATGAATTTTAACGTATTAAATAACCTGGTTTTCAGTATAGTTTATGTAATTTTTACTTCAATTTTATTTGGAATCCATCACAAAAATTCTAGTCTAGTTCATGTAGTATTAATGACATTTTTTGGAGCTATACTTGGGATTATTATTTTAGAACACGGTGTTTTTTCTTCCATTTGTATACATTCAGCTTATAATTTTATTTGCCTACCTGGGCAATACAAAATTAAAATCTCACATTAGATACGATAACCAGCCTGCTATTGAATAATTTATATTGTATTTTTTAACTAAATATATTATAATTTAAATGAATAACATTTATTTTAGGTGGTGTGGTAAAAATGAAGAAAAAGATAGTTGAAAGGATGGAATTTTTAAGAAGAAACAAGTCATTCACATTATTATGGAGTTCTCAAGCATTATCCAGATTTGCTGATGCTTTAGAAACCATTGCATTAATATACATAGTTTTAGAATTAACTGGTTCTGCACTAGCGATGGGAACTATAATGGTTATTAACATGCTTCCTAATTTGCTTTTTACTCCTATAGCAGGTGTATTAGTTGATCGATATTCACGAAAAACGATAATGATTATAGCTGAATTTGCACGTGGATGTATTATGTTATGGGTATCTATTGCATTGTTTTTTGATATTTTAACAATTTTTCAACTATATGTAATGGCTTTTCTGGTTTCAATTTTTGAAACCTTTTTTACAACTGCTAATACAGCAACTTTACCAAATCTTTTGAAAGAAGAAGATAGAATTTTTGGTTATTCACTGGTGAATGGGACACAAAGTTTGGTTCAAATTCTCGGAATGTCTCTTGTAGGAGTAATGTTAGTATTGATAGATTTTTACGGGATATTTTTATTTGATGCAATTACATTTTTTGTCTCTGGATTTGCAATTCTTATGATGACTATACCACAGGAAAAGCTTGTAGAATTAGAAACAAAACAAAAAAGAGGAATTTTAAAAGATTTTACTCGTGGACTTGCATATTTAAAAACAAAAACAATCTTTATTCTTATTATGGTTGTAGCAGCATGTATTAATATGATTTTAACACCTATGGAGGTTATTGTACTTTATTCAGTTACAAATATATATAAAATTAGTGAATCGCATATAGGTATTGCATTGTCTATGATTCTAATAGGGAATTTGATAGGTAATATTATTTATCCAAAAGTTAGTCAATTTCTTTCCAAGAAACAAATATTGATTTATGGAATTATTTGTATAGGCCTGGGTTTCGGTTTAGGAGGGATAATAGTAAATTTTTATGCCCTTTCAATTGGTATATTTGTTATGTCACTGGCAATTGGATTGGCTAGTGTAGGTATTGGGTTATTGTTTGCGGAAAATATTGAGGATGAATATCGTGGAAGAGCTGCATCAGTATTAAACTTTTTTATGTTGATAGGTGGGCCTTTAGGTGCAAGTTTAATAGGATGGTTAATTGATTTATTTGGTGTGTTATGGATTTTAAAAGTTGGTGCATTAATAATTATTGGAGTGTCGATTGTTCTGATAAATTTCTGGCCTAAGGAAGAATCCATAAATTTAACTGAAGCTACTAAATAGGAATTAGGTGGTATTATGCTATCGAATGAGGATTCTAAAGGGCTAATATATGTAATGACATCTCAAGGTGGGGAGTACGCGGATTTATTCATTGAAAATACGAACGTAAAAGTTCTACATTTAAATAATGGTAATTTAGTTCATGTAGAAGATAGAGTAGTTAATGGAATAGGATATCGGTTAATAAAAAATGGGATAACTCATTATGCATTTACTAACAAATTTGAAAAGGATCATTTACGAAAAATTGCTTATGATATAGCATTAGTAGGATCTTTCCATAGTGAACCTATAGCAGCTGATTTTGGTTCTATTAACCAACAGGACCATTTAGAACAGGATTTTGATTTTATATCATTAAAAAAAAGAATAGATTGCTTAAAGAAATTAGATAAGTTAATTAGAGATTATTATCAAATGGGTTCAATATCTTTGATTATAAAATTTGAAGAAAAAGAAAAAAATATAAAAATAGTAAACTGTGAGGATAAAGTAATAAGAGACCAACGGAATGGTATTTTTATAATCGTCGAGGCAACAAGTTCAAATCAAGGAAGAAATTATAAGACCAAAGTTCGTAGAGCATTTAAAAATTTTACAAATTTAAATAATGAAAGAGTTTTAAAGAATTTAGCATTAGCAGTTGTAAACAGGCTAACTTATGTTATTAAGGGGGTTACATGTCCACAGGTAGAAATGCCAGTGGTAATTGGTGGTGAAGGAGGAGTTTTAATACACGAGGCCTGTGGACATGCCTTGGAAGCTGATTTAATACAGATGGGATATAAGGTTTTTCATAATAAATTAGGAGAAAAAGTTGCTTCAGATTTAGTTACTATAATTGATGATGGTACATTGGAAGGAAGTATAATATCAAGTAATTATGATGATGAAGGTACAAAAACTAGAAAGAATGTTTTAATAAAAAAAGGTATTTTACAGAAATATTTAACATGTCGTCAAACGGCAAAAAATTTGGATATGAGTCTCACAGGGAATGGTAGAAGAGAGAATTTTCAATATTTGCCTACCCCTCGAATGACAAATACTTATCTTCAACCAAACCCGGATATATCTCCGGAAGAAATCATACAATCTGTTAAAGAAGGTATTTATATTAGTGCATTAGGAACTGGTAATGTGAATGGGATGACTGGTGATTTCTCTTTTGAAGTTATAGAAGCTTTTTTGATTGTAGATGGCAAGATATTTGTTCCATTAAAAAACATGGTTATAGTAGGTAATTCTAAAGATATTTTACAAAAGATTGATATGGTGGGCAATGATTTGAATTTTACGTATGGAATATGTAACAAATTTGATAGGGTATTGGTTAGTGCAGGAATTCCAACTTTACGGATTAGTAAAATAAAAGTAGGTGGTTGGAAATAGGATGAATGTAGATAAAATGAAGAAAGTACTTGCAAGTCTTAAAGAGTTTCCTTTAGATTATGCACAAATATATGTTATGGAGGAAAGAGGAACATATTTACAGTTTAAAAAAAATAAACTTAATTTTATCCAAATTCCTAATAACTGTGGAATATTTATTACAGTGGTAAATAAAGGTAAATTAGGTTATAGTTTTTCTTTTAATTTTGAATTTGAAAATGTTAATCACTTAGTAAGAAAAGCTATTTTTAATTCTGAACTTTTAAATCTATCAGTTGATATTTCTTGTTTTGAAAAAAATCGATTTGATAAGATTGATTTTTTACCCGAGATTTATGACTCTGGAATAGAAGATTTGTCTTTGAATGATAAAATTTCTTATATGTATGATTTAATTGATTGGGTAAAAACCCAAAATAATTTAGTCAATTTTCCACAATTAGTATATGTTGATAAAATAAAGTCTATCCAAATTTTTGATATATATCAATTTGTGGGTTCTTATCAGAAGAGTATAATTGATATGGGGGGGTTTTAAAGCTTAACACAAATTCTTTAAATTGGAGAATAAGTAAAGTTTATATTGAAGATTTAAATTACAGAGAATATTTGAGAAACCAATTGCAGATGTTAACAGATTTTAATCTCCCTGAGGTCAAATTAAAGGATAAAAAAATGTCATTAATTTTACCTCCTAATTTAAGTGCAGAAATACTCCAAAAGTTTAGTCCCATTTTTTTTGGTGATAGGATTAGTGAAGGTATGTCTATTTTAAAAGATCGATTTAAGGAAAAAATTGGATCTAATAAACTAACTATAATTGATGATGGGATGCTTCACAGGGGGTTAGCTTCTATTCCTTTTGATGATGAAGGATTTTCATCCCAAAAAACTATAGTAATAGAAAAAGGTATATTTAAAAATGCTTTACATAATGTATTTTCTGCATATAAATTAGAATCAAAATCGACAGGAAATGGATTTAAAGTAGATTTTAGTAAATTGCCTAAAGTTACCCCTACTAATTTATATATTAAACCGCAAAATCTTTCTCAAAAAGATATAATTGAGTCAGTTGAAGAAGGGTTATATATTGTAAAGCTTTTCAATACAGATCCAATATATCAGAGTTCAGGGTCTTACTCTGTAAGTGCAACTGCTTTATATATTAAAAATGGGCAATTTAAAGGTTTTGTACCACGGATTGTTTTTTGGGGAAAAATCTTGGATTATTTTAAACAAATTGATTTAATAGGAAATGATTTGGAATTTTTCTTAGTAGGGAGAAGTGATAAGGGTTTTGGTTCTCCTACTATCAGAGTAAACAATATTAATATAACAAATTACTAAAATCGAAAAAAGTAAACTTTATTTGTAAGAAAATTCTGATTAATAATTAAATTATGAAGGATAAGTGTGTATAAAAGACCGTAGGGATAAGCTCTTTATTTTTTTAATATTATATATAAAGATTTGTAATATATAGACGTTTCAAAACGATTTCATAATTGAATTTTTAGACACTTAATATAATGAGTATAAAGATTAATTGATTAGTTGAAATGGAAATATTAGTTTGTTTTACTTGAAATTGCACGTTTAAAATGATATAATTATAAAAAAATAATCAAAAATTAATTATATAAATAAAATATAAAAAATACCAAAATATAACCTAAATTGGAAAAACATTAGTTGCACTATGGTTGAATTTGATCTATGAATATATAATAAACAATATTTGTTAAATAATTAGAAAACGGGGTGAAAAAAATGATTTTTGAAAATTTTATTGCAACTGTACTAAAGGAGATATTCAAACTTTTTGATTTTGAATATAATGGTAAGAAGGTGAGAATTGATGAAGTTGAGATAAAGTTAACTCCTAAAACCAATGTGATTAAAAATGATGACAGAAAGCATTTTTATTACGGAGTTTATAATTTATCAGAGCCCCGTTTAAGATTTATTGATCATTTTTTAAAACAATATCTTCCTTTTATAACTTTTAAATATAAAGGTGTTGAACAGGTAGTTAATGGGTATCGTTTAAAAAATCTTTCTAAATGGTCTTTTTATGAAGTAGAAAGTTTTTTTTCTAATTTAGGATCTCCATCTAGTTATTGTAATTGTGATTGTGAAATTTGTTATGAGAAAAAAAATCCTTTGCCTTATGCTCAAAAGAATCGGATTTTAAGTCTTGAGGAAGCTAAAACCAGACTAAAGTATTATGATCAGAAAAAAAAGACCGGACTTCCTTCAGCAATTTTTGTTTATGGTGAACCATTTCTAAATCCAAATCTTTTAGAAATTTTCTCAATGGTAAAGGATTTAAATGAAGATATAGATTATTTGACTACCAATGCGTCATTTCTTACCGAAGAAATTATCAAGGAATTATCAAAATACAAAAAAGTTAGTCTGGTCGTTTCTATTAATAGTCTGGATCCAACGACAAGGCAAAGAACTATGAATGATTCTAAAAAGGATGGTACAAAGAATGCGCTAAAGAGCCTTTCATTACTTAAAAAGTATCAAGTTTCCTATTCTGTAAGTATTGTAGGTTGGGTTTCAGTGGATTTGGCAAATATAGAAAGAACAATTTTGGAATTAGAGCAATATGAGCCTGTACTGGTTAGAGTATGTTTGCCTGGGTACAATAAATATAACAATCCCGGGTGTACTAATTTAATGTATGACAGATGGGATGATTTGGTTGATTTAGTGGCGAAATTAAAGCCAAAAGTTTCTTTTCCACTTACCTGCTTACCTGCTTTATATGGAGCTTCTACTACTATAGAGCCAATAATTGATGGAGTTTATAAGTATTCTCCAGCTTATGAATCCGGTCTTAAAGTTAATGATCTAGTTGTTGCTATGGATGAAAACCCAATATATTTAAAGTCACAGCTTATTTCTAAACTTAGACAGGCATATGAAAATGGAGCAGAAAAGGTCACTTTAACAATTCAGAGAGAAAATAAGCAATTTGATGTGGTACTTAAAAAGAAAGAAAATGTAAAAAATATATATTCACCATTTACCTGGGGATTGTTTTTGAACCAGACTATTAAAATTAGTTACATAGATAAATTAAAAAGAGCTATTGAAAAACATTCGGCAAAAAATATAATTCTTTTTACTTCTGAAATAATAGCTCCTTTTGTTCAACAAATTATTAATAGTGTAGATTTTTACACTCAGTTTTTTGCTAAATGCAATCTTATTTATATGATCTGTCCTCACTACTATTGGGGGGGGAATATTATAATTAATGACTTACATATGGTATCTGATTTTAAAATACAGTTGGAAAAAATGTTACAAAATCAACAGATAGATTTAATTGTTATTCCATCATCTGTTTTTGATGAATGGCGAATGGATCTTTGTGGTTCGAGTGTTTATGAATTAAGTAAATTTAGAATACCTATAGAAATTATTGAATGTGAAACAATTTATGTTTAACTAATTTCAAAAAATCTTTCATAAACAATCTGAGAAAGGAGGTGCAATCTATGAAGAAACTTTATTTAAGTGAAGCTGAATTACGTAATTTGATCAATGATGAAGAAAAAGTAACAGTACAAAGAAAGTTTTCGGGAGCGCCATTTATTGGAACTATAACTACTGATTAGTAAAAATCTTTGGATAAAAATTTTTGTAGATTACTTAGATCAAGTTGGTTTACAACTTGATCTAAGTAACTTTTTTGATGTCCAAGAAATTATACTTTTTGCAGGTTGTAGATAACATTTGATATAGATAATATATGATAAACTGCAAAAAGCTAATTTTTCGCTCAAAAAAATAAAGTTCAATTTCAAAGACTTGATTAGTTCATTACCTCCTGTGATGAGGCCTAACTTCAATTTTACTAAGATAGTTAAACGAAAAATTTCTATGTTGCTGAAAATTAGCTTTTCGCATTAAAATAAGTTAAAGACCTCAGTAAAGTACCGAAGGGCATTTTGTTCTATAATTTATAGTTTTCTGGTTGTTGTGGAGTTGTTGAAGGATAATAGAGGTAGAGTTGGCTAAGACAAAGTACACTCAAAGGGTTAATTCAAATTTAATATAATTTTAAAAATTATGGAGGTTTTGCTATGGAACGGCACGGAGTTAAACAGGTTGATAATAAAATTAATAATTTGGACGAAAATGGTGATTTTATTTTTCGTTTTAGAATTGAAACAGAAGAAATTGATACTTTACAAGGGAAACCTTTTGAAGAATTATTTAAAAATACAATTCATGAAATGTTGAAATATATAGTATTTTTTAAAGATAATGAAAAAGTAGAAATAACAGGATTTGCCTTTTGTAATAATCCAGAAGTAATATATAGTATCTATGATGATGAATAAGAAAATAAGGGGGTTATTTATGCCATATTTTGATCCCAGTGAAGTTCATATTATAGAAAGAAATGACTTAAATATACTTTTTTTAAAAAAGAATTTAAAATTTTATCAAATATCTGAGGAAACTAAAGATAAAATTAAAGCAGTAATTCAAAAACAGGAACCAATTATTGATAATTCACCACTTACAGAAATAGAATTATTCCAGGATGGTAAAAATTTAAATATTCTTTTACTTAATGTTGCTAATGATTGTAACCTACGCTGTAGTTATTGTTATAATAAACATGGGACATATGGAGAGTCAGCTGATTTGATGAGTGAAGAAATTGCAATTAAGGCCATAGATTTGGTTTTTCAACATTTTGATAAAGTTCATAATATTCAATTTTTTGGTGGAGAACCTTTACTGAATACAAAAATCATTCGATTAGTATGTGAATATGTGACAGAAAAAGTGAAAAACATGTCTGGTATGATGCCCCGATTTGGTTTAAATACTAATGGAACTATTCTAAATGATTCAATTATTGAATTGATTAAAAAGTATAAAATTGTGGTAAGTGTAAGTTTAGATGGAAATAAAGAAATTCATGATTTGTCTAGAGTAGATTTGGCAGGTAAGGGGACCTATCATAGAGTAATAAATAATATCGCAAAAATACAAGAGACGACTGGAATGCTAAACTGTATTGAAGTTACTTATAATATAAATCATGTAAAAAAAGGAGTAAAAGTTTTTGATATTATTGATGATTTTCGTAACAATTTAAAATTACAGACTCAGGTGCATATTAGCCCGGTTGCCGTAGATTGTACTAAGTATCCTCTGGTATATGAAGATTGGCAATCATTTGTAGAATTGATTAAAAGGGAGTTTAAAAAGTTGAGAGCGGGCCAGGAACCGTTTTTGACTGTTGCAATGAACTTGTATTTACGTCGATTATTGAACCAGGAAAGTCATAAACTCTTTTGTCTGGCAGGATTTAGCAAGTTAGCCGTCAATTCTTCTGGGAATATTTACCCCTGCAATGGTCTTGCATGTCAGGAGAATATGAAAATTGCACACGTGGATGATTCACCGCATGATTTTGCAAAAAAATTGGCTCAAAAACAGAAATATTTGGCTTCATTGCGCAAAACAACGTTTTTTAAGGACTGTCGTACATGTTGGATATATAATGTATGTACGTATTGTATGATTTATTTACTTCGTGATGGAGTTCTCGATTTAACACAATTAAATTCACAAATTTGCATGTATAATCGAATGATAGTCGAAGAATTGGTAGTTCAATTGACTATCTGTAAACAAAACAAGACACATTGGGATTTATTAAAAAAATATATAGAAAAGTAAATAGTGATTAGATAAGTAAATTAATGAAGTTGAAATATTTTCAGAAAAATTATCCTTTATTCATTAAAGGAGATAAAGGGATAAATTAATTTCTGGTTTATTTAGCTTGCTTATTACTATGTTTTTTTCCATAAAACCGCAGATAAAACCTCTCCTCTCACTCTGGGATAATTCTCTTTCTTTTTTCCTGGAAATTTCATCTTCCCTTATCCCGAGTTCGACAGTAAATAGGTATATTTAGACTTGTTTTTGAGTAAGGATCCTGATATATCAACTTTGATACCACCTCCAGTTATTTTGAAGTTCAACCAGGTGAGGTACCCGAAAAGGATAAAAGGCCTGATTTAGTCAAGATGGTTGTAGGTTTAGCTGTTACTAGAGATGGTATTCCAATTAAAAGCTGGGTCTGGCCTGGTAATAATTCTGATATGTCTGTTATTCAGGAAGTTAAAGATGACCTGATAGGCTGGAAATTAGGTCGAGTCATCTCAGTTATGGACTGTGGGTTTGCTTCAGGTGAAAATAAACGCTATTTACAGAGAGCAGGCGGCCATTACATAATGGGAGAAAAACTTCGCTCCAGCAAGAAAGAAGTAAAAGAAGCCCTGGCCCGTTCAGGACGTTATCAAAAGATTAAAGATAACCTTGAGATAAAAGAAATCATAGTTGGTGATGGTGAAGCAAGAAAGCGTTATGTTTTAGCCTATAATCCTTTAGAAGCCAAAAGGCAGAAAGAACAAAGAGAACAGATTATCAAAGAAATAGAAAGCCAGTTAAAGTCTTTAAGACAATTATCCGGTAAAGCACATACTAAAGCTATGTGTAACTTGAGGTCTCATCCTACTTATGGCAAGTATATCAGGCAATTGAAAGGCGGTCGCTTAAAGCTTAACAGAATGAAAGTCAGGGAAGAAGAAAAATATGACGGCAAATATCTAATTACCACATCAGATGATACCCTTTCAGCTGAAGATGTAGCTTTAGGGTATAAACAGCTTGTAGAGATAGAAGACTCATTTAGGAAACTAAAAAATGACTTAGAGATAAGGCCGGTATATCATCGATTAGAAGAAAGAATCAGAGCCCATGTATTACTATCATGGTTAGCTTTATTATTAGTTAGGGTTGCAGAAAATGCTACAAAGATGACCTGGAGAAATCTTCGCTATGAATTAGATAAGATCAAAATAGGAAAATTTATTTTTAATTCTGGAGAGGTATATCAATGTACGGAATTAACCAAGGAACAGCTTAAGATCCTTGAAATGATGGGAATCAAGAAGCCTTCAGGGTATCCAAAAATTGAGCCAAAATCATAGGTACAGCTTTAAAAAGGAGTCAAACCTTTATGGATGTTGTAATAACGGCTTTCATTAGATATTTTTTTACCTATGAGCTGTCGAACTCGGGTACAAGACAGCAATATTTTCACGGTAATATAATTAATAACCACCGATCAATTATTGGTGGTTTTTTCTTGTTATGTTCTATAAACTTTTGTATATAATTAATAGTGTTTGGTGGGGATTAATTTGGAGATTGTAGTTTCACATCAATTGACAGATTTTGATTCATCACCGGTGAGGACTGTTTCTCCTAATACTGCTATTAGAAGAATTTTAAATCGGGGTTGTGGTAGCAGATTCAAGGTATTATTAACAGAAGCTGAAGAAGGCATAAGCCTATAAATCATTTTATATGAATCTACATCAGGTTTATCTTCATATTGGTGCTTAACTCTTTTAATGTGAGAGTTAAGATATTTAAGGTTATTTTTGGTGTTATAAGCTTCACATACCAGAGGTATAAAAGATAAGACTAGAAGCTAAATCTTTATCAAGTTTTTTGCAAATGAGTTCAGTAATATCTACAAGATTATGAAAGAAAAGTTCTAATTGATCAGTAAATTTTTTCTTAATCCTGGTGAACTGGGACTGATCAGGAACTTTCTTTAATCCAAAAACTTTCTTAAGTGATAATACTGTAGTTAATAAACTAATGGTAAAGATATTAAGAATTTTTATGTATTTTACAAATACCTGAGTTTATTAATTTTATTGCGGGGTGATATTTTATGGATATATGGATAATATTAATAGTATTTCTTATAATTTACTCTATTATAAAAAAAGATCTATTTCTTACTATTTTAGCATTAGTTTTTATTTTAGCTTACTTTGTTATATTTAAACTAATATTTTTCAAATGAAGTAGTGTATAATATTTTGTGTAAATTACTTTGTGAGATCTTACATAAATAAAAAAGGTAATCCTCTTTGAAAGGTTAAAGTAATTGTTTGCCAAACAAAAATCTCAACTTAAAGGAGGATTCCACTTATGAATAGTATACTTCAAAAGTTATTGGCAATTTAGATAGTTTATTAACTGATTTGATTAAAGAATTTATTCAAAAACTCCTCAAGGCTGAACTGACTGAGTTTTTAAATTATGAAAAATATGACCCTAAAGGTAAAAACTCAGGTAATAGTCGCAATGGTTATTATACTCGCAGCTTTAAAACTAAATATGGTAATATTCAGGATTTAAAGGTGCCACGGGATCGAAATGGTGAATTTAAAACTGTTCTTTTTGAGCCTTATCAGCGTTGTGATAATTGGTTAGAAAAAATGATCATCAACATGTATGCCAAAGGTCTCAGTACCAGAGATATTGCTGAAACTATTGAAAAAATGTACGGTACCAAATATAGCGCATCCTCTGTCAGCAATTTAACAGATGTTGCTTTAGAAGAACTGAATAAATGGCATCAACGTAAATTCAAAAGACGTTATAACGTTCTATACACTGATGGTATGAGTGTAAAGTTGCGTCGTGAGTATGTTGACAATGAATCTGTATATGTGATCATTGGCATCGATGAAGAAGGTTATAGAGAGATTCTTGATTTCTATATAGACCCTCATGATGCTTTGCATCACCATCTGAACGAGTATTTTGCGTAGTAAATAAGTCTTGATATATCAACAAAAATAGAGTTAATGGAAACTTCTTTACCCCAAAAAACATATTAAAATACCGGTTTTATTAGGGTAAATCGTAAAGATATTAAAAATTGCCCCCAGAATAAAAAAAGTAGGGTGAACCTCCGTGATTTTGTGATATAATAGTAATTAGCCAAGAAAATCACACGAAAGGAGGAATCACCCTATGGCTATTATACCACAACAAAGATTATTTTGCTACACTGAAATTGAAAATTTAGGTGATCTGGAAAGGCTGCGGTTGGTTATAGAATATATGCCTGATGAAGAATTAATGAAAAAATTAGAAAGGGAACGTGGCAAAGGAAGAAATGATTATGAGATAAGAGCAATGTGGAATTCAATCCTGGCTGGGATTGTTTATCAACATGAAACAATTGAGAGTTTAAGGCGAGAATTATCTAGAAACGGCCAATTAAGGGCTATGTGTGGTTTTAGTAATAAAGTACCACCCTCCTGGGTTTACTCTCGATTTTTAAAAAAGATAATGGAAAACCAGGAAGAGATAGATAAGATATTTGATTATTTAGTAGATCAGCTAAAAGAATTGCTACCTGATTATGGGAAAAGACTGGCGATAGATGGAAAAGAAATAGAAAGTTTTGCAAAGCTTCATAAGAATAAGAAAAAAAGAGATGGACGCAGGGATGTTGATGCAGACTTTGGAAGAAAGGTATATCAAGGCGAACATGAAGACGGCACTTTGTGGAAGAAGATAAAAAATTGGTTTGGTTATAAACTTCATTTGATAGTAGATGCTGATTATGAATTGCCGGTAGAATTTGAAGTTACAAAAGCTTCAGTTCACGAGGTTCCGGTGGCGCATAAACTTTTAAGAGAAGTGGAAGAAAAACATCCAGAAATAATAAAAGACTGTGAGATATTTCTGGCAGACAGAGGTTATGATGATAGCAAATTGATAAAAAAATTGTGGGATGACTATAAAATAAAACCTGTAATAGATATAAGAAATATGTGGCGAGATGGAGAAAAAACAAAGTTGTTGTCTAATTATGATAATATAGTGTATGACTATCGCGGAACAGTATATTGTTATTGTCCAGAAACAGCAAAAAGACGACAAATGGCATATGGAGGATTTGAAAAGGATAGAGAGACATTAAAATATCGTTGTCCGGCTGTTCACTATGGGATAGAATGTAAAGGGCAAAAAGAATGCGAATGCAAGGTATCAAATTGTATAAGGATAAAATTATCGGAAGATAGGAGAATATTTACACCGATAGCGCGTTCCAGTTATCGTTGGGAAAGGGAATATAAAGGACGGACAGCGATAGAAAGAGTAAATAGCCGTCTGGATGTATGTTATGGTTTTGAAAGACATACTATTCGTGGTTTGAAAAAGATGAAAATGCGCTGTTCTCTGGCATTGATAATAATGTTGACGATGGCAGTAGACCGTATTAAAGAAAACCAGAGAGACAAGATGAGAAGTCTGGTTGAACCGGCTTAATGATACAAATTAAGGATTTAGTTTAGATTTTAAAAAAGACTTCTCGAATTATAAGGGGTAGGTATACCCAAAATTAGAACTTTCTTTTTGTAATAATATACAATGACTGGTTATTAGGTAACAATAAAGAAAATTACCAATTTTTATTAAGAAAATTAATAGAGTAATTTTTTGTTTTTTAATAAAAAAAGACGCACAACGCAAAAAGCTTTGAACTATGAAAACTATACTTTGCCCAACAATTGTTATATAATAAATATAATATTGAAGTTAGATGTAGAGGTCGAAGCTAACTGGTACTGTGAGTCCGACTTATAGACGGACCCCGACAACTTTCATGTATCACTGATTGTTGTTTCCTTTTCCAGGAAAGCACGCAAAATAGATTGTTTTTCTATAAAATAAGTTGTCGCTTTAACTTCATTCCTTTTCTTTAATTTTCTTTCGAAAGGTGATGCATATGCAAATACTTCATGAAAGATGTTGTGGTCTGGATGTCCACAAAAAAAGTATCACTGCCTGCATCATTACTCCTGAAGGCAAAGAAATTAGAACTTTCGGCACCATGACGGCTGATATCTTAGAACTTGTAGATTGGATTAAGCAAAATGATTGCAGCTGTGTGGCAATGGAAAGTACAGGCGTTTATTGGAAACCCATCTACAATCTTTTGGAAGTTGAACAGATTGAAACACTTGTTGTAAATGCCAGACATATTAAGGCGGTTCCAGGGCGAAAGACTGATGTTAAAGATGCTGAATGGATTGCTGAACTTTTGCAATATGGCTTATTAAAAGGCAGCTATATCCCCAACCGTGAACAGAGAGAATTACGGGAACTAACTCGCTATCGCCGCAGTTTAATTGATGAACGTTCTAGAGAGGTTAACCGTTTGCAAAAAATTTTAGAAGGTGCTAATATCAAACTTTCTTCTGTTGCTACTGATATTTTGGGCAAATCCGGCCGAAAAATGCTTGAACAACTTATCAATAGTGATAAACCTGATCCAAAAGTTATTGCACAATTAGCAAAAGGTAAATTACGAAATAAAATACCTCTCTTAGAAAAAGCATTAGAGGGACTTATTGGGCACCATCAAAAAATGATTTTATCTGTCCAATTAAAACACATTGACTTCTTAGACCAACAAATTGAACAGCTTAATCTTGAAATCGAAAGATGTATGCGCCCTTTTGAACATTGCCTGGAGCTTTTAGATACTATTCCGGGAGTTGGAAGACGTATTGCTGAACAAATTATTGCAGAAATCAGTATAAATATGGACAGATTTCCTTCATCTAAGCATCTGGCATCATGAGCCGGAATAGCTCCAGACAACAATGAAAGTGCCGGAAAGCGGAAATCCGGACGAACGACAAAAGGAAATAAGCACCTTCGGTCAACATTGGTTGAAGCCAGTAGGTCAGCCTCTCGAACAAAAAATACTTATCTTTCCGCCCAATACCGCAGACTTGCCGCCCGCCGTGGGTCTAATCGCGCCTGCATAGCTGTTGCCCACACAATTCTAACAATTGTTTATCACATTTTGAAGAAAAATCAGCCGTATCAGGAACTTGGCGCAGATTACTTTGAAAAAAGAAAAGAGGATAAAATTGTACATAACCTGGTTCGCAAGTTGGAAAAACTAGGTTACAGTATTAACATAGAGAAAAAAAGTGCATAGAAATTTACATTCAAACATAGACTCTGTGTTCTGTTTTGAAAGAAATAACGGAACTTAAGAGGGTCTTTTTTCTTTAAAATTGGTTTTCAGAATAGAATAGGAGCTTCAGAATCTTCTGCTCTCTGGGAAAAAGTTTTGTTAAACTTAAAGTCCAGGGGGCTGGAAGAAGTTTTATTGGGTGTCATGGATGGTCTTCCCGGATTAAGGGATGCATTTCTCAAAGTTTATCCTAAAGCTGACGTACAACGGTGTATTGTGCATAAGGTTAGAAACACTATAACTAAAGTACGTAAAAAGCATATAAACGAGATAACAGAAGATTTAAAAACCATTTATAATGCTCCTGATATGGAATATGCCAGAAAGGCATTAGAGGAATTTTGTAATAAATGGGAACAAATTTATCCTAAAATTACTCAAAGTTGGTGGAATGAACAAAACGAACTTCTAATATAAGTATCCATCTGCGATTCGTAAGGCAATCTATACTACCAACTGGATAGAAAGAGCTATTAAAGAGCTTCGTAAAAGGTTAAATCCAGTTAACAGCTTACCAACTGAGACAGCAGCTGAGAAGATTATTTATTTGAAAGTTATTGACTATAATGCCAAATGGAGTAACAGAAAAATGAAAGGATTTTTAAGTGCTAAAGAACAATTACAACAACTTTTCAAAGAGCGTTATGGTTCTTGAAAATTCATTTACACAAAATTCTTGACATCATCAAATATGGTTAAATGTAGGAGTTTTATCTTGTCAAACACATATTACAAAGATGGGAAGAAAAAATACTAAATTATTTGGGTCTATAATTAATGTTGTGAAGAAAAAATTATAAAAAATAAAAAGGCATTTGCTGGCTCCGTTGAATTAATTAGTTGCGAACTAAAAACCAAAGAAAGGAGTCCAGCAAATGCAAGATAATAATATCATAAAATTTCTTGATTTGCCAGACATTATTGCAACTGAAATTATTTCAACAGAGGACAGGTATATTTTTATTGCTGAAGCAAAGAAAAATCATATTGTGTGTCCTCAGTGTGGTAATATCACTAATAAAATCCATGATACAAAATGGAAAATATTAGAGACATCCCCATAAGAGGTAAACTAGTAATCATTAGACTTCTAAAGAAAAGATATCGTTGTCCTTATTGTCATAAGAGGGGTATCCCTGAAAAATATGAAAGTATTGATAAATATGCCCGTAAAACCAAACGCTTTGATAAATATCTTGCTAAAGAAACTGTCAGCAAGGATTATTCTAAAGTTGCTAAAGAAAACGGGTTAAGTTATACAGCTGTTAATAATGCAGTTAAAAAAGTAGTTGACCCTCTCATTAAACAACAACTTTCAAAACTTAGTCAATTAAAAGCCATCAGTATCGATGAATTTGCAGTTTTAAAACGCCATAAATATGGAGTTAGCATTACAGATCCAATTAATCGGGAGTTAATTGACATTTTACCTACTCGCAAAAAGGATGATTTAATTGACTACTTTAATTGTTGGGAAGATGAGCAAAGACGACAGATTCAATCAATCTCTATGGATATGTGGCGGCCGTTCAAAGCAGTAGCAGATGTAGCATTTACTCATGCAAAAATTGTTATAGATAAATTTCACCTTGTAACTTTAATGAACAGAGCCCTTGATGAAGTTAGAAAACAAGTTCAACAAACAGTAAATAATCATCAGAGAAGAAAGTTTTTTCAAATTCGTTTATTACTCCAAAAACGAGCTGAAGAACTGACAAATGAAGAACATGAAAAGCTCATCGAATTATTTGAACTCAGCCCAGCTTTAGAAAAAGCCTGGGAACTAAAAGAGGAATTCAGAGACTTATTGCAGCTAGATGATGTAAAAGAAGCCACCAGAGCTCTAAAAAGGTGGTATAAAGAAGTAATAAAAAGCAAGCTGATACCTTTTTACCAGGTAAAAAAGATAATACAAAGATGGGAAGAAAAAATACTAAATTATTTTAAGACTAAGATAACCAATGGCTTTGCTGAGGGTATCAATAACAAGATTAAATTGATCAAAAGGATTGGATATGGTGTTCCAAATGTTATGAATTTAAGGAGAAGAGTATTTAATTCAATGTTAAGTTATTAAATTTAAATGTTTATTCCAAAATCACTTCACCAATCAATTCAACGGAGCCAACTTATCTTTCATAACATTTGACGGCGAGGAGAATATTTATTAATCCAGAGATGAAAACAAAATCCAGATTTATTAAAAAATAACTAATATTGTATAAAACCAAGAACTAAAGATAAAAAATAAATAACAGAGAATAAAGGAGTAAAAACAAGATAACATAAGATAAATCAATTTAATAAAAAAAAACGATTTTGAAATATATGAATAAATATGGTATTATAACAATAAACCTGAATTCGTGACACTTTTTTTAAATTTAGTACTCTCTGAACATCTTTCCAGGCATCTATGAGACAAAATACAGTAATAAAGTAATTTGATTATTAATAAACATATATCACTATTTTATTAGCCTTAAAAGAAACAATAAAATACTACCTCTTTCCGAAATCTATAAAAATCCAGAAAAAGTTAATTTCTGACTTTATCTGCTTGTTCTATATCACCAATAAGATATATTTACATGATTATACTGCAAAAAGCTAATTTTTCGCTTTATAATGAAATTTTTCGAACTATCTAAAGCTCGATTTCAGTCGAAATAAGGCACACTAATCAATGGGCCTTCCTGGCCCTTGATTAGCTCATCAATCCTCATATGTGGCCTTATTTCGTCGGAAATCTCGCTAAAATGATTTGGCGAAAAATTTCTATGTCGCTTAAAATTAGCTTTTTGCAGTATAATCATCTGATGAGTTGTGCCCAGTTTTCAATTATTCGACCAGTGGAGTCTGTAATCTGTAAAGGTGGTTTACCGCCAAATGAATCATGGGGTTTTAAGTAGTTGAAATACAACTGATACAGTATTGCATGAGAGATAGCACCTTCGAAAGAACTGAAGCTTTTATGTCGTTTATAATGTGATTTATAAGTTCCAAAGAAGCGTTTTACTATGTTTTTGTAAGGCCGATAAACTTTATTGCTGTAATCGACTATTCCATAGGGAAAAAGCCCTTTAATCTGATGGTGAAAATACTTTAGCAGCATGTACGACAACTTCATAGATTGGAGCTTTATCGGTCACTAGAGTGAATTTTTTATCATCGTATTGTTCGATGACCCTTCGTAGAATTGTAAGAGCAGCTTTAGCATCACGATGTTTAGAGAGATGTTGAGTGATGACAAAACCATGTTTACCATCGATGGCTGTAAATAATTAGTGTCATTTGCCTTTAACTTTGATATAGGTTTCATCGATAGCAACAATACCGGATAAAGGTAAAGGCAGTTTTGGGATCAAAGGTGCCAATTTAGCAGCTAATGAAACTGTCCATTTTTGAATAATCTCTTTTGAGAGAGAAACTTGCCAGGTTAGTTTGATAGCCTGTATAGTTTGTTGTAAAGAAAGACCTAATCCGATATAGAAATCAATAGCTTTAGAGATTATAAAAGTTCCGTAATGGCTGTTAGCCAGGTTAACTGGTGTTTTTTGTGGAGATGAGATTTCTAACTCATCTGGATCAAAATCAAAAGCACGATAACGATATCTTTTACGTTGATTAACCTATTTAGGGCAGTTATCGTTTTTACATTTGTATTTGGTGTAATGTTTTCTATGTTTTTCTTTAGAGAGAGCATAACCACAAAATGGGCAATAGTATGTAGGATGTGTTTTAGGTTGATGAGGAGCCCATTGATATTTACAAACTTTACACTGAATTTTTTGATATCCATCTGGATCACGTCCAAAGGGTCTGCGATAATCTTCAGGGGTTCCACAGTGTGGGCATTCATTGACATCAACATTTAAAGATTTAATTCTGCGTACAGGTTTGATTGGTTGTCCATTTTTTTCAGCTTCAGCGAGTAATGTTTGATAATCTTTGTAAACAGGTTTTACGAGAGGTAAAGGATCATCAAGGTTGTTTAGTTTAGAGTAGCTGTCATCAATCTAGTTAGATGGTTTAAAATCAACACGGAAATATTGTGAAAGAATTAAAAAGAGATTAAGAAGAAAATGGCTCTCCGTCAAATGTTGTGAAAGATAAGTTGGCTCCGTTGAATTGATTGGTGAAGTGATTTTGGAATAAACATTTAAATTTAATAACTTAACATTGAATTAAATACTCTTCTCCTTAAATTCATAACATTTGGAACACCATATCCAATCCTTTTGATCAATTTAATCTTGTTATTGATACCCTCAGCAAAGCCATTGGTTATCTTAGTCTTAAAATAATTTAGTATTTTTTCTTCCCATCTTTGTATTATCTTTTTTACCTGGTAAAAAGGTATCAGCTTGCTTTTTATTACTTCTTTATACCACCTTTTTAGAGCTCTGGTAGCTTCTTTTACATCATCTAGCTGCAATAAGTCTCTGAATTCCTCTTTTAGTTCCCAGGCTTTTTCTAAAGCTGGGCTGAGTTCAAATAATTCGATGAGCTTTTCATGTTCTTCATTTGTCAGTTCTTCAGCTCGTTTTTGGAGTAATAAACGAATTTGAAAAAACTTTCTTCTCTGATGATTATTTACTGTTTGTTGAACTTGTTTTCTAACTTCGTCAAGGGCTTTGTTCATTAAAGTTACAAGGTGAAATTTATCTATAACAATTTTTGCATGAGTAAATGCTGCATCTGCTACTGCTTTAAACGGACGCCACATATCCATAGAAATCGATTGAATTTGCCGTCTTTGTTCATCTTCCCAACAATTAAAGTAGTTAATTAAATCATCCTTTTTGCGAGTAGGTAAAATGTCAATTAACTCCCGATTAATTGGATCTGTAATGCTAACTCCATATTTATGGCGTTTTAAAACTGCAAATTCATCGATACTGATGGCTTTTAATTGACTAAGTTTTGAAAGTTGTTGTTCAATGAGAGGGTCAATTACTTTTTTAACTGCATTATTAACAGCTGTATAACTTAACCCGTTTTCTTTAGCAACTTTAGAATAATCCTTGCTGACAGTTTCTTTAGCAAGATATTTATCAAAGCGTTTGGTTTTACGGGCATATTTATCAATACTTTCATATTTTTCAGGGATACCCCTCTTATGACAATAAGGACAACGATATCTTTTCTTTAGAAGTCTAATGATTACTAGTTTACCTCTTATGGGGATGTCTCTAATATTTTGCCATTTTGTATCATGGATTTTATTAGTGATATTACCACACTGAGGACACACAATATGATTTTTCTTTGCTTCAGCAATAAAAATATATCTGTCCTCCGTTGAAATAATTTCAGTTGCAATAATGTCTGGCAAATCAAGAAATTTTATGATATTATTATATTGCATTTGCTGGACTCCTTTCTTTGGTTTTTAGTTCGCAACTAATTAATTCAACGGAGCCAGCAAATGCCTTTTTATTTTTTATAATTTTTTCTTCACAACATTAATTATAGACCCAAGAAAATTTAATAAAGAATTTAAGAGGATATTGAGTAGTGGTTGACGAATCATAACTTACGAATCCCTCCATTCTGGGTGTAGTGAGTTTTGGTTTGGTTAACTACTACCTACTACTCCAGGGGGAGGGATTCCTTCTTTTTTAGGAAAATCCTGACCCTACAAGGAAAAACCAAGCTTTTGTCCCTTGGAAAAGGGAGAAAATTTGACGGAACAGTGCCTTTAAAACGAGGTGGAATAAATGAAAGATGAAAAGTATTATGGGACTAATCTCCAAGAGGTTAAACTAAGTCCAATAAAAACGAACGGATTTATTTTAGACCTGGGAGGCGGTGGAGAAGGAATAATAGGAAAATTGAATGGTAGGCAAGTTGTCGCCATCGATATGAGAGAAGAGGAATTACAGGAGATAAAAAATGATGCCTTAAAAATAGTAATGGATGCCAGAAATTTAAAATTTCTTCCCGAATCATTTGACATATGTACTTCTTTCTTCTCTTTGATGTATATTCCTGAGAGTGATCATGTAAAAGTATTTAAAGAGGTTTACCAAGTTTTGAAAAGCAATAGAAAGTTTCTAATATGGGATGTTGAGATACCTGAAAAGCAAAAAGGTTATGATATTTTCGTGGTCCAATTAAAAATATTCCTTCCAAATGAAGAAATAGAAACCGGATATGGAGTAAAATGGGATAAACAACAGAATAGCGAGTATTTTAAGAAATTAGCAAAAGAAACAGGTTTTAAGTTAATAAACGAATGGCATAAGGATAAAATTTTCTATTTAGAAATGGTGAAAAATGTATAGAGGTACTTCCGATAACAGCGGATATACGAAACCTTCGCTACGCTTAGGGCTTCGCATACCCGCAATACGTTAGGTGTGTAATGTATATAAACCTCGTCGGTTAACGAAAGGAGAATTTAGAGGTTATGAGTTGGAAACTTAATAAAGCAAAGCAAGACAGCTTAATTTATTAACTGATTTGATTAAAGAATTTTACACCCTTAGTTTTAAAACTAAATATGGTAATGATTAGAATTTAAGGGTTTTACGGGTCTCTTTAGCCCCTTAATTTTTTTGGACAAAATGTGATATGGATTAAGAACTCAAATTTCTGTGGGGCTTAAGATTTGATTAACCATTACCGGAGGATAAAAAAGAATTTTTTAAGAAAGAAGTAAGTGTTATGGAACAGGTTTATAAAAAATTATAGATTTATAGATAGTCCTGGAAAATATTATCCAGGACTTTATTGCTTATTTGATTATCAAGACATCTGGCTAATAGATAAGCAATTTGGAAAATATAGACTGCTTGAGATTATTTGATGATTGGGTTTATTTTCTCTGTGTTTTAAGGCTGTTGCTATGTATTAATTTTATATCATTACTATTTATAGAATAATAAAATAGATTATTATGTTAGAATTTTCTGAGGTTAGAGGGACGGTTATAAAAGTTCTTTAAAGCTGGTTAAAGTATAGTGAAAAAGTTAGAATTACAAGATAACCAGTAACACATTTATTACACTTAAAAGAGAAGGAGGTATTCGGTTTATGTTAAAAATAACCGAGACAGAACTCACAACATTATTACATGATTTTAAAATATTTACCAAATAGGGATTTTGTAGTATAACTACGAATAAGTATATTAAAAAGCTGGTTTAGGAGGAAATAGGTGTGAAGCGTCATTTAACTGAAAAAGTTGTAGAGACAACTTATCTAACAGCCCAGAATGTAGCCCAATATCGTTTTATTTTGCGCTTTTTTATGAAGAGTATAACAAATTAAATTATCTTTTGTCACCAGAAGAAATCTATAAGGCAATAAAAAAGAACCATCCCCCTTGAACATTAATCCCATATTGTACCATGGTTTCTTCTATCTCAAAAGGTATATTCAAATGTCGAACTTTTCCATCCCAATAATAATGAATCACACTTACATAATTGACATTTTTCGGTCGAATCAATTCTGCAATGGATAGCTCAGGAACAGTATCATAATCACCCCAAAGGGCCTGAGAGTTTATAATAAAATCTTCTACTAAAGCAAACATATCCCGAATATTATTTTCATCAACACCGGTAAAAGCTTCATCAAGTGTTATAATCCTCGGAGCATCCTTCCGGGCCTGCATAGAATGTGAATAAACTGCCGAAAAAAGTGGAATATACATGTCCATTGCTTTTTCCCCACCACTAAAGGTATAAAATACATGATTGGTCAGTTCTTTTTTACGCTCCCCTTCTTTTTGATAATATAATATAAATTTAAACCACTTATGATAATCAAGAACTTCTTTAATTGCCTGATGTAAGCTTTCACCATACCCTTTATCATCTAGTATTGCTCTGGCCCTATTGATACGCGATACAGCCACAGATATTGGAGATGGTTATGATTAACGAAAAATCTATATATTATCTGTCTTTAATAGATAAAAACTGATCTGGTAGGACATTATTCTGTTTTTTTCCATAAAGCGCAGATAAAGCCTCCCCTCTCACTCTGGGATAATTCTCTTTCTTTTTCCCAGGAAATTTCATCTTCCCTTATATCAGGAGGAATGAAAAGACATTCACCACTTTTGATCAGGTTCTTTCTATCCAGATCTTCCAGTTCCTTTAGGGTTTTAAAATTAGCAAATCTGAAGATGGAATCAGGTTTACAGGCCTGTTTTAAATATAATCTTCCCCAGTGTGAATCTTTATGTATTGTTCCGATGAGGAGTTGGCCACCTGGTTTTAAGACCCGCATCATTTCTTTAAATGCCTTTTCAGGTTCTTTTATAAATTCAAAGGCTGCCATAGAAAAGATAGCATCGAATGTTTCATCATCGAAATCTAGATCATATACATTCATATTGTAAAAAGTAATATTCAGATTATTTGATTTAGCTTTTTTTCTGGCAATTTCGAGCATAGCATCGGAGATATCGACTCCAATAACCTTACAACCTTTTTTTGCCAACTTGATGCTAAAATTACCTGTACCGCATCCCACATCTAAAATTTTCATACCCTTTGTAGGTTGGAAAAAATCAAAAGCAAGTTTTGTTTCTACCTCATCAACAAAGGAACCCAATTTAGTCTCATACCATTTATCATATGAATCTGCAATTTTATCAAAAAACATAAAAAGCAACTCCTTTAGATAATATTTAAGGTCAAACTGCAAAAAGCTAATTTTTCGCTTCTTGAGATATTTTTCGAATCATCTAAAGCTCAATTTCCGCCGAAATAAGGCTTCCTAATCAAAGGGCCCTCCTGGCTCTTGATTAGCTCATCAACTCCTGTGATGAGACCTTATTTCGTCGGAAATCTCGCTAAGATTATTTGGCAAAAAATTTCTATGTCGTTCAAGATTAGCTTTTTGCAGTATAATCATTTAAGGATTTTTTCTTTTAATGAAATATATTCAGGATCTGAGAAATTTTTATTATTATGTAATCGGGTCAGGTTTGACTGTTGCTGGCCTTTTTAGAAAAAGTTTTTGATCTGATGTGGCTTTAACATAAATATTTCTATAGTTAATATTTTTATCCTGCAAAATCTATTTATCGAAAGATGACGATTTGCCATTGACAAAGAAATTAAGAATATGATATACTATAGTTAAAATACACCCCCAGGGCATCGGGGTATTTAAGGGAGGTTTATGAGTTGGATCCAAATATAATTATTACTCCAGCTGCGAAAGACTATCTGAAGAAAATGGGAGATCAGGATATAACGATTAGTTTAACCATTGTATCTGGTGGCTGACATGGTTTTACTTTTAAACCTACCGTGAATGTAGGTAAGCCAGCTTCTGATGGATATAAAAAATATGAAGTTGATAATTACCGGGTTCATCTTTTTAAGAATGCAAAGACTGCATCGGAAGTAGTAATAGATGTGCGGGGATTTGGTATTTTTAAGAAATTATGGGTGTCAGGTATTATAACATAAGCTTAAAAAATAAAAGACAGTGGTTTTATGACCGCTGTCTTTTGTTATTTACTGATGAATTATTAGAGAGGGCGGTGATTTATAAATTTTTTATGTTGTCAACTTTACAAGTGAAGAGAATAATTTTTGTTATAAAAACCAAAGGCAAGTTTTGAAAAATGTTGTATACTTGAATTTAGAATTAATAATATGATCTTACTGCAAAAAGCTAATTTTTCGCTTTATAAAGAAATTTTTCGAACCATCTAAAGTTCAATTTCAGTCGAAATAAGGTACACTAATCAATAGGCCCTCCTGGCCCTTGATTAGCTCATCAATCCTCAGATGAGACCTTATTTCGACTGAAATCTCACTAAGATGGTTAAACGAAAAATTTCTATGTCACTCAAAATTAGCTTTTTGCAGTTTAATCATAATATTGATTAGAATAGGAGGTTATACTAATGTCTAAGATTTCCAAACGTGGTCGAGAGCTATTTGAATCTGGTTATAGTTGCTCTGAAGCTACCTGGATTGCATTAAATGAGGATCTATCACAGGAGGAGTTGAATTTTGGTCTTAAGCTAGCCGGTGGTTTTGGCGGCGGGTTTGCCACAGGTGAGATCTGCGGTGCTATTTCAGGTATTGTTATGAGTTTAGGTCGTAGATATGGAAGGCAGATGGGAGATGAAATAAACGAAATTTTACATGAGAAAGTAAAACAACTGATGGACTATGCAGAAAAGCTATATAAATCAACTCACTGTCATGAAATCAGACCTGAAGATGATTTTTTGCCGTTTTGTGCTGAATTGGTAGAAAAATTGCTTGAATATGCTGAGGATTTGATGGAATAAACCTGCCCCAAGGGGTAGGTTTTTTTAAAATTTTAAATAAAGACAGGATTAAATTGACATAAGGATAATATTATGATGATTAAACTAACAAAAAGGGAAGGGGGGGTAGTGGCAGATGACGATAAGTACATGCTTTTTGATTTTGACTAACAGATGTGATAGTCGGTGTAGAGCCTGTTCATATTGGCAGCAAAAAACTAAATATTATCTGGATTTATCAGTTATCGAAGAGATTTATTATCATTTTGCTAATCAGGGTGGTAATACTATTTTTCTAACCGGTGGGGAACCTACCCTGCACCCGGATTTTATTGAGATAGCTAGATTGGCTAATGAGTATGGCTTTATAACTATTCTTTGTACCAATGGTAATAGGATAAATTCATTATTTAATCAGGTAAAAGATTATATTGATTCCTATAGTATTTCTTTTGATGGTGATACCGCTAGATTATATAAATCTATCCGGGGAGTAGATTTTTATCCAAAAATATTAAGATTTATTGATATGGTAAAGGATTATGATGATAGAATTCAGGTTTGGCTTTCCTGTATGATACAAAAGAAAAATCATGATCGTCTGTCTAAAATATTGTATAAAGTATCTACTTTAAGAGCTAATGGAATTTATTTTGTCGTCCCGGAAATTAGAGGGGGATGTTTTGGAAGAGAAGAGGAGTTAAAGGATAAAGTAAAGGAAGAACTGTTATTGACCAAAGATGATATTTTTGTTTTTAAAGAAGAGATTGAGCAAATGTTTAAATTAGATGCCCAGTTAGCTATACCTAAACTTATCCAGAGTAAACAATTATTATATGATTATATAACTTATTTTAAAAGTTTTTATGAAGAGAATTTGTTAATGCCTAGAGTGTGTGGAGTCCCCTATAATTCAGTAGTAATCACAGAAAAAGAGTTTTTGAAACCATGTTTTTATTTACCGCCTGAGTATAAATTTAATCCCGGACAAAACCCATTTAATAGTCAAAATCTGAAGGAATTCTGGAATGACTTTTCTGTGAATCCTATATATAAAAATGATTTGTGTAAGAGGTGTTTTCAGTTTAAAGGTTAACTTAATTTAGGGAAGGTTTTTAGTATGCATGATAGTTTATATACACTATTTGATGGAAGATTTTAACCCTATTAAAGTAGCAATTTTTATTAGTATATTATGATGATTAAACTGCAAAAAGCTAATTTTGAGCATCATAGAAATTTTTCGTTTAACCATTTTAGTAAGATTTCAGTCGAAATAAGGCCTCATCACAGGATATGATGAGGCCTTATTTCGACTAATATCGAATCTTAGATGGTTCGAAAATTTTCTTTATAAAACGAAAAATTAGCTTTTTTGCAGTAAAATCCTATATTTTTTAGGAATAAAAAAAGGGAGAACTTAATTAAAAGTAGAACTAAATTTAACTGAGAAGTCATCAGAAAAAATTTTCAAGTAGGTGTTAATCTATGGAAATTTTATATATTGGCCCTACAGGTTCGGGCAAGACAACCAGATTACTTGAAAAGTATAAAGAGATATGTGAAAAGACTGGTCAGACTGAACACTGTCTGGTACTTTTGAAAAACGCCCCCAGTGTTTCTGACTGGCGTTTGAAAGTTAACTTAAAATCAATGGGTCCGCTTAATGTCTTTACTTATTTTGGCTTTATTCAAAAAGAGATAACAAAATACTGGACTTTAATCGAAGAAAAGCTGGATGATGACATAAAAACATTAGAACCCACATTTATGACAGTCGAAACATCCCATTACTTGATGAGTCAAATGGTAGATGAGGTTCGCATTCAAGAAGGTGCTTTTGCCTCCATAAATGCAACATCCCAGCAAATTGCTGTCCAGCTGATTGATAACCTAAACCATGCTGCCATGAATGGTTTATCTTTTAAGGAAGTTCAAAATAGACTCTTACGTTGGGCTGCTGGAGATGTTGAGAAAGCTGCTGTTTATCAGCAGGCAGTTAGGGTGATGAAAAGATTCAGGAAACAATGTCTTATATCACGCTGTCTTGATTATTCTCTTATTATCGATTTATACAATCAGTATTTGTTATCGGATGATAACTACAGTAAAGACTTGACTTCCCGTTTCAGATACTTGATTGTAGATAACTTAGAAAAGACGATTCCACGAGCCCAGGATTTGATCTTAAAAATTATGCAAAAAGCAGAAGAAAGTTACTTAAGCTTTAATCCCGAGGGGGGGTATACAGGATTTTTTGGTAGCAATCCTAAACTGGCTGAAAAAACATTTTTTCCCATGTGTGAAAAGGTTCATCTGAAGGAATCATACACCGCTTCAAAAGAATCCAGAGAGCTGGCTAAATCCATCGTTGAAAAAGTTTTTCACGGAAAGCCAATGCCGCAGAACAATTTCATTAAAGGTGAGATTCATACAGATTTAAGAGGAGATATGCTCTTTGAAGTAGGAAAGAAAGTATTAGACCTCATAGAAAAGGGAGTACAGCCTGCAAAAATTGCTCTTATTGCACCCCTTGTCGATAAGGTATTGGAATTTACCTTAAGCAGGTACTTTGAGGAAAGAGGTTACTCACTTGCCAACCTCACAAGAACAAAGCGGCTCCTTGACGAACCATTTGCCCAGGCATTGATAACTCTGACCTTTTTGGTCAATCCTGACTGGAAAATCAAACTGAATTTTACTTCCCTTGTACAAACTTTAACCCTTATTTTAAAACTTGATCCCATCCGCAGTGCATTACTGGCAGAGGAGATTTTTAAAAATCAGATGGATCTGCCTGACCTTGATGAAATAGGTTTAAGGCCGCGGCTTGGTTTTGATAACTCTGATAAATACGAGCTTTTCAGAGAATGGGTTAAAGAAAAACAGACAGAAGAATTAGAGATGGAGCATTTCTTTCAGATCGTCTTTGGTGAACTTCTGGCTCCGTTATCACCGGATGAGAAGGATATCCTTGCTTGTAGACAAATTATCAATTCCATGACAAAATTTAAAAGAGTAATGAAAAGATTCTCTAATATGGATGAAAAACAGTTGAGTCAGAGCTTTATCGAGATGGTTTTAAAAGGAACATTGGCAGCAGAGGTATTATTCAAACCACCAGCCAGTGATGAACAGATCATATTGGCTACACCATATACCTTTCTATTTTCTCCTTACATTGATAATGTTCAATATTTATTCTGGCTGGATGTTGCCAGTGAAAACTGGTTTAGAAGCACTACTAAGGAATTGACAAATCCATATATTCTTTCTCGTGATTGGGAAGAGGAAGATGAGTGGACTGATGAAGTAGATCAAACATTACGGAAAGAACAGTTGATAAACTACGTGCAGAGTTTATTGAGCAAATGTACTGATGGTTTGTATCTTGCCAATAGTTATTTAAACAGTCATGGCTGGGAACAGGAAGGAGAGCTTTTAGAGTGGCTACAAAGTGATTATCCAGAGGTGATGCAAAATGATTAAGTTACGCCCAGGACAAAAAGAAGTAGCTGAATATAGAAAAGGTTTCATGGCCGTTCCTGCTGTTCCCGGTGCTGGTAAAACAACTGTTCTGGCCTATCTGGCAGCTAACTTAATCGAAGAAGGATGTATCCGGCCGGGGAAAATTTTGATCGTTACCGTTATGAACTCAGCCGTCTCCAACTTCCGTTCCCGGATCGGAAATTTTTTAGAAGAACGGGGCTTACCGCGTAATAGAGGTTATGATGTAAAAACACTCCATTCCCTTGCCATGAGTATTTTAAAAGAAAAACCTGAGTTTTTATTGATTAATAATGAATTTCAAATTATCGATGAAGCACAGCAATGGAATCTAATTTCAGGTTTAACTTATCAGTGGATGCAGGATAATGAAGCTAAATGGAAAAGTCCCATTAAGGTGGATGAAGAAACAAAATGGTATCAAAATGCAATGGAACAGTGGACAGAAAATCACTTACTCAAATATATAAAAGAGATGATAAGTTATATTAAGTCTCACGGGCTTACCAGGGAAGATGTTGAAAAATTAAAACCCAGATTAAATGAAGATTCATATCTTTTCTGGGCCATTGAGATATTTGAGGAATATTCCAGATTAATGTACCAGAATGGTTGGCTTGATTTTGATGATTTGATCGTTCAGGCTTTACGGTTGCTAAAAAAAGATGAACAGCTTTGTGAAAGATTAAGAAAACGCTGGACATATATCTTTGAGGATGAAGCCCAGGATTCAAATCCTCTTCAGGAAGAGATTCTCCATTTGCTGGCTGGTCCCGATGGTAACCTGGTTAGGGTAGGTGACTCCAACCAGGCAATTATGGGGACCTTTACATCTGCTGAGCCTGAGATTTTTAGAAACTTTTGTAGTAAAGAAAATGTCAAAAAACAATCCATTCTTTATTCAAGTAGAAGCACGATTGATATAATTAACCTGGCCAATTATCTGGTAAAATGGTCAAAAAGTAATCATCCCCAACCTGAATGTCGAGATGCTCTGGAGGACCAGCTTATCCATCCAGTTACAGAAGATGATCCCTTTCCCAACCCGACAACTGACAATTACACAATCGCTGTTAAAAGGTATGAGACATCTAAACAGGAGTTAGAAGAGGTTGTAAAATTGGCAATCAGACATGCAAAAGAAAATCCTGAAAATACCATTGCCATCATTGTGCCAAACCGCTATCTTAAGGCCGAAGCAGCAGAATTACTTAAAGTAGCAGAGGCAGATTTTGAAGAAGTGGGCAAAATTAATAATGAACAGGCAAAGACCATTTTAGATTTGCGGACAGCAATTCAGTATCTGGCTGAACCTCATAAAAAGGAAAAATTAATCAAATTGCTCAACAATGTGTTTTTAAATCAGTTTCCTAAAGAAGTTTTAGATTCTATCGAACAGCTTTTTAATAGATATTCCCTTGAAGAGCTGATTTATCCTATTGGAGGGGAACTGCCCTGGTTGAATTATCCTGATGAAATATTTGATCCCGATTTGTTTGCGGCATTTAATCAGGCCCTTAAAAAGCTTAAGTTCTGGCTGGATGCCAGTGTAAATCTTCCACCTGATGAACTGGTTTTGTTTTTAGCTGAGGAGATGGAGCTTAAGGGGGAACCCCTTGCCATTGCTCAAAATATTGCTCTTCAGATTAAAGCTGAACTGAATCTTAACCCTTCATGGAAACTACTGGATATAGCCAATGAATTACCCAGGTTAGAACCTTCTTTCCGTAGGTTTGCAAGAGTCATCTATGAACAAAAGGGATTTGAACCGACTCCCGGAGTTATAACCTTAATTACAGCTCATAAATCGAAAGGTTTAGAGTGGGATACTGTATATTTAACATCTTTGACGGCTGCGGAATTTCCATCGACTATCGAAGATAATTTTCGCAGTGAATACTGGTATTTAGATGAAGATAAATGTAATCCAACAGCTATTGCTAAAGCAGAGCTGAAATACTTACTCGGTAAAGAAGGAAAAACTGATCCTCTTAAAGCGGCTAAAATTGATGAGATCAGTGAACGTTTGCGGCTTTTATATGTTGCTATTACCAGGGCTAAGAAAAACCTACTTATGACCTGTCATAAGAAAATTATTTATGGCAATGGTTTTGAAAAGAAGGTTGGTATAGCAAGACCATTAATAGCTTTAAATAAATTCATCATTGAGGAGCGGGAAAAATATGCTGGCAAAAAATCTTGATGACTTATATTTCAGTCAATCTGCTTTAATTTCATATCAGACCTGCCCTTTAAAATTTCGCAGGCGCTATTTAGATGGCCTTTTCTGGCCTGCTGATTGGGGAGGGGATAAAAACCAGAAGGAGGTTATAGAACAGGGAAGGTTATTTCACCTTCTGGCTCAAAGATATTATTTTTTAGGAGAGGTTCCTCAGTCGAAAGAATTACTATCTCAGCAGTTAGCTTTCTGGTTTGAGGAACTTAAAAAATTTAGACCATATCATGACAATGGTAAGTTTCTCCCCGAACATGAGATCCGGATGAATGATAATGGAATTAAGTTAGTTGCCAAATATGACCTTTTATATATCACCTCTGATGGGAGAGTAGTCATTTATGATTGGAAGACCAATAATTCCCGTCCTTTAACCAACTATTATCGTAATCATCTTCAGACTATCACCTATAGATATGTATTGGCTAAAGCAGGAAGAGTTTATTCTCCTACCGGAATCTTCAGACCTGAAGATATTAGCGTGATTTATTGGAACCCCAGATATCCCAATTATGTGGAACCCATTGGTTATAGTCAAAAACAGTTTGTCAAAGATGAGCTTTTTTTGATAAAGCTGATCAGTGAAATAAAAAGCCTTGATTATGACCAGTTTATAGCTACTGGAGATCAGAAAAGATGCATATATTGTGAATACCGCCCTATCTGCCATGGTAAGAGGGCCATTCATGTGGAAATAGAAGAAGAGGATATGGATTTTGATCTTGATTGGGAAAGCATTGAGGAAATCCAATTTAGTTAGGAGCAAGATGTTTATGGAAGTTAAAGTTCTTTATCATGACAATCTGGAAGTACCTAAATGGATGTTGGATGAGCTAAATGGAAATCAACTTCTGGCTCAAATTCTGTTAAAGCGGGGTATTAATTCTCCAAAAAAAGTGAGGGAATTTCTAAACCCCGATCAATATAATCCGACCAATCCATTTGATTTTCCGGATATGGATAAAGCAGTTGAGCTAATTTTAAATGCAGTGAAAAAGAAGAAAAAGATCTGTGTTTACGGCGATTATGATGTAGATGGTGTTACTGCAACGGCAATACTGGTTACTCTTTTAAAGAAGTTGGATGCTAATGTCAGTTACCATATCCCTAACAGGTTTACAGAGGGATATGGGATGAATGAACGGATTATTAAAAATATGGCAGGAGATGTTGATTTGATTTTGACCTGTGACTGTGGTATTTCAAATCATAATGAAGTGGCTTTAGCTAAAAAATTGGGTATGACAGTTATTGTTACAGACCATCATCATTTGCCTGAAGAACTACCAGCTGCTGATGTCATTCTCTCACCGAAACTTTTGCCTGAGGATCATAAGGCACATAATATTTCTGGGGCCAGCATGGCCTATTTTCTGGCTAAGGGAGTTTTAACCAGGTTAAATAAAACTGCTTATGCGAGAGAATTTCTCGATCTGGTAGCTTTATCCACCATTGCAGATGTTGTGCCTTTAAAAGGCGAAAACCGTTATTTATTACAAAGGGGTATTCCTGCTTTAGCAAAAACGAATCGGCCGGGTCTTTTAGAATTATTTAATATCTGCGGGTTAAATAGTTCGGAAATATCCGAAGAGGAGATTGCTTATCAGATAGTGCCCAGAATTAATGCTGCTGGAAGAATATCTTCTGCCAGAATAGGGGTTGAATTACTCCTGGCAACTACGAGAAATAAAGCAAGGACATTAGCTAGAGAATTAGATCAGATAAATGACCGAAGAAAAGAGTTGTGTGATAAAATGCTTGAAGAAGCCCTGGCATTATTGGGTAAAGATTTTCATTCTCAACCTATCATTTTATACCAACCCCACTGGCATCAGGGGATTATAGGTATAACTGCTGGCAGGCTTTGTGAGAAGTATCATGTACCGGTTTTGTTGATGTGCTTAAAAGAAGATGGCAAAACCATCACTGGTTCAGCCAGGTCCATTCCAGGCATTCACATTTATGAAGCATTAAAGACATGTGAACAGTTTTTAGATAAATTTGGCGGCCATGCGGGGGCGGCAGGTTTTTCATTGACCAGGGATAAATTGACCGGATTTGAAAAAGCTATGGAAAAAGTGCTGGCCAGGGAACTTGAAAAGTCAGGAGGCATAAGAGAGATTGAAGTTGATGGTCGATTACCTTTAAGTAAAATAAGTACAAAGACCTATTACGATTTAAGGAAATTGGCTCCCTTTGGTGAAGAAAATCCTGTGCCAATATTTCTCTGTAATGATGCAGAGGTAGTGTATCACAGACCAACCAGTGACGAAAAACACCTCCGTCTTATTGTTAAACATGAGAATACCCAGTACTCAGCTATCTGGTGGTGGGGAGGAGAGGCAGGTGTTGCCCGAAAGATCGATCTGGTTTACTCTATTGGAATTAACCGCTGGCAGGGAAGAGAAGAGATTCAGCTGATTGTTAATCACACCATCAATAGAAAACAGATTACTAAGGCCGGCTTACCGGAAAAACCGGAAAAGCTGACTTTTGAAATAGAAGATTGGCGTAATTGGTATAGATTGGGTAAGGTTCTTCCTGATTTTAAAAATGCCGTCTATTATTATGAAGGGACTGAAAAACTTAAATTTGAGAATCTCATCAACCGCTATCAGTCAGTTAAAGCTGATTATCTGGTGCTACTTTCATCTCCACCCGGCATAAGGGTTTTAAAGGAACTTATATATTTAATAAGACCTAAAATAGTTGTATTGGCCTATTCTGATTTCGAAATTCAGTCAGGGAATTCTTTTCTTACCAGATTATCGGGTATTATAAAACATGTGATCAAAAATAAAAATGGTAAAGTTAATATTTATCAGATCTCTGCTTTAACTGGTGAAATGGAAAATACCGTATTGGTTGGATTGAAATATTTAGAGGATAGAGGTTTTATTGAGCTTGAATTTAGTAATCCTGATAATCTCTTTATTAAAAAGGGAAAAGGTCAGAATAAAAAAGGGAGTACTATAAAGGAAAATAAGTTAAAAGCACTATTAAAGGAGAGTAGGGCATTCCGGAACTATATGCTAAAATCTACTCCAGAAAAGATTAAAAATTTAATTTTAAATGAATGTTAGGAGAAGAACTTGCCAATTGCTTTTGGTTACAGGAGGTAATGAGTTAAAATTAAATTATAAAAGATATACTGCAAAAAGCTAATTTTTCGCTTCTTGAGAAATTTTTCGAATCATCTAAAGCTTGATTTCCGACGAAATAAGGCTTCCTAATCAAAGGGCCCTCCTGGCCCTTGATTAGCTCATCACCTCCTGTGATGAGGCCTTATTTCGTCGGAAATCTCGCGAAGATTTGGCGAAAAATTTCTATGTCGCTCAAAATTAGCTTTTTGCAGCTTAATCATGTATTAGTGCAGGATTTTTAAAGGTAATTTCGTATCTAATAATTAGCAAAATACAGAAAGGGATGGTCTATGATGTCCAGGCAATCAAATAATTGGACAAAACTTATTATAATTTTCATATGTCTCATATTTATTTTTACAGCAATAGGTATGGCAGATGCCAGAAAGCCAAATCTTCATCCTTTTAAAGATGAAGTAGAATCCTTGGTCCTTCTTAAAGTTTTACCAGCGAAGAGTTGGAATCCGGCAAAACCGGTTACATATAAAGATTACCTTCAATTGATTGAGAAGTTATTTAACGGTCGAAGTAAGATTTCTTTAGTTAATCTTACTGAAAAACTAACATTTCCCGATGAACCCATTACATATTATGATGCTCTAACAATTGCGGGAATGTTTCTAGGTTATGACAAAGAGTCAAGTTATGCGAAAGTTAAAGAGATAACTGAAGAGTTGAAAAAATCCGATTCAGCTCAGATTACCGGTTATGAGATGGCATATATTTTTTACAGATTACTTTATACTAACCGGGTAGGGCAGAATAAGACTCTTTTAGAAGAGAGATATCTTGTAGGAAGTAATGAGATGGTCACTTCCCGGGTCTTGCAGGTTAAGGCCAATGAGGTTATTTTAGAAGATGAAGGAGCTATACCGCTGGCCCCAGATCTTCAGGTATTTCACCGGAAAAATAACCAAATCAAACCTGCCAGTTTTTCCAATATGGCTGTTGGACTTTCCGGTCTTAAATTCCTTTTTAATGAAAAAGGTCAGGTTCAGACTGTTATCTTACCGGAAAAACTTTTCCCCGAAAAAATCCGGGTTCTTTTAAGTCACGAATTGAATAATCTGGGAAGTAGCAAATCTTATGATTTTAAAGAGATAAGGATTAAAGCTAATCAGCCTTTTAAGATTATTACCCGTAAAAAGGGACAGGAGAGAATTATTTTAGTCGCAGAAACCGGAGAGACAATTACTTTTACTAATCAGAATGGCGGAATTAAAATTGTTACTGGCAATTTCAGTGAGATTGTAAAAGGTCGGGTATATCTCAAATCTTACTTTAAACATAACATTCATTTTGATCCATTGTTAAGTACACCACGTCATACCAATGTGGTACTTTACGCAGGTACACTGGAGATTATTCCTTCAAATAAAGCGGGTTATCTTTATTTAATCAATGAATTGCCCCTTGAGGACTATTTAAAGAAGGTGGTACCGGGCCAGATTCCTTCAAGATGGGGCAAAGAGGCCTTTAAAGTACAGGCTATAGCAGCCCGTTCCTATGCCATTGCCCAGGTGAGTAGGGGTAAGTTCAATGATAAATCGGCTAACTTAGATGATAGTACTGCTTCTCAGTTGTATAATAATTTTCAGGAAAATCAGATAGTTAATGAAGCGGTTGATGAAACCCGGGGTATTGTAGCTATGCATAATGGACATGTAATCGATGCAGTTTACTTTTCTACTTCGGCTGGTTATACTGCTAACAATGAAGAAGTATGGCATAATTCGCGAACCGGATCTTTTCCTGGTGAACCGATTCCATATTTACGGGCCAAGTCACAGATTATTGATGTTTCTGTAGCTGATTTGACTAATGAAAAAAATGCTCTTTCTTTCTTTAAGGATCAGTCTTTAAAGAGTTTTGATTTTGCTTCTCCTTATTATCGCTGGAAACTGGAGCTGACCCGCAAAGAGCTGGAAAATACCATAAATAAGAATCTTCCTCTGCGGGAAAGAGCAGATCAACTCCTTGGAACTGATTTTATAAAAACAATTACCGGAAAGCCCGTAAATCCATCTGATTTGCAATTCTCAATTGGAAAATTGAAAGATATAAGGGTTATCCAGAGAGGTGAAGGCGGTAATGTTATGGTTTTAGATATAGTCGGAACCAATGGAACTTACCGGGTAATGAAGGAATATAATATTCGCTTTCTCATTCGCCCCAGAAAAGATATGACCGGTTCATCTAAGGATGTAATTTTATACTGTCATGATGGAAGTAAAATAAAGAATTATTCTATTCTCCCCAGTGCTTTTTTTGCTTTTGAGATTATTCGCAATGGGCAAAATGATATTGAGAAAATCATATTTTATGGAGGCGGTAATGGCCACGGGGTGGGTATGAGCCAGTGGGGAATAAAAGGTATGGTCGACAGGGGTTATACTTATGAAGAGATTTTAAAGCATTACTATACTGATATTGTGTTAAAAAAGATTTATTAGCTTAGGTTATAATACCCTGAATGGGTGTCTTTTTTTAAGCATAGTTAAAATCTGTGTATGAAGACCTAAACTGTTGCTAGCCTTATAGTATTTGATCAGGAATATATAAAAGGGGTTGAGGTTAAAGTGAAAGCTTCAATTTTTATAGTAAGTCCTCTGGTAGGGGCGGGGATTGGATATATTACCAACTGGATTGCCATTAAGATGCTTTTTCGTCCAATTAAACCTGTTCGAATTTTTGGTAAAGAAATTTCCAGTTTGCAGGGAGTAATACCTAAACGGCATAAGGATTTAGCCAGAAGTATTGGGAAGACTGTAGGGGAACATTTATTGACAGAAGATGCTTTTCAAAATATTTTAGAAACTCCTGAGACCCGGGAACGAATCAGAAAACTGGTACAAGACGGGGCTCGTCACTTGCAAAAAGAGGAGCGGACTGTTGATGAACTTTTAGAATTTGTTATTCCAGATTTTAAAGTACGAGAGGAGATGTTTAAAGAATTAAGTGATTATATTGTTACTCTAATTTTAGAGATCATTCGTTCTGAAAAAACTATTGAAGTTCTTGAGAGATATTTGACCGAAAGGATTTTTCAGGATAAAGAAGAGTTTCTCAGTTCTGATTACTATCAAAAGTTAAAATATGATATTCGTGAGTATCTGTTGACAGGTCTAAAAAGTCCGATTGTTTTAGAAAGGATTAATCTTTTTTTACACACCCGAATTATAGATTGGCAGAATAGTGAAAAACAGCTTAAAAATTTGATTCCTAAAAATATAGTCAATGGAATTAAGGCCTTTTTATTAGATCAGGGACCAAAATTTACAGAACAGATCATGGCCTATCTAACTTCTGCTGAGACCAAAAGCCAGATTAAGAAGAGAATAGATCAGTTTTTTGATCAAAGTTTATTGATGGGTCTATTGGGTAAATTTTTTGCTGATCGGGATAAGATTGCAGAACAGCTTATAAATCAGATAGCTGATTTTATCAATGACCCATTAAATCAATATGAATTGTTGAAAAAGATAAATGATGTTATAGATACCATACTGGATACCAGGGTTTCAGAGTTGGCCAATCGGATTGATGAAAAGGTAGTTTTAAGCATTAGTGAATTTCTCTTTAATAAAATGACTTCCAGGGAATTTATAGATAATTGTCTTGATAATTTAGAGAATTTAATTTTAACTACGAAAAAGTTAGAAGAATCAATATGTCAAGCTGCTGTAGTTCAGGAAGTTTCTTTTAACTCAAATGAAGTTTTAGAATCTAAAAAGACTGGACGATTTATCAGGCAGTTATTGATAGATTTTCTTAATGCTGATTTTGTTGAGAAAGTGATTAGCAAATTAATCAAAGATCAATTGAGAGCTCTTCGTCAGCAGCAGGTTAAATCTTTTTTTGCTAATCTGAAACTGACCACCATTAAGAAAGTAGAGAACGGGGTATTGGACCTGTTGAATTTTGTAAATCGTAATTATTTGGGTAAGATTATCAATGCTATAAATTTTGATAAATTAGTAGAGGAGAAAGTTTTATCATTTGAGTTAGAAGAGATGGAAGCTTTAGTTTTACAGGTAATGAGTGTTGAATTGCGTGCCATTACCCTATTTGGTTTTTATCTTGGATTGCTGATGGGTTTTGTTACACCGTTAATAAACCTTTTGTTTGGTTAATATGATGGCAGGAGGATAAAAGTATTTATGATTAAACTGCAAAAAGCTAATTTTTCGCTTCAAGAGAAACTTTTCGAACCATCTAAAGTTCGATTTCATTCGAAATAAGATGGTTTAACGAAAAATTTCTATGTCGCACAAAATTAGCTTTTTGCAGTTTTATCATTTATAAAAAACCTGAGGTGATTTAAAGTGAGAAAGAAAATCAGTATTGGTTTATTGATGATCTTAATTATATTGTTAATAAGTGGCTGTGTATTTTTTAGACCAGATCCTGATGAAACAGCTCAGGTTTTTTTGCGCGGGTTGGAAAATGGACAATATGAAGAAATTTATCAAATGTTGAGCAGTGAGGCAAAAGCCAGGGTTAAAAAAGACTTTTTTGTCAATCGGTATAGGGAGACTTATGAGCAGCTTGGAAAGATTGAACTGAAACTTGAGATGGTTAGACCTGCTGATGGCCAGAAATGGGAGATTAAAGATAATCGGGTAGAGATACCTGTTAAGGGGAAGATGTTAACCTGGACTGTGGGCGAGATTAATATGGATCAAATCCTTCATTTGGTGTATGAAGAAAAGGAATGGCGAATTGATTGGAAGTCAACCAATATTTTGCCCCAACTTTCAGATTTGAGTTACAGTCTGGCAGTTACCCGTCTTCCTGCAGAGCGGGGTAATATCTATGACAGAAATGGAGAGAAATTGGTTGGCCCGGGAATTATCTACCGGATTGGATTGGTTCCAGGTAAAATGGAAAATTGGGATGAGGCTATAAACAGCCTGGCAAAACTGTTGGATATGACTCCTGAACGAATTGAACAGGCTTTACAGCAAAAATGGGTCAGGCCAGACCTCTTTGTTCCCCTCCGTTCAATCACAAAAGATGAGTGGTTAACAAAAAAAGATAAATTTCTGGCCATTCCTGGAGTTTTAGCTTCCAGCTATGAAGGAAGGGTTTACTTTGGACCAAAAAGTTTAGCTCCTACAGTGGGCTATTTGGGGGAGATTAACCAAAAAGAACTTCAGGACTGGGCGACAGAAGGGTATGAATTGGGGGATAAGGTTGGTCGTACTGGTTTAGAGAAAAAATTTGAAAAATTTCTTGCTGGTAAACCGGGATATATGATCAGAATTTTAGATAAGGAAGGCAAAGAACAGGCAATGGTTAAATTTACCCGGAGTCAGAAGGGGAATGATCTTATTTTAACTATAGATCAAAGGTTGCAGAAAATTAGCGAATTAGCTATGGGAGAACGGAGTGGTGTAGTGATTGCAATGGTGCCGGAGACAGGTGAGATTCTGGCACTGGGGAGTTTTCCTGGTTATGATGTTAATGAATTCCTTCTGGGTAAGTCTTCAACCCATTTGAGTAAAATTTTAAATGATCCAGCAAAACCATTGGTAAATCGACCAATTCAGGGAAGATATATTCCAGGATCAACATTTAAACCTCTGACAGCTCTGGCAGCTTTAGAATTTTATCCTGAATATGACCCAGAGAAAAAAGTGGAGATTTCAGAAGATACCTGGCGGGCTGAACCAGGCTGGGGTAGTTACCGTGTTAAGAGGGTATCGCGACCTACAGGGCCAGTTGACCTTTATGGTGCCATGAAGTGGTCAGATAATATCTATTTTGCACAACTTGCATATAGAATGGGAAGTGAACCTCTCTTTAAGATCGCTGAACGGGTAGGATTTGGTCAAAAGATTCCCTTTACATTAGATGTGGCTTATTCTACTTTGGCATCCAGGAAACCTATTACCAATACTATTTTATTGGCTGATACCGGGTACGGTCAAGGCCAGATATTAATGACTCCCTTACACCTTGCCATAATTTATTCAGCCATTGCTACAGATGGTAAACTGCGTAAGCCAGTTCTGTTATCTATTGAAGAAAAAGCTAAAGTATGGAAAGATACTATTGCTTCTTCTGAGAATCTTACTCTTCTTCAGGATGTGTTAAAAGTTACAGTTCAGGATGAGACCGCTTTAGCTCATACGGCCTATATTCCGGGACTGAATCTGGCGGGAAAGACTGGAACAGCTCAATTATCAGAAGGACGGGTTATGGGGTGGTTTGTCTGCTACTATCCTGCATCTGGCCCGGAATTTCTCCTCCTTGTGGGAATTGAGGATGCAAATAATGGGAGTCAGGAAGCAATTGAAGTAGCAAGGCAAATTCTAATGGAATATTATCAGAATAATCTTGATAATAAGCAGGAATCTTTGAACCAATAGAAAAGATATATATAGTGATTATACTGCAAAAAGTTAATTTTGAGCGATATAGAAATTTTTCGCCAAATCATCTTAGCGAGATTTCCGACGAAATAAGACCTCATCACAGGAGGTGATGAGCTAATCAAGGGCCAGGAGGGTCCTTTGATTAGAAAGCCTTATTTCGGCGGAAATTGAGCTTTAGATGATTCGAAAAATTTCTCAAGAAGTGAAAAATTAGCTTTTTGCAGTATAACTATATAGTTAATAAAAAAATATTAAAAGGAGAGATAAAAAGATGGGTAAAAAAATTAAAGTCAACTGTAATCAAGCACCTGCAGCTATTGGTCCATATTCCCAGGCTATTAAGGTCGGTAATATGGTCTTTACCAGTGGTCAGATTCCATTTAACGCAAAGGGCGAACTGGTTAGTAATGATGTTCAGGAACAGACCCGTCAGGCTTTGGAGAATATAAAAAATATTCTTGAAGAAGCTGGTGCTAATATGTCTCAGGTTGTTAAATGTACTGTTTATATTAAAAATATGGATGATTTTCCTAAAATCAATGAAGTTTATGCCGAATTCTTCGATGAACCATATCCTGCACGGGCCTGTGTAGAAGTTGCCCGCTTACCTAAAGATGTATTAGTCGAGATTGAGGCCATTGCAGTTATAGATTAAAGTGCAGGCATTCAGGGGAGATATTTTTGAAAATCTCCCCTTTTTTTAAAAAAAGAATTTCGCATTACGAAGGATTTTTTAAACTAATGGCGAATCTGATAATTGTTAGTAAAATTAATTAATGATTAAACTGCAAAAAGCTAATTTTGAACGCCATAGAAATTTTTTGTTTAACTATTTTAGTGAGATTTCAGTCGAACTTTAGATGGTTTGAAAAATTTCTTTTAAAGCGAAAAATTACTTTTTGCAGTAAAATCATTAATTTAAATTGGGTCTATAATTAATGTTGTGAAGAAAAAATTATAAAAAATAAAAAGGCATTTGCTGGCTCCGTTGAATTAATTAGTTGCGAACTAAAAACCAAAGAAAGGAGTCCAGCAAATGCAATATAATAATATCATAAAATTTCTTGATTTGCCAGACATTATTGCAACTGAAATTATTTCAACGGAGGACAGATATATTTTTATCGCTGAAGCAAAGAAAAATCACATTGTGTGTCCTCAGTGTGGTAATATCACTAATAAAATCCATGATACAAAATGGCAAAATATTAGAGACATCCCCATAAGAGGTAAACTAGTAATCATTAGACTTCTAAAAAAAAGATATCGTTGTCCTTATTGTCATAAGAGGGGTATCCCTGAAAAATATGAAAGTATTGATAAATATGCCCGTAAAACCAAACGCTTTGATAAATATCTTGCTAAAGAAACTGTCAGCAAGGATTATTCTAAAGTTGCTAGAGAAAACGGGTTAAGTTATACAGCTGTTAATAATGCAGTTAAAAAAGTAGTTGACCCTCTCATTAAACAACAAGTTTCAAAACTTAGTCAATTAAAAGCCATCAATATCGATGAATTTGCAGTTTTAAAACGCCATAAATATGGAGTTAGCATTACAGATCCAATTAATCGGGAGTTAATTGACATTTTACCTACTCGCAAAAAGGATGATTTAATTGACTACTTTAATTGTTGGGAAGATGAACAAAGACGACAGATTCAATCGATCTCTATGGATATGTGGCGGCCGTTCAAAGCAGTAGCAGATGCAGCATTTACTCATGCAAAAATTGTTATAGATAAATTTCATCTTGTAACTTTAATGAACAGAGCCCTTGATGAAGTTAGAAAACAAGTTCAACAAACAGTAAATAATCATCAGAGAAGAAAGTTTTTTCAAAGTCGTTTATTACTCCAAAAACGAGCTGAAGAATTGACAGATGAAGAACATGAAAAGCTCATCAAATTATTTGAACTCAGTCCAGCTCTAGAAAAGGCCTGGGAATTAAAAGAGGAATTCAGAGACCTATTGCAGCTAGATGATGTGAAAGAAGCCACCAGAGCTCTAAAAAGGTGGTATAAAGAAGTAATAAAAAGCAAGCTGATGCCTTTTTACCAGGTAAAAAAGATAATACAAAGATGGGAAGAAAAAATACTAAATTATTTTAAGACTAAGATAACCAATGGCTTTGCTGAGGGTATCAATAACAAGATTAAATTGATCAAAAGGATTGGATATGGTGTTCCAAATGTTATGAATCTAAGGAGAAGAGTATTTAATGCAATGTTAAGTTATTAAATTTAAATGTTTATTTCAAAATCAATTTACCAATCAATTCAACGGAGCCAACTTATCTTTCACAACATTTGACGGAGAGCCTTTAAATTTTAAAAGGAGGGAGTTTTAGATGAAGGGAATATTAAGGGCAGGTTTTACTGATGAAGGATACCAGGATATCCGCTATGAAAAGCTACAGATTGTTGGTATTGAATATCAGGGCCAGCAGTTGAAGGATATTTCTATCAGCAGAAAAGAAGGAGGACATGCCCGGGGATTTTACCGGGGCGGGTGGGGTCATTTTTCCTTTAATGATTTAAATCAGACTAAAGAGGCTGTACAGACTGCTTTTAATCGGGCCAAAGTGGCAGGTCAATATCGAAAGGAGATTTATCAACTGGCTCAGGCTCCTGTAGTAGAAGATAAGGTACGCGTTACTCCAAAAATGGATCCACGGCAAATTTCTTTAGAAGAGAAACGCGAACTATTAAATAAGTATAACCAATTGGTATTGAACCTTAAGGGAATTGCCACAACCCAGGTCAGTTATTATGAGCAGGCTAGCCAGAAATTTTTTGCAAATAATGAAGGAACTTATATTGATCAGGAAGAGTTGATCTGTGGTTTGAGAATGGTAATTTTTGCTAGAAGGGGTCGTGATACACAGAGGACTATTGTAGCCTTAGGTGGTAGTGATGATTTTAGTCTGCTTCTTGATAAAGAAGAAGAGGTTTTAAAGGCTGCTGAAAAAGCCCTGGCTCTTTTAGATGCCGAACCTGTAAATGCCGGAAACTACACAGTAATAATGGATCCGGATGCAGCAGGTGTCTTTATCCATGAAGCTTTCGGGCATCTAAGTGAAGCAGATGGTGTTGCTGATAATGATGCATTAAGAGAGACCATGAAACTGGGACGGGTCTTTGGTAAGCCGATCTTGAATGTTATTGATGATGGTAGTCTACCAGGCCATCCAGGCTCTATTGTGTATGATGATGATGGAGTAAAAGCTAAAAAGACTTATCTAATTAAAAATGGAATTTTGACGGGAAGACTTCATTCGCGGGAAACTGCTGGTAAGATGGGAGAGGAACTTTCAGGTAATAGTAGGGCAAAAGATTTTACTTTTGCTCCAGTAGTACGGATGTCCAATATTTATATTGACAAAGGTGATACCCCATTTGAAGAAATGATTGGTTCAATAAAAGATGGGCTTTATCTGGTTGGTGCTGCTGGCGGTCAGACTTCTGGAAATATGTTCACTTTGGCTGTTCAGTATGGTTATCGCATTCGTGATGGTAAAATTGCAGAGATGATACGGGATATTGTAGTCAACTGTAATCTTTTTGAGACTCTGGCTAATATCAGCGCTATTGGTGATGATCTTAAGTTTTCACGTTCAGGAGGATGTGGTAAGGCAGGGCAAATTTTAATTAAATCAGGAAAGGGTGCACCCCATATTAAAATTGATAACATTACCGTAGGAGGTAAGTAAATTATGGAAAAATTATTAAAAGATGCACTTACTAAAACTAAACAGGCAGAAGTTTATTGGGTTGAAGAAGAAACTTTACCCATTAAGTTTAATAGTAATCAAATAACCCGGATTAACGGAAAAAAAATTCGGGGTGTCTGTCTTAGAGTGATTGATAAAGAAAGTCGTCTTGGAATTGCTACTGCAACAGACTTAGATCGGGAAGATTTAATTAACCGTGCCCTACTGTCAGCCCGTTATGGTGATAAAACAGAGATTAAATTTCCCAATGAAAAAGGTTCAGAGGTTCAATGTTATGATCCGAAAGTTGCTAATCTGACTGCAGAAGAGATGATAGAACAGGGTCAGAGCATGCTAAATACAATCCTGGAAATAGATTCAACTATTAAATGTGATTTAGTCTTAAGTAAAAATATTCAGAAAGTAAAGATACTTAACTCATCTGGTCTCGATATTAATTATGAAAGAACTAATTTCACAATTTCCATTACCAGTCGAGGAGAAGATGGTTTTGGGGAATTTAGTGATTTTGATATTTATAGTAAGCATTTCGTATTTGACCGGTCTAGATTAGAAAGGTTTGTCTATTATCATCAACTTGGTAAAAAGAAGTTTAAGGTCAAAACTGGGAAGATGGACATTATCTTTAATCCGGGTGCTATGTGGCCTTTATTGTATCGGGTTTTTGCCGGAGTTAACGGTATGGCGGTAAATAAAGGTATAACTCCCCTTAAGGATCGTTTAGGTGAAGAAATTTTTAGTCCACTAATTAACATAGTAGATGATCCCACTTATCCCTGGGGGTTGGGTACTACGCCATATGATGATGAAGGTAGTGTAGCAAGGCGTACATCGGTGGTAGAGAACGGAATTTTGAAAAGTTATCTCTTTGATCTGGATTCTGCGGCTCGATATGGTACAATCAGTACAGGCAATGGATTTAAAAAGACTCTTTTTGATAAAGGGATTGATCAACAGCCAGCAACTTATGTTTCTAATTTTATACTTTTGCCAGGTGAAAGCACCTTTGATCAGATGGTGAAAACTATCAAAAAGGGAATTATTGTTAATCAGGTTATGGGTGGTCATACTGGTAATATTCTGGCTGGAGAGTTTGGCCTTAATATTGGCAGCGGTTTTCTTGTTGAAAATGGAGAGATTAAAGGTAAAGTTATGGATGCTATGGTTTCTGGTAATATTTATGATCTTTTTAAGCGGGTTACAATGGTTGGTCAAAAACTTCAGGCTACTCAGGCTGTCTTCTACGGTTTTGGTTATACTCCTGCAATTTTGGTTCCAGAATTAACGGTTGCAGGTAGTGAAAAATAAAAAACGAAAATATCAGCTGGCCCTTTATTTCTAAAAAAGAGTAAAGGGCCTTGTTTTATTTTTGTTTTTAATATATTAGAGAGTTAATACAAGGAAAATTAGTAAACAAATTAATGGTTGTAGTTTCTGTATAATTACAATTTATTTGATCTGATTGATTAGCTATTTGATTATAATTATCCTAAATTAATAATTATAGAAAAAACATAAAAATTAGTATATAATTAAAATATTAAGAAATATTCATAGTTTAGGTATTTGAATTTTGATTTATACGTAGAAAAGGTTCGCCCATAATTTTTATTTTTTTGTCCATTTATTTTTTCGATATAAGTTTTTAGATTAAGGAAGGAAATTAAGGGAAAATGTCGAAATATCATTGAAGAAAATATCTTAAAAAACCTCCTTAAATTTTCCTATTTAGTAAGGAAAAATATTTCAAAAAAAACCTCCTGTAATCCCCCTATGAAAGGACTGTAGATTATGAATGTATCCAAAAAAGTGTATCAAAAACTTATACATAAAAATTTAAATCTTACGGGTATTTTGAATGGAAAGTTGTGCGAACTAGTGTTCGGGGGGGGGGGGGGGGGTAGGAGTTTTAAATAATGCCAATATTTTACATATACTTGTGTTTTTCTTTGTTTTTCAACATTTTCTATACTTTAACAAAAAATATAGCAGGGACAGATGGTATCTTTTTGTTTTTTAAATTACCATCTGTGTCTGCTTTTGTTTTGTAGAGGAGGTGACAAAATCTATTAGTAAATGTTGAGAAAAATAGAAGTATTTTGAGAATATTACTAAAAAACTCAGGATTTGCAAAAGAAATTGCAATGGGTGCCCTGTATTATCATGAGAGGTTTGACAGGGGTGGATATTTGTGCGGCCTGGCAGGAGTGGGGATACCTTTAGTAGCCAGAATGATTGCCGTTGCTGATACCTTTGAGGCGTTAACTGGCTATAGATTCTATTGCAGACCGGTTGAATGAGATAGAGCTTTAGAGATTATGGCAAAAGGCAAAGGACAGTTTGATCCGGCAATGTTCGAGGTATTTTACAGCATATGGGAAATAAAATCGATGCATGCCGGTAGTTTAAAACAAGAAGAGTTTTTTGTATATAGGAGAATTTCATAATTAGTTAAACTATAGATTGCTTTTAAAATATTTAAAATATACGATATGTTCATTCACGATGTTTAAAAAATTTAATTAAATTATGAAATGATCAAACTGCAAAAAGCTAATTTTGAGCGATATAGAAATTTTTCGTTTAACCATTTTAGTGAGATTTCAATCGAAATAAGGCCTCATCACAGAAAGTGATGAGCTAATCAAAGACCAAGAGGGCCCATTGATTAGTGTGCCTTATTTCGACTGAAATCGAACTTTAGATGGTTTGAAAAATTTTTCTTGAAGCTAAAAATTAGCTTTTTGCAGTAAAATTATGAAATTCCCTAATATATAAAAAAGTAAAGTTATGATGGATTTTTAAAAATTTAAATTTTAAGGAGGTATTGTTTAATGGTTGAGGAGAGGAAGTTAGCACCACTACCGGCAAGGGCAAAGGAGCAGAAGAACGAGGGCAAAGCAGCTTTTGAGTTGAAGAAGGCTGAGAAAAAGAAGTTAGAAACTCAGCGTAGAAAGGCCAGGACATTTGCCAAGCAGCGGCAGATAGCCGAGCATATTGCTGCAGCTACCGAAGAGCTTTCTGCCGGAGTAGAAGAAGCCTCTGGAGCAGTAGAGGAACTAGAGTCAGCCATGGAGCAGATAGCCAGTGGGGCCGAAGAGGCCAGCAGTGCCACCCAGGAGTCACTGGCAGCCGCTGAGCAAGCGACTAAAGGTGCCCAGGAAGCAGGAGAAAAGACTTCTGAGGTCTCAGAGCGGACAAAGGCTGTTCAGCTTTTGCTTAAGGAAGTAAATTCTGACATTGAAAAACTCATAGATGGCGTTAATTTAGCCAGTGAGAGAAATGAAAGTTCAGCCAGGTTGGTAGCCGAACTAGAGAAGCAGGCAGAAAACATTGGAGATATTGTGCGAACCGTTGTTAATATTGCTGACCAGACCAACCTTCTGGCTCTTAATGCAGCCATTGAGGCGGCCCGGGCCGGTGATCATGGCAAGGGGTTTGCTGTTGTGGCGGATGAGGTGAGAACTTTAGCGGAGACATCAGAGAAGGCAGCTAACGACATTCGCGAACTTATCGAGGCTATCCAGCAGGATGTTAAAGTGGTGGCCGATGCCATTAACCAGGTTGCTGCAAATGCACGGCAGGAAGTGGAAAAAGGTAGAATCATTACCAACGAGCTAAAAGAAGCCGCAGGTGCTATAGAAGATGTGATGGAGGCAGTAAGACAGGCTTATGATGCTTCCAAGGAATCTGTACATAGCGCCCAAATCTTCCAACAGAGGGCAGGTGAAATTGCTAAGACAGCAGAAGAACAGGCCAGCGCAGTGGAGGAAGCGTTAAAAGCTGTGGAGCAACAGACCAGAGCTCTAAACGATATTGCTACTGCGGCAAGCGAGCTGGCTGAAATGGGCGAAGATCTCAGGATATCCACCGATGTTTCTAAATCGTCAGAAGGCCTGGCTGCTGTAGCAGAGGAGCTTTCGGCAGCGATTGAGGAATCTACCCGCTCTGCCCAGGAGATCATGGCAGCCCTGAACCAAATTTCTAAGGGAGCTCAAACTCAGGCCAGGGCGGCAGAAGAGTGTGCCGGTGCCGCTGAACAGGCAGAAGATAAGGCTAAGCTCATTGATGAACTGGCGAAGGTTGCCCTGGAGAAATGGGAAAAACTGTCTGATGTTCAGGCCCGCAATAAAGTTAGTGTAGATGAGCTGATCAAAGGGATTTCCGAGGCTATGAAGGCTAATATTGAAAATGTCAAGAAGGTCAAAGCTTTAGAGGAGAAAGCAAAACAGATAGACAAGATAGTGGAGACAATTGTTACTGTAGGTATTCAAACCAATATGCTGGCAGTCAGTGGAGCCATTGAGGCGGCCCGGGCCGGAGAGTATGGCAAAGGGTTTGCTGTGGTTGCTTCTGATATTCGAAGCCTGGCCCAGGATAGCGCCCGTAATGCTGACCAGATCAAGGAACTGGTAAAGGGTATCCAGGGACAGGTTAGCATAGTATTAAAGGACATTGAAGAGATAGGAGAGACAATAAGTGAGGAAGTAGAAAAAGCGAAAAAGACCACTCAAGACTTAGTACGCATCGAAGCGGACATAAAGGTGGCTTTAGACAGTACCAGGGGATTAATGGAGAATGCGGCAGAGGTGGCAATTGCTGCCGAACAGGTTAGAAAGAGCGTAGAGCAAATTGCCCAGACAGCTCAGGAAGCAGCCTCAGCCTCCGAACAGGCAGCAAATGCCAGCAGGCAGCAGGCTCAGGGAATGGAAGAACTCTCCGGAGCTATTGAAGAAATAGCTGCGCTGGCAGACGAGTTGCAGCAGCTTTAGGGGGTGATGGTTTGTGCAACATCACAAAAGAGCTAGTGGGCAATATGTTGTCTTTTATGTAGGTAGTGAAGCTTATGGTGTAGAAATAGAATATGTTCAGGAGATAATTCGGGTTCCGGGGATGGTAAAGATTCCCCGGACACCACCTTATCTGGAGGGGCTTGCTAACCTGCGAGGAAATATACTTACCGTAGTGAATACTAGTGTCAAGCTTGGTTTGGAAAAGAAACCCTTAAGCGAAACCAGTAGAGTTATAGTCCTGGATGACGGTTACAAGCGATTGGGTTTTATTGTGGACAGAGTATCTGAGGTTGTAAACATAGTAGCTGACGAAATTGAAGAGGTCAAGGAAGGAGAAGCCAGGGCAGAGTTTCTCAGGGGCATAGCCAGGCTGGCAGGAGGCGAGCGCCTGATGATGATAATAGATGTGGACCATTTTATGAAGATCGGAGAAAGCAAGGACCAGGTTATGGATGCTGTTGAATCTCAGGAGTTTGTCCGATCAGAGGAACAAAAAAAAGAGGAAGAAAAAGAGGAAGAAAAAGTCCAACTAGTTACCTTTCGACTCGGAGGGGAAGAATATGGAATTGATGTAGGAATGGTGCAGGAAATTGTCCACCTACCGGAGACTATCAACCGGGTACCTGATGCTCCCCCTTATCTTGTCGGAATTGTAGCTTTGCGGAACCAGGTTCTACCGGTGGTCAGTTTACGAACCCTTTTTCAACTGGGAGATAATGAAATGAATGAACGAACACGCATAGTAGTGGTGAACCTTTACGATCAGCAAAAAAGGAAAGCTGCAGTGGGTCTTATAGTCGATGCTGTAACGGAGGTGCTCCGCATCCCTAAGGCAATTATTGATCCCGTACCGGTTCTGCTGCGGACCGGGAGTGGCGAAGGAATAAGTGGGGTGTGCAAAATAGCAGAAGGTAAGCGACTGGTATACATACTTAATCCGGCGGGTTTGCTTGTCTTAAATGACCTTCTAAAAGCGGGTGAAGTGTTGGAGAGTGCAGAAGAAGCGGTCAGTACTAGTGAGCAGGAAGAACAGCTAGTGATTTTCAAGCTGGGCGAAGAAGAATTTGCGGCCGGCATTGCTGATGTTCGGGAGATTATCAGGGTTCCGGAAATAGTGGCCGTTCCCAAAGCTCCGCAGTTTGTAGAAGGGGTAATTAATCTCCGTGGAACCATAATTCCTATAATTGATCTCAGAAAAAGATTTGGGATGGAAGAAAAATCTAGAGACGAGTATACAAGGATCGTTGTAGTAGAGATAAATGGGCTATTAACCGGCCTTGTTGTTGACTCGGTACGGGAAGTGCTAAAGGTTTCCCGTCAGGTCATCGAATCAGCTCCGGAGCTTTTAACCAATTCGGTAGACAGCCGTTTTGTTAGGGGAATAGCTAAAGTCAAAGAAGGTGAGCGGCTGATCATCGTACTGGACGTTAAGGAGGTACTATCGTTTAAAGAAAAGGAGGAACTGATGGATTTTGGGCAGAGTGTGGAACTCGAAGAAGATACGGGTACTAATAGCTGACGATTCTGCTTTTATGAGAAGAATCCTTAAGGAAATGCTTTCTTCTGATTACCAAATTGAGGTAGTGGGTACTGCTCGAAATGGTGAGGAGGCAGTGACAAAGGCACTGGAGCTAAGACCTGACGTGGTTACCATGGACGTGAATATGCCTGGGATGGATGGTCTTACTGCTCTTCAGTATATCCTTCTTAAGGCACCCTGTTCAGTGATTATGGTTTCTTCTCTCACTCAGGAAGGTGCCTTTACTACACTGGAAGCTTTAGAGTTAGGTGCGGTGGACTTTGTGGGTAAACCTGGAGGGACGGTTTCCCTTGGCATAAGACAACTTAAAGAAGAGATCATAGCGAAGGTAAAAGCAGCGGCACGGGCCAGGTTAAGACCGCGCCGACTAGAAAGGGTACGCGTTTTGAACCAGCGACCGCTTTCTTCCCGGTTCAGTTCTGGTACCAGGCAGTATTCGTTGAAAGTAGTAGTCATTGGAGTATCGACCGGTGGTCCCCGTACCCTTATGGATATTTTGCCCTATCTACCGAAGGATCTCCCGGCAGTTGTGTTGGTAGTACAGCACATGCCGGAAAACTTTACGGCATCTTTTGCCCAGCGTCTAGACCAGTCTTGCCAGATGGCTGTCAAAGAGGCATCTGACGGCGACGAGTTAACTCCGGGAAAGGTTTTGGTGGCCAGAGGGGGTTATCATTTAAAAATAGAAAAAAATGCTAGTGGTAGGCTGGTGGCCAGACTTAGCCGGCAGCCGGCAAATGTTTTATATGTTCCCTCAGTTAACGTAACCATGCAGTCGGTTTTAGAAAAAGTGTCTCCCCGTAATATTATAGGAGTGCTTCTTACTGGAATGGGTGACGATGGAGCGGATATGATGGTAAAAATACGAAAGCAGGGCGGCTATACTATTGCTGAAGCGGAAGAAACGGCGGTGGTCTGGGGTATGCCCAGAGAGGCTTACATAAGGGGTGGAGCTGAGGTTATAGTTCCGTCTTATTGCATTGCCGAGCAAATCATTAAAGGGGTGAAGAAAGATTGAAAGCAAGCCGGGTCAAGAAGTTCATGGATATTCTATCCACTCACCCGGAAGAGAAAGAGAGATGCTATGCAGCCTTGGAGCTTTCTAACTTTCCCCAGGATGATGTCGTGGAGTATCTGGTAACGAGACTGGTAGAAGAGGAAAGCCGCCCGGTGCAGGAGGCCATTGTGAGTGCTCTTATTGCTATTGGGACAGAAGCTGTAGTAAGGTGGTGTACTGAGCTTTTGCGCAGCGAGGATGCCTATCTGAGAAATTCAGCGATAGAGGTACTGCAGTTGCTACAACATACATCGCTGGGCGTGGTCAAGGAGTTGTTGCAGGACCCTGACCCAGATATGCGACTTTTTGCTGTGAATGTTCTGGGGGAATTAAAGGCCAGGGAAGCCGTGGAACTTTTGCGACGGGTTGTGGAAGTGGATGAAAATATCAACGTGGTAGCTACGGCAGTGGAATATCTGGGTGAAATGGGGTTGTGTGACGAGGATCGGGAAACAGTTCGGAAAGCGGCAGAACGTTTTTCTGACCCTTTTTTAGAATATGCGGTTGAGGTTGCATTGAAGAAGATGGAGATATAGATGAATCGAAAACTTATTTTTTCCGCGCCGGAAGCTTTCCACGCGATATTGATGGAGGAGGGGTAGAATTGACCATAGAAGAATTCATTAAATTACGGGATTATATTTACCGTAAGACTGGTATTTACTTTGATAAAAAGAAACTTTACTATGTAGAAAAGCGTGTGGAAGCACGCATGCGTGCCATTGGCGTGGATAGCTTCCGCGCCTATTTTGCCTGGATGCGGTTTGATACCTCTGGCCGTGAGCTGCAGGAACTTCTCAATGCCCTGACTGTCAACGAGACTTACTTTTTTCGTGAATATCAGCAATTACGTTGTTTTGCTGAAGAAGTAATCCCCGAAATTCTAAGAAGCAAAAACGGCCAGAATCCTAAAAAAATGCGCATCTGGTCTGCCGGTTGTTCCACGGGAGAAGAAGCTTACACTTTAGCCATCATCATGCTAGAAATGACCAGGGGGTTGCCTGTTACCTGGGAAATTCACGCTACAGATTTAAATACTGATGTGCTGGTACAAGCAAAAAAAGGACTTTACGGTAAACGTGCCATCAAAGATGTTCCAGAGGTTTACCTTGCCCGTTATTTTAACCGGGTAGGGGAACATTTCGAGGTATGTTCCGAATTGCGCCGCCGGATATTCTTTTATCAGCTTAACCTTCTAGATCGGGAAAATATGCGGAAGATGGCGGACTTTGATGTTATTTTCTGCCGCAATGTTCTCATCTACTTTGACGATGCTTCGCGCAGAGAAGTGGCCCTTTACTTTTATGAAGCCCTGAGGAAAGGCGGTTTCATCTTTCTAGGGCACTCAGAATCCATGAGTCGCATTACTCCTATCTTTAGGTTAAGGAAATTTAAGAATGCAATTATATATCAGAAGTGAGGTGAAGGAGAATGTCCGTACGGGTACTGGTGGCAGATGATTCGTCTACAGTTTGTAGTTATTACACTTCAATCTTAAGCAAAGCCGGTTTTACTGTAGATCATGCAGCCAACGGTTACGAAGCATTGGAAAAGGCGGTAAAGTTCGATTATGACCTTTTCATTGTGGATATAAACATGCCCAAGATGTCCGGCTACGAACTGGTGCGGCAGCTTAGAGAGGATGAAAGAGGAGTTAGGGTTCCGGTGGTAATCATCTCAACGGAAGCAAAGGACAGCGACCGTCTGCAAGGCTACCGGGCTGGGGCTAACCTCTTTTTAGTAAAGCCAGTAAAGCCAGAAAAGCTTCTTTTTCTAACTAAGATTATTACTGGAGTGAGGTAATAAGTGAAGATGAATAAGATTTTAGAAAAAATCAAAGAAGTTCTTGACAAAACTGGATTTTTAGCTCTTTCCCTGGTTCATAATCCCGACAGCCAGGCATTAGAGCAACTTTTAGAAAAAATAAAAGTTCTAGGAGAAATTACCAAAGGATATGGGGTACTAAATGAATTGGCAGAACGGCTGTTGGGAGTTCTAAACCTGGTAAAAACAGGGGAGATTGCCGCATCGGAACAGCTTGCCGAAATTGTCATCAGTACTCTTGAGTTTTTGCTGGAGGTCGTGGAAAAAGCAGAAGCAGAAGGGGGGCTACAGGTGGACGAAGAAGCATGTCGGAAAAAGATTGAGCAGTTGGGAGAGTTGTTTCACAAAACCACTCATACCAATGTTTCCCATATATCAGAAACAGCTAATCAAATGGAAATTGGGAAGCGTGTTTATGAAGTGAGCCTGGAGATGAAGGCTTCGGCTGAATCACCTGATCTGCTAGCGATTTATGAAAAGCTGGCTTCCTGCGGAGAGGTAATTCGCGTTGTGGTAAACGATGTTGATTCAGAGACTGAGATGCCCTCTTTCTTATCCATGCATTTTTACCTTGGCTCTGATTTAAGCACAGATGCTTTGGAAAATATGCTTGCTGAAGTTTTAGGAGATTTGACTGATCTACGTCTGACTATTTGTCCGGCCTTTTTGGAAACAGGTGAGCCTGGCTTTGGATTAGAAGATGTCAGCCCAGGGATCTCCAATGAAGAAGAAAAGACGTTCCAGTTGGAAGAAAAATCGGCTTTTTCTCTTGATATCCAGTTAAATCAAGAGGAAACGAAAGTTTTACAGTTGATTCTAGCTCAGTTAAGAGAATACCTCGGGCAAGTGTGTAGTCGGGAAGATTTTTCACGGTACTGTATTTCAGTAGCCAGAATTTTGGCGGGGATTGGTATGTACTTTAACAGACTTGAGCTAAAGAAAGCTGAGGAAATTTTCAAAAAGCCAAATTCTGAATGGCAAAGGGAACTTTTTTCACTTCTGGATACAGCAGAAAAAATGGCCAGGAGTTTAGTTGCAAAAGAAGGCACTTCATTTGTACCTGCTCCTAAAAAACCTGAAGGAATGAAAATTTCTATTCCTGCTACCTCGAGTAAAAGCATCCGGGTGGATGAAACTAAGATAGACCACCTGATGGCGCTGGCAGGTGAACTGGTGGTAAAGTGTAATGCTTTTCTTTATGTAGCAAGGAAAGTGGAGGAAGAATACGGCCTGGCTGAAGTAGCCAGTGAGCTAAAAGAGCAGCATTCAGGGCTGGATAGGTTAGTCCGTGAATTGCAAGATGCTGTGATGAATATGAGACTTCTTCCGGCCAGCTATATCTTTCAGAAGTTCCCACGGATGGTGCGTGACCTGGCCAGGGAGTTGGGTAAAAAGGTGGAACTGCGGTTGGAAGGAGAGGATACGGAAATTGATAAGACCGTTATGGAGACGATTGGTGAGCCCATGGTCCACCTGGTACGCAATGCCATAGATCATGGTCTTGAACCTCCTGAAGAAAGGTTGGACCGGGGAAAAAGAGCCGAGGGTACAATAACTCTCCGGGCTCTCAGGGAGGGAAACAAAATAGTACTGGAGGTAGAGGATGACGGCCGTGGTATTGATGTAGAGCACGTGCGACAGAAAGCGATTTCGGTAGGACTTATTTCAGCGGAAGAAGCAGGGGCCTTGACTGAGGAGCAGGTACTTGAGTTTCTTTTTGTTTCCGGGTTCAGCACGGCAGAAGAAGTGACAGAGGTTTCGGGTAGAGGGGTAGGCATGGATGCGGTTAGAGCAGCGGTCCGCAGTCTGGGAGGGAGTATAAAGATAAAAACGAGTCCTGGAGCCGGTACCAGAGTGAGAATGGAGCTTCCACTTACTTTGGCTACTTCCCGCGTTCTGTTGGTGGTGCAGAACGGCAGGAAATATGGATTGCCGATAGCAGATGTTAGAGAGATGGTTAAAGTGCATTCTAGTGAGCTTGCCAGCATGCAAGGAAAAAGGATTGTGGTTATTCGCGGCGAGTTGGTGCCGGTGTTTTTCTTAGGTGAGTTTTTTGACGATGACAAAAAAGAGACCGGTGACGAAGAGTTGTGTCTGGTGATCTTGACGAATGGCTTTGCGCTGGCTGTAGATGATTTTCTGGGTCAAGAGGATATTGTGCTTAAACCTCTTCCAGCAGATTTTGGTTCTGATTCCTGTTTTGCTGGGGCAGCCATACTGGGAGATGGGAGTATCCTACTGGTGTTGGATCCGTACCGCATGTGGAGACAGCTTCAGCAAACAAATGTCAATAAGTGAGGTGTTAGAGACGATGTTTAATGAAGAATCCCTTCCCTATATAGAGGTTTTTTTAGAAGAAACTACTGAACAACTCCAGGAATTGGAAGGTAAGCTAGTATTCCTGGAAAAGGACCCCTCCAACCGTACCTGTTTAGATGACATTTTCAGAATTGCCCATAATCTCAAAGGCAATGCGGCAACAGTTGGCTTTCAAGAAATGACTACCCTGGCTCACCATATGGAAGATCTTCTGGATAGTATGAGAAAGAGTAGAGTTTACCCCTCCGGTGAAATTATCGATACATTATTAGATGCTCTTGATGCGCTAAAAGGACTGACTGACAAGGCCTGTGGAAAGGGTGAGGGCATTTTTGAGTTGGGGAACCTGATAAATAGACTTGAGTATTTAACTTACGGTGGACATGATACAAATGCCCTCATAGATTCGAAAGAAAACGAACTTTTGATCAAACTTGAGGATAGTTGTTGTATGAAGGCAGCACGCGCTTTCGTGGTGCTAAAGTCACTGGAAGAGCTAGTGAGAATTATTGATGTCCAACCTTCATTTGATGAAATCAAGGAATATGGTTTTGAGGGCACAGAAATAAAGGTTCGGTTTTTTACCAGAGAGAGCCTGGATATTGTAAAGGAAGCCGTTCAGGCTATTCCCGAGGTTAAGGAAGTAGAACTATTCTGTGGTGAAATTAAAAAAGAAAAAGAGATGGCGCTGAGCATTGAGGTGGGTGCGCGCCTGGACCCGCAGGCTTTAGAAGAACGTTTAAGAGAAAGGTATACCAGTCGGGTGGTTATAGATTTAACTGATCTATGTGAACTCAGCCCAGCCGGATTGAGCCGGCTCCTTTGGGCTCGCAATCTAACCGGAGTTGAGTTTATACTGCCCCGACATCCTTTTCGAAAAAAGTTTCTGGAACTTTTAGGATTTGGTGAAAACATCGGGTGCGGTGGAGTTGAACCTGAGCTGGTCATGAAAAAGAAATATGATAGAGTCTATTGATTTGCTCGGGGATATATTCTTTTATAGTTCCTTAAATGATTAGAAGATATAATTTGGCAAACCAGTTCCATGTTAATAAAACTGTGGCGTGGCAAAGTGCTGTACCTTGATTTGCAGATTAGTCTATTGATTGGTATAATGGGTACTTGCGATAAATGCAAAAGGCCATAATGGCTACTTTCCCTATTTTTTTTTGCTCATTTAGGTCAGAAAAGATATGGTGTTTATGTAGAACTCTGAGAAAAAAAGATATAAAGCGGTTCTGGTAATTTTTAAATGACGGGATAAACTAAAAAGAAAGAATGGTTAGGTAGGTGTAAAGAAAAATTAAAATCTTTGCTGAATTGATTAAAATTGAGCATACTCTCTTTTCTCTACCTTTTGCATATGTGGGAGGAATTTTAGCAGCGAGGGGTATGCCTACTGTACTAGAAATGGTTTTTATTACTCTGGCGGTTATTAGTGCCATGAGTGCGGGAATGGCCGTTTTTCCATCTTTTCTGGATTTATGTCTGGAATTGGCACTGGTCTGTACTCAATTCCTGTCCAGTTTGGGTTAAAAAATTTCTTCAGATTAGTCTAATTCTACATTTCATTGCTTTTGGTTTGTTTACATATAGTTAAATTTGTTGCAAGATTGGGTTGGTATTATCTGATAGCTCTCTGGTTAGTTGTTTTTTTACTCTACCTGGAAAATCGAATTGTCTCACCCCATGATCCTTCTAAGGTTAATCTGGCTTTCCCGATGGGAGGGATAAAAATAAAGGGTTATTAAAATTTAAGTAGAATACTAATATAAATGATTATACTGCAAAAAGCTAATTTTGAGCGACATAAAAATTTTTCGCCAAATCATCTTAGCGAGATTTCCGACGAAATAAGGCCTCATCATAGGAGGTGATGAGCTAGTTCTGAGGGCCAGGAGGGCCCTTTGATTAGGAAGCCTTATTTTGGCGGAAATCGAGCTTTAGATGATTCGAAAAATTTCTCAAGAAGCGAAAAATTAGCTTTTTGCAGTTTAACCTTTATTAAAGGGGTGGGCGAGATGTTTTTTTACAATGGTCGAATTTTAACTTTGGATCCTCAAACTAAAGAAGCTGATTATTTAGAGATAAAAGGGAATCGGATTACTCAGGTAGGGAACGGGAAGATTTCTAGTAAAGATGGTATAAATCTTGAGGAAAAAACTCTTCTTCCTGGATTTTTTGATACCCATCTCCATATGTTAAACTATGGACTGATGCTTAAGGCTGTTAATCTGCGGGACTGTAATTCGATAACAGAACTTATAGATCGGGTTAAAGAACGTGTTCAATCGGAGACTAAAGGGGCCTGGATCTTTGGGAGAGGGTGGGATGAAAACCGTTATAACGGGATTTTTCCGACCAGAGATGACTTAGATAAGGTTGCTCCTGAAAATCCGGTAGTCTTAAGCAGGGTCTGTGGTCATTTACTTGTGCTTAATTCTCTTGCATTAGAATTACTTGGCATTGATGAGAGTACTCCTGTCCCTGAAGGGGGAGCTATAGATCGGGATCAATCAGGACGGTTAAGTGGAATTTTCCGTGAAAAGGCTATGGAACTGGTATTTGATCGTTTACCTAAAAAGAGTCTTAAAGAGGTTGAAAAAGCTTTAATTAAAGCAGGTCAATCGATTCTTTCCTATGGTATTACTACTGTACATACTGATGACCTGGCTGAATTTGATGATATAGAACCGCTTTTTGAACTTTATAGAAAGCTTTGGCAGGAAGGTAAGATTCCCAGGACCCATCTCCATATACGCAGTAAACACCTTGATCAAGCTAAAGCATTGGGGTTAGAAACCGGGACAAAGCTGGATGGGATTACCATAGGAGCGGTTAAAATCTTTGCTGATGGTTCTCTGGGAGCCAGGACTGCTGCTCTCTTAGAAGATTATAGTGATGCTCCTGGAGAGAAAGGAATTTTAATTTACAGTGATGAGGAACTCTATCAGATGGTTAAAGATGCCCATAGTGCCGATTTTGCTGTTGCCATTCATGGAATTGGAGATGCTGCTTCATCCCAGGCTTTGCGGGTTATTGGACAGGTTCAAAAAGAAGATCCTAGGCCATATTTACGTCATCGATTGATACATGCTCAAATTTTGAATGATGAGATTATGGAGCAGATGGTGGAATATGGGGTTATTGGAGAGATACAGCCCATCTTTATAAATACAGATTTACACTGGGCAGAGAACAGGGTTGGAGAACGTATTCATACGTCCTATAACTGGCAAACAATGTGGCAAAAAGGAATCCGACTGACTGGAAGTTCTGACTGTCCTGTAGAACCGGTTAATCCGCTTTTGGGAATCTATTCAGCAGTTACTCGCAAAGATCTTAACGGTAAGCCAGAGGAAGGCTGGTATTCTAAGGAAGCTTTATCTTTAGAACAGGCATTGCAACTTTTTACATCCTGCGGTGCTTACGCAGGAGGTGAAGAAGGGGATGCGGGTTCTTTGACGGTTGGAAAGGTTGCTGATCTTGTAGTATTAGACCGACCTATTGATCGTATTTCCTTAGATGAGATTAAGGATATTAAGATTGATATGACCATAATGGATGGAAAAGTTGTTTATCAGAGGGATAATAAATAGTTAGATAGTGAAAATGGAGTGAATTATGATGAATTATATGGATTATATTAATAGCTTTAGTAAATTCAAAATGGGTGGAGGATACCGGCCTGGTCTTGAACGGGTCAAAGCTGCATTAAAAGAGCTGGGAAACCCGGAAAGAGAGGTTAAAATAATCCATGTAGCTGGAACTAATGGTAAAGGTTCTACTTCAGCAATGATGGCTTCGATTTTAAAACAGGCGGGATATCGAGTTGGTTTTTATTCTTCTCCTCATTTACATCATTTTCGCGAAAGGTTCCGGATAAATGGAGTTCCCATCTCTAAAGAAGAGCTGGAATTGATGGTTAAAAAAGTTAAACCTGTAATAGAAGAGATTTCAAAAGACCCCAAGTTGGGACGGCCAAGTTTTTTTGAAGTGGTAACAGTTATAGCTTTTGTTTATTTTGCTTATAAAAAGGTTGATGCTTTGGTTTTAGAGGTGGGCCTTGGAGGGCGTCTTGATGCAACTAATGTAGTTTATCCGCTGATCTCGGTGATTACAAGTATTGGTCATGATCATACCGAATATCTAGGTACTACTCTGAGTGAGATTGCCTTTGAAAAGGCAGGGATTATAAAAGAGAATGTAGCTGTAGTTACTGGAGTACAGGATAAAGAAGCCTTTGCTACGATTGAAAAAGTGGCAAAGGATAAAAATGCTCCCCTATATGCACCTTTAAGGGAAGCAGAGTGGACAAAAAAGGAAGAAAACCTTATTAAGCAAAAGATAGATTTAACTCTCGAAAGTCAGTTTTATCATGATCTGGAAATTGGTCTTTTAGGTGAACATCAGATTCGTAATGCTATTGTAGCATTAAAGACAATTCTGCTTTTAAAAGAACATTTTCCGGCTGTTGATGAACAAGCAATCAGAAGAGGATTTAAGGAGGTTAAATGGCCCGGTCGATTGGAATTGATCAGGGAAAATCCTTCAGTTTTACTTGATGGTGCGCATAATATTGAAGGAATCGAAGCATTAGCGCTCTTCTTAGAACGGGTTAAGAACAATTTTGACCATTTATATTTGGTAATGAGTATTTTAAAAGATAAAGATGTAGATCCTATGGTACGGCGGATAGCTCCTTTGGCAAGCGGAATTATCTTTACCCAGAATCATAATTTAAGAGCCAGTTCTGGTGAAGATTTGGCCCGTATTCTTGAAGGAGAAGAGGTAGATATAAAAGTTATTCCCGATTTTGCTACTGCTATTCATAAGGCGATAATAGAGGCAAAAAGCTCGGATCTGGTCTGTATAACAGGTTCATTATATACTATAGCAGAAGCCAGGGAGATTTTACTCCCCGGTGATCAGGGAATTTTATAGTAAGACGGTAGAAATAACTACCGTCTTTTTTTATTGGGTATATTCTCTGTAATAGACGCATATATATTTTTCAGGATAACTTTACAAAAAGGAAGTGGTGAGATGAACCGCAGTCGGCGTTATGGTAACACAAATATCTCTTTAATGGTAGGGGTTATTGTCATGGCCGTTACTGCTGTGGCCCTGGGATATCTTTTAGGGAGCTGGATGATTCAATTTGTTACAGGATCTGAAATTGATCCGGTAACATCTGGGCCCATTAAAAATGAAGTAGTGATAAATAATCAGGATGAATTAGAAGGTGAAGAACCTGCCACAATTAACATTCCTGAAAACAGATATACTCCCAATTTAGAACAGGAAGGATTGTATATAGTCCAGCTTGGTGCATTTAATAATTATGCAAATGCAGAGCGTTTACGTAATGAGCTGTTAGAGAAAGGTTATACAAGTGTTATTATTACAGAAGGCCCCCCTTATAAGGTACAATTAAGAGCCTCAAAGACTAAAAAAGAGGCTGAGGAATTAAAAAAACAGGTAAAACAGGATGGATATGTTGATGTATTTATTGTCCACTGAAAAAGTGGGCGTTTTTTTTTAAAATGATATTTGGTTAAACTGCAAAAAGCTAATTTTTCGCTTTTTGAGAAATTTTTCGAATCATCTAAAGCTCGATTTCCACCGAAATAAGGCTTCCTAAACAAAGGGCCCTCCTGGCCCTTAGAACTAGCTCATTACCTCCTGTGATGAGGCCTTATTTTGTCGGAAATCTCGCTAAGATGATTTGGCGAAAAATTTCTATGTCGCTCAAAATTAGCTTTTTGCAGTATAATCATATTTTGGTAGAAGGGTATTTTGTTCTGTTCCCGACAATTCTGGATAGTAAAAAAGAAGGAATTGTATAAAAAGTTGCCGAATTAACTTAAAATATGGTCTGGATAACTTTAAGATATTTTATACAAATTATAGTAGGAAGGATCTATGTGCTTGAATGTATGATATATGACAGGAGGGATACCAATGAAATTGAAAGAAATAGCAGAACTATTGAATGCTGAGGTTTTGGTAGGAGACGAAAAAGCCCTGGAATTAGAGATAACTATTGCCTGTGGGTCTGATTTAATGAGTGATGTTCTGGCCTATACAAAAGAGAAAACTCTGCTTTTGACAGGTTTAACACAACCCCAGGTAATCCGGACTGCTGAGGTAATGGATTTGAATGCTGTGATCTTTGTTCGGGGAAAAAGACCTGAGCAAGTTACTATTCAACTGGCGAAAGAAAAAAATATTCCGCTTTTGATGACTCAATTACCTTTATTTGAAGCCTGTGGGCTCCTTTACTCAAAGGGGGTAAGAGGTTGTTATGATTGGAGGAACAGGAAGGATTGATAATCGGGAACGTTTTTTTCAGGTTGAATCACCTTTTGTTCAGAAACTTGCCAGTGATTTAAAGGCTAAAGATGTTATGACATATAATGTAATTACATTAGCTGTTGATCAAAAGGTTAAACAGGCTAAAGAAATTATGAGGTTAAAAAAAATTTCTGGTCTCCCTATTATTGATGAGAAAAACCGGGTTGTCGGAATTATTAGTATTGATGATATTATACGGTGGTTGGAAGAGCAGGACCCGGAAGGGGAAATTGGTCGGTATATGACCCGGAATGTGGTCACGGTCCGCGAAGATCAGCTTATAATTGAAATTTTAAAAATGTTCAAACGCTATAAATACGGACGTTTTCCTGTGGTTAATAATGAAAATGTCTTGACCGGTATTATTACCCCTGGTGATGTATTGATCAAGTTTTTACATATTCTTGAAGAACATATGTCTTCACGTTCACCGGAACTGGTTAGGAAAAAAGTTAAGGGTTTTGAAAAAGATTTAAAGTTTGATAATCGTAAACTTGTAAAATTAAGTTTTGAGATTGAGGGAGGAGACTTAAGCCAGGCAGGAGAGGCCTCCAGTCAATTAAAAAGTATTCTGGCTAAATCAGGCCGCTATTCAGATGATTTTTTGCGGAAAGTGGCGATTGTAAGTTATGAAGCAGAAGTAAATGTTGTAATCCATGCCTATAGAGGAGTTATGACGGCCTTTATTTCTCCTGATTTTGTCAAAATAGTAGTAGCCGATGAAGGTCCGGGAATAGTAGATATTGAACTGGCTCTTCAACCCGGCTGGTCTACTGCATCTGAGCAGGTGCGGGAATTGGGGTTTGGGGCTGGGATGGGGCTTTATAACATGAAGCGCTGGGCTGATGATTTGATGATTGAATCTGTTCCCGGTAAAGGGACAATTATAACTGCTATTATTTATAACCGTAAAGGTGAGGGGTGAAAGAATTAATGAAGATTAAAGATTTGTTGGATCTGCTTCCTCTTAAAGTAGTCGTCAACGGAGACTTAGAACGGGAGATTACCGGTGGGTGTGTTTCGGATCTTTTGAGTCATGTGATGGCAAGAGGGAAAGATGGTAATGTATGGATTACTATCCAGTCCCATCAGAATATTGTTGCAGTAGCTTCTCTTTTAAATTTTTCCGCCATTATTGTTGCCGGTGGAGTAGAAATAGATGACAAAACCATTGAAAAAGCAAAAAAAGAAGGAATTAATATTTTAACAATAGACGAGGATATCTACCAGGTGGCTGGAAAACTTTATTCTCTGGGAATTTAAAATGCTTAGGGAATATCTGGCTGAATTGCATGTCCACACGGTACTCTCCCCCTGTAGTGATTTATTAATGACACCGGCAAATATCCTTAAAATAGCCCAGAGGCGTGGAATTGAGATTCTTGCGGTAACCGATCATAATTCTGCGGAAAATATAGAGGTACTTTTTGAGTTGGCTAAAGGTTCAGGTGTATATATCCTACCTGGAATGGAAGTGGAAACTAAAGAAGAGGTACATCTTGTAGTCTTGTTTGATACTTTGGAACAGGTATTGGCCTTACAGGAACTGGTTTATCGCCATTTGCCGCTATTGGAAAATGATGAAAATCATTTTGGTCCTCAGCTTTTGACTGATTTAAAAGATAACTTTGTAGATCGGGTATCCAGATTGCTGGCTGTATCCATATCCCTATCGTTGGATGAGGTTGTGGCTCATGTGGAAAGATTGGGCGGTCTGGTCTATCCGGCTCATGTAGATCGGCAACGGAATAGTATTTTGACCCAATTGGGATTTATTCCTTCTGAACCTGCTTTTTTAGCTCTAGAAGTATCCAATAGATATTTTGAGAGGGGAGAATTTAATCCGCTTTTTAAAAATTATCCACTAATTCCAGCTGCCGATGTGCATTTTATTGATAGTCTACAGGGTTCGGTGATTTTTAAGATAGAGAGTCCAAAAGTGGCAGAAATTAAAAAAGCTCTTTTAAGAGAAGATGGACGAAATTATTATTGGAGGGGCAGTAAATGAGGGAATTATCATTGCATATTTTAGATATTGCACAAAATTCTATTAGAGCTGGAGCAACAGAAATTCAGATACGGATTGATATTAGTACTATGAAAGATGAACTTATAATTGAGATTGAGGACAATGGATGTGGCATGTCAAAAGAGATGGCTGAAAAAGCGTTAGACCCATTTATGACAACCCGGACGACACGTCGGGTAGGGTTAGGGTTACCATTATTTAAAGCTGCTGCTGAGCGGTGTGATGGTGAATTGGAACTTCAATCTGAGGAAGGAAAGGGAACTTTGGTTCGTGCCAGATTCAAACTAAGTCATATTGATCGGGCACCATTAGGAGATATTGCTGGAACAATTGTAACTTTGATTCAGGGAAATCCTGAGATAGATTTTATTTACAGGCATCGATATGATGATCAGGAGTATTGTTTATCAACCAGGATGCTGCGTCGGGAATTAGAAGGAATACCTTTGAACCACCCAGAAGTACTGGAATTTATTGCTAAAGATATATCTCTAGGGTTGAATGGTATGCCTATGGAGGTCTGATTTGATTGACTCTTAAAGCCAGTATTGTTATAATGGTGACATTAACAGTGAAATTGGGATAGATAGGAGTGAACCAGATGCCAAGACCTCCAAAAGAACGAAGAGTAGAATTCATTCCAGAAGTAAAATATTTTAAACCTGCTGGAGTTCCAGTGCGAGATCTTGAGGAAGTTGTTTTAACAATAGAAGAGGTTGAGGCAATTCGTTTAAAAGATAAGGAAGGACTTATGCAAGAAGAATGTGCTGATAGAATGCAGGTTTCCCGGGCCACCTTTCAGCGGGTTTTAATGGAAGCTCGAAAAAAAATAGCCGATGCGCTTATTGAAGGAAAAGCAATTCGAGTTCAGGGAGGAGATTATCGCCTGGCAGTAAAAAAATTCCGCTGCCGCAAATGTGATAAGGTTTTTAAATATACGTTAGAAGAATACAGAAGAGAGGAGCAGAAAGTTTGTCCAGAATGTAATAGCCGTCTAGAGATAGACCATTCTCATAGACATCGACACCGATTTGGAAAATCTTAAATTAAAAAAATAAACCAGTTTAAAAAACATAAGGGTATGTATGTTAAAAATTACCACTATAACTGACGTGGTGATCTTTAACAAGACCGTCATGATGTTTCGCATCACCATCAGACAATGAAAATTAAACTTTGTTTTTGCTTGTTTTCCAACATTTTGATATTACTTTTTACTGCAAAAAGCTAATTTTGAGCGTTATAGAAATTTTTCGCCAAACCACCTTAGTGAGATTTCAGACGAAATAAGGCCTCATCACAGGACGTGATGAGCTAATCAAGGGCCAGGGATGGCCCTTTGATTAGAAAGCCTTATTTCGGCTGAAAACGAACTCTAGATGATTCGAAAAATTTCTTGAAAAAGCGAAAAATTAGCTTTTTGCAGCAAAAAACAATTCATTAGAGTTTATTTTCAGAATAGAATAGTTTTTCTTAAACCAGCGAATTTTTTTTTGAATTATTATTGACATATGCTCAAAATAATTTTATAATAATAATGAGCATATGCTCAAAATAAAAAATTTAAGGAGGGATTTTTAATGCCTTGTTATGATGGTACTGGTCCACTGGGTTATGGTCCGATGTCTGGACGTGGTAGAGGTTATTGTATAGTAAATTATCAAAGAGGGATGGTACAAGGCAGAAAAGGTTTGGGGTTGGGATTTGGTCGAGGTCGGTGCCCGGGATTTGGTTGGCGTTATAGTTGGATAGGTGACTTTAAATGGCAGGTTGAAGATGAAAAGAATTTTTTACAAAATCAGGCTCGAATTTTGAAAGAACAATTAAAGTTAATCTCTGAAAGACTTGACCAGCTTGATAAAGGGGATAATCAGGAGGATTGATTATGAAAATTGCAATTTCATCACTGGGTAAAACTTTAGATTCAGAGGTTGATCCAAGGTTTGGAAGATGTGTTATTTCATTATTTTTGATTTAGATACAATGGATTATCAGGTAATTGAAAATGAGGCATCAGATGCTGCTTTAGGTGCTGGTGTACAGAGTGCGAGTATTGTTTTTGATGAGGGAGTAGAGGTTGTGTTGACAGGTAGAGTAGGGCCAAAAGCTTTACGTGGTCTTAAAGCGGGGAATGTAAAAATTTGTTATAATGTCTCAGGGAAAATATCGGAAGCCATTGAAAAGTTTAAAAAGGGAGAGTTAGAGGAATTTACTGAAGGAGAAGATGAAATGTGAAATATAATTTGACTATTGCAATTGCCAGTGGAAAAGGTGGGACCGGGAAGACCACAGTTGCTATCAATTTATCTTACTCTCTCAAAGAAATAAAAAAGTTCAATTAATTGACCGTGATGTTGAAGAGCCCAATTCCCACCTTTTTCTAAATCCTTTTTTTTTATAGTCGAAAAGAAGTAGTAATTCGAATTTTGATGGTTAATAAAAATAATATGTATAGCCTGTGGATGGTGTAGTGATTTCTGTGTTTTTAATGTTATAACTTTCATTGGCAAAGAGGTTATGACTTTTAATGAACTCTGTCATGGGTGTGGAGGTTGTAAGTATATATACATGGAAGGTTAAAAGTGGGTACTCCTTTAGTTCCGCCGATTTATTAAAGAGTTAAAACAAAAAGTATCAAAAGAACGAATAACTATTATTGATGCTCTCCCAGGTACTTCCTGTCCTGTTGTGGTATCATTATATGATGTTGATTATGTTCTTTTAGTAACAGAGCCAACTCCCTTTGGATTACATGATCTTAAGTTAGCTTTAGAAGTTGTGCGAAAATTGCATTTGCCTTTTGGTGTTATTATTAACAGGGCTATTTAGGTAAAAAAGAGGTTGAAGATTATTGTCAATCTAATTAATGAAAATTTCTTTTAAAAGAGAATTTGCAGAGTGCTATGCTAGAGGTAACTTAACTAGTCAAAAATATGCAGAGTTAAAAGAAGAGTTTCAGCAACTTTTTAATAAGATTGTGAGGCGATTGTCGTATGAAACAACTTCTGATAATTAGTGGAAAAGGAGGTACAGGCAAGACAACTTTAACTGTATCTTTTGCAGCTTTAGGAGATAATCTTATTTTAGCAGATTGTGATGTAGATGCAGCTGATTTACGTCTGGTTTTGAAACCTGAAGTTTTAGAGAGACATGATTTTTACAGTGGAAAGATTGCTGAAATTAATCAAGCCAGATGCAAAAGGTGTTTGCAGTGTGTGAAAAACTGTAATTTTCAGGCTATTGAGATTAATATAGAATTAGCAGAAGTTAGGTTAAATCTCGTGGATGGCCCTCCAGAGATTGGTTGTCCAGTCATTTCCTCTTTTTCTGGGACTGACCTGGCCTTGATAGTTACCGAACCGACGATATCGGGTTTACATGACCTTAAAAGGATTTTGAAACTTGCTGATAACTTTCAGATTGCAAGTATGGTCTGTATTTAATAAGGCTGATTTGGATGATGAAATGTCAAAAAAGATTCTTACATTTTGCGAAGAAAAGGACGTTATGGTAGTGGGGCAAATTCCCTTTGATAAAAAAATGCCGTGGCTATTAGTTTGTGAATACCTCCAGTTGAATATAAAAAAAGCATTAGTACAGGCCCTATAATAGAAATTTATAAAAAGTTGTAAAACATCTGGTTAACTTAGTTTAAATTTTTGATGCCCTGAGTAATTACTTAAGCATCAAAGTTATAACAAGGAGGAGTTGGTAAATTTTTGGTATTGGCTTTAATAACTGTTGGATTAAATCGCCTGGATTATAAAGTCGGATTACTGGATGTAGATATTACTGGACTTAGTATCCCAAGAATGTTTGGATTAAAAGGAAAACCAAAACAATCTGAGTTTGGCATGTTTTATTTAATGAGTCAAAAAGGATTGAGATTATGTCTCTAAATTTATTATTAGAACATGAAGACGATCCTGTCATCTGGCGAGGACCTTTGATGAGGCAGGCTGTACGCCAATTCTGGAGCGAAGTTATCTGGAATAAATTGGATTATTTTATTTTGGATTTGCCTCCAGGTACGGGAGATGTACCATTGACTGTAATGCAGTCAATTCCTATTAATGGACTTATACTGGTCTCTACGCCCCAGGATTTAGTTTACATGGAGGTAAAAAAATCTCTTAAAATGGCTAATATTTTGCAGATACCGGTATTGGGATCGATAGAGAATATGAGTTATCTTATTTGCCCGGAATGTAGAAAAAAATTGATTTATTTGGCCCGAGTAGTGGGAAACAGATTGCCAGAAAAATTAACATTCCTTTTTTAGCCAGACTTCCCATTGACCCTGAGTTAGTTAAACTAAGTGATGAGGGAAGGATAGAAGAATATAGCAATATTAAATTTGATTGGCTGAAAAATCTAAATTAGGAATTAACATAGAGCAGAAAAAATCTGCTCTTTTTTATATTTATATTTAAATAAATCAATTCAGGGAATAATATCTCTGTATCTATAATTTACCTTTGTATTTTGTTATTTTCTATTCTATAATTAAACTACAAAAAGCTAATTTTGAAATCGAGCTTTAGATGGTTTGAAAAATTAGCTTTTTGCAGTAAAATCATTCTATTTAAGAACAATTACTGATATAATAAAATTAAAATTAACTTTTTTTATGTTTTTAATTTTAGAACTTTATCAAAACTTGAGACCGTAATAGAGGATTTTTCACCTTTATCCCGAATAAGTTAAGGTGGCGAGTCTGGTTAAGTTAGTTTTTGGGTTGTTTACAATTTAGCAAAAGGGGTGAAAATCATGAAAGTCAAGACTTTTAAGCAGGGAATTCATCCAGCCTATAACAAAGAATTGACTGCTGGAAAAGCCTTGCAAAAAGCTAAAGACCCAGCTCAGGTTGTTATTCCTTTGCAGCAAAATATAGGCGCACCCTGTGAACCACTTGTCAAGGTCGGTGACCAGGTCAAAGTGGGTCAAAAAATTGGTGAGAGTCAGAGCTTTGTTTCTGCCCCCATTCATTCCAGTATTTCAGGGGTAGTAAAAGCAATTCGAGAAGTAGAGGTTGGAACAGGTAGAAAGACTCTGGCTGTGATCATTGAATCTGATGGTCAAAATACTCTCCATGAGGATGTAAAGCCTAAAGGAGATTTAGATTCTTTATCTGGTGATGAGATTAGGGAGATTATTCGAGAAGCAGGAATTGTTGGTATGGGTGGTGCTATGTTTCCTACCCATGTTAAACTTTCTGTTCCTGAGGGAAAAACTGTAGATACTGTTATTTTGAATGGTGCTGAATGTGAACCATATCTTACTGTTGACCACCGGATTATGATAGAACATCCGGAAGAAGTGGTATATGGTTTAAAGGCATTGATGAAAGTTTTGAATGTTAATAAAGGTTATATTGGAATTGAAGATAATAAATCTGATGCTATTGAGGCTATGATCAAAGCTACTGAAAATGAACCAGAGATTGAAGTTGTTCCTTTAGAGACCAAATACCCGCAGGGCGGCGAAAAGATGTTGATTACCGCTGTTACCGGGCGAGAAGTTCCTTCTGGGGGACTGCCTGCTGATGCGGGTTGTGTAGTGAATAATGTAACAACTGCTTATGCCATTGCTAAGGCTATTAAAACAGGTATGCCATTAATTGAGAGACCTGTAACTATTACCGGTCGGGGTATCAAAGAGCCAAAGAATTTGATGGTTAAGATTGGTACTTCTGTAGCTGAATTGATTGAGCAAGCCGGTGGATTTAAAGGAAAACCGGGTAAAGTAATCCTGGGCGGTCCAATGATGGGTATATCTGCTCATAACATTGATGTTCCAGTTCTAAAAGGCACCTCTGGTATATTGGTTCTTACAGCTGACGAGGTGGAAGATTTTGAGCCAAGACCCTGTATTCGCTGTGCTCGCTGTGTAGATGTTTGTCCTGTATTTTTGATGCCGGTTACTCTTGCAAATTATGCACAGCATGATATGTTTGCTGAACTTGAAAACTATAATGTTTTGGATTGTATCGAATGCGGTTCTTGTTCATATATCTGTCCTGCGAAAAGACCGCTCCTTCACTATATCCGCCTGGGTAAAGCTGAAGTATTGGCTCAACGTAGGAAGAAATAAAGTTGAGGGGGGATATAAGAATGAGTAATCCTAAACTGATTGTAAGCTCTTCACCGCATATCCGGGATGTAGATACAATTCCACGAATTATGCATACGGTAAATCTGTCATTGTTACCAGCTGTGTTGATGGCGGTTTATTATTTTGGATTTTATGCATTGATGATTATTTTGACTTGTGTTATCTTTAGTGTTCTCACTGAAGCAATCTGGCAGAAACTGAGAGGAAAGGAGATAACTATTTCTGACGGTAGTGCAATTTTGACTGGACTTCTTTTGGCTTTGACGCTACCGCCAAGATTACCTCTCTGGATGGCAGCTTTGGGTGCGATTGTTGCTATTTCAATTGGTAAACAGGTTTTTGGCGGTCTTGGTTATAATCCTTTTAATCCCGCACTTGTAGGTCGTGCATTTTTATTAGCAGCTTTTTCAGTTGAAATGACCACCTGGTATTTACCGGGAGCAGGTGTTGATGCAACTTCAACTGCTACTCCGTTGGCATTGATGAAAATGAGTGGTCAGCCTACTAGCTATTGGGATTTGTTTATTGGTAATATTGGTGGTTCTTTGGGTGAAACTTCTGCACTTGCTATTATTCTTGGTGGTGCATATCTGATTTATAAAGGATATGTTGATTATCGGATTACCATTGGTTATCTGGGTACAGTAGCTGTATTGACTGCAGTATTTGGTCAAGATCCTATCTTTCATCTCTTATCAGGTGGTTTGGTGTTGGGTGGATTTTATATGTTAACTGATATGGTAACCAGTCCTATTACTAAATTGGGTCGCTGGATTTACGGTATTGGTGCAGGGGTCATTTTAGTGGTCATTCGTCTCTGGGGTGGTTATCCTGAAGGTGTACTCTATTCCATTCTGTTAATGAACATGACTGTGCCTTTATTGAATAGATATACACGGCCCCGCACTTATGGGGAGGTGAAGCAGTAATGAAAGAAATGCCCAGACTGGTTATTGTTTTAACGGTAATTGCCATTCTTTCTGGTTTGGTACTGACTTTTACTTTTAATGTTACCAATGAGAAGATTATTCGTAATGCAGAAATTAAAAGAAAAGCTGCTATTAGAGATGTATTGCCAGGTCTTGCGTCTTATGAAGTTAAGCAAAAAGGTTCCCTATCTTATTATCAGGGTTATGATACCAATGGGAATCCTATTGGTATTGCTATTGAGGCTTATGGTGGCGGATTCCAGGGCGAGATTAAACTGATGATCGGATTGATTCCTGATGAAAAGAAGATCTCTGCTATCAAAGTTTTAAGCCATTTAGAAACTCCTGGTTTAGGCGCAAGGATTACAGAAGAAAGTTTTAAGTCCAATTTTAAAGATAAACCTTTTGGTGACTATACTGTAGTTAAGCGTCCTGCCCGGAATAAATATGAGGTGGAAGCTATTTCCGGTGCGACTATTTCATCTGAGGCAGTAACATCTATTGTTGAGAATACCCTTGAAGCTGTAAAAGAAGCGTTTGGAGGTGAATGGTAATGCCTTCCCGCGAAAATGTTAATAACTTGTGGCGGGATTTGACTAATGGGTTATGGAATGAAAACCCGGTTTTCCGCCTGGTTTTAGGTATGTGCCCTACTCTGGCTGTAACCAATGCCGCTTTAAATGGTCTGGCAATGGGTTTAGCCACCTCCTTTGTATTGATTTTTTCTGAGATTATCATCTCCCTGGCCAAGAATCTTATTCCGTCTAAAGTACGGATTCCAAGTTATATTATCGTTATTGCAACTTTTGTTACCATTGCTGATTATGGTATGAAAGCTTTTTATCCTGATTTAGCGGAAGTATTGGGACTCTTTATCCCATTGATTGTTGTTAACTGTCTGATCCTTGGCCGGAATGAAGCTTTTGCTTCAAAGAATTCGGTAGTTAACTCAATTATGGATGCTGTTGGTATGGGTCTTGGTTTTACCTGGGCATTGACTTTGTTAGGAGCTATTCGTGAAATTTTAGGTATGGGTACTATTTTTGGTAAAGCTATTCCATTCTTCACAACCTGGTGGGAACCCTGGACTATTATGGTTCTGCCAGCTGGTGCTTTCTTGACCTTAGGAGTACTCCTCGGTATCATGAATTACATGACCAGGTCGAAATAATGAAGGGAGGGGAAGTAAGTGGAATTTATTACTGATCTGTTGCTAATTTTTGTTGCGTCAGTTTTGGTTAACAATTTTGTTTTGTCCAGATTCTTAGGGATATGTCCCTTCCTGGGTGTTTCTAAACAGGTTGAGACAGCATTTAGTATGGGGATGGCTACAACTTTTGTTATGACTATAACAGCTATGTGTGCTTACTTTATTCAAAACTATATTCTGGTTCCATTAAATCTAGAATATTTACAGTATGTATCATTTATTTTGGTTATTGCTTCATTGGTACAGTTGGTAGAGATGTTTATAAAAAAGGTAAGTCCTGTACTTTATAAAGCTTTAGGAATTTTTTTACCGCTGATTACTACTAACTGTGCGATTTTGGGTCTGGCACTCCTTATACCATTGAAAGGTTATGGTTTTATGCAAAGTACTGTTTTTGGACTGGGTGCTGGGGCAGGTTTTACTCTGGCTATCGTTCTTATTGCTGGAATCCGGGAGACCTTACAGTTTGCTGATATTCCGGAGGCTTTGAAAGGTGTTCCTATTACCCTGATTGTTGCAGGTCTTATGGCTCTGGCATTTATGGGCTTCTCCGGGCTGATTCCAATGTAAGGAAAATAGTTTCCGATAATTGGAGGTGATTTTAAGTGGCTAATTTATATATATCAGCCCTGCTTAGCATGGGTGCTCTAGGGGCATTCTTTGCTACCGGGCTTGCAATTGCATCAAAGAAATTTGCTGTCGAAGTAGATCCACGAATTGAACAAATTGAAGCTGTTTTACCGGGGGCCAACTGTGGTGGATGTGGTCATCCAGGTTGCAGCAGTTTTGCTGATGCTGTTGTGGCTGGAAATGCAGAAATCAACGGTTGTCCTGTAGGCGGTTCTGAAGTTGCTGAAAAAATTGCTGAGATTATGGGTGTTTCTGCAGATGCAGGCGAGAGAAAAATAGCTCAGGTACTCTGTAAAGGTGGTAGTTCTGTTGCTACGCAGCGTTCCGAGTACCGCGGTATTCAGAGCTGTCGTGCTGCTACTGCTGTTGGTGGAGGCAGTAAGGGTTGTGAATACGGTTGTTTAGGATTTGGTGATTGTGCTGCTGCCTGCCCATTTGGAGCCATTACCATGAGTGATGATAATCTGCCTGTTATTGACCCTGAACTCTGTACGGGTTGTGGTAAATGTGTAGGGGCATGTCCTAAATCAATTATCACTCTGGTAGGCGAATCCCGTAAAAACCACATCCGTTGTTCTGCCTATCTTAGCGGGAAAGAAGTACGTCAGGTTTGTAAGGTGGGATGTATCGGCTGTGGTATCTGTGCTAAAAATTGCCCGGTTGGTGCAATTGAGATGAAAGATAATCTGGCGGTTATGATTTATGAAAAGTGTATTAACTGCGGTATTTGTGCTGAGAAATGTCCAATGGGTACCATTGATTTCTACGGTAAAAAGGTAGAAGAGATTAAAATTAATGATAAGTGTATTGGCTGCACGTTATGTGCACGGGTCTGCCCGGTCTCTGCCATCAAGGGTGAAGTCAAGCAGAAACACGAAATCGACCCAGAAACCTGTATCAAATGCGGTCTCTGCTACACTAAGTGTAAAAAAGATGCCATTGATGTGAAATATAAAAAGTAAGCTTTGCTAAGGTGCTGATTGCTTTATGCTTTCAGCACCTTTATATTTTTTATTTATCTGTGATTAAGCTGCAAAAAGCTAATTTTTCACTTCATAAAGAAATTTTTCTAACCATCTAAAGTAATCCATGGGTTTTCGTCTCATGGATTGATTCATCAGATACTGTGATGAAGTCTTATTTCTTCTTTAATCTCACCAAAATGGTTAAACGAAAAATTTCAATGTTAGCTTTTTGCAGTTTAATCATCTGTTAGATATATAAAAAAATTTAACACTGGGCCTGATTTATTTAGAGGGCACGGTTTGTTTTTGTCTTTCTATGCAATTTTTTCTCCGAAACTGGTAAACCTATTCTTAAGAAAATTTATAACTAGGCATAGGAATGCTGTTTAAGGAGTTTTGTCCAGGTTTTCAAAAGAAACCTATATTCAACAACTTTTTAACTCCATCGCCGATTGCTATGATCGACTCAATTCAATTCTTTCTTTTAGTCGTGACAGGTATTGGCGCCAATTTACTGCTCAGCTTATCAAATAATATGGAGTGAGGAAAGTACTGGATGTCTGTACGGGAACGGGGATGATGTCTTTAGCTATTGCCCAGGAAATAAAAAGATGTTGGGTTATTGGAATTGATTTCAGTGAAGAGATGTTAAAACTCAGTAGGATAAATCTTGTTAAATACCCGGAAGGTAAGCGAATTCACCTTCAGTATGGTAACGCTATGGATTTAAATTTTGCAGATGATTTTTTTGATTGTGCAGTTTTAGCTTTTAGTCTCCGCAATGTTGACGATATTTCCCATGTACTTAAAGAGATAAAACGGGTGGTAAGTCCTGATGGAATAGTTATTACATCGGATATTTCCAAACCTGAGTATCCGTTTTTCTTTCAACTATATTATTATTTTTATCATCTGGTTCCCAGGGTTAGAAAAATGATTTCCGGTCAGAAAGGTCCTTATAATTATCTGCCAACTCTCTTATTAATTTTCCTAACCGTCTTCAATTAGAAGAAATTTATAGAGAGATTGGGTTTACTAATGTAAGAAGTTTTCCTCTTATTGGAGGAGTTGTTGCTGTTCATGTAGGAGAGAAGAGGAGTTAGTAATCTGGAAAAACTGTGTATTATATGTTATTATTAAAGTTGAATTTTATATTAAGAGTTAGAGGAGGACATGACGGTGAGATTTTTCCTATTGGGAGCAAATTATAAAACAGCACCCCTTGAGCTTAGAGAGAAGATGGCTCTTACCAGACGGGAGATAGGGGAACTAATCCAATATTTTCTCAACGATGAACGAATAGATGAAGGATTTATTCTTACTACTTGTAACCGGACTGAGTTTTATTTTTTGATCAATGACCTCAGTGCCCAGGATTTTATATGGGACTGGCTTGTGAAACGGACAGGTTTATCCAGTGATAAGCTTAAAGAGTTTACGTATACTTATCTAGATCGTTATGTGGTAAACCATCTTTTTAAAGTAGCTTGTGGGTTAGATTCTATGGTCTTGGGTGAAGGCCAGATTCTGTCCCAGGTACGTGAGGCATATCAACTTGCTGCCGAGGCAGGGGGAATTTCAACTATTTTTTATCAACTATTGAATGAAGCACTAAGGGTTGGCAAGAAGATCCGGTCGGAGACGAAGATTGCTCGAAATGGGGTATCAATTCCTGTGGCAGCGGTGGAATTGGTGAAAAAGATATTCCCCGATTTGAGTAGGATAAAAGCAATGGTATTAGGAGCTGGGGAGATGGGTCAGCTGGCCCTTGAATTACTCTATAACGCTGGTGTAAAGGATCTTGTGATTGTCAATCGCAGTAAAAAAAAGCGGTATGAACTGGCCCAGCGTTTTGGAGGAACTCCTTTCTCCTGGGAAGAGAAGCGGGCCGCCCTTACTTTTGTAGACCTGGTCATCTCTTCCACCAGTGCACCCCATTATGTGGTTAAAGTAGAGGATTTAAAGGAACAGTTAAGAGATGAAAAGCATCCACTGGTTCTTATTGATATAGCAGTACCGCGGGATGTGGAACCTGGAGTAGAAGAACTTCAAGGTATAAAGGTTTTTAATATTGATGACTTACAGCAGGTAGCGTACATTTTAAGTTTCACTGGTCATAATGAGATACAAACTGCTGAAGAAATGATTAAAAAAGAAGAGGAAAAATTTGCCCGCTGGCTTGAAATTAGAAAGGTCCATCCTATTATAAAGGCTTTAAGAGAAAGGGCTGAAGAGATTCGCCGGCAGGAGATGAATAAGATGAAAAGCCGGTTAGAAGCCCTCGGTGAAAATGGTCAGGAAGTTGTAATGGACCTGACACATAAAATTATTGCTAAACTTTTACACGAACCTACAGTCCAATTAAAGAAACTGGCTATTCAAGAAGATTCGGAATCTTACCTTTCGATGGTCTGCCAGCTCTATAACCTTAAGATTCCCGAAAAGAAGCAGGTAAGATAATATGTATTATCATTATCCTGTTGCTTTGCGGTTAAAGGGGAAGGTATGTCTGGTAGTCGGCGGAGGGCAGGTAGCCTATCGAAAGGTACTATCACTTTTGGAATGTGGTACAAAAGTAAAGCTGGTGAGTCCCCAGTTGATAGAAGAACTTAGGCAACTGGTGGAAAAAGGGAAAGTTATTTATTTTCAGAGAAAATTTACTGAAAAAGATCTGGATGGGGTTTTTCTGGTTATCGGTGCAACCGATGATCGTCAAGTCAATAGCCGAATTGGGGAGTTAGCTCAAAAAAGAAATCTTTTGGTCAATATTGTGGATCAACCTGAGGATTGTAATTTTATTGTCCCAGCTATACATCGGACTGGAGCTTTAACCATTGCTATTACTACTGAAGGAAAAAGTCCTGCACTTGCGGGAAAGATCAGACGGGAATTGGCTAAATATTATCCGGAAGTCTACGGGCTTGCTCTGGATTGGTTAGGAGAGATAAGATCCTTTGTCCAGACTCATCTATCTGATCAAAGAAGTCGACGAAAAATTTTAATTAGTCTTGCTTCTGATCTGGTTGAATTGTTAAAAAAAGGCCAGATTCATCAGGCCCTAGAGAGGGTGCAATTATCTTTAGCTGATATACCTGAAAGTGAGAAATTTATAAAAGAACTTATGTCTAAAAATAAGGAATGGTTGGAAATGAGGGATTATAGTGAAGACCATCAGAATCGGTAGCCGTGGTAGCCTTCTGGCGCTGACCCAGACTAATTGGGTAAAAGAGAGGTTAAAAGAAGCTAACCCGGATTGTCATTTTGAAATTGTAAAGATAAAGACCAGAGGAGATCAGATCTTAGATCGTTCCTTAGCAAAAGTAGGTGGGAAAGGGCTTTTTATAAAGGAAATTGAGCAGGCCTTATTGGATGGTCAGATCGACCTGGCGGTGCATAGCTTAAAGGATATGCCTGCAAGAGTTCCGGAAGGTTTAAAGATAGGGGCCATAACCAATCGGGAAGATCCACGGGATGTGTTGATCACAAAAACGGGAGTTACTTTAAGTGAACTTCCTTTAAAAGCACGAATTGGAACCAGTAGTTTAAGACGAAAGGCACTACTTCTAGCCTATCGTCAGGACCTTATAATTGTGCCAATAAGGGGTAATATACATACGCGCTTACGAAAGCTTGAGGAAGAAAATCTGGATGGAATTATATTAGCCGCAGCCGGTTTAAACCGGATGGGTTGGCGAGATAGAGTAAGTCAATATTTAGATCCTGATTTCTTTATTCCTGCTGTTGGCCAGGGGGCATTGGCCATTGAGATTCGTGAAGATGATACATATATTTCTCAGTTGGTGGCTGGTCTGGATCATTCTGAGACCAGAGCTGCAGTAACGGCTGAACGGGGTTTATTAGAACGGTTGGAAGGAAGCTGTCAGATTCCCGTAGGAGCTTATGGCCGCTGCCAGGGTCAGATAGTAACACTGACGGGATTTGTGGCGGATTTGACAGGTAGTCGAGTAATTCGTCGGACAAAACAGAGTTTAAAAGGGGACGCTCATAAATTAGGAATAGAGTTGGCAGAAATAATTCTTGCAGAAGGTGGTACAGAACTTTTAACTGAAATTAAACAGGAGTTGAAAAAGAAATGAAAAAGAAAGGAAAAGTTTATCTTGTAGGAGCAGGGCCCGGTGATCCCGGGCTTATTACAGTGAAAGGATTAAACTGTATTCGTGAAGCGGATATGATTGTTTATGATCGGTTAGTAAATCCTCTTTTATTAAGGGAAGTAAAAGATGGAGCAGAGTTAAAATATGTAGGTAAATCGGTTAACCATCATACATTATCACAAAATGAGATTAACCGTTTGCTGGTCAACGAAGCTTTAAAAGGTAAAATTGTTACCCGGTTAAAATGCGGAGATCCTTTCATTTTTGGCCGGGGCGGTGAAGAGGCAGAAGAATTAGCTAAAGCGGGAATTGATTTTGAAGTTGTTCCCGGAATAACTTCAGCTATTGCAGTACCAGCCTATGGTGGGATACCCCTTACTCACCGGGAGATAAATTCGACTGTAACTTTTATAACTGGTCATGAAGACCCTTTAAAAGAAGAAACGGCAGTTGATTGGGAACATCTGGCTAAAGAAAAAGGAACTCTGGTCTTTCTTATGGGTGTAGGAAACCTACCTAAGATTGTAAAGCAGCTTTTAAAATACGGTCATTCTCCTGAAACACCTGTTGCTTTAATCCAGTGGGGGACACGGCCGGAACAGAGAACTGTTACAGGAAAGTTGACCAATATCGTTGAAAAAGTCCGTGAGGCAAGAATTACCCCACCTGCTATAATTGTAGTTGGAGAGGTTGTAAGGCTCAGAGAAAATCTTAACTGGTTTGAAACGAAACCTCTTTTTAAAAAGCGGATTCTTATTACCCGTGCCCGACATCAAGCTGGTGAACTTTCCTGTCTGCTTCAGAATCTGGGGGCAAAGGTAATAGAATGTCCTACCATTAAAATTACTCCCCCTAAAGATTGGAAACCTCTGGATGAAAGAATCAAAAGATTATCAGAATATCAGTGGGTAATATTTACCAGTGTTAATGGAGTAGAGTATTTTATGCATAGACTTTTTGCCAATGGCCTGGATGTTCGGGCATTGGGTAATGTACGAATTGCGACCATAGGATCAGCAACAGCTAAAAAACTTAAAGATTATGGATTAATAGCTGATTTTATTCCTGATAAGTTTATCGCTGAAGAATTGGCATCTGGTCTTGCAGAGATAACTGATTTAAAAGGTGCAAAAATTCTTATACCTCGTGCAGCTTCAGCAAGAGTTCTTCTGGTTGAAAAATTAAAAGAAGCAGGGGCTAAGGTAGATGAAGTAGCAACTTATCAGACGGTTCTAGGAGATGGTCTAAAAGAATTACCAATGTTATTTAAGAAAGGAAAAATTCAGGTAGTCACTTTTACTAGTTCTTCTACGGTGCGAAATTTAGCGGAATTTTTATACCCACAATCTTTTGGTCAAATGCTTAAAAATGTGATAGTCGCCTGTATTGGTCCAATTACTGCTAATACAGTAAAAGAGTTGGGTGGTCATGTGGATTTGATTGCAATGGAACATACAATTACCGGTTTAGTTGAGAGTCTTGTCCGATATTTTGCTTAACAGGTTAATTTTAGAAGAGATTGTCCCTAAAGGAAAAGATTTTGACTCTGAAATTAAATAAAAATTTTAACAGGAAATCATACCACGGTTGACGAATCATATTTTAAAATCTTTTCATTTTGGGTGTAGTAAACCTGGTTTAAAGAACTGTTACATATAGTTTTGACGTTATTGTTATTCAATACATGGGGGTGACTATAAATGGAATTTACTAAATCCAGACGGGCTTTCGAAGAAGCAAAAAAAGTGATTCCTGGGGGAGTGAATAGCCCTGTTCGGGCTTTGAAAGCTGTAGGCTGTGATCCTGTTTTCATAAGTCGGGCTAAAGGTGCATGGTTATATGATATTGATGGAAATCAGTTTATAGATTATATTGGTTCCTGGGGCCCTATGATTGTAGGTCATGCCCACCCGGATGTTGTAGCAGCTTTAGAAGAAGTGATTAGTCTGGGGACAAGTTTTGGCGCACCTACCGAACTTGAGACAATGCTTGCTCAGATGGTTTTGGAAGCTTTTCCATCAATGGATAAGGTCAGGATGGTAAATTCGGGTACAGAAGCAACCATGAGCGCAATCAGGCTGGCCCGGGCTTATACCGATCGGGATTTGATTGTTAAAATGGAGGGGTGTTATCACGGTCATGCTGATTCATTATTAATTAAAGCAGGGTCTGGTGCTACCACTCTGGGGGTACCGACAAGTCCAGGGGTTCCTCAAGATTTTGCCCGTAATACCATCTCTGTACCCTATAATGATCTTGAAATTTTACGCCAGGTCTTTGCTGAACGGGGTGAAGAGATTGCAGCAGTAATTCTTGAACCGATTCCTGGTAATATGGGAGTGGTCTTACCTAAAGAAGGGTATCTGACCGGGCTTAGGGAATTAACTAAGGAATATGGAGCGCTTCTCATTTTTGATGAAGTGATAACTGGTTTTCGAGTTGCTTATGGAGGTGCCCAGGAACTTTACGGAATTGATCCTGATATAACATGTCTTGGAAAGATTATCGGAGGCGGACTGCCAGTTGGGGCATACGGTGGCAAAGAAGAGATTATGGCACAGGTGGCACCGGAAGGACCTGTCTATCAGGCAGGTACCCTTTCAGGTAATCCGTTGGCAATGGCTGCGGGAATTGCCACTTTGCGCTTACTCAAAAACCCGGGTGTTTATGATCACCTCTGGTTGATGGGTAAACGGTTGGAAGATGGAATTAAACAAAACCTGGCTGAATTGGAGATTCCAGCTTATTTTAACCGGTGTGGTTCTATGTTTACTCTCTTTTTTACCGATAAAGAGGTTTATGATTATCAGACTGCCTTAAGCAGTAATACTGAGTTATATGCTAAATATTTTAGTGGTATGTTAAAAGAGGGTATTTATCTGGCTCCATCCCAGTTTGAAGCCGGGTTTATTTCTCTTGCACATACTGAGTCTGAGATTGACCAGACTATTGAAGCTAACTATAAAGTATTATATGAACTTAAATTAAAAAAGGATATTTAATACTGGAGGAGATTTTACACCGGTTATTGAATTAATATTTATTGGAGGATGGAGCTTTATGAGAAAGCTTAAAGATCAATTTGGACGTAAAATTGAATATCTTCGCCTGTCTATTACCGACCGCTGTAATTTGCGGTGTAAATATTGCATGCCTGCTGAAGGTGTAAAGAGTATCCCACATGATGAGATTTTGCGCTATGAAGAGTATTTGAGAATTATTGGAGTGTTGATTCAGCTTGGGATCCGTAAAATACGGATTACTGGAGGTGAACCCACTGTCCGGAAAGGGATTGTTGGGTTTATTAGGGCTTTGCACCATCTGCCGGGCATTGAGGATTTAGCTATGACTACTAATGGGACTCTTCTGGATAAATTAGCTCTGCATCTAAAGGATGCTGGATTAAACCGGGTGAATATAAGTCTGGATACTCTCAAACCTGAGAAGTATAGAGAAATAACCCGGGGTGGTGATTTCAGTAAATGTTGGGCAGGGATTCAGGCTGCTATCCAGACAGGCTTGAATCCCGTTAAGCTCAATGTGGTGGTGCAAAGAGGTTTTAACACTGATGAGATTTTAGATTTTGCCAGATTAACTTTTGAGCAATCAATACATGTGCGCTTTATCGAGTTTATGTCTAAAGAGGCGGCAAGTGAATCTTTATTTTTTTCCAATAATGAAACTCTTAAGATTTTAAAAGAGCTGGCGCCTCTTGAAAAAATTAGCAAAGAATTTGGAGCAGGACCTGCCAGATATTTTCAATACAAAGGAGCTAAGGGCAAAATTGGCCTTATAAGTCCCATCAGTCATCAATTCTGTGCTTCGTGTAATAGGATTCGTTTAACAGCAGAAGGAAAATTGCTTCTCTGTCTGGGTTCTGATCGGTACCTGGACTTAAAAACTCCGTTGAGGCATGGAATCTCTGATGAAGAATTAATTGATCTTATCAATAATGCACTACAGGAGAAACCACAAGGACATCAGTTCGGTAGAAAAGGGATAATGCGTTTGATGTCCAGTATTGGTGGATAAAAATTGGAAAAGAAATTGATGTAGCGTGTTTATCATTTTGTGTTATAATATAAAGAGGAGTATTGGAGGCATTGGAAGATGAAAAAACTTATTTTAGCTTCAGCATCTCCAAGAAGGAGAGATTTACTAAAACAGATTGGTCTGGAATTTGATATTATTCCCAGTAATGTAGATGAAACTATTAAAGAATCTGATCCGGTCCAATTGGTTAAAAAGCTGGCACTTTTAAAAGCTAAAGATGTAGCTCAGCGGGCCAATGGATTGGTAATTGGCGCAGATACAATTGTTGTTGATGGACAAACTGTACTTGGTAAACCAGGTTCAAAAAAAGAAGCATTTCAAATGCTTAAAAGTTTAAGTGGGCGAAAGCATCAAGTGATGACAGGGGTTGCTGTCGTTGATAGCGAAAATAATAATGAGTGGGTGGATGTTGAGATCACTCAGGTATATTTTCGTGATTTGTCCGATGCAGAGATAGAAAGATATGTGGCAAGTGGAGAACCGATGGATAAGGCAGGAGCTTACGCAATTCAGGGAAAAGGGGCCCTCTTTGTAGAAAAGATTGAAGGCTGTTTTTTCAATGTGGTAGGTCTGCCTTTATTAAAAACGGTTCAGATACTTAAGAAAGCAGATGCGGAAATTAAAAAATATATCTAAAAGAGGTGGAAGATGGTCGAAAGTAAGCATTTTCGAATGACAGATCTTCCAATTGATGAACGTCCCCGTGAAAAACTTATTAAATGGGGACCTGAATCTCTCTCTAATGCTGAATTGCTTGCTATTATTTTACGGACTGGTTCACGAAATAAAACTGCCACCGGGCTAGCTGAAGAATTGTTGGGTTATATAAATGGTTTAAAAGGTATTTTGGATGTGAGTGTTGAAGAATTATTAAGCATCCGGGGAATTGGACAGGTTAAAGCTGTCCAACTTGTTGCTCTGGGAGAACTAACCAAGAGGGTTCATGCTGCCCAATATGATAAAAAGACCATCCAATCAGCAAATGACCTGGTGGAAATTCTCATGCCGCGGATGCGGTTTTTGATGAAAGAGGTTTTTTTAGTGGTTCTTTTAAATAGTCAGAATCAGATTCTCGGAATTGAAGAAATCTCTAAGGGAAGTCTCAATGAGACTATTGTTCATCCCCGGGAAGTTTTCCGGGAAGCAATTCGTAGAAGCTGTTCTGCGATAATATTGGCTCATAATCATCCTGGTGGGAATCCGGAACCCAGTCTGGAGGATTTAAAAATTACCCGACGGTTGTATAAAGGAGGTCAACTGTTGGGTATTCAGATTTTAGACCATCTGGTTTTAGGAGATGGTCGATATGTCAGTTTGAAAGAACGCGGTATAATTTGAAGTTGATATAAAAATAATTTGCTATTACTATATTAAAGTAGGAAAGGTGGAAATAAATATGTTCAAATTTATTAGTGCTCCATTTTCCCGTGATATGGGAATTGACCTGGGAACTGCTAATACGTTGGTATATATTAAGGGTAAGGGTATTACTATTCGGGAACCTTCAGTTGTTGCTAAACAACAGGATACAGGAGAGATTTTGGCAGTAGGTGAAGAAGCTAAGCGAATGATCGGTCGAACTCCAGGTAATATTGTGGCCATTCGTCCGATGAAAGATGGTGTTATTGCCGATTTTGATGTAACTGAAGCTATGTTACGTCATTTTATAAAAAAAGCTCACAAACGAATTCGTCTGGTCCATCCGCGGATTGTTATTTGCGTACCGTCCGGTGTAACTGAAGTTGAGAAACGGGCAGTTCATGATGCAGCTATTCATGCTGGTGCCCGTGAAGCTTATTTAATTGAAGAACCGATGGCTGCTGCTATTGGTGCTGGACTGCCAGTACATGAACCTGCAGGTAATATGGTTGTTGATATCGGAGGTGGTACGACAGAAGTTGCTATTATATCCCTGGGAGGAATTGTAACCAGTGAATCGATCCGCGTTGGTGGTGATGAAATGGATTCTGCTATTGTTCAGTATGTAAAACAAAATTACAACCTGATGATAGGCGAACGGACTGCTGAACAGGTAAAAGTAGAGATTGGAGCAGCTATTGTTGAACCAGGAGAGAATGAAATAAGAGAAGTACGGGGTCGGGATCTGGTAAGCGGTTTACCCAAAACTATCGAAATTTCTGCTGAAGAGATCAAAGAAGCCTTAAAAGAACCTATTTCTCGAATTATCAGTGCTGTTAAACGGACACTGGAACAGACTCCACCCGAATTAGCTTCTGATGTTATGGATAAAGGTATTATTATGACCGGTGGGGGGTCTCTTCTTAAGGGTTTAGATCGACTGATTAGCCAGGAGACTGGTATGCCTGTGCATATTGCAGATGACCCACTGGATTGTGTAGCTATTGGGACCGGTAGAGTATTGGATGAACTTAATGTTTTAAGGAGGGTTTTGATTACTCCTAAAAAAATCTCATAGTTTAGGTAAGAATTTATAAAGGTGGGGTTTTAAGATGAAGTTTCCTGGCGAAAAAAAGTTCTGGATTATTTTGGTAGTTATAATTATTCTTTTTGGTTTTGAAGCTCTAAGTTGGAAAGGTTATAAAATAAAGGAGACAAGTTTTTTAGAAAGTTTTCTCTATCAACTACTCCGACCCTTTCAAAAAATTGTGGCTAACGTTCATAATTCAGTAAATGACTATTGGATTTTGATAACCAACTTAAAAGAGATCAAAGAGGAAAATGAGAGACTAACCCATCGGATTCAAGAACTGGAATTTAAATTGGCAGAATATAATAAGATTCGTCTGGAAAATGAAAGGTTACGTAAGCTTTTGGCTTTTAAAGAACTGGTTCCTTTTAAAATGGTCGGAGCCAAGGTGATTGGGATTACTCCTAACAACTGGATTCAAGATTTAATCATTGATCGAGGTTCAAAGGATGGAATTAAAAATAAAATGCCTGTTATCACTTATAATGGTGCATTAGTAGGACAGATTTCTCAGGTTACAGCTAATACTGCCAGAGTTACTTTATTAACTGATGTAAATTTTGTCGTGGGTGGAAGGGTTCAACGTGAAGACTCCCGGGCCATCGGAATTATTAGAGGTCAGGCTGATAAAAAAAATTTTGCGATTATGGATCAAATTGCCTGGGATGCTGAGATTAAAGAGGGTGATCTGGTCATTACTTCCGGTTTGACCAGTAATTTTCCCATGGGAATCCCTATTGGCCGGGTCACCCGGGTTAAACAGGAGAATTTTGGTTTGATTCAGCAGGCTGAGATTGAACTCTTTATGAGTTTGACCCCTATTGAAGAGGTACTGGTAATTACTGATTTTTAAAGGAGATAGATTATGCGGAAGTTAATTTATTTCGGAATTTTATTATTTATTCTTTTAATCCAATCAACACTTCTAATTCAATACCAACCTTTTGGTGTAATTCCTGATTTATTATTGATTCTTGTCGTTAGCGGAGCTTTACTTAGAGGTTCTAAATTTGGTGTTCAGTTGGGATTTACTGCTGGTATTTTACTTGACCTAATCCTTGGCAGTTTTGGAACTAATATTATTATTAAGGTTTTTGTTGGATATCTGGTAGGAACTTTAGAAGGAAAAGTTTTTAAACAGCAGATACTGATTCCGATTTTAGTTGTATTTTTAATAACTTTTGTCCATGAATTTATCTTTTTATTCCTATCAGAGCAGTTGATCTTTTCCATCCCGTTTGTATGGGCTTTAAAAGCCAAAATCTTCCCACTGGCCCTTGTAAATTCTCTATTTACCATTCTCATTTACCCCGGTATATACTTATTAGAAAGGAAGTTTAATAATTATTAAATATTATGATTTACTGCAAAAAGTTAATTTTTCGCTTCTTGAGAAATTTTTCGAATCATCTAAAGCTCGATTTCTGCCGAAATAAGGCTTCCTAATCAAAGGGCCCTCCTTGGCCCTTGATTAGCTCATCACCTCTTGTGATGAGGCCTTATTTCGTCGGAAATCTCGCTAAGATTATTTGACGAAAAATTTCTATATCGCTCAAAATTACCTTTTTGTAGTATAATCGTATTATCTAATTGAAGGTAAGGTTTAAGATGGGTGGTGATAACCAATGGCTATTTCACAAAAAATGGAAAGGCGAATTTTCATTTTTGGATCTATTATTGTGATGATTTTTTTTGTCCTGGTTTTACGTTTAGCTTACCTTCAATTAGTGCAGGGGGAAAAATTCTATCAATTAGCTGAGAACAACAGGATTAATTTTCAAACCATTGGTGCACCACGTGGAAAGATTTATACTGTTGATGGAAAAATTTTAGTTTCAAATAAAATGGCCTATTCTGTATCAATTAAGGAGAAAGAACTAAATACTGAAGAGGATGTAAAAAGGACAATAGATGGTCTTAGTACTCTATTGAAGCTGGATGGGATGGAAATAATTCGGCAGTTGGTCCAAAATGTTATAGACGGAAAGGTAATCTTGATGGATAAATTAACACCCGAAGAGAAGATGTTGTTATTGGAGAATATCAAAAAATTGCCAGGGATGAGTATAGAACAAAAAGTAGATGGAAAAGGAAATCTTCAAAAAGAGTATCTACAGGTCAATTTAAGAGCAGTGAGTACTTCTAATCTTTTGAATGCCTGTAAAACTTTATCTGAACTCTTTTCTCTTAAATATGAGGATCTGTTAATTAAAATTATTGTTAAAGGTTTAAAAGATCGAGATATTCTTAGAATAAAACGGAATCTTACTCAGGAAGAAATGGTAATTTTGGAGGAACATTTAAATGATCTTCCGGGTGTAGTAATTGAAAAAATTTCTGTCCGTGACTATGTGTACGGTTCTTTAGCATCTCATGTCTTAGGTTATATGGGAGCCATTTCTCCAGAAGAATTACAGATGCTTAAAGACAAGGGATATCGCGGCGATGATTACATTGGTAAAGCAGGACTTGAGAGATATTATGAAAGTTATTTACGTGGGCAAAATGGATTGGAACGGTTTGAAGTAGATAGCCGTAATCGGAAAATACGAACTCTGGGGGTGAATACACCTTTACCTGGAGCCAATCTTTTTATTAATCTGGATCTTAAATTGCAGCAAAAAGCCGAAGAACTGTTGGAAAAGAAACTTGCCGAGCTTAGAGAAGAAGCAAAAGATGATCCTGAGATGATGGGTGGCCCTACTGGTGGGGCAGTAATTATAATGAATCCACAAAATGGTAAAATTTTAGCCATGACAAGTAAACCTAATTTTAATCTGAATCTCTTTGCTGGTGGAATCAGTCCTGAAGATTTGCAGAAGCTGAACAATGACCCACTCCTACCCTTTATAAATAGAACTATCACACCCCAACCGGCCGGTTCTATTTTTAAATTGGTGACAGCGGCTGCGGTTCTTGAAGAAAAGGTTATTGATGAGAATACTATCATTTATGATGCAAATGGAACTTATCAGATAGGAGAGTGGACTTATAATAACTGGGCCAAACGCGGTTATGGGCCTTTGAATGTTGTTGATGCCATTGCATATTCAAACAATATTTTCTTCTATAATGTAGCTCATCAGCTTTATAAGATGGGCAAGGGAGGAATAACTATCCCACAATATGCCAGGGCTTTCGGTTTAGGCCAATTAACCGGAATTGATCTCCCACGGGAAGAAAAAGGTTTAGTTCCTGACCGGGAGTGGAAAGAGAAAACCTATGGACAAATATGGCTGCCTGGGGAATCTCTCCATTTATCTATCGGTCAGGGGTATTTACAAACAACTCCCTTACAACTGATTAATCTGGTCAGTGCTATCGGTAATGGTGGTAAACTTTATCGCCCATATATAGTAGATCGGATCGAGAGTTATGATGGAAAGATAATTAAGCAGTTTGAGCCCAAAGTGATAGGGAGACTCCCGGTGAGTAAAAAGAATCTAGAGATTATAAAAAAGGGGATGATAGGTGCGACTACTTATGGTACGGCCCGGAAAGCCTTTGCTGATTTCCCCATTACTGTGGCAGGTAAAACTGGAACTGCCCAGACTGGTGCAGGTAATGCCAATCATGGCTGGTTTGCAGGTTTTGCGCCAGCTGATAATCCAGAAATTGCTATCCTGGTTTATATTGAACACGGAGTCTCCAGTTCCAGAACTTTGTCTATTGCTCGTGATCTTTTAAAATATTACTTTAAAATCCCTGATCCATTAGAAGAAGAGAAAACAGAATCAGATGATGCAGCTTTATCAGAGGAATTACATGAAAATGAAGAACTGGTTAATCAAAAGGAGAAAGAAAAAGAACCAGGCTTTTCTGATAAACTCAAAAAATTCTTTAATGAAGTCTTTTCTTTATAATAATTATAATTTTCCAGTTTGATGAAGGACTTTTCTCGGGTTTTGCAGAATTATATAAACCAGTATTTCGCTGTTAACCAGGGAGGAAGAGAGATGACGCAACAGGGGGTATTAATCAAGGGCAATAATGATGGAATAATTATCTATCTCAATGAGCAGATTGAATTTGCAGTAATTTTAGATGAACTTAAAGAAAAGTTTACCAATGCCTATGATTTTTTTAAAGGAGCCTCCGTTACCATTAATCCAGGTAAGCGTATCATTTCTCCTGAAGAAAAGATGGCATTGATTAATCTCTGTCAGGAGTTTGAATTGGCTGGAATTAAATTTGAGACCACACCAATGGTAACTCCTGAGAAAAAGAAAAGAGATTTAAGCGCGACAGAAGGTAATACTTTAATTTTAAAAAGGACGATTCGATCAGGACAGCGGATCTCATATAAAGGGAATGTAGTTATCATTGGTGATGTTAATCCCGGTGCTGAAGTAATTGCACAGGGAGATGTAGTGGTTATGGGTAGCTTACGGGGAGTTGTCCATGCCGGAGCTCAAGGCGATACGGACGCAGAAGTTTTTGCTCTTCTACTCCAGCCAACTCAACTCAGGATTGCCCATTGTATTGCCCGGTCACCTGATGGATATTTATTTAAAAAAAAGGGTAAGGCTGAACCTGAAAAAGCAAGGATAAGAGATGGTTTTATTGTCATTGAGGGTATTGAAGATTAAAAAGAGGAGGTCAAGGCATGGGTGGAAAAGTTATTGTAATTACATCTGGTAAGGGTGGAGTGGGTAAAACCACTGCCACAGCAAATCTGGGTACTGCCCTGGCTATGGAAGGAAAGAAAGTAGTTTTAATTGATGCTGATATTGGTCTTAGAAATTTGGATGTGGTGATGGGTCTTGAAAATCGAATTGTTTATGATATTGTAGATGTGGTTGAAGAGGCCTGTAGGCTTGAACAGGCTTTAATTAAGGACAAGCGAACTAAAAACTTATATCTATTACCGGCAGCACAAACTAGAGATAAAAATGCAGTAAATCCAGCACAGATGAGAGCTTTAACCAGTGAACTTAAAAAAGAATTTGACTATGTTTTAGTAGATTGTCCGGCCGGTATTGAACAGGGGTTTAAGAATGCTATTGCAGGTGCTGATGAAGCTATAATTGTGACTACTCCTGAAGTTTCTGCAGTCCGTGATGCTGACCGGATTATAGGTCTTTTAGAAGTAGAAGGTTTAAAGGATCCTAGAGTGATTGTTAACCGGATTAGAATGGATATGGTTAGACGTGGTGATATGATGGACCTAGAAGATATGATTGAAATCCTGGCCATCGGTCTTTTGGGAGTTGTTCCAGAGGATGAGGATATTGTGGTTTCAACTAATCGTGGAGAGCCTGTGGTTTTAAATCCTAATTCTCGTTCCGGGAAGGCTTTTCATAATATCGCCCTCCGAATTCTGGGTCAGGATGTACCATTGATGAATCTTGAAAAAGAAAAACTTATGGATCGAGTCAAGCGAATCATTGGCTTATCCTGAGAGGAGGACGTATGGTGATCGAATTTATTAAAAAATTATCACCCCGGGAAAACAGTAAAGATATTGCTAAAGAGAGACTTCAATTTATCCTCATCCATGATCGTATTCAACTTTCACCCCGGGAATTGGAGGAGATGAAAAAAGATATTATTGCAGTTGTATCAAAATATGTGGAAGTTGAAGAAAATGAATTGGAGATGAGTTTAAAGCGTAGAGAGGAGACAATGGCATTGCATGCTAATATTCCTATTCGGTCGAAGCGGAGCTAATAGCAGGACATTAGTCCTGCTAAATTCTTTTCTATCCCTCGTAACTGGACTTGTCTTTTCAGATGCTGTATAATTGAATGTGGAGGGATTAAAAAAATGATTGACTTTAACCGAAAATTATTGCGAAATATAGATTTATCAGTATTATTATTAACACTTTTATTGATAGGAGTTGGGCTTATTGCCATTACCAGTGCTACAAATTTTGGTCTCCAGGGAAGTTATAGTATAACATTTTTAAGAACACAGATAACTGCAACAATTTTGGGCTTACTTATGATTATAGGTGTGATGTTGATCGACTATCGGTGGTTGAAAGAGTACGCAGGTTTTATTTATTTTGGAACCTTAGTAGTTCTTGGAATAACTCTGGTTTTAGGGCGAACCGTCTCTGGTTCAAAAAGCTGGATTTTTTTTGGTCCTGTCAGATTTCAACCATCTGAGTTGGCAAAATTGGCAATAATTATTGTTCTGGCTGCTTTTATCGCTGATAGAGAAGATGAGATGAAATACCTTTTTGGGATGTTAAAGGCATGTATGTTGACGGCATTTCCGGTACTTTTAATTCTTGCGCAGAATGACTTAGGTACTGCTTTAGTTTTTATCGGGATTCTTATCGGGATGCTTTATGTGGGAGGCGGAAATGCAAAACTTATAACTATTGTCTTAGTCGTCAGCGTTACTTGTGTTATGATATTGGTGATATTAAGTATTCATTTTGATTTTAACTTGCCCTTATTAAAGTCTTATCAGCTAAAGCGTTTACAGGTTTTAATTGACCCCTATCTAGATCCCTTTGGATATGGTTACAATATTATTCAGTCAGAGATTGCCATTGGTTCTGGTCGGATGTGGGGTAAAGGGCTTTTTAAAGGGACTCAAAATAAATTACAATTTTTACCAGAGAAGCATACTGATTTTATATTCCCGGTTATTGGAGAAGAGTTTGGTTTTATAGGTGCCATTATTGTTCTATGTTTATATCTGGCATTATTGTTAAGGTCTTTAGTGATTGCACGGGAAGCCAGGGATTCCTTTGGAACTTTAGTGGTAGTCGGGATAATCGCCATGTGGGTTTTTCACATTTTAGAGAATGTAGGGATGACTATGGGAATCATGCCGATTACCGGTATTCCTCTGCCCTTTTTGAGTTATGGAGGAAGTTCTATGGTTACCAATATGATTGCTGTTGGAATGATTATGAATATAAGAATGCGAAAACATAAGATCTTATTTTAGAGCATAATTACCCTTGTGTTTTAATATTATTATATAAAGTATGATTTTACTGCAAAAAGCTAATTTTCCTCACTTCATAAAGAAATTTTTCGAACCATCTAAGGTTCGATTTCAGTCGAAGTAAGGCACCCTAATCAATGGGTTCTCCTGACTCTTGATTAGTTCATCAATCCTCATATGAGACCTTATTTCGACTGAATTCTCACTAAGATGGTTAAACGAAAAATTTCTATGGCACTCAAAATTAGCTTTTTGCAGTTTAATTAAAGTATATGATTAAGGGGGATTTTTTTGTGTCTTATCCAATTTTCTGGCGACAGATGGCTCTGGCGCTTATTATATTTCTTTGTATAGCTTTAATTGATGAATTTAAAACACCCTGGAGTCAAAGTTTTTTTTTTCTATTTAAAATATATATTATCGGATGAATCTGACTGGGATTACGATGTTTTAAAAAAGGTTGGAATTAATGAATTAAATCTGACTGTCAATGTAAATGAGTGGAGAGAACAGGCCTCACGGACTTTGCAAGATGGATTGGATCGTTTTTCTGAAATGCTCAAGTACCGGATGAATGAACTGATTACGAGGTGGAAAGAATGACGATTTTGAAAGTATTGAGAGTCAGATTAAAGATTAACTGGCTTTTTTTTGTGGTCTGTTTTCTTTTTGCCCTTGTTGGTGATCTGTTCAGAGTAGTAACAGTTTTTACTGCTGTTCTTCTGCATGAATTGGGGCATGTTATGACTGCCTGTTATTATGGACTAAAGATTAAAGAGATTGAATTACTGCCCTTTGGGGGTGTAGCGATTTTTGAAGATATGCTGGAGATAGATCCTAAGGTAGAGCGGAATGTGGCATTAGCAGGACCTCTGGTCAATTTCGGTCTGGTTCTTCTTTTAACCATCTTGATACGTTATGGCTGCCTCAATCCAGAGTTGGCCCTTTTTTTTATTTCTTATAACTTAAGTATTGGGATTTTTAATCTGGTTCCTGCTTTACCTTTGGATGGGGGACGGATTCTTAGAGCTGTTTTTGAATCTTTTTACGGGTATTGGAAGGCTACACATTGGGTCTTACAAATAACTAGAGTGCTAGCACTTATAATTGGAGTCTGGGCTTTTTTTAGTTGGATAACAGGAAAAGTAGGTCTCATTTCTTTACTTGCTGCTTTTTTTGTCTATTTTGCTGCTATGAAAGAAGAGGAGCAATCTATCTATGTGTTGATGAAATATCTGATCCAAAAAAATACTCTTCTTTTGGAATCAGAATTGGTGCCGGGGCAACAATACCTGGTATTGGGAGATACTATGACTGCCAAAGTGTTAAAAGTAATAAATCCCAAAACCTTTACCCAATTTTTAATTTATGATAAAGATTATAATTTTTTGGGTACACTAACAGAGGTTGAAGTGATAGATGCTTTTTTTGAAGAGGGAAAGAATGTGCCAATAAAAGAACTATTAATCACTAAATAGGGCTTTAAAAAAGGAATTTAGCTAACATTTGTAGAATTTTAAAATCTGCAGGCTCTGTTAAAGGAGGTACATCAATGGATAAAGAGTTATTGTTGTCTATTTTACCAGAGGTAGAAAAACCGGCAAGATATCTAGGAAATGAGTGGAATTCGGTACATAAAGATCATTCAAAAGTCAGTTTAAAAGTTGCACTGGCTTTTCCTGATACATATGAAGTTGGAATGTCTCATCTCGGAATAAAAATCCTTTACCATCTTATAAACCAGCGTGATAGCTGGGTGGCAGAGAGAGTTTTTGCACCGTGGATGGATATGGAAGCTAAAATGCGGGAATATAATATTCCACTTTATGCAATGGAGAGCCAGCGGCCAATTAAAGAATTTGATCTGGTTGGTTTTACTCTCCAATATGAGATGTCGTATACCAATATCTTAAATATGCTGGATTTAGCTGGTATTCCTCTTTTTCAAAAGGATCGGAACGATTCAGATCCTTTGATTGTTGCTGGTGGTCCCTGTGCATATAATCCAGAACCGCTGGCTGATTTTATAGACTTTTTCTATATTGGAGAAGCAGAAGAGATGATTGAATCGATTCTTGAAGTGGTGGAAAAGGCTAGAAGCCAGGGATGGAAGCGAAAAGAGCTTCTTTTTCATCTGGCTACAATGCCGGGAATCTATGTACCATCCCTTTATGGCGTAAAATATGATAAGAATGGGAAAGTTGTTGAAGTTAAACCAAAAGAAGCTGGAGTTCCGGAATATGTCCAAAAACAGGTTGTTGCTGACTTAGATAAAACTTTTTATCCAGATAAATTCATAGTTCCTTTTCTGGAAACAGTTCATGATCGGGTTGTTCTGGAGATTGCCCGGGGTTGTACCAGAGGTTGTCGATTCTGCCAGGCTGGGATGATCTATCGACCTGTCAGGGAACGGAGTATAAAAACTTTAAAGGAACAGGCAAAAAAACTTCTGGATAATACTGGATATGATGAAATATCCCTGGTATCCTTAAGTACTAGTGACTATAGCGGAATTGAGCGTCTGACAAAGGAATTGCTAGATGAATATGAGGGACTGGGTGTGGGAATCTCTCTTCCATCTTTAAGGATCGATAGTTTTTCTGTTGGACTTGCTAAAGAGGTGCAAAGAGTGCGTAAAACGGGTTTGACCTTTGCGCCAGAAGCAGGTACTCAGAGGATGCGGAATGTGATCAATAAAGGTGTAACTGAAAAGGATTTAATAGAGGCAGCTTCTGCAGCTGTGGAGGAAGGTTGGTCTTCTATTAAACTTTATTTTATGCTGGGGCTGCCAACAGAGAAAGATGAAGATCTGGTTGGAATCGCTGAACTGGCTAAAAAAGTTTTGGCTAAGTGTGATCAGATTAGACGCCGTAATGGTACAAGGCCTGTTAAAATTACTGTCAGTGTATCTAATTTTGTTCCCAAACCCCATACTCCATTTCAGTGGGAGCCAATGAATTCTTTAGAAGAGATTGAGCGCAAACAGGCCCTTTTAAAACGGGAAGTGAGAGGAAGAGGTCTTTCATTGAGCTGGCATGATGCAAAGTTAAGTATAATGGAAGGAATTTTTTCCAGGGGTGATAGGAGATTGGGACAGGTGTTATACACTGCCTGGAAGAAAGGAGCTAAATTTGACGGTTGGTCGGAACATTTTAATTACGATATCTGGATGGAGGCCTTTGATCAATGTGATTTAGATTTTGAATTTTATCTTGAGTTTCCCTATGGACGTGATGATATTTTACCATGGGGGCATATTCATACTGGCGTCAGCCAAGAATACCTCTGGGATGAATATCAGAAAGCTATCTTTGGGGAGAATACAGTGGACTGCCGTTTTGAATACTGTACTAAATGTGACTGCTGTATGAACCTGAATGTAGCAATTAAACTGTTGGGGGCTGAGTAAGATGAAACGAATGAGAGTACAATTTAGCAAATCAGACGAGATAAGATTTATTTCACACCTGGATCTTTTAAGAACGATTTCACGGGCCATTAGACGGGCAAAAGTGCCAATTGCCTTTTCTCAGGGCTTTAATCCCCATCACTTAATTTCTATGGGCCCGGCTTTACCAGTGGGGCTTACCAGTACAGGGGAGTATATGGATCTGGAGTTTCAAGAAGAGATTAGTGTAAATGAATTTTTTAAGAAGATGAAACCTCAACTGCCGAAAGGATTGGAACTTATCAAAGGTGAATTTATTTCTCCGCAAGTTGATTCGTTGATGGCTCAAATTAATAGTGCTGTTTATCTGGTACGTTTAAAAATGAATTCAAAAAAAGGAATAGAACAGGCTGTTAGAGAATTTAGTAATCAGAAAAAGATTTTGATTAAAAGGAAAAGGAAGGGAAAAGTCAGGAACGTGGATATAAAACCTCTAATACGGGAATTAAAAGTCCTGGAGATTGATGATCAACCCTTTTTACAGATGAGGATTCAGACTGGGAGTAAGGGAAATGTTCGTCCAGAAGAGGTTATGGCTGTATTAGCACAGTATGAAGGAATAGAAGAAGTACCATTAACCTGGATGCACCGTAAGGGTCTTTATGTTGAAACAGAAAATAAGCTACTTACACCATTTGAAGCAGCCAGAATTTGAAGTTAATTGGTTGGGAGTTGAGTAGGTATGTCGAAAGAAATTATTATTAATGTTGAGAGTAAGGAAACCCGGGTGGCGGTTCTTGAGGACCGTCGGCTCGAAGAAATTTATTATGAACGGGATGACAGTGCACGGATTGTAGGAAATATTTATAAAGGCAGGGTTGCTGATGTTTTGCCAGGTATGCAGGCTGCTTTTGTAGATGTTGGTCTGGGAAAAAATGTTTTTCTCCATGTTAGTGATGCCCTTTCACTGTTAGATGAGCCTCCTGAAGAAGAACCGGCCATCAATCATGTAGTTCATCCGGGCCAGGAGATTATGGTTCAGATTATCAAAGAACCTTTGGGTGGTAAAGGTGCCAGAGCTACCTGTAACATTACCCTGCCAGGGCGGTATCTCGTTTTAATGACCAAAGTAGAACATATTGGAATTTCCCGGCGGGTGGAATCAGAGGAAGAGCGGAAGCGTTTAAAGAAACTGGCCGAAGAGATTTGCCCTGAAGGTATGGGACTTATTGTAAGAACTGTGGCTGAGGGTAAAAGTGATGAAGAGATAAAAGCAGATCTGGACTTTCTCTGCAGGCTTTGGAAGCGGATTCAAGAACAGTTTAAAACTGCTCCTGTAGCAAGCCTTATCCATTCTGATTTAAATCTGGTTCTTAAGGTTGTTCGGGATTTTTTGACACCAGATGTAGCAAAAGTGGTTATTGATTCTGAAAAAGAGTATAAAGCTATTATGGAGCTTGTAAATCATATTGTTCCTGATTTTAAATCCAGAATTTATCTTTATGATCGCCCTGAACCAATCTTTGATTTTTATGGGATTGAGACTGAGATTAATAAAGCCCTGCAGAGGAAAGTATGGCTTGATTGTGGTGGATATATTGTCTTTGACCCAACAGAAGCTTTGACTTCTATTGATGTTAATACAGGTAAATATGTGGGCAAAACTAATTTGGAAGATACAGTTTTGAAGACCAACTTAGAAGCAGCAAAAGAGATAGCCCGTCAATTAAAACTTCGGGATATCGGCGGAATTATAATTATAGATTTTATTGATATGGATAATCAAAAAGATCAGGATTTAGTCTTAAAAGTTTTTGAGGAAGAACTTAAAAAAGATAAAACCCGTTCTACCATTTTAGGAATGACTCATTTAGGTCTGGTTGAAATGACCCGGAAAAAGGTCAAGCAGGGGTTAGAAGAATATCTCCAATCTAAATGTCCCTATTGTGGTGGTAAGGGTAGGATTCTCTCTGAAGAGACGGTGGCTATGCAAGCAGTCAGGAAGATTAAGAAAGTGATGGCTGAAAAGGAATTTGAGGCAGTACTTTTGGGTGTACATCCTGATGTAGCTTCCCTATTAATTGGTTTGGGTGGTCAAAATTTAGCTGAGCTGGAACAGGAGTTGAAAAAAGAAATTTACGTTAAAGGTTGTGCTGACCTCCATCGGGAAGAGGTTAAAATCATCAAAGTAGGTAGTAAACAGGAACTGGCTAAGTTGGCGGTTCCTGTTGAAGAAGGCCAGGAGTTAATGGTAGTCGTGGAAGAAGCCCATCAAAATAATCCTGATGATGGTATAGCTCGAATTGAAGGATATATTTTAGATATTCAGTATGCAGGTAAATTGGTCAATAAAAAGGTAAAGGTCAGGATTGAAAATGTTTATCGGACTTATGCCAGGGCCAGTCTTATCTCTTGACTTGGAGTTTTTTATGTGATAAAATCAATAGTTGTAGATGGCATTGCCTTCTACACCGAAACCGCTCATAACGGGCTTTAAAATGCTCATTCGAGCTGCCTGGTTATGGCGAGTCTGAGGTTAAAGGAGGTGTAAACAGTGTACGCAATTATCCAGACTGGGGGTAAGCAATATCGAGTAGAAGAAGGTCAGATCATCAAAGTTGAGAAGTTGGATGTAGAAGAAGGTTCCAACGTTGAATTCAATGATGTACTGATGGTTTCAACTGATGATGATCTGAAGGTTGGCAAGCCTTTAGTTGAAGGTGCTAAAGTTATCGGTAAGGTTATTGAACAGGGCAAAGATAAGAAAATTATCGTTTTTAAGTATAAGCCAAAGAAGCGTTATAGAAAGAAAATGGGTCATCGTCAGCCGTACACAAAAGTATTGATTGAAAAAATTGAAGCATAATTATGGTTAGAGTGCAGATTAAACGTAACCAAAAAGGACAGATTTTCGTCTTCAATGCATCTGGCCATGCAGAAGCCGGTGAGTATGGTTCTGATATAGTCTGTGCTGCCATTTCGGCGGTTATGCAGACGGCCCTTTTAGGATTGGGTGAGTACCTCAATCTTAAAAAGCGGCTCACTTACCAGATTGATGAAGATGGTTGGCTTTATTGTGAACTTCCACCTGATTTAACGGACGAGGAACGGGTGAGAACTGACGCAATTATTGAAACGATGGTTATTGGGCTTAAATCGATTCAGTCAGAATACCCGAACAGTATCAGGGTTGAAGAGGAGGTGGAATAAATGTTCAAGATGAACCTTCAACTGTTCGCTAAGAAAAAAGGGGTAGGTAGTTCTAAAAACGGTCGTGATAGTGAATCCAAGCGTCTTGGTTGCAAGCGTTTTGATGGTCAGTTTGTAACTGCTGGTAGTATTCTTGTTCGTCAGAGAGGTACCAGAATTCACCCAGGTAACAATGTGGGCCGGGGTGGAGATGATACTCTCTTTGCTAAAATAGATGGTTATGTTAAGTATGAAAGAAAAGGTAAAAAGTTGCGTCAGGTAAGTGTTTATCCTGCCGAGCAATTCCAGGCTGTAGTTAATAGCTAATAGTTGATTAAAAACGCCCAATGTTGCAGATGCAGTATTGGGCTTTTTTTTATTGCAGGATAAATTAACCGGTGGTATAATTAAATAATAGTTGGTCGGAAAAAAGAGATTATTTTCGGTTAAACTAGTAATAGTTGAAGATAGGGTAGGTGACAGGAATGTTTGTTGACCGGGCGAAAATTTATGTGAAAGCCGGAGATGGTGGAGATGGAATGACCAGTTTTCGAAGGGAGAAATATGTCCCTAAGGGGGGACCGGACGGCGGCGATGGCGGTAAAGGTGGAGATGTAATACTTAAAGTAGATGAGGGTTTAAATACCCTTTTGGATTTTAAATATAACCGTCATTTTGTAGCTGAAAATGGAAAAAATGGTATGCCGAAAAATATGTATGGCAGAAATGGTGAAGATTTAATTATTCCTGTTCCACCTGGAACAATGGTTTATGACAATGAGACTGGAAGGTTTTTGGCTGACTTGACCCATCATGGTCAGGAATTTGTTGTTGCTAAAGGTGGACGGGGAGGTCGTGGCAATGCCAGATTTAAATCCAATAAAAACCGGGCCCCTGAATTTTCAGAGAAGGGAGAACCTGGTGAAGAAAGAGAGTTAAGATTGGAGCTAAAATTATTGGCTGATGTAGGTCTGGTTGGCTATCCTAATGTAGGAAAATCGACTTTAATCTCTCGGGTTTCGAAAGCCAGACCCAAGATTGCCAATTACCATTTTACCACCTTAAAGCCCAATCTGGGTGTTGTAAAAGTAGGAGATTATCAATCTTTTGTAATGGCTGATATTCCCGGTTTAATTGAAGGAGCCCACGAAGGTGTAGGATTAGGTGATGAATTCTTACGCCATATTGAGCGTACACGAATTATACTGCATGTTCTGGATATTTCTGGCTCAGAAGGCCGGGATCCGATAGAGGATTTTTATATAATCAATAAGGAGTTAAAAAAATATAATCCCCGATTGGCAGAAAGGCCCCAGATTGTGGCTGCAAATAAGATGGATATACCAACTGCTGAAGAAAATCTTGAGCGTTTAAAAGAAGAATTGGGAGAGAAATATGAGATTTATCCCATCTCTGCTGTGACCGGTGAGGGCTTGAAACCTCTGATGTATAGATTAGCTGAATTGTTAAAGGAAATACCACATCCGGTAATGGTTACTCCGGAAGAGGAAGAAGTTGTAATCAGACCAGATTTTGTGGAAGAAGAGGATATAGTAATTACACGTGATGATGAAGGGGTGTATGTGGTTAGTGGTAGTAAAGTTGAAGAAAAGATAATAAGAACTGATTTTAATAATCCAGCTGCAGTAAAACGATTGCTTCGAATTCTTAAACATATGGGATTATATGATCGCTTGCGGGAGATGGGGATTCAAGAAGAAGATGTTGTACGGATTGGTCCGATGGAATTTGAATTTATTGAAGATAGTAGACTTTAAAAAATGTTGAGGTGATAATTGAATGTTAAATAGCAAACAGAGAGCATTTTTACGGGGTAAAGCCAACACAATGGAGCCTATTTTACAGGTAGGCAAAGGTGGTATTAGTGAAAATGTGATCCAACAGGCTGATGAAGCCCTAAAGGCCAGGGAATTGATCAAAGGCAAAGTATTGAAGAATTCTCTATTGAGTGCTAGAGAAGCTGCTGATCAGTTGGCAGAAGCCTGTGGAGCTGAAGTGGTTCAGGTAATAGGAAACAAATTTGTTCTCTATCGTCAGAATCGGGAGGAACCAATTTATATTTTACCGTAGTTAAAGTGGCATGCCTTTAATATAAGGTATGCCGTTTTTTTTTTAGTTTGGTGGAGGAAAATAACAGATAATTATTGAGATATAACAGTGAATTTAGAACAGTTTAGTAAATTTGAATTAAGATCATTTAGTAGAAGATAATAGTTTTTAAAAAAGATAACTTTTTCTGACCCTAAAAAAGGGTATAGCAAACCAGGCTATTGAAAAACACGAACAATGGCTTTAATAAGTGAATTATATCTTATGATTTTACTGCAAAAAGTTAATTTTTCGCTTTATAATGAAATTTTTCGAACCATCTAAAGTTCGATTTCATTATTTCGACTGAAATCTCACTAAGATGGTTAAACTAAAAATTTCTATGTCGTTCAAAATTAGCTTTTTGCAGTTTGATCATATATAAAAAGTAAGAATTGAAAGAAGTTTCCGTATAGAAGCTGCACTTTTATTTTTTTCATTAAAATGTCATTTTTATGTTGACAAACATCTAAACAAAAGATAAAATTTAATTAGATAATTATATAAATGATTATACTGCAAAATGGTCAATAGAACTAATAAAATTTGTTCGAGGTACCCAAATGTTTGATATAATAGTATTAAACATAATTTATATCCAGGAGTGATTGATTATACTTAGAGAAAATGATGCTCATAAGCAACTTAAGATATTTAGTTTTGTTAATAATCTTGAAAGCACCTCCCGGAAAAGAATTGAAAAAGGATGACAGGTATTTTCTACAAAAAAGTATTCTTAAAATACATGAAGAAGCTTTCCCATACAGAATTAATGCTTAATGTTATTGCTGATTTCATTAATTGTTTGCTGGTTCATGGTAAAAAAATATTTATAAATTAGCTGATAAGGAAAAAGTTAGATAATTTTTAGAAAAAATGCAAGGTAAAGAATATGAAGAGGTTTTAGAGATATTGGCTGGGAAAATTTTTGAATTTGCAAATTGTTTAAAGAATAATCCGAAATTTCATAATAAAGCTTATGAGCATATATGTTGTGTACTTAAAAGTCAGACTATAATTTATGAAAATCAATTAATAGTAAAAGAAGGTAAAGATGTTCCAGCTGATACCTTCAAAACCTTATTGATGAAGATGTTATTTATCGTAAAATAGGAAACAAATCCTGTCTGAGTTATACTGTTACTATTACTGAAACAGCAAATAAAGATAATCCAATTCAGTTGATAACAAAAGTATCAATTAAGCCTAATATTCATATTGTTGTGAAATTTTTATTATGTTTATTCAAACTTAGGAGATCAAATATCTATATTTTTGCAGTTTAATCATTGATTAAAAACAACAAACATGAAAAAATTTAAATATATCTGATAATTTAAAAGGAGCTGAAAGATGTGTTGTTGAAGTTACTTAAATTAAATAAAAATATAAGGTTATTAGTATTATCACAATTTATATCAGGATTAGGCACCTGGCTTGCTTATATTGCTATTCCATTATTTGCTTTAAAACTTACAGGAGCAGGATTAGCAGTAAGTCTGGTTTTAATTTTAAGAGTTTTACCAGCAACTTTTTTAAGCCCCTTTATTGGAGTTATTATAGATAGAATTAACCGAAAGTATGTCATGATTTTTGCTGATATACTTAGAGGAATTATTTTTGTTGTATATCCATTTATAAATACTATAATTTGGATATACTTCTTAACCTTTATTGAGACGGTTGGTGGTCTCTTTTTCGGGCCAGCTCGAACAGCTATAGTACCGAATATAATTGAAGAGGAAGGAGAACTTGTTTCAGCTAATAGTGCTTTAAAAATCGTATCATCTTCTACAATGTTATTAGGTCCCCTTATTGGAACAGGTCTTATGACCACGATAGGAATAAAATGGGCTTTCTGGCTAAATGCTTTAAGTTTTTTTACATCTGCATTCCTTTTAATTTTCATGAATGTTAAATTTACAAAAAAATCTTCAAAAGAAATTTCTGATAAGTCTATTCGAAAATGGACGATCTTCGCTAATGATATCAAAGTAGCGCTAAAAGTACTTAAAGAAATACCGAAACTTTTACTTATAATGATTGTTGGAGGATTATCTACTGCTGGGTATGGATTGATCAATGTTCTTTTACCTATTTTTGCATCCAGACAATTTGAACTAACTGGTGCATATGGTTTAATAATGTCTGGTTTAGGTTTAGGAATACTGGTTGGTTCTGCTTTAACACCAGGATTATCAAGGCGTTTGACATTTATTATCCTTTTCTTTTTAGGATTAATCGTTTCAGGTTTCATGCATATCACATTTATTTTATCCACTAGTATCGTATTTGCTATATTATTTATTGCAATTCAAGGTATATCTGACGCAATTCAACAGGTATCTTATACTTCATTATTACAAACATTAGTTAAAGATGAGCTCAGAGGACGTATTAGTAGTTTTTATGAAACGGTATCTTCTGTTCCATTGCTTATAGGGTTATTAGGCGGTGGGGCTTTGGCAGATTTGTGGGGTACTAGAGTTGTAGGTCTCATTGCAGGAATAGAGATTATAATAATAGGTTTTATAGGATTTTTTATGGCTGTTAAAATTTCAGAATCAAATGTAATTCTTAAAAGAAAGGAGGAGATCTAGTTTTGAAAGTAGCACTTATATTTTCCATCTCTCAAATGAGATATGAAGTTTCTTAGAAAATGGAAGTAGGTAGTAGTTTAAGACTATTTTATTTAGGTAGGATCATCAAGGTTGTTTAGTTTAGAGTAGTTGCCATCAATCTGGTTAGATGGTTTAAAATCAATACGGAAATATTATGGGAGAACTAAAAAGAGATAAAGAAGGAAATTTAATAAAGATTTTAAGAAGATATTAAGTAGTGGTTGACGAATTATAACTTACGAATCCTTCCATTCTGAGTATAGTAAGTTGTGAGATGGTTAACTACTACCTATTACTCAGGGGGAGAGATTCTTTCTTTTTTAAGGAAAATTTCGACCTTACAAGGAAAAAATTAAGCTTTCGTTACTTAGAAAAAGAAGGGGAAAATTTGACGGAACATTAAATATCAAAGGAGGCTTAAAGAGATGAAAATCTTGATTTCAGCAGACATGGAAGGAATTACAGGAATTGTAAGTGTTGATCAGGTAAGTCAGAAGGGAGAGGATTATGAACGGGCCAGACTATTGATGACCAGGGAGGTAAATGCTGCCATTCGGGGTGCTTTAGCGGGTGGGGCGACAGAAGTAATTGTAAACGATTCTCATGCTGCTATGCGTAACATTATTTTAGAAGAATTACATCCCGAGGCTCAATTGATTACCGGTTCTCCCAAACCCTTAAGTATGATGCAGGGTATTGATGAAACGGTAGATGCAGTTTTTTTCATTGGTTATCATGCTCGTAAGGGAACAGCTAATGCAATACTTGATCACACCTATTCAGGTCGTTGTGTGGCGGAGTATACGGTTAATGGAATGAAATTAGGTGAGACCGGTCAAAATGCACTGATTGCTGGTGCTTATGGTGTACCTGTAGTATTAGTGACAGGGGATACCCAGGTGACTCGGGAAGCACGGGAACTTCTGGGTAATATTGAGACTGTTGCAGTAAAGGATAGTATAACCCGCTATTCTGCTAAAACTCTTCATCCTGAAAAAGCACATACTCTCATTGAAGAGGCAGCGAAAAAGGCAGTACAGCGGATTGGTGAGATAAAGCCATTTACTTTAGAAGGGCCATACACTATTGAGATTGAGCTTATGTGTACCAGCATGGCTGATATGGCTGAACTGATTCCCGGAGTAGAGCGGATTGCACCGCGGGTTGTAAGGTTTACTCATTCGGATTATATAACTGCTTATAAGTGTTTTAGAGCAATCATTGCAATGAGTTAAAAATAATTAGTCTAAAGAAAAAGTTTTTATATATAGACCCTCATGATGCTTTCGCATCACCAGCTGAGAATGAAAATTAAACTTTGTTTTTGCTTATTTTTTCAATATTTTGATAGTCTGTTTCAATAATTAGGTAAACTAACTATTTTTTTGATTAATTTACCTTTCAGCTTGCCAAAGTTTATTTTCAGAATAGATAGAGAATTTTTTAAGGTATGATTTTACTGCAAAAAGCTAATTTTTCGTTTCAAAAGAAATTTTTCGAACCATCTAAGGTTCGATCGAAATCTCACTAAGATGGTTAAACGAAAAATTTCTATGGTGCTCAAAATTAGCTTTTTGTAGTTTAATCAAATATAATTTTTCATTTGAAGTTGGTCATTTAATCCTTAGATTAAATGGCCTTTTTTCTTTATTTACCTATTTAAAGTAGGATTCTAAGATCCTTTATGGTATAATGAATATTGTTGTATAAAAGAAGATAAACTTACCTTATAAAGGAGCTGAGATATATGGAGAATATTATTCTACGAGCTTCAGGAGAAAAAGGCCAGGTAAGAGTTTTTGTTGGTGTTACAACCGAATTGGTAGAAGAGGCAAGGCGCCGGCATAACACCTCTCCGTTAGCGACCGCTGCATTAGGACGTGTTTTAACAGCTGGTGCGTTGATGGGAGCCATGTTAAAGGAAGGGCAGGAAGTAAGCCTTCAATTTATAGGAGATGGCCCTTTAGGAGCAATCTTTGTTATTGCTGATTCAAAAGGAAATGTACGGGGTTATGTGCGCCATCCTGAAGTGGAACTGGATTTGAATGATAAGGGCAAATTGGATGTGGCTAAAGGCTTGGGGAAAGGAATGCTTTATGTACTTAAAGATCTGGGCTTAAAAGAACCATATAAAGGAAGTGTGCCTTTTGTTTCTGGGGAGATAGGCGAGGATCTGACATATTATTTTACTAAATCAGAACAAACTCCTTCAGCAGTAGGATTGGGAGTTTTAATTAATCCTGACCTGACTGTAAAAGCAGCAGGGGGGTTTATTTTACAATTATTGCCACATGCAGAAGAAGAAGTGATTCAAAAGTTGGAGAATAATTTGAAAAAATTCTCAAATGGTGTGACACCTTTGATTGATGCAGGAAAAGGGCCAGAGGAATTGCTCGCACTTTTGCTTGAGGGAATTGAATATAAAATTACAGAAAGACGAAATGTCAGGTTTAAGTGTAAATGTAACCGGGAACGGTTGGAACGGGTGGTGATTAATCTTGGTGAAGATGAAGCCCGGGATATTTTAGAAAAAGAGAATAAGCTGGAACTGACCTGTCATTTCTGTAATGAAAAATATGTCTTTGGTGAGGAGGATGTAGATAAATTATTTGCTGAGAATAAAGATTAAAGGGCTTCGGCCCGTTTTTTTATTGGCGTAATTTAAAAAATTTTGTATTTGTTAATGAAGGTTATTTTCAAGTTTTAGAGAAAATATTAGATAGTTGAGTTGAGGATGAGTTTAAGCAGAGCTGAGTTCAGTCAAAATAATTTTAAATAGGGGGGTTTTTATATGACTGAACTTAGATGTATGCCGGAACCTTATAAGATTAAAGTAGTGGAGCCCATCAGGTTGATTCCGCGCAAAGAAAGGGAAAGAGCAATTAAAGAAGCAGGTCTTAACCAATTTCTTTTAAAAGCAGAGGATGTATTTATTGATCTTTTGACAGACAGTGGGACCGGGGCCATGAGCCAGGACCAATGGGCCGGGCTTATGATTGGTGACGAGTCGTACGCTGGTAGCCGTAATTTTTACAATCTTCAAAAATCTATTGAAGATATCTTTGGGTATAAGTATTTTGTTCCTACCCATCAGGGGCGGGGAGCAGAAAATGTATTATTTCCGCTTTTGATAAAACCGGGCCAATATGTGTTGGGAAACTATCATTTTGATACCACCAAAGCTCATATTGAACTGAAAGGTGGTCGGGCAGTTAACCTGATTCATGAGCGTGCTTATGATACAGCAGTTGAGCATCCTTTCAAAGGTAATATTGATTTAGAGAAATTGGAAGCATTTATTGTGGAACATGGTGCAGAAAATATTGCTTTTATTCTTATGACTGTTACCTGTAATAGTGCTGGTGGTCAACCTGTTTCCATGGAAAATATTCGTGGTGCTTATCAAATTGGTAAGAAATATAATTTACCTGTTTTACTTGATGCAGCCCGATTTGCGGAGAATGCATATTTTATCAAAAAACGGGAAAAGGGTTATGAGAACAAATCTATCCCTGAGATTGTTTTGGAGATGTTCTCTTATAGTGATGGCTGCACCATGAGTGCGAAAAAAGATGGACTTGTCAATATGGGCGGCCTTATCGGAATTAAAGAGGATTATGAACTCTATCAGAAAGTTCGTCAGATGGTAGTTCCCATTGAAGGTTTTCCAACTTATGGTGGTCTTTCCGGACGGGATATGGAAGCATTGGCCCGGGGATTACGTGAGGTTGTAGATGAAGCATACCTGGCAAGCCGGATTCATCAGGTTCAGTATCTGGGCGAGAAGTTGAAAGAAGCCGGAATTCCAATTCAGGAACCTGTAGGAGGTCATGCTGTCTTTGTAGATGCTAAGCGTTTTTTGCCTCATATTCCACAATCTCAATATCCGGCTCAAGCTCTTTGTGTTGAGTTATATATAGAATCTGGAGTCCGGGGTGTAGAAGTTGGAACCCTTCTTGCCGGTCGTGATCCTGAGACAGGAGAAGAGATTTATCCGGAATTAGATCTTTTACGTTTGACCATTCCGCGGCGAGTTTACACATATAACCATATGGATTGGGTAGCTGAGGGGCTGGCGCGGATTGCTGCCCGCAAAGATGAGATTCGTGGATTAAAAATGGTATATGAACCCAAAATTTTACGTCACTTTACAGCTCAGTTTGAATGGGTTGGGTAGTTCATGTGCCAAGATACTCTTTTTTAAAGAATATCTCAGGCTGTTGACAAACTTAGGAGGTCAACAGCCTTTTATTGTTGATAGAGACTTGCCCGTGCACTGCCAGAAAAATCTGAAGTATATAAGTCAAGGTTAAAGCCAGGATGGTGGAAACCTTGACTTTTTAGGACGCGCAGCCAGGATGGCAGAGCGTCCGATAGCGGACGAAATTGTATTTAGTTTTTCTTTTTCACTGTGTTTTTTTCATTGTATATCCCAATCCAGGATGGTTAAAACTAGAATCGGGCATAATTAATTTGGGGTGATCTGAAAGTGAAATCGTCTGATCTGGTAATCGACTGTTTTATTGCCACCTTAATGGTGGTATTACTTATTTTACTTTTAGGTATGGTCTCATTAAGTTGTTTGAATCTGAACCTCTTTCCTAATATGTCATTTCCTATAACAGTTGTAATTACAGGCTATGAAGAGGTAGGATCTGAAAAGATAGAAAATATAAAAATATTTTGGGTACGGTAAGTAATCTTAAAAAAATTTCTTTTATCTCCAGGTCAGGCTGATCTATTATTATCCTGGAATTCACTTGGGGGACTGATATGGATTTTGTTTTATAAGAAAAGAAAAAGATCAACAACTGTAATTATGGAGGAATTACGTAGAGATTTAAAAGGTATTAAAGATGTAAAAATTGAAATTGAAGCACAGGAATTTATGGGCGGGAAAAGTTTCTTAAGCAGACCAATCTCTATTCAGATTTTCGGCCTGGATTTGAACGTTTTACAAAAAAATATCTAAAAAGTAATTAAGTAGGCAAAGAAGGTGAAGGGGATCCGCGAAATTGAACATTCAATGAAAGAAGGTAGACTAGAGTTACAAATTCAAATTGATCGTAAGAGAGCAGCTCAGATGGGATTACGGACATCCCAGATTGCCATGACCGTAAGATCTGCAATTCAAGGTGGAGTTCCAAACCGCTATAAAGTAGATGGAAAAGAATATGATCTTCGGGTTCAGTTAAAATGGGATGATAGAAATTTAGAAAATCTTTTATTAACTGCATCTCTTGGTACACAGGTTCCTCTAAGTTAGGTGGCAGAAATTATAATGACAGAAGGATCAGGTTTTATCGAACGGAGTAATGGTATGCGAATGATTGAAGTAAGTGCTGATTTATACAATCGAGATCTTAAAAGTACCAATCTGGAAATTGAGGGGTTAGTAGAGAAAAATGTTGTCTTACCTGATCAGTATTCCATTGACTTTGGTGGTCAATATCGGGAGATGAAGTCAGCTTTTGATAGTCTGGGTTTTGCCTTCATTCTATCAATTATATTGGTATATATGGTTTTTGCTGTCCAGTTTGAATCTCTCTGGCATCCTTTAACGATAACGATAATGTTTACTGTACCGTTAGCGCTAACTGGGGCATTAGCAAGTCTTTTCTTTAGCAGTTATACCCTCTCAGTTTTATCAATCATTAGTATGATCATGTTGGTTGGGATAATAGGAGAAGGTGCTGGGATTCTGGTACCATTTGCAGTAGTAGTAATTGGTGGCTTAATCTTTTTAACATTTTTAACCCTGCTTGTAGTTCCAGCAATTTACTTTTTAATAGATTGTTTTGGTGATTTGTTACGGAAGGGATTTGCGGGTTTCAAAAAAGAATAAGTAAATACGTATTTCCAGGTGGTTTTTAATTTTTAAATTAAATAATTATATGCAAATATCTAGATTTATGGATATTTTTCTGGTACAATAAATATAAGACCTAATCTTTTGTTGCCAGGAGGTTTAAAAGATGTTTTTTGGCGAGGATATATCTTTCCTAATTGCTTTTGCTGCAGGTTTTGTTTCCTTTGCTTCCCCCTGTATTTTACCTATGATCCCGGCTTATGTCAGTTACATTACAGGAACTATGAATTTGAGAGAACGGTCGTTTTTTTACACTTTAAGCCGTTCTGTAACTTTTGTTCTTGGGTTTTCCATCATTTTTATCATTATGGGGGCATCTGCCAGTTATATAGGAAGGTTATTTTATCAACATAAGATCCTTTTTTTGAGGATTAGTGGACTTTTGATAATTGTCTTCGGACTGCATATGATGGGAATTATAAAGATTCCCTTTTTATATCGTGAGGCCCGCTTTCAAGGTCCGAAAAAAACAACCAGTTTGTTTGGTTCCATTCTTTTAGGAATGGCTTTTGGTTCAGGCTGGACTCCCTGTGTTGGCCCGGTTTTATCTTCTATTTTACTCTATGCCGGGACTGCTTCTACTGTATTTAAAGGAGTATATCTCCTTACAGCTTACTCATTAGGCCTTGGAATACCGTTTATCTTAGCAGCGGTGCTGATGCATTGGTTTGGTCTAAAAATGGTCAGGTTTAACAAATATACTCCTTATATTTCAAAGATAAGTGGAGGAATTATGGTTCTTTTGGGTATTTTAATTTTCTTTGACCTTTTGGTGGTTATAACCGAGTTTTTCTATAGATTTAATCAATAATTAAACTACAAAAAGCCAATTTTAAATGACATTGAAATTTTTCTTTTAACCATTTTGGTGAGGTTAAAGGAGAAATAAGGCCTGATCACAGTATTGATAAACCAATCCATGGGTCAAAGACCCATGGATTACCCTGAAATCGAACTTTAGATGATTCGAAGAATTTCTTTTGAAGTGAAAAATTAGTTTTTTACAGTAAAATCATTAGTAATTTTTAATAAATATGTAAGGAGGAATAATGTTATGAAGTTTAAGCAATTATTTTTAGGTTTAATGGTTTTGGTATTAGTAAGTGCAGCATTATTAATTTATTCAAATAATGAGCAATGGATATTAGCAAAAGAATCAGAAACCAATATAGAGGCTGAAGAAGAACCTACTGAAAAAACATCTGAAGAAAAAGAACAGGATGAAAAAATTTATGGAATCTATCCGGGATTTTATGCTCCAGATTTTACCCTGAAAAATCTTAAAAATGAAAAGGTTTCTCTTTCTGATTTCCAGGGTAAATATGTTCTTTTGAATTTCTGGGCTATCTGGTGTCCCCCATGTCGGGCTGAAATGCCCGATTTAGATCGTTTCTATCGTGAGAATCAAGAAGAATTTGTAATTCTGGGTATAGAACTGGGAAGTAATGAAGAAAGCGTACGGGAGTTCGTTCAAAAAGGGGGATATCAGTACCCTATTGTACTGGATACCGACAAGTATATTGGAGGAAATATATATAGAGTTAGTGCTGTACCAACTACTTATATTATAAACAGAGAAGGAAGAATTCTTCATGTGATTAGAGGGGCAATTAACTATAAGATTTTGAATAAGATAAAAGAAATATTACTTTCAGAAGAATAAAAACGGGTTATAACTTTTAACCCGTTTTTATTTATTCATACTGATTGGCCCATATTTATCTTTATCATATTTGAGTAGCACTATTGTCAATTCCTCCACATGTTCCTTTTCATCATTTATAATTTTATGAAAAACTTCCCTTACCTCTTTACAGGGAATCTCAGTAATATGCTGTTCGTAGAGAATAATTGCTTCTAACTCTCCCTTTATATCGTTTCTAATGTAATTTAAAATAAGATCTTGATTATATTTTTTAGATGAACATGTAGGGTTTTTTATTTTTTTATTTATATGTATTTGCTTTTTAACTTTTTTAAACATTTCATATTGAGCTGGATCGTATTTTCTCAATAAATCTAAAAACATTCCGTAATGTCTTTTTTCATCATCCATAATATGTTGCCATATTTCATTGATCTCTTCGATATCGGAATGGGATATATGGTAAGCATAATCATTTATTGCTACCAGTTCTCCAATCATTGCCTCTCTTATTTTATTTGTGGGAAAATAAGGATATCCCTGGGGTTGCCTATCAGTTGTATAACTCATATTTTCCACCTCACAATGAATTTTAGGTTTGGTAAAATATATTCGATGAATAAATAAATTATGTAAAAAAATTACCCTAACATTTATGAAATCATTCCCAGCTTGAAAGCCAAAACGTTTTTGTTCTTAGGTTTAGTTGGTGGTTCGAGTGCTTTCAGATTTTGATAAATCTGAAGGGTTTTCTGATATTCTTTATCAAAATGATAGAGTTGAAAAATTTCCAGCCCTTCTTTTAAAAAGTTACGGGCCAATTCAATTTCATTTAGCTGCTTATAGTAAAGACCCATAACAACGTAAATCTGACCCAGAATGATTTCCGAATCGCGTTTAGAATGGATAGATGATTGACTGATCAAAAGATCAGTTGCTTCCTGACAGAGGCGCTGGGACATTCCGTGATCAATTTTCAAAAAAATTCTGGCCAGATGAACCAGAGAACTGGCCTGGTGAATCTGGTCAGAGAGCTGTTCAAAGAGGGAATAGGCATATTTTAATGCATTAACTGCCCTGCGGTACTCACCGGTTTGAGCATAAATCTGGCCCAGAGTATGTAAAGCTAGCGCAATTCCCTGACTTTCATTCAAATAGTTGAAATATCTTACTGTTTTGAGCAAGATCTTCCGGGCCATATTGAATTTTTGTTTCTGAAAAGAGCATATTCCAAGGCCTAAAAGAGCCTGGGAGGTGAGTTTATGATTTTGAAGTCTTCGGGAAATAAACAGACTTCTTAAAAAATGTTTTTGTTCTAAATTTACTGCTTGAATTTGTTGGGCTGCCAGTCCTAGAGATATATGAATTTGGGCTTTAAGTTCTTTTTCTTCAAAAGAAAGTGGTTGAATTGGTAAAATTTTTAAGGCCTGTTGATAGGTCTGGATGGCATCTTTATATAAACCCTGATGATAATAAATTTGACCGATCAATTGATAGGTTTGAGATGCTTTATGTATCTGGTCATGAGAAAGAAAGAATTCTAAAGCTTTTTCACATGTTTTCCGGGCATCACGATATTGAGCCATGGCAAAGTAGGTTTTGGCCATAAGAAGATAAATTTGGCCTTTTAATGGAGGCTGTTGATTCTCTAAATGTTCCAGTGTTTTTTTTAGTAGTTGGATAGTTTCGGTATAATCTTTATGTAAATATAGTGCTTCTGCTTTTTCATACAGTGCTTCAGCAAAATAGTTGGTTTGCATTTTTATACCTCCTTTTATAAAACAATGAATATACAAGAGTTATTCGTTATTTATGGAAAAATACCTTCATAATAAAGGAAAAAAGTAAAAAAATAGACAACGATTTTTTGTATAAAGAGAGAAATTCGGGTTGAAAATATAGCGGTAGTTGGTTATAATAAATGTGGGAGTAGATGGTTGACTGGTGTTGCCCCCGGACTTCAAATCCGGTGGGGGGCGCGGTGCGTCCCCGGTGGGTTCGATTCCCACATACTCCCGCCAAACGTTGATACAACCAGGATTATAGAGCCTTCATGGCGAAGGCTATTTTTCTTTTTGCAGGGACAAATCTAGAGGTAATTGGGGGCATTTTGGGGCAAAATAGATGGAACTAGATACAACTATTTGACACTAGATAGTCTTTAGAGGTTTTTATCCAGCTTTTTAATAGCTTCTCTTTGCATGTTGGGTAAAATATGGGAATAGGTGTCCATTGATAAGGTATGCCTTAATTTCGAATTAACTTCGGCCCCCAGCATGAGAGTGATATGAGTATGGCGTGGATCATGAAACCAAATATCTAGCCTGATTCTATTAATAAGCCTTTTAAATTTTTTCGAAAATGTCAACGGATCTATAGGAGTCTGTCATTATTGTATAATACTAAATTATGGTCAGAATAATTTTTGCTTAAGTGCAGGTGATTTTGTGCTTGTTCTAATAGTTCATCTTGCTGCATTAAGCCGTACCGAAAACAAATTTTGAGACTCTTTCAGTCGTGATGTGTCCCGGTTGGGTTCGATTTCCACATACTCCTGCCAATTAAAGAAAAACGTCCTTATTCTTTAAGGACGTTTTCTGAATTTCGACTGAAATCGAACTTTAGAAATTAACTTTTTGCAGTGAAAGAATGACTGTGGTCAGAAAGATAACTGACCACAGTAAGGTGCCTATTGAGAATCGGGTTTTAAATAGGTTAAGGCAGTACCACAGAAGAGTTCTACACCTATTGGTAATATATCTTCATCGATGGTGTATTCTGGATGGTGTACAGATTTATTTAACCCTTTCTTTTCATTCCGGGTTCCCAGGAAGAAAAAGGTTCCTGGTACTTTTTGCAGATAAAAACTGAAGTCTTCTCCACCCATGGAAGGCCGTGGTATTTCTCTAACTCTGTCGGCTCCAATTAAATCTACAGCTACTTTTCTGAAAAACTCGGTAAATTCAGGGTCATTAATGGTAACAGGATAGTAATAGTGATATTTATATTCATATTCTGCTCGTAAAGCTTTAGTGATTCCTGCAACGATTTCCTCTATGCGTTGGGGTAGTAATTCCCTTAATTTTGGATTAAAGGTACGTACTGTTCCCGATAGTTCTGCCTCTTTGGGTATGATATTAAAGGCTGAACCTGCCTGAAATGTACCAATGGAAATGACTGCAGAATCAAGAGGATCGATTTCCCGACTGATGAGGTTCTGCAAGGCAACAACCACTTCGGAGCCAATGACAACGGGATCAACAGCTTTATGGGGAACGGCTCCGTGACCGCCTACTCCGATGATTTTGATATCAAAACGATCTGCAGCAGCCATAATGGGACCTTTACTAATTCCAATAGAACCGCTTGGAATTTCAGGCCAGATATGAAGGCCAATAATCGCATCAACCGATGGATTTTCAAGAATTCCTTCTTCGATCATCTTTTCTGCTCCTCCTGGCCCCTCTTCTGCTGGTTGGAAGATAAATTTTACATTACCTGCAATCTGATCTTTAAGGGCAGAGAGGACTCTAGCAGTTCCCAGGGCGATGGCGATATGGCCATCATGCCCACAGGCATGCATTATGCCAGAATGTTCGGAAGCAAACTCTAATCCAGTCTGTTCAACGATAGGTAAAGCGTCAATATCAGATCTGATTCCTAAAGTTTTTCCTGGACGTGAGCCTTTCAGTAAGCCAACTACGCCGGTTTTAGCTATACCTTTCTGGACTTCTAATCCCCATTTTTCTAAAAGTTGGGCAATTTTTTCAGATGTCTTCACTTCCTGAAATCCTAGTTCAGGAAAACGATGAAAATACCTCCTAATCTGAATTAATTCGTCAAAGATTTTATTGATTTCCTGTCGAATTCTTTCTTTCATATATGAACACCTCGATCTTTAAATTCTAATCAACAGGAACCTGAGATTCTATGACAAATTTCATGACATGTTCTTCATTATGTGGACTGGTCAGTAAGCTTACTATAATTAGAACGATTGTATTTGCTAAAAGACCCCAGATACCTGCATGAATTTCAAATGGGGGAGTAGTAACGGCAGAAAAATAGAAGTTGACAATTACACCGGTGATAAGGCCTAGAATTGCACCCTGTTTTGTTGCTCTGGGCCAGAAGAAGGTTGCTGCAACCAATGGGAAGAATTGAACAATCGAACCGTAAGCTCCTAAAAGAAGTGCTACTAAAGATTTGGCACCAAATACGGCGATATAATAAGCTACACTACAGAAGACGATTACCGCAATTCTTGTAACAACAACTGCCTGACGGTCTGTTAAATTTCTGTTAATTACTTTTTTATGGAAGTCCAGTGTATAGACAGAAGCGGCACCGTGGGTAATGGTATCGGATGAAGACATAGCTGCTGCCAGAGTAGCTGCTGCTACAAGTCCCATGATTACAGGAGGAAGGCCAAGTTTGGTTAACATTATAGGGAGAATTTGGTCGGCTGTCTGAAGGCTTTCTTTAGAAACTACACCGATTCCGGCAAATCCAATGAAAAGAACTGGAACCATAAAGATAGCAAAAGTTGGATATAAAGTAATGGTTTGTTTCAATGTTTTTTCGGATTTGGTGGTATATGCTTTCATAAATAAATGTGGCCACATGGTAAATCCAAGTACAGAGACCAATATAGCAGAGGAGAAAGCGGCCCAGGACATCTGCGGTTTCCCCACCAATAAATGGGTAGGATTTGATTCAATGATTTTTTTGAACATTGGAGCTATACCACCGTGAAATTTAAACGGAAGCCAAAGACCCAAAGTCCATGCCATAATCATCATAAATAGCCCCTGTAACACGTTGGTCCAGGCTACACCTCTAACTCCACTGGTCAATACATAAACTAATACAACACCGTAAGCGATCAATGCACCTAACCAGAATGGAATAAGTCCATCAGTTGTTACGTTAAGTACATAAGCCATACCTTTGAGTTGGAGTGCAATATATTGGATAAAGGCGAGGATACTGACAATTGCCATGAGAGCAGAAAGAGTTTTAGATTCAAATCGATCGGAGATTAATTCGGCCTGAGTTACATAATTATAGCGATGGCCCATTCGATAGGCACGTGGACCCCAGATTAACCAGGGAACTAGTCCCATTGCACAATAGGCCAGAATGTAAAAAGAAGCTGCACCTTTTGAATATGCCCAACCGGGTCCACCGAGAAAGGCGAAGGCGCTGAATATGGCACCGCCCATTAAGAAATACATAACAAAGAGATTTAAACTTCTGCTGGCAGCCACATACTCTTCAATACTATTTTCTTTATTAAGTCCTGCACGGATGCCCATAAATAGCACAATGACTAAATATAAAAAGACGATAAACAGGACCATCTAATTTCACCTCCGATATTCTTGGTTAAATTTGATAAGAAGGCCTATGAAGATAATTACAATCCAGAGTACAACCCAGAACATGCTAAAGGGCATACCCAATACGAAGGGATAAAGTCTGTTACCAATCAGATAGATGGGCCATATTTGAGCCAACAGGCAAATCAGGAAATAGCAGAACCAGAATATACCTCGTTTTTTTGTTTCGGGAGTAATGTCTTTTTTGAAGATAAGTAAATTGGTAGTTATTCTTTTTTCTGGTTGCAACATGATTATTTCACCTCCTTTTTTAAATTTTTAAATTTATTAATTTATAAAAGGTTCTTAAAATTATATATATGATTAAACTCCCTCCACACAGGATGTGATGAGCTAATCAAGGGTCAGGAGGGTTTATTGATTAGTGTGTCTTATTTCGACTAAAATCTGACTTTAGATGGTTTGAAAAATTTCTTTTGAAACGAAAAATTTGCTTTTTGCAGTAAAATTATAATTTTATTTTATCGATAAAATATTTAAATGTATTTATTTATAGCATCAGATATTATGAAATATTCGATAATAATTATAATAATTTCTTTTCTTTTTCATATTCTTTATTCATTATCAAATTCCTTCCTTAAAAAAGATAATTTAAAGAAAAAATTATCACAGATGTAAAGAAGGTATAGAAGAGGAATAGGAAGATAAACATAACTAATTTAATGATAATACTGCAAAAAGCTAATTTTGAGCGATATAGAAATTTTTCGTTAAACCATCTTAGCGAGATTGAAGTCGAACTTTAGATGAATTGAAAAATTTTTTCTGAAGCGAAAAATTAGCTTTTTACAAGAAGTAAAGATAAAGATATGGCTTTTTTTGAGGATATTGATTGCAAGATAAAATTCATGCGCAATAAAAACAAAAAGTTGCATAAAAAGTTTCTTAAAATTTAATAAAACAAGCAGGAATATTACATGAAACATCGTATATATATTTATAGCCCAGGATAGTTTGCCAGTGTTTTATTATTATAGCATATAGAAAGGACTAAAAAATTCACAAAATTCATACAGACTACCATATATTACTAGTTAGAAAGTAGGTGAAATTGATGGGGGTTACTATTTATGATATCGCAAAAAGAGCTAATGTTTCCCCTTCTACTGTTTCCAGAGTATTTAATCAAAAAGGAAGAATTGCTCCAGAAACTAGAGATAAGGTATTGGCTATAGCCAGGGAGTTGGGATACCAACCTCGTGAGTATAAAAGTAAGAATAAAAATTCAAAGACAAAGAGTATAGGAATTATTTTCAGTAACCGGTTATTAAATAATTTGACGGGAGATCCCTTTTATGGTCAAGTTATGGAGGGAGTTGAGCAAAGTTTAAGGGAACATAATTATCAATTGTTTTTTAAAACTATTACTGGGAAGTTAGAACAGGATTTAGAAATTATTGATGATTTAATTAATGTAGAAGAGCATGTCGGACTTATTCTAACTGGATATGAAATTGATCGTAAGATCATTATGAAGATTAAAGAGAGCAACTTTCCCCTGGTTTTAGTGGATAATGATCTCTGGGATGAGAATATTGACTGTATTGTTAATGATAATATTGCCGGTGCCAGGAAAATTGTCAGTCATCTGATTCAGTTGGGACATAAGAGGATTGCTTTTATAGGAGGTCCCCTGACCCATATTTCTTTAGATGAGAGATATATGGGATATAAGCAGGCTTTAAAAGAAGCAGATATAGAAAAGGATCCCAATTTGATTGTCTTCTGTGAACCTACATTTAATCCTGAGGATGGTTACCGGGCTGCAATGGCAATTTTAAACCAGAAAGAAAATAGGCCAACTGCTTTTTTTGCTGCCAATGATATGCTTGCAATTGGAGTTATGAAGGCGATTAAGGAGATGGGTTATTCCATTCCAGAAGATATTTCTATTGCTGGTTTTGATGATATCCAGATGGCCCAGCATACAATGCCGGCTTTAACTACTGTAAGAATTTTTAAGCATGAAATGGGATTTTTGGCAGGTAAGCGATTGATTGAATTGATTAATGGAGTCTTTACTAAGCCAATTAAAGTTGTAGTGTCGGTTGAACCGGTTATCCGGGAATCGACAGGTCCAATTGTATCCAGTTAATATAATCAGGCTATAATTTATAACAAAAAGAGGTGGTATTAATGATAAAATTAACCAGACTTACAAATGAACCTATTTTGCGTCCTGTAAAAGAACACATATGGGAAAAAGAGGCGGTTTTTAATGCAGCGGTTTTATATGAAAATGGCTTATTTCATCTTTTCTATCGCGCTTCTGATCAACCATTTTATCTGGATAGCGAGAAACCCCTTCAAGAAAAAAAATTTACTTCTTCAATAGGCTATGCGGTAAGTAAAGATGGAATCCATTTTAATCGTTTAACCGAACCGGTATATACCGGTGAAGGTGAACAGGAGGATTGGGGGGTAGAGGATCCCCGGATAACCAGACTTGGTGATACATATTATATGCTCTATACTGGTTTTGGTGGTAGGGATTGGAATGATTTCAGAATTTGTATGGCTACTTCTAAGAATTTAATAGATTGGAAGCGTAAAGGGGTAGTATTGGATGAGCCAAATAAGGATGCAGCATTATTTCCAGAAAAAATTGGGGGTAAATATGTATTATTACACCGTAGGCTGCCCGATATTTGGGTTGGATTTTCCGAAAACTTAAAAGAGTGGGAAAATCATCAAATTATAATGTCCCCGATTCCGGAAAGTTGGGAATCAAAGAAAATTGGGATTGCTGGTCCTCCCATAAAAATCGATGAAGGATGGCTTTTAATCTATCATGGGGTTGATGATAATAATGTTTATCGTCTTGGCCTGGCTATTTTGGATTTAAATGATCCGACAAAGGTTTTATATCGGCAGGCTGAACCGATTCTGGAACCTGAATTAGATTGGGAGATTAATGGTCTGGTACCAAATGTAGTTTTTAGTTGTGGAGCGGTAGATTTAGGAGATAAAATTTATGTCTATTATGGTGGAGCGGATACAGTGATTGGTGTAGCCAGTTTAGATAAAAATGATTTAAAAAAAGAATTAAATGAGATGAAAATAGGTAGAGGGAGGTGAAAAAAAGCTGACCTATAAATATTAACAATTTTAATTAGGGGGGCGAAAACTAATGAGGAGAAAAAGTTTTTTTGCACTTTCTGTTTTATTAATACTATTAATTATTACTTGTATTAGTTATGCTGAGGAGCAGACTGTAACAGTTTCAGTATCCGGTATGAATGTACCTGTGGAAATGACCATTAAGAATTTAAAACAGCGGATTGGTGTTAACTTTGGTGCAAATTGGGATAGTATCAGGGTTTACGATTCTAAAGATAAAGAATTACCTTATCAAATTGATGATCTGGATTTGAATGGAATCTTATCCGGTGATGATGAGTTGGTTTTTGTAGCTCCAAAACCCGGTGAGTATAAGATTGTTGTATCTGATGATCCCTTTGCCAGTAAACCGGAATATAAAGGTAATCTCTTTGTTGTTGAAAAAGCAGAGAATGGAGGTTATGAAGTAGCAACCAGTGATAAGAAAACTGTTTTCTCTGTTCGTTCTAACGGCATTGTTGATATAAAAGGTTTTGATGGATACAACAAAGTTATTGCAGCTGAACTTGGTCTGGCCAGGACCGGTGGTTTTAACAAAAGTACCTGGTGGGCTGATAAGAACCTTGGTCCATATAATGAAGTAGTTTCCTATGCTTTTAGAGTCAAGAATATGGAAATCTTTAGTGATGGCCCGGTTCGCTTAACTATTGTCGCTCAAATGGCTTCTGAAATGTTTCCCGGGCTGGAACAGACTTTGTACACAAAAATTTATCCGAATGGTGAAGTAAAAATCGATAATGTGTTTGAGTTTAGGGGTTATGCTGATATGGCCAAAGTACAAAGTCAGATGACTCATCCATTGGTAGAAGAGGAAGATACTGTTCATATTCTTCCTGTCTTTAGGAGAATGGGTTGGGCAGATGCCAAACAATACACTCCGGAAGAATACTGGAAGGAACGAGGGGCAGTTCAAACTGTCGATGGAACTCCTTATATTATTTTTCCGGCAACTGATAAAATGAAACCTCTCTTCTGGGGTGCTACCTACATCTTTGCCAGTGTTGAAAAATGGCGTGCTAACTATTCTCCATCAGCGGGAATTGGTATTGGTGAGATCAATCTGGATATACCGGAAATCCCATCTGATTTACAAAAATTTGTAGAAGGTAGGACCTGGGTTTATGAAAGTAGTGAATTTAGAACCGGGCAATTCCAGTGGATTGCTGGCGAATTCAATGCTTTCCCCGGTACAGCTGATCTCAAGACCAGAATTGAAGATACAGTAGTTCACTATATACCTGGCGACAGAGAAGTATTTAGTTTCTACTATATTCCATTCCGCGCTAAAAATGAGGCTGATGCCATTCGTTTCTTAAATACGAGAAGAGCAGATTTGACCGGGATAATTTTTAAGTAATTGATTTTTCGCAGGGCAATAGCAATATTGCCCTGCTATCAAATTTAGAAGGAGGTTAGATAGATGCATAAAAAAATAATAGGCCTGATCATTTTTTTGGTTTTACTACTTAATCTCTGTTCTTTAACAGTTGCTGCCAAAAAACCAGTAACTATTACTTTTGCAACTTGGTCCGGTGTTGAGGAAGGAAAGGAATTACAGCAAATTGTTGACAAAATAAATGCCAGACATAAGGATTTCCAGATCAAAACTATTCATATTCCTGGTGATTATTATACCAAATTACAGGTTATGATTGCCGGTGGTACACCACCAGATATCTTTTATCTCTCTCAGGAATTTGTTCCCGATTATGCTTCCAAATGGGTTTTGATGAATTTAACTCCGATTCTTAAAAAAGATCCTGAAATTGACCTGGATGATTATTATTCAGCAGCTTTAGAAACCAGCCGATATCAAGGTCAATTATATGGTTTACCCTGGATCTATCAGCCTTTTATTCTCTATTATAATAAAGATCTTTTTGATAAATTCAATGTACCATATCCAAAAAGCTGTATGAGCTGGGAACAGTTTGTGGACTTAGCTCAGAAAATGACTAAAGATGTGGATAATGATGGCCGGATAGATTATTATGGTTTTGTTCAACAGGGCACACCTGAACTTTGGATCTGGCAAAATGGTGGTCATATTATTAGTTCGGATCGTCAAACTGCCCTTCTGGACCAACCAGAGGCTCTGGGTGGTGTGAAATTTTTCCATGATATTATTCACAAATATAAGATCACCCCATCTATGGCAACTATCTCGGAACAAGGTTTTGCAGATCTTTTTAAAACCGGTAAAGTAGCAATGTTCATTGGGGGTGCTGCAGATGGTTTCTATGATCTTAATTTCAATGTGGGTGCAGTTGAAGTACCGCAGGGAAAAGTAAAAGCTACTTTTAGTTGGACTGCTTCATTGGTAATTAGCTCCAGTACCAAGCACAAGAAACTGGCCTATCAGGCATGGAAAGAGTTATTGGATGGTATCCAACACTGGAAGATAGCTCCACCAAGAAAATCTCTTATGGCGAAGTTAAAAGAGATTGAACCTCGATTAACACCTGATCGGGAAGAAGCAATTAGAAATTCTATGGCATATGCCCGCGGTTTTACTAATGTTGTTGGACAAAGTCAGATTAGTCGGATTTTGTGGGAAGAGATGTCGCAGCCAATCTGGTTGGGTAAAAAGACTCCTGAAGAGGCTGTAAAAATCGCTGCCAGAAAAATCAATGAAGTCTTAAAAGAGAATCAGGAGTAAAGGAGGAACATTATGGACATAGTTTATGTCATAATAGCTGTTATTATCGTTTTGGCAGCGATGTTGACACCGGGATTTATTGATAAAGTTCTGGCAGAAGAGCCATCTTTGGTTAACCTTTCTCATCTAAATTATTTGAATGAGAGAGTTACCATTGAAGGCATTGAGATGGCAATTACTCACATTTATGCAGATGCTCCAGATTATAAATGGACTGATGCAAAAGGGGAAGGAGTAGCCTGTCTGGATGATACTGCCAGAGCAGCAGTGGTTTATCTAAAACATTATGAAAAGTATCAGGATCAGCACAGTTTAAAGATGGCCAGATTAACTCTGGAATTTGTCCTGTATATGCAGGCTCCGGATGGAGAGTTTTATAATTTTGTAAATAAAGATTTAAGTATTAATAAAGATGGGCCTACCAGTTTTAAGACTTACTCCTGGTGGGCAGCCAGGGCTGTTTGGGCATTGGGTTATGGCTATAAAGTATTTCACAAGTTAGATCCACAATTTGCAACCCGGTTAGAGCAGGCATTAAAATTGGCTATTAAAGCTGCTGATTTTTATCGGGGTAAATATAATACTTATATAAATCTTCACGGTTATAAAATTCCCAATTGGTTAATTAGAGGGGAAGCAGATATCTCGGCAATAACTTTACTGGGACTGACACGGTATTATGAGGTCAAATCTGACCCTGCCATTAAAGAAATGATATATCAACTGGCCGAGGGAATAGCTAAAGTTCAGTATGGAAGCATTAATACTTACCCCTTTGGAAGGCATTCAAGTCGTTGTAATTCCTTGTCTGAATGGCATGGTTGGGGTAGTAGGCAGACACAAGCTCTGGCATTGGCCGGGAGGGTGCTCAATAATGATGACTGGATTCAATCTGCCAGATTAGAAGCTGAAGGTTGGTTTAGCCAACTTATTATGGATGGGTTTCTTTACGAATCAACTCCTGCTCCGGTTCGTTATGAACAGATCGCCTATGCTGTTAATGTAGTGGTTCAGGGTTATATTGAACTTTATAATGCTACTGGTGAGGAGAAATATGCACAATTGGCAGGACTGGCTGCTACGTGGTATCTGGGTAACAATCCGGTTAAGGTACAAATGTATGACCCTGCTACCGGTAGATGTTATGATGGTATTGATAGTCCAGAGACATATAATGCCAATTCAGGTGCTGAGTCAACAATAGAAGCACTTTTGAGCATTATTGAAGTAGAGAATAACCCGATTGCCCGGGAGTATTTACAGTATACTCAAAAGGTTGTAAGTGAGCTTTCCATTTATATTGAAGGTGAATTGGGTATAGCAGAAAAAGGTCAGCCACGGGTTAGATACGGAAATTCAGGTGGAGGGCAGGGTAAATTTAGTGGTAATCAATTTATAGCTCTGGGTGATGGGGATGAGGTTAAATATAATTTATATTTTAAAAATGATCAAAAATATCTAATATATCTGATCTATGAAAAACAGGCTGTTGCAAAAGGCGAGATTGAAGTAGAAATCTATATTGATGGTGAGTTAATTGGCGCCATTGATCAAGGAAGTTCGCCAGATAGTAATTATCTCTGGATGTCAGGACTGAAAAAGTCAGTCAGTTTGACACGGGGAAACCATGTTCTTTCTCTGATTGGTAATACTGATAAAAGTTTTCAAAATGCCAAAATAGATCAAATTGTTTTACAACCAGTTGTTGAAACTGTAACTTTGAAGAATAAGTATGGACAAAGAATCCAGATCTGTAAAGATTTCGAACAAGAAAAATTGGAGATTTATTCTCTGCAGAAGTAATTAGAATAGGGACTCATTTTCAACAGAAAGTGAGTCCCTAATAATTCAGGGAGGTTATAATATGGCTAAATACTCCAAACTCCGCAGAAGAGAAAATCTATTGGGCTATTTATTTATACTGCCGTGGATTTTAGGATTTCTCATCTTTACTGTTTTCCCTATGGGTTATTCTATATGGTTGAGTTTTACAAAGTGGAATTTATTTACCCCCCCCAGATGGGTAGGATTTGATAACTATGTGAAATTGTTAACTGAGGATCCTAAGTTCTGGCAGTCTTTAAAGGTTACTACTATTTATTCTATTTTCAGTATCCCATTGGGAATCTTAGGTTCTTTGAGTGTAGCCTTATTACTAAATCAGAAATTTAAAGGGGTATATATTTTCAGAACAATTTATTACTTACCTGCAGTTGTTTCAGGAGTTGCTGTATCTTTATTATGGAAATGGATTTTTAGTCCCGATTTTGGTCTTATAAACTTTGTATTATCTAAATTTGGCATTACAGGCCCTGGTTGGCTATCTGATCCTGCCTGGACTCTACCAGCTTATATTATCATGAGCCTGTGGGGAGTAGGTGGCGGTATGGTTATTTATCTAGCTGGACTTAATGATATTCCGGTTCAATTGTATGAAGCGGCAGAGATTGATGGGGCTAATAGGTGGCAAAAGTTTATTAAAATTACTTTACCCATGCTCTCTCCGGTGATTTTCTTTAATCTAATAATGGGAATCATTGGTGCGTTTCAGACCTTCACTCAAGCATATATTATGGGAGGCGCTGGTAATGCCGGGCTTTTTTATGTATTATACCTTTTTCAGAATGCCTTCAGTGATTTTAAGATGGGATATGCTTCAGCTCAGGCCTGGATTCTCTTTCTGATTATCCTTGTGCTAACTCTGTTAGTTTTCAAATCTTCAGATGCGTGGGTATTTTATCAGGGAGCGTTTAATGAGAATAAAAAAGGAGGCAAGAAAGAATGAGCCTTAAATCCAGCCAAAAAAAGCAAAAAAAATTGACTAAGATTATATGGTATATAGTGGTAAGTATTGGAGCATTGATCTTTTTATTACCCTTTTTCTGGATGGTTTCCACATCATTAAAGAGTGAAGCCGCAGTACTTCAATTTCCTCCGAAATGGATACCGGATCCAATTAAGTGGTCTAATTATATTGAAGCTTTGACCGTAGAACCCTTTGGACTTTTTTTAAAAAATACAGTGTTTATCACAGTAGTTGCCATGTTTGGTGAGATTTTGACAGCATCACTTGTTGCCTATGGATTTGCCAGATTTGACTTTAAAGGAAGAAATATTCTCTTTTTAATTTTATTATCTACAATGATGCTACCTGGTCAGGTAACTATGATTCCTGTCTTTATCATGTTTAGAAATTTTGGTTGGATTAATACTTTTAAACCCTTGACAATACCAGCTTATTTTGGTGGTGGAGCATTTTATATCTTTCTCTTGCGTCAGTTTTTTATGACTATTCCCCGAGAGTTGGATGATGCAGCCAAAATCGATGGTTGCAATGCTTTTCAAATTTACTATAAAATTATTTTGCCTTTATCCAAACCGGCCTTAGCGACTATAGCTATTTTCTCTTTTCAAGGCCACTGGAATGACTTTATGGGTCCTTTGATTTATCTCAATGATAAATCAAAATTTACTCTTGCTCTGGGTTTGAAAATGTTTCAAGGAATGTTTAAAACCCAGTGGAATCTTTTGATGGCAGCTTCAGTTGTTGTAATGCTTCCAGTACTGATACTCTTTTTCTGTTTCCAACGTCAATTCATCGAAGGGATTACTATGACAGGAATGAAAGGATAAATAGGATAAAGGGGGAATAAAGTATGGCAATTTTTGAATCAGGAAAAAAGCAAACATGTAAAGAACTACTCTTGGATTTTAAAAGTAAAAAGCAACAACTGAAAGGAGAAAAACTTCATTTTGTAGATGTCGATGGAAGAGATGTATACAATATAACTGCTCCTTTTGAAGATGCAGGGGAAATGGTTATTGCAGGAAGAGTTGAAGCAAGAGATAGTGAAGATTCTGAGGTTTTCTTTTTTGTTCAGGAAGATGGGTATTGGAGACCGAGAAAAAATGCCCCAAAATTTAGATTACAGGATCCCTTTGTAACAAAAATTTCAGGCGAACTGGTCTTTGGAGGTGTAGAAATTTTTCCACATCCGGAGATTGAAGGAGCATTGAGCTATAGAACTATATTTTATCGCGGAATAGATATCAATAGCTTGAAGAAATTTGCCATCGGGCCAGATGGTATGAAGGATATACGACTTGTAGAGCTAGCTGATGGAAAAATTGGGGTTTTTACAAGACCACAGGGGAAAATTGGAGGAAGAGGTCAAATTGGCTTTATAAAAATTGATTCTCTTGACCAGCTGAATATTGAAGTAATAAATAATGCAAAGTTACTCACAGAACAATTTATTGAAGAAGAATGGGGAGGCGCGAATGAACTGCATCTTCTATCTAATGGTTTAGTTGGAGTTTTGGGACATATAGCACGCTTTGATGAAGAGGGAAATAGACATTATTATCCCATGGTTTTTGCATTTGATCCTTTGACAGAGACGGCGTCATCAATGGAAATTATAGCAACCAGGGATAACTTTCCTCCTGGCCCGGCAAAAAGACCTGATTTAGTAGATGTATTATTTAGTGGTGGTCTAATAAGAATGGAGGATGGAAGAGCAGAATTATATGTGGGTGTAAGTGACGCAGAAGCCCATAAAATAGTAATTTCTGACCCGTTCCTGAAATATGAATAATATAGTGGTAACGGAGATCTTTTTTACTGGGGAGGGTATTCGATTGATCCATAATATTATTTTTGATTTAGGCAATGTCTTGCTAAATTTTAAACCTTTAGAGTATTTAACTCAAAAAGTTTCAGATTTAGAATTGGTTAATGATCTTTATCAGCAGATTTTTTGTAGTGAAGAATGGGTTATGCTTGACCGGGGTGTGATTACAATTGAGGAGGCAATTAAAAGAATTTGTTTGCGAAATCCGGAAAAAGTAAAGTTGATAGAAGAAATCCTATATGATTGGGAAAAGATTCTTACCCCGATAGAAGGTTCTGTTGAGATTTTACGACAACTTAAAGAAAAAAATTTTAACCTATATGTTTTATCAAATTTTCACCTTCGGGCTTTTGAAAAGGTTTCAACTGAAAATGAATTTTTTCAACTCTTTGATGGGATGATTATTTCGGCAAAGGTAAGATATCTTAAACCGGAACCGGAAATATATCAGTATTTAATTGAACACTTTAAAATTGATCCTGAGAGAACAATTTTTATTGATGATACAAGAGAGAATCTGGATGCTGCCAAAAAATTTGGTATTAAAACAATTCATTTTATATCTTCTTCAGATTTGTGTCAGGAATTAAAAAAATTGAAGGTGTTATAAGGATACCGGCATATTGGATATATTTCGAAATCTAGTAAGTATCATGCTGAATCAAATCGGGTAGGAGCAAATAGGTTTATCACCACTATGGGGCTCTGTTAACTGAACCTGATCTTAGAATTGGATTCTATGTAATTTAAGAGTACAGACCCTATCTGGGTTTGTGCTCTTTTTATATTTAAGGTTATATTGCAAAAAGTTAATTTTTCGTTTAAGGAGAAATTTTTCGAACCATCTAAAGCTCGACTTCAATCTTGCTAAGATGGTTTAACGAAAAATTTCTATGTCACTCAAAATTAGCTTTTTGCAGTATTATCATTTAAATAATTTTTGAGATAAGCTTTCAGATTAGAACCTTTTTAAATTTATTGGGTTTAGTTTTTCCTTTTAAGTTTTAGCAGGAAAAAATATTTTTGTTAGCGAAATAATAATAAAAAGAGTAAAAGGGGTGAGAGTAGATGAGTAGTAAGATGAAAGAAAAGGAACTTGTAGCTACTTTTTCTATTGTAGGCTTTGATCCAGAAACGGGTGAGTTAGGAATTGCAGTTCAATCCAAATTTTTAGCAGTGGGAGCAGTTGTACCCTGGGCTAGGGCCGGTGTAGGTGCTATAGCAACCCAATCCTGGGCCAATACCACCTATGGCCCTGAAGGTTTGCGTCTTTTAGAAGAGGGGTATAGTGTTGAAGAAGTGTTGGAGAAACTGACTTCTGCTGATGAAAATAAAAATCTTCGCCAGGTGGGTATTGTAGATGCTAAAGGGAACTCTGCGACCTTTACCGGAGAAGATTGTTTTGAATGGGCAGGGGGAATTGCTGGGCCCAATTTTGCAGCTCAGGGAAATATTTTGGTAAGTGAAGAAACTGTTAAGGCTATGGCTGATACCTTTGTCAATGTCAAAGGGCCTCTTGCTGATCGGTTAGTTGAGGCATTGGCGGCAGGACAGGCAGCTGGTGGAGATAGCCGCGGACGTCAATCGGCAGCTCTTTTGGTTGTAAAAGAGAAAGGGGGTTATAGTGGATTTAATGACCGCTATATTGATCTTCGAGTTGATGACCATCCTACCCCGATTAAAGAATTAAAGCGGCTTTTAAACCTCTTCTATCTCTATTTTAGAGAGACTGACCCTGATAAATTGGTTAAAATAGAAGGTGAACAATTAAAAGAGATTCAACAGATGTTGAAGAAACTGGATTTCTATCAGGGTGAGATTACCGGAGAATGGAATGAGGAATTCAAAGAATCTTTAAAGACTTTTTACATGAAAGAGAATTTTGAAGGCCGTATGCGGGAAGATGAGTATATTGACAGTGAAATACTGGATTATATGAGGTATAAAGCTGGATTGGTAAAATAAGTAAAACCCCGCCCGTAAAATGGGCGGGGAATTAATTTTTTAATACCAGGGAAATTATACTTTTTCGTAAGTTGTATAGATAATTTATAAAAAACTACACAAAGCTAATTTTGAGCGATGTTGAAATTTTTCATTAAACCATCTTAGTGAGATTTCAGTCGAAATAAGATCTCATCACAGGAAGTGATGAGCTAATCAAGGGCCAGTAGGGTCCGTTGATTAGTATACTTTATTTTGACTGAGATCGAACTTTAGATGGTTCAAAAAATTTCACATTAAAGCGAAAAATTAGCTTTGTGCAGTGCTCGAAGGGCATTTTGTTTAATTTTACAGAAATAGTTTAACAGTTGATTTATTGGGATAAAGTAGTAGAGATAATTCTTTTATAGTATTTTTGAGTCCAAATACATTGAATAAGACTGTTGAAGAGTAGGCAAAATAATAATGAAAAAAAATCTCAGGAGGTAAGAGAATATGGCATTAATCCCCTATGAGCCTTTCCGTCAATTAGAACAGTGGAGAAGAGATTTGGACAGATTTTTTACTGACTTCCCCAATCCTTTTGGACGGGATTTTAATTTGCCCCGGATTGATGTTTATGAAACAGATAATGAAGTTGTAGTTGAATGTGAAATTCCTGGAATTGAAAAGAAAGAAGATATTAATATTGATGTTGATGAGAACATTGTTACAATTAGCGGTACTATTAACAGGTATAATGAAATTCGTGAAGATCAAATGCATAGACGTGAGAGATTTACCGGAAGGTTCCAACGCTCTGTTGCATTACCTACCCGGGTTTCTGTTGAAGGTACTACTGCAACTTATAAAAATGGTATTCTTGAAGTCCGTATGCCAAAAGCTGCACAAGAGACAAGAAAAAGAATTGATGTTAAGTTTCAATAAGTTTGTATCAAAATTTTTTTCTTAGCTAAAAGCCTCTTAACTAAATTTTAAGAGGCTTTTTATATTATAGATTTGCTTGCTAACATAATCAACTAAAAGCAGGGAAGTTGTTACATTTTAGAGAATAACTTTTTGTGGTTGTCACAAATTCGTGAAATTTTTCATGTATGATTAAACTGCACAAAGCTAATTTTGAGTGATGTTGAAATTTTTCGTTAAACCACCTTAGTGAGATTTCAGTCAAAATATGGCCTCATCACTGGAATTGATGAGCTAATCAAGGGCCAGAAGGGCCCATTGATTAGGGAACCTTATTTCGATTGAAATCGAGCTTTAGATGGTTCGAAAAATTTCTCCTTAAGCGAAAAATTAGCTTTTTGTAGTAAAATCATGTATAATTTCATTGGTAAAATAGAATTAGGGTAAGGGAGTGTTGGTAAATGGATTATCAAGTAACTGTTATTCAAGAAATGGTACGAAATAAAAGTCAACTTATTGAAAGATTGAAAGAACAGATTGGGAGAGTTGTTGTAGGACAAAAAGAACTTGTGGATAGACTTTTGGTAGGACTTTTAGCCAATGGACATATTCTTTTAGAGGGGGTACCGGGTCTGGCCAAGTCTTTGTCTGTAGAAACCCTGGCCCGCTGTATCAATGCAAAATATCAGCGAATTCAGTTTACTCCCGATCTTTTACCTGCTGACCTGATAGGAACTTTGGTGTATAACCCACAAAGAGGAGAATTTATAACTAAAAAGGGGCCAATTTTTGCCAATATTGTCCTTGCAGATGAGATTAACCGTGCTCCAGCTAAAGTTCAAAGTGCTCTTTTGGAAGCTATGCAGGAAAAACAGGTGACTATCGGTGAGGAAACATTTAAACTACCCAGACCATTTTTGGTGCTGGCGACCCAGAATCCTTTAGAACAGCAGGGAACATATCCTTTACCTGAAGCTCAGTTGGATCGATTTATGTTGAAGGTAAAGATAACTTATCCTAAAAAATCTGAAGAGAAAGAGATTTTAAACCGGATGGCTTATACAAAAAGGGATTTAACAGTAGAACCGGTTATTAGCCCTGAAGAGATCATGGATCTGCGTAGTATTGTGGATCAGATCTATCTGGATGAAAAGATCAAAGATTATATTCTGGATCTGGTTTTTGCTTCCCGTGAACCTGGGGAATATGGGCTTAAAAACCTTGAAAATTTAATTGAATGCGGTGCATCACCTCGAGCCACCATTAGTCTTTGTCTTGCAGCAAAAGCCTATGCTTTTATCCAGGGCCGGGGTTATGTGATTCCACATGATGTGAAGACTATCGGAATGGATGTACTGCGCCATAGGATTGCTATTACTTATGAAGCTGAAGCAGAAGAGTTGACCCCAGAGGATATAATTCAGACTATTTTTGACGAGATTCCTGTTCCCTAAGGAAGGATGAGGACTATGGTTAATGAAGAGATATTAAAAAAGGTACGGAAGATTCAGATCAAAACCAATCGACTGGCAGATAATCTGCTTGCTGGTATGTATGCCAGTGCTTTTAAGGGAGTAGGGATTGAATTTAGCGAAGTACGCCAATATCTTCCCGGTGATGAGATTCGCTCCATAGATTGGAATGTGACAGCCCGGATGGGTCAGCCCTATGTAAAAGAATTTGAAGAAGAGCGGGAACAAACTATACTGTTGTTGGTCGATGCCAGTTCTTCTTTCAGGTTCGGTACTGTCAATCAATTAAAAAATGAATTGACAGCAGAAATATGTGCTCTTTTGGCCTTTTCTGCCATTGAAAATAATGATAAGGTTGGACTTGTTATATTTACTGACCAGATAGAAAAACATATTCCACCCCGGAAAGGAAGAAGGCATGTTCTAAGGGTAATTAGAGAACTTCTTTATTTTAAGCCAACTCATTATAGAACAGATATTAGCGGTGTATTGGAATATATAAACAAAGTAACTCATCGAAGTACCATCTGTTTTTTGATTTCTGACTTTATTGATAGTGGTTATGAAAAAGCATTTCAAATTGCTAGTAAACGTCATGATTTAATTCCCGTAACCATAACAGACCCTAAAGAAGAAGAATTACCTTCTGTTGGGTTAATAAACCTTAAAGATGCAGAGACCGGGGAGGAGATTTTGATTGATAGTTCAAATCAAAAGGTACGGGAAGAGTATAAACGGCGCTTTTTTGAAATGGTAGAATTTCGTAAAAAAGTCTTTGCTTCTGCTGGAGTTAGTTCTATTGATTTAAGAACCGATAGGGATTATGTTGATGTTTTAATGAAGTTTTTTAAAGCACGGAAGAATTGGATGCAGTGAGGGAGTTGGGGATTGATGCGACTTACAAAACAATCATTGGTTATAATTTTACTTATCTGCCTGATTGCTCTGCTTTTTTCTGGTGGAATGTATCTCTTAAGAAAACCAAAATTTAAAGGGCCAATTCAGGCAGATTTAAAATTAAACCGGGAAGCTTTTTTGATTGGTGATGAGATGATTGTAACCCTCACAGTTTTAACAAAACCAGGCTATACTGTAGAGATGCCGGTGATTTCTCCACCTAAAGGTGTTGAACTTAAAAGAAAAGAGAAAAAAGGGCCAGATAAAAAATGGGGAATAGTCCATTATGAAGATAGATATTGTTTTATGACTTTTGAACCTGGGAAGTATCAACTACCAGAAATTGTAGTTAAATACACAACTCCTGAAGGTGAAAAAAAAGAATGGATTGTACCAGGTTTAACTCTGGTGGTGGAGAGTTTATTATCTGAAGATGCTAAAGATATTCGGGATTTAAAACCGGTGGAAAATGTGTCGTCAAATCAACTTATTTATTACCTTTTGGCAGGTTTGATTCTTCTAGGTATGATTGGTTATTTAATTTTCCGCCATTTGAAAAAGAAGAACGATATAGAGATAGTTAAAGAAACTTCTTTACCGGCCCATGAGATTGCTTATCAACGTCTGGCAGAGCTTGAAGCTTCAGATTTATTGGAAAAGGGAGAGATTGACCGCTACTTTACAATTCTTTCTGAGATTGTCCGGGAATATATTGAAAATCGTTTTGGGGCTAAGGCCCGGGAGATGACTACTCAGGAGTTTTTAGAACAAGCCATACGAAAATTGGAATTGGCTTTGGAGCATCAGGAGTTACTTAAAAAATTTTTATACCAATCCGATCTGGTTAAATATGCCCGACATATCCCCGCATATGAGGAGATCGAACAGGCCTTTAAGACAGCCAGACGTTTTGTAGATGAAACTAGATTTGTAGAAGAAGGGGGAGAGGAAGATGTATAGGAATCTGATCTTTAAAAATCCACTTTTTCTGCTCTTGATTCTCCTCATTCCCCTAATTTTCTGGTTGAGTCAGAAAAGAAAAAATGAAGCCAGTTTACATTTTCCATCTTTAGTTCACTTAAAACAGATGCCCCGCTCATTAAAAGTCAGGTTTCAGCCCTTAATACCTCTACTTAGGGCATTGGTATTGATTTTACTTATTATTGCACTGGCCCGTCCTCAGTTGGGTGTTAGAAAAGAGCGGGTGATAGAAGAAGGGATTGATATAATCCTTGCTATTGATGTATCTACCAGTATGCTGGCTGAAGATTTTACGATAGATGGTAAGCGATATAATCGATTAGATATAGTAAAGCGGGTGCTTGAGGATTTTATCCCACGACGATTTAATGATCGATTGGGAATGGTGGTATTTGCTGGTAGACCGTATACTGTAGCACCATTGACCTGGGATCAGGACTGGTTGCTTCAACGTCTTGCAGAACTTGAAATAGGTATGGTTGAGGATGGAACTGCCATTGGTTCAGCTATTATGACATCCCTAAACAGGCTGAAAGATTCTGAAGCAAAAAGTAAAGTTCTCATTCTACTTACTGATGGTAAAAATAATAGAGGAGAGATTCAGCCTGAAGTTGCAGCCGAAGCTGCTAAAGCTTTGGGTATTAGAATTTATACTATAGGGGCTGGGAGCAGAGGCCCTGTCCCCTATCCGGTACAGGATTCCTTTGGACGTAAATTCTATCAAAAAGTCAGAATTGATATTGATGATGAACTTTTAACAGAGATTGCTGAAAAAACAGGAGGGCATTATTACCGGGCGACAGATACGGAAGAACTTTATAAGGTTTATGAAGAGATAGATAAACTGGAAAAATCAAAGATTGAGATGACGGAATTCTATCGTTATAAAGAATTTTATCCATATTTTATCCTCTGGGCATTGATATTCCTTAGTATTGAGATAATTTTAAAAAATACGGTGATGAGGCGATTACCATGAGATTTGAAAACCAACAATATATATATTTATTTAGTTTAATACCTATTTTGATTGGCTTTTTTGTCTGGAGTTTAAGAAAACGTCGTAAAGATCTTAACTATTTAGCTAATTCACCTTTATTGGAAAAATTATTAATCAATTATCGCCCCTGGGAGGAGAAATTGAGAGCTGGATTGTTAATTATGGGAATTTTATTCTTGCTTATAGCTCTCTTAGGACCTCAGTGGGGCTTCCATTGGGAAACGGTGACCCATCGAGGAATTGATATTATCATTGCTGTGGATGCCTCCAAAAGTATGCTGGCAGAAGATGTGCGCCCTAATCGGCTGGAAAGGGCCAAACTTTTAATTCAGGACTTGCTTGACCGGTTGGAAGGAGACCGGGTGGGTCTGGTTACCTTTGCAGGAACCAGTTTTTTACAGGTGCCTTTAACAATTGACTATAATGCGTTTATGCAGGGAGTTCAAGCTCTTTCACCTGAAATAATGCCCCAGGGAGGAACAGCTATTGGGGAAGCAATTAAAAATGCTCTTGAGGCTTTTACCAATGCAGGGGCGGAAAACAAAGTTCTGTTTCTCATTACAGATGGAGAGAACCATCAGGGTGATCCTGTTAAGATGGCTGAAAAAGCAGCAGAAGAAGGAATTCAGTTAATTATTATTGGCATGGGGACAACTTCTGGAGAATTAATCCCTATAGTTGAGGATGGTCATCGTCAATTTTTGAAAGATAAAAATGGTAATGTGGTTAAGTCTAAGTTAAATGAAAAGCTTTTAAAAGAGATGGCTGCTGGTGCTGGTGGTGTTTATATTTCAGGTGCAGATATTGCTGGACTGGATTCTATTTATGATAGATTTATCGGAAAGTTGAAAAAGACAGAGTTTAGTACTACCCGGAAAAAGAAGTATCATAAGCGGTATCAAATCTTTCTTTTGATGGGGATCATCTTAATTGGTGCTGAGATGTTGATAGGAGTAAAAAAGGGGGTTCACTCATGAGAGGAAAATTTATCCCGGTTGTTTTGATTTTAATATTACTGGGAACAGGTTTTACCTTTAATAGCTGGCAAAATGAGTTGACCCGGGGTAATAAGGAACTGGCCCGGGGCCAGCTTGAAAAAGCAATCGAAGCCTATAGACAAGCTTTAGTGGACGCCCCTGATGAACCTGTGGTTCACTATAATCTAGGTCATGTACTCTATAAAAAAGAAGACTTTGCTGGTGCTGAAGACCACTTTAAGAAAGTACTAAATTTGAGTAAGGATAAAGAACTCCAAAATCGAGCCGAATATAATTTGGGAAATACGGTTTATCGTCAGGGAGAAGCTTTCCTTAAAGAAAATCCTCTAGAAGCTATAAATAAGTTTGAGACAGCGTTACAGCACTATCAGAATGTAATCAAAGCTAACCCTAAAGATAAAGATGCCAAATTTAACTATGAATTTGTAAAAAAGAAACTTAAAGAGTTGAAGGATCAGATGGAGAAAAATCGGGAACAGAATCAAAATAAAGAGCAAAACCAAAAGAATAAACAGAATCAATATGACCACCAGGGTCAAAAAGACCAAAAGAACCAAAATGATCAGAAGAAAGAACAACTTAAAAATCAGCAAAATTCTCATAATAACCAGCAAAATTCAAAAAAAGAGGAGAGCCAAGATACTCAACTGCAGAATGAAGATTCTAAAGATCAATCAAAACAGGATAAAGAATCAGTTGGTGCTAATCAAAAGGAAGAGGCTGAAGAAAAACAGGAATTTATTCCAATGCAGGGATTGACAAAAGAAGAAGTACTTAAGCTCTTAGAACAGTTTAAAAATCAGAATGGAGAATTTATTCCAATTCAACTATATCAGGATAAAAGCCAGTATTCTACTGATAAAGATTGGTAATTATAAAAGAATAAAATGCCCTTCGGCACTAAATCTTATTTTACTGCAAAAAGCTAATTTTTCGCTTAAGGAGAAATTTTTCGAACCATCTAAAGCTCGATTTCGGTCGAAATAAGCCACTCTAATCAATGGGTCATCCTGACCCTTGATTAGTTCATCAATCCTCATATGAGGTCTTATTTCGACTGAAATCTCACTAAGATGGTTTAACGAAAAATTTCTGTGTTGCTCAAAATTAGCTTTTTGCAGTTTAATCATACCAAATGTTATCCGCAACCTGCGAAAAAGTATAATTTCCTAAACATTGAAAAATCACTCCTGAAGGAGATGATTATATGAAGAAAAATTACATGGTACTACTAGTAATATGTATTTTTATTCTATTATTAAGCCTACCTGTGTTAGCAAAAGAAATCCAGGTCAATGCCTTTGTAAGTGAGAGTAGAGTTGAAGTAGGTCAGTCTCTGACTTTAACAGTTCAAATTCAGGGGGATTTGAATTCTCCTGCCCCTGATATTCAGATTCCAGATTTTAAGGTTCAATATTATGGCCCCAGTACCCAGGTTTCCATCGTTAATGGAAAAAAAACCGAATCGGTGAGTCATCTCTATTCATTGATCCCTTTAAAGACCGGAAAGTTAGAGATTCCACCTATTGAGGTAAAAGTCAGGGGAAAAAAATATTATACTCAGCCAATTCAGATTATTGTAGAGGAACGGGGCCAGGGGAAGAATAGGACTTTAGAAGAGAAATTGAAAGATTTAATTTTTCTGGAGGTTGAATTAGACCGGAAACGGGTTTATATCAATGAAGAGATTCCGCTGACCATTAAACTTTTCTTTCATAGGGATATTGAACTTACAAATATCCATTACCCGGAATTAGATTTGAAAAATTTTCTTTTAAAGCCTTTTAGAGAGCCGGTTAAAAGTATGGAGATACGAAATGGTCAATATTATTATGTTTATCCATTTAAAACTACTATTCAACCTATCTCTAAGGGAGAGTATAAGATTGGCCCTGTGATATTAAAAGCAGATGTGGTAATACCGCGGCGAAGCAGAAGTACTAGTTTTTTTGATAGTTTTTTCAGTACAGATTATGATCTGTATCCGTTAAATTTACTTTCAGAAGAAATAACTCTTAAGGTTCTGGATTTTCCTCTTGAGGGGAGGCCTGCCAATTTTAAAGGGGCTATTGGCCGCTTTAACATGGAAGTTACGATAACTCCAGATCAGGTAAAACTGGGAGAACCGGTAACTATACGGACTCGAATTACTGGAAAGGGTAATTTTAACACTGTTACTGCTCCTGAACTTGAAAAAAATTCCCAATTTAAATATTATGATCCTCAAACGGTAAGTACAAAATCAGGCGAATCAGGGATTGGGGAGAAAGTATTTGAACAAGTGGTGATTCCAAAATCAAAAGTCAAAGCTCTGCCCGTAATTTCTTTCAGTTATTTTGATCCTGAGGAAGAAAAGTACCATACCATTGAGCACGGGCCTATTCCTATTCAGGTTATTGGAACAGGTGAAAAGACAAGCCAGGTGATGGATTATAGTAAGAAAGAAGGTAAAGAGCAGGTTGTTGGTCAGGATATTCTTTACATTAAAAGTAATACTGGGCGATTTATGCCGGTGGGTCAAACTATTTTAACCTCTTATTATTTTTGGGGTTATAATCTGGCTGTTTTAATAGTTTTGATTGTTGGAGTGATATTATATTGGAAACTAAATCGGGAGACTTTGGCGGAGCGGAAGAGAAAAGAAGCTAAGGCTAGAATACAAAAACTTTTAAAAGAAGGAGAAAAGCTGCTTAAAAAAGGAGAGAAAGATGAATTTTATAATACTATTTATCAGGCAGTACAGAATTATTTTAAGGAATATTTCCAGATTGCAATTACAGGGATTTCTGATTATGAGACTGATCGTTTGTTAAAGGCTGGCTTATCATTAGAGTTAATTGAGGAGATTAAAGAATTTTATCGCGAGATAGATGAAAAAAGATTTGCCGGTTCTTTTAGTACTGAGGCTGATATGGAGCGAATGTTAAAGAAAGCCCGTACTATCATATCACAGATTGAAAAAGGGGAGGTGGCGTAAGATGTTAAAAACAGTAAAAATATTATCATTGGTTATAGTGATTCTCTTATTTTTTGCCATCTCCAGTAGTTATGCTGAAAATGATGAAATATATTCTAATCTTCATTCATTATTTTATAAGGCCAACAGTTATTATGAAGATGGTAACTTTGAAAAAGCAGTTCAGACTTATCAGCATATTTTAAATACCGGTTATGTCAGTGGAGAGCTTTATTATAATTTGGCCAATGCTTACTACAGAATGGGGGAAAAGGGAAAAGCTTATTTAAATTATTTAAGAGCCAGATATTTCATTCCCCGCGATCCTGATCTTCGTTCAAATCTGGAATATCTTAAAAAGGAGTTACAATTATCAGATGCAGGAAAGGGCTGGTTGATACGGTTTACTAATTGGTTGACGGATTATTTAACTTTACGTGAGCTGGCTTTATTGACCAGTGTCTTTTATACCTTAATAGTAATATTGATTATGCTGTGGTTATTTATTCCCAAACTGAGGCAGTATCTCAAAATTCCGGTATTTATAGTTTTACTATGTTTTATTTTATTCTCTGTCGGAACAGGACTCAGTGCATACTGGCGTTATTTTACAAATCCAGCCATTGTTGTGGTTAAAGAGACAGTAGCCCGTTTTGAGCCATCTTTGATGGGGGAAGTTCATTATACTTTAACTGAAGGAGATTCTGTTGAGGTTGAGACTATCCGTAATGGATGGTTCTTAATTCGGCGATATGATGGGAAAAAAGGTTGGGTACAGGATAAAGAGGTTGATTCTTTGTGGCTAAAATTTCAAAAATAAATTCGGCCTGGCCCGGATTTATTTGTTTAACCTTTCGCCTGAGATAACAAGGGCGAAAGGTTTTTTATATTGTATCTGAGTGAAGTACTTAAGTGAAAAATATTAAAATTATCAAGGTAAAAATCAATTATTTTAATATTAACTTTTAAAATTTTAAAGATTTTTCTTGAAATCTATTGACAAGGGGGAGAGAAAAAAATATAATAAAATTAACAAAGTTGATTTTTATATTAAAAAAATTAAAGATTGAATGAGAAATAGTTACATATAGGGGTTAAAAAGATTAAAAAAATTAAAGTAATTATATATTAAGGGGGTGTTTAAAATGTTACAGGAGTTAATATTTACCTATGAGATTGAATGGAAAAGAAAAAAGTTAGATAGTGGCTTGATAAAATAGAATTTTGAAGAAATTATAAAAAGATTATTGATCTGGGAAAGGAGATAATTTTTTAAAGAATTTTTCAACATTTTTAACAATAATAATTATTTTCAATGAAATTACAAATAATATTCAGATAGATGTAAAAAGTCGGATTTACCGGTGTTTTTTTCTTTTTAGCGTTATTGAAAATGGTTATTAATTTCAAAAGAAGTTTTATTCCAGACACCATTCTCCCCGTTTAAAAATCCACATCCATTGTTCAGGATTTTTAAGAATCCATCTTTCAATAAAATTGATACATTTTTGTAGATCAGGAGTTAAATCTTCAGTAGAAGATTTTAAAGTTAAAGCTGGTTCGATAATTATGTGGTGTCTATTACCTTTCCTGTATGTATGGATTGGTAGTAGAGCCGCGTTATATTTTCGGGCAAAAAGTACTGGTCCGGCAGGAATTCTGGTAGGATGGCCAAAGAAATTCACCGTAGTTTTGCCCAATTGATAGTGATCGGCGAAGATAAGAAGTGTACCATTATTGGTGAGTATTTCTTTTATCTTTTCTCTGTCCAATTCCTGTGTCCATAAAATACGGGTTCCCCAGAGGGTACGCTGGTGGTTTAAGAGATTATTCAAATCTGATTCTGGTTGTTTCCATGTCAGAGCATAAGGTTTTTTAATACCTAAAAGGGGTAATCCACTGATCAAAAGTTCCCAGTTTCCAATGTGGGCACTTAATAAAATTATTCCCTGTCCGGATTTGTGAATTTTCTGATAGTGTTCTATACCTTCAATTTTGATTAAATTAGACCACTCTTTTTTTAATTGATCAAAACGGGCTATTTCAAAGATGGTCTGAAGTAGGTGTTTAAAGTTGGCTTTTACCAGTTTATCTACTTGAGGATTATCTAAAGGTAAGTGCAAGGCAGAAGCAATTGCATTATGAATTTCCTGTCTATGATGGCTTTTTTCATGAAGAGAGTAAGCCAGGCGGCTTAATAGAGAACTTAAGATGGGGATAGAAGATGATGGTAATAGATTTGTAATTTTGTGAATAATTTTGGCTGAATTCATGATAAACTCTCCTTAAAGATTTTGTTATAGTTATTCTACCGGAAAATTATAGGGGTTGTCAACATTTCAAAAGACCAGGCAGAATGCCTGGCCCTTAGAGTTTAATCTTTCCGAAGGATTAAAGATTAATAATCTACTTCTATTCCACGTTCGATTAAGGTGTTGATTGCCTCTAAATCTGGAGAGCCTTCTGTTAAATCCAGTGAATTGTAACGAATGTCAAGATAATCACCGAAATTTAGACCTGTATTTTCTACTAAAGGAGTCAGGTCATTAATTTGATTGGAATTAAGATTGAGCCATTCAAGGTAATTCAGGTTTTTAAGGGGGGTTATATCTTCGATTAGATTGGAACTTAAATCAAGTGATGATAGAAATATTAGGTTAGTTAGTGGTGTAATATCTTTAATTTGAATCTCAACAAGACGTAAATATTCAAGTGATGTACACTCAGCTAATGGACTAATATCAGTAATACGGTTGTAATCCAGGACTAATTTCTTTAAATATTTTGGGTCTATAATTAATGTTGTGAAGAAAAAATTATAAAAAATAAAAAGGCATTTGCTGGCTCCGTTGAATTAATTAGTTGCGAACTAAAAACCAAAGAAAGGAGTCCAGCAAATGCAATATAATAATATCATAAAATTTCTTGATTTGCCAGACATTATTGCAACTGAAATTATTTCAACGGAGGACAGATATATTTTTATCGCTGAAGCAAAGAAAAATCACATTGTGTGTCCTCAGTGTGGTAATATCACTAATAAAATCCATGATACAAAATGGCAAAATATTAGAGACATCCCCATAAGAGGTAAACTAGTAATCATTAGACTTCTAAAAAAAAGATATCGTTGTCCTTATTGTCATAAGAGGGGTATCCCTGAAAAATATGAAAGTATTGATAAATATGCCCGTAAAACCAAACGCTTTGATAAATATCTTGCTAAAGAAACTGTCAGCAAGGATTATTCTAAAGTTGCTAGAGAAAACGGGTTAAGTTATACAGCTGTTAATAATGCAGTTAAAAAAGTAGTTGACCCTCTCATTAAACAACAAGTTTCAAAACTTAGTCAATTAAAAGCCATCAGTATCGATGAATTTGCAGTTTTAAAACGCCATAAATATGGAGTTAGCATTACAGATCCAATTAATCGGGAGTTAATTGACATTTTACCTACTCGCAAAAAGGATGATTTAATTGACTACTTTAATTGTTGGGAAGATGAACAAAGACGACAGATTCAATCGATCTCTATGGATATGTGGCGGCCGTTCAAAGCAGTAGCAGATGCAGCATTTACTCATGCAAAAATTGTTATAGATAAATTTCATCTTGTAACTTTAATGAACAGAGCCCTTGATGAAGTTAGAAAACAAGTTCAACAAACAGTAAATAATCATCAGAGAAGAAAGTTTTTTCAAAGTCGTTTATTACTCCAAAAACGAGCTGAAGAATTGACAGATGAAGAACATGAAAAGCTCATCAAATTATTTGAACTCAGTCCAGCTCTAGAAAAGGCCTGGGAATTAAAAGAGGAATTCAGAGACCTATTGCAGCTAGATGATGTGAAAGAAGCCACCAGAGCTCTAAAAAGGTGGTATAAAGAAGTAATAAAAAGCAAGCTGATGCCTTTTTACCAGGTAAAAAAGATAATACAAAGATGGGAAGAAAAAATACTAAATTATTTTAAGAATAAGATAACCAATGGCTTTGCTGAGGGTATCAATAACAAGATTAAATTGATCAAAAGGATTGGATATGGTGTTCCAAATGTTATGAATCTAAGGAGAAGAGTATTTAATGCAATGTTAAGTTATTAAATTTAAATGTTTATTTCAAAATCAATTTACCAATCAATTCAACGGAGCCAACTTATCTTTCACAACATTTGACGGAGAGCCAATATTTTTTGTTGCTAAGGATAGAAATATCGGAAATCAAGTTATAAGAAAGGTCTAAATATTCTAAATATAACATATTTTTCAAAGGAGAAATGTCTGTTATTTTATTATCACTAAGCCGTAATGTCTTTAGATTAACCATCCCTTCTAATGGTTGAATGTCACTAATTCCAGAAGTATCAGATAAATTTAGAATTTCCATTTTTGTTAAGTTTGCCAAAGGAGTTATATCACTGATTGGATTTTCATCCAAACAGAGAATTTCTAAATTAGTCAGGTTTTGTAAAGGAGATAGGTCAGAAATTTGGTTATAAGATAAATATAATTCAGTAAGTTGGGTTAAATTTGATAGAAAACTTATATCTGAAATTTGAAGATACTCTGCATCAAGTTTTTTTAGCTGAACTAATTCCGAAATGGGTGAAAGATCAACAATGGGGTTGTTATATAAATAAAGTGTTTCTAATTTTACTAAATTATTTAGAGGTGTAATATCTGTGATTTGATTTTCACCCAGTCCCAGAAGTATTAATTCTGTTAAATTTGCTAATAGACTGATATTTTGGATTTGATTATAATTCAGATATAAATATTCCAATTTTGTAAGGTTGGCTAAAGGAGTCAAGTCAGAGATATAATTGTCATCAAGATTTAAGTATGATAAATTGGTACAATATTCTATTCCGGCTAAATTAAAAATCTTTTTTTTCATCGGCAGAAAGAGAATATAGAGATTCCAGTTCAAAAGGATAGAGAGGACCTTCAAATTTTTGCAGTTCCTCACGAATAACAGCTTCTAGATTTGGATCAGCGAATTCTACAGGAGATTCAACGGTTATTTCTACACTACAGGAAATATCACCAACACTTGCTGTTAGTGTTCCAGTTCCAGCAGCAGTTGCTGTAAAAGTAGTACAAACTCCACTTTCAGGATTAACTGTTCCAATTTCACCTGTCACAACCCATGTGGGATTTATTTCTATTTCATTTCCGTATTGATCTTTTCCAACAACTTGAAATTCTTGTGTCTGGTTTAGTCCTATTCTTACAGAAGAAGGTGTAATGCTTAAACTTGTTAAAACATTATTTTCCACAATAGTTATAGATGCACTTGCTGATAATACTCCTGAACTTACAGTTAAAGTAGCTTTACCCGGACTTGTAGCGGTGAAAGTGGTAGTACTTCCAGTGGTTGAACTAAGAGTTCCAATATTGGAGCTTAGAGTCCAGGATGGATTAAATTTTATTACATTTCCATTTTGATCCTTACCGATTGCTAAAAATTCCTGGGTTTCACCGGGGTGTAATGTGATTTGAGTGGGAGATAGTTCGATTGATTTCAATGTATTTGTTGTATTAATACACCCTCCCAAAATTAAAGTTAGAATTATCAGCAAATACCCAATTTTACTTTTCAATTTAAACCACTCCCTTATTTAGTAAAAAATATATATTGTGAATATATTCGCATATATTAAACTTTTCCTTCAAATAGTTCAAAGAATAATTAAAAAATAGGAGTAAATTAATCAATATGCATCATCTGATAAAACTTTTTAAAATAGGTGAATACTGAATATTTAGGAAATTCAACTTAAATAGTAAAATTTATTTTAATTTTTTCTTCAGTAGTTTATCTTTAAGATTAAAGGTTAAATGCTTTGAAAAAGATTTGAAAGAGTGATAATAATCACAGTAAAAAGTGACATATATCATCGCTAGTTATCCCTTTCTGAAACTATAATGGAGGTGTAAGGTGAAAGTCCCCCATTTTAATTAATCCCGACTCAATAAATTTAGGGGAAAAGATTTAGAATATCAAAAATCAAAAAATACCAAAGGAGGAGAGTTAAGGATGTTTTGTTATCAATGCGAACAGACTCCAAAGGGTGGCTGTACAAAAGTAGGTGTTTGTGGTAAGAATGAGGATATTGCAAGTCTGCAGGATACTATTATCTTCGGTTTGAAAGGTGTAGCTGCATACGCAACGCACGCACGTCAATTGGGTTATACTGATCCAGAAATTGATGCTATTATTCAGGAAGCACTTTATATTACATTAACCAATGTAAACTTTAACTTACAGGAGCATATCGATATGGCTCTGAAAGTGGGTCAGGCAACTGTAAAGGTAATGGATCTTTTAGATAAAGCTCATACTTCAAAACTTGGTGTACCATCTCCGGTTACTGTAACCGAAGACAAAGTTGAAGGACATTGTATACTGGTTACTGGTCATAATCTGTATGCTTTAAAGAAATTGTTGGAACAAAGTGAAGGTAAAGGTGTTAATATCTATACCCACTCAGAAATGCTGCCAGCTCATGGTTATCCAGAATTGCGTAAATATAAGCATCTTAAAGGAAATGTAGGTAAAGCATGGTATGATCAGCGTAAACTCTTTGAGGAGTTCCCTGGAGCAATTTTGGGTACAACAAACTGTATCATGCCAATTAAAGGTAGCTATTCTGATCGTTTCTTTGCTTATGATGTAGCAGGTTTAGAGGGTGTGCAAAAGATTGAAAATGATGATTTTACTCCTATTATCGAAAAAGCTCTTTCTTTACCAGAGGCCAATATGGATTCTGATAAGACCCTTGTAACCGGTTTCCATCATGAGACAGTACTCTCTATTGCTTCAGAGATCATTGATGCTGTAAAGAGTGGTAAGATTCGTAAGTTCTTTGTAATTGCTGGTTGCGATGCTCCTGGTAAAGGTGGCGAATACTACAGAGAATTGGCAACATCTCTACCAGAAGACTGTGTAATTCTTACTACTTCCTGTGGTAAGTTTAGATTTAATGATATAGATTATGGTACTGTACCAGGAACCAATATCCCACGCTATATTGATCTTGGTCAGTGCAATAACTCTATCTCTGCAGTCAAGATTGCAGTAGCTTTAGCAGAAGCTTTTGATTGCTCTGTTAATGATCTGCCTTTAAATATTGTACTTTCCTGGTTTGAACAAAAAGCCGTTGCAATTCTTCTGGGTCTCTTCAGCCTGGGTATAAAGAATATCTATATCGGGCCTAAAGCACCTGAGTTTTTAACTCCTGGTGTAGTTGATGCACTGGTTAAAAACTTTGGTCTGAAATTGACAGGTGATGTTAAGGAAGATTTGAAAGAAATGTTGGGTGAATAATTACTAATAGTAATCCTGGTCATGTAATTTTAAACCTCCGTTTCTCTAAAAAGAGAGACGGAGGTTTTTCTTTTTTTATGATTTTACTGCAAAAAGCTAATTTTTCGCTTCAAAAGAAATTTTTCAAACCATCTAAAATTCGATTTACAAAATTAGCTTTTTGAAGTTTGATTATTTATGAGTTTTGGTGGATTTTTTAAAGAGTAGTGTATAATATTTTGTGTAAATCTCACATAAATAAAAAAGAGAATCCTCTTTGAAAGGTTGAAGTAATTGTTTGCCGAACAAAAATCTCAACCTAAAGGAAGATTCCACTTATGAATAGTATACTTCAATGGCAGGTCAAGTAGATTTAGATAGTTTATTAACTGATTTGATTAAAGAATTTTTTCAAACGCTCTTTAAGGCTGAATTGAATGAATTTTTAAAATTATGAAAAAATATGACCCTACAAGAAGAAATTCAGGTAATAGTCGTAATGGTTATTACACTCGCAGTTTTAAAACCAAATATGGCAATATTCGGGATTTAAAGGTACCACGAGATAGAAATGGTGAATTTAAAACTGTTCTTTTTGAGCTTTATCAGCGTTGTGACAATTGGTTGGAAGAAATTGTATGCCAAAGGTCTCAGTATCAGAGATATTGCTGAAACTATTGAAAAAATGTACGGTACTAAATATAGCGCATCATCTGTCAGCAATTTAACAGATGTTGCTTTAGAAGAACTGAATAAATGGCATCAACGTAAATTCAAAAGGCGTTATAGCGTTCTATACACTGATGGTATGAGTGTAAAGTTGCGTCGTGAGTATGTTGACAATGAATTTGTATATGTGATCATTGGCATCGATGAAGAAGGTTATAGAGAGATTTTTGATTTCTATATAGGAGCTTCAGAATCTTCTGCTCTCTGGGAAGAAGTTTTGTTAAGTTTAAAGTCCAGGGGACTGGAAGAAGTTTTATTGGGTGTCATGGATGGTCTTCTGGGATTGAAGGATGCATTTCTCAAAGTTTATTCTAAAGCTGACATACAACGGTGTATTGTGCATAAGGTTAGAAACACTATAACTAAAGTACGTAAAAAGCATGTAAACGAGATAACAGAAGATTTAAAAACCATTTATAATGCTCCTGACATGGAATATGTCAGAAAGGCATTAGAGGAATTTTGCAATAAATGGGGACAAATTTACCCTAAAGTTACTCAAAGTTGGTGGGATGGACAAAACGAAATAAGTATCTATCTGCGATTCGTAGGGCAATCTATACTACCAACTGGATAGAAAGAGCTATTAAAGAGCTTCGTAAAAGGTTAAATCTAGTTAACAGCTTATCAACTGAGACAGTAGCTGAGAGGATTATTTATTTGAAAGTTATTAACTATAATGCCAAATGGAGTAACCGAAACATGAAAGGATTTTTAAGTGCTAAAGAACAATTACAACAACTTTTCAAAGAGCGTTATGGATCTTGAGAATTTATTTATACAAAATTCTTGACATCATCTATTGATATTCAACACAAAATATAGTACAATAAATAAAATAATGTAATTAATTAGATTAATATTTAGAAAATATTAAAACAGATATTATTAATCCACACATTCAAATCTTTCCGGTCTGATCCCCTAAAATTGGAGATTATGCAACAAAAGATTTTGCATTCATAGAGTTGCTCGTTGCTGCTTCATAATACTGATTTGAAGTTATAAAGTTTAAACTTTCATGCCGTTTCCGACGATTATAATATTTTGTGTAATTTGTCACTATATCATAAACTTCCATAAAACTGCTGAATTCATTTATTCCATAACATTTTTTCTTCAGGATTGAATGAAATGATTCAATGTGAGTATTCATATTCGATGTTTTAACTGGTATTCTTTCATATTTTATCCCTAGAAACTTAAATGTATTTGCAAATTTATTTGATATAAACTGCGGATCATTATCCGTTCTGATTACAGGTATATTCATTCCCTTCGCGATTTATCTTTTTCTCAGTGCATTTTTTAGTACTCTACAAGCATTATCAGCAGTACAGGATAAACCTATCTGATAATCTATAATTGAACGGTTAAAAACATCAATTAAAGAAGTTAAAAGAAAAACTGATCTGTACCGCTTATGTATCTATAATTTAATATCCATTTCCTACAGTTGGTTTGGTGAGGTTACTTTCGTTTGTTTAGCTATCTTGCGAGACGACCTTTTTTAAGCTTACGTTGGGGTTTTAATATATTTAATTCCTTACACAATCTATAAACTTTTTTGTGATTTATTCTAAGGCTATAATCTTCCCTGAGACAAACTGTTAATTTCCCATATCCATAAGGGAATCCGTCACCTTCGACCAGCTCCAAAAGCCATTCTTTGATTTGGCCGTCCGAAATTTTTATTCCCTGGATGGTTAAGGAATAACCCGGAATGGGTTTACCGGGTAGTTTGAATGTTTTTATTTCTTGATGTTTGGGTTCTTTGGATATATTCTCATAATAAGTGGAAGGAGTTAAGCCGACAAAACCGAGGATAAGGCTACCTCTAGCTAAATATCCCTTATCTATTCACTTTTTAGCTATAGCAACTTTGTCGGCTACTGAGGGTTTACCTTATCCCTCAAATCTCTTAAAACTGCTAATTCTAACTCCTTTTCAGCAGGGAGTTTTTTAAGCCTATCATTTTCAGTATTCAAGTCTACTAACTACTTCGGAGTACCTTGATTCAGCGTTTTGCTGTTTGAATTCATCAGAGTATTTTCTGCGTTTTATAAATTAAAAACCCCCTTCGATTACCATTATATCATCGTCGTATTCTTTATCCAAATCGATTAGGGGGCTAGATTGTTTCCACCCAAAACATAAAACTATATATTTATCAAAAGCCCTTAATGATTGTGTAATATTATTAGAATCACAAAAATCCCAGAAAGGGCTGTAATTAGATGAGTTGAGGAAGGTTGATACAAATTTTTTCTACCAATTTTATGTTGAAAAGAACTGTGGTTTTTTGTTCATCAAAACATCTTTAAATTTAGAAAAATTGATAAAATGCCTTCAATGGTTAGAGTTTAAAATCTCGAATTATAAATTAAATGCTATACAAAGATTTTAGCAAAGTAAATTTATTAGTGATCTTGATAGTTTGGTTAAGTATATTAATTATTATATTTCCACGGGTCTTGCTTTATGGGATTATATGGAAATTATCGAAAGAGTATCGCTATATGTTAATGGGTTATTAACAAAAATTCAGAATCAGAATATATTAACAAGAATAAGGGAGTGAAAATTATGTATTCACAAAATGAAAAGATTTTAAAGTTTAATGCTCAGCAACTGGAAATATCGAGAAAAAAACTTTGGGATAAGTATTTAGTAGATCAGTTTTTTGATTTTATTAATGTAAAAAAAGGCCAGAAAATTTTGGATGTGGGTTGTGGAACTGGGTGGATGATTAGAATGATTGCCAGTCATATTGGGGAAGGGGATTTTTACGGTATTGATATAGATAGAAATTTGTTGAGTGTAGCCAAGGAGATATCAAAAGAAAATAAACTTAAGATAATGATGTTCAAGACGCTTATAATCTGGAGTTTTCTGATGATCAATTTGATTTAACGGTTTGTCAATTTGTTTTGGGCAACACTATAAATCCCCAAAAAGTTTTGCGGGAAATGATTAGAGTAACAAAACCTGGAGGTTTAGTTGTGTGTATTGATGCAGGGCTAAAGGAAAGACAATATAATTGGCCTAATGTTCCTAAAGAGGTTTATGATATTGAAATAAAAACACTTAAAGCAATTAATCAAGCTGCTGAAGAAAAAGGGTACAATAAACAGCTGGGTATGAAATTACCAGAGATTTTTATCAAGGAAGGCTTAAAAAATGTAAACGTTTTTGGTAAAACCAACATACATTTAGATTGTGCAGTTAATAAAGATGATGTAGAGAAAACTATTGAAAGCCGTAAAATTATGATGGAAAGAAATAAAAGACGTTTCCAGGGCCTTAAGGAAAGTGGAGTATTAACTGATGAAGAATACAATTTGTATTTTGATTATTGGGAAAAAACTTTAGAGCGTTTTAAGAAAAATCCCGGGTTACTATTAAAGAGTCCTAATATGACTCTTTCTGTTATGATTATTGCGAGAGGTCAAAAATAATTATTTCTTTAATTATTACATAATGAGCCAGGTCTTACAGGTAAATAAAAAAGGGCAAATATTACTCTTCAACTGGCAAAAATAAGATGATAGGTATTCCTTCAGGGGAATGTTCTTCCAACCATTGATGGTTACTGATACTGTATTTGGATTTTTCACATCACAGGTAGAAAGCTTTTCAGTACTCGGGTAGTTCTTCACCGTTTTTATAACCCCCGGTATAAAGACCGTCCTTCTTTCAAAGAAAAGCTGAGAATTATCGCTAATACTAATGAAATTCTTGACCTGACATTTGAAAATGGAAAACATCATACTAACCATAAATTTCTTGATTTCTTCAGAAACTGTGAAGAAATAGTTCCTTCTTGAGGGCAGCCATAGCAAGGTACTATATCTGCATTAAAAAGGGCATTTGGTTTAAAACGTTTATTAGTTCGTGGCTTACTCAAGGTCCGTTATTTTGTACTGCTTAAAATTATGGGTTATAACTTCAAACAGATATTAAAGGGGATAAAAAAAAGACGTATAGTCTATCAGTTCTTAAATTATTGGAGATTGAATCAGTATATGAAAACATGTTTACAATTTGTTGTGAAATTTTTATTATGTTTATTCAAACTTAGAAGATCAAAAATCTATGTTTTTGCAGTATAATCATTTATTACAACTGGAGAAATTGAGGAAGTGTTTGCTTTTCTATATGGTGTATCAGTTATAGTTTTTTTATAGAGTTGTTTTTTGTACTGTTTTATAAATATGGTAAAAAAATTGAAGTCACTTTTGGTTTTTCTGGAAGATGAAATTCCAATGACATGGATTGCAGTTATTATCATTGAACTGATTATTTTTGTATTATATTTTCTCACTTCTGTTCTGTCTATCTATTTTTTTAAAAGCGTGAGGATTTTTGAAGGTATTTTAACAGGAGTTTATTTAATAAGGTAGACAAATATTAAAGATTCTGTTAAAGTAAAAGTGAATGAAAGGTTTGTCAATTAATCAGGGAAGGAGTGAGTTAAATATGATGCCATTTATTTGGGGAGGAGATATTACTCCTTTTGGGATTTCTTTTTTTCTTATTTTAGGCTTTTTCTTTATGTTCATTGTTGGAGGGGCAGCTGTTAAATATCTGGTAGAATATTGGGGAAGTTATTTTAAAAATGAGCGGGTTGTTATTCCTTTTTTAGTTGCGGGAATTGGCGGGGTTCTTTTAGGACGAATTGCTATCCCTGCAGCAATTTTTACATGGATTCTTTCATATATGATCGATAATGAATTTTATAAGAGTTAGAGATGGATGATGTTAACTAATTCTATTTTATAGTATGAGGAGGAATAAAATGCAAAGAGATTTGAAAAAAGATGTTTTAGAAATACTTGAAGAGCCTGTAGAATTTTTTAAGCTATCATCGGAAGAAGCGGCTATGGTAGGTTATTACATTTCGGAGAAAAATCCTGCATTTTGTGAACGGATTCCCGGGGGATGGCGAATTTATATATCAAAGGATTTAAATACTATCCAACAGGCAGAAGTTGCCGCTCACGAATTAGCTCATTTACTACTTAAAGGCGAAGGGTTATATTCTGTCAGTCTTGGAGAAGATTGGCCAGAGAGTTATCTTGCTATGGAAATAAATAATGTAATTTCACATCATTTTATTATTACGAGATTAAAAAAAGATTATGGAATCGGTAGTAATTTGCATATCAGTCTTAGAGAGAGCATTTTAACTAATGGTCAACAGATGATTGAAGAATATAGTGAAGAGTATGTTATGTTACACGGAATAGGATTGCATCTTCTTGATTTATTCTTAACCGCTAAAAAGCATAAAAAGCGAATAGAAGAGCTTTTGGAATTATCGGATAAGGTAAAAGAGTCTTTTGAGATTGGTGAAAAATTACTTGTCTATCCCTCTCACCAGATTTCTGCTGAAGAGCAGTGGTTAAGAATTTCTGAATTTTTACAGAGATTAGGGTATGATATAGATAATGCACGGCTTTGTTGGTGATTTTAAAGAACCATTCTAAAGCATTTTGCTTTAGAATGGTTTTATTTTTTTTTAATACATATACTATGATTAAACTGCAAAAAGCTAATTTTGAGCGACATAGAAATTTTTCGTTAAACCATCTTAGTGAGATTTCAGTTGAAATAAGGTCTCATATGAGGATTGATGAGCTAATCAAGGGCCAGGAAGGCCCATTGATTAGTGTGCCCTATTTCGACAGAAATCGAACTTTAGATGGTTCGAAAAATTTTTTTTGAAGCGAAAAATTAGCTTTTTGCAGAAATTGAAAGGAGGAAAATCAATGAAAGTAGAGGAGCAAAAAAGAGAGGATGAGATGGTACGAGATAAACGTTATGATCAATTGGATAAAGTAATTCATGAATATAAGGACAAAGAAGGAACTTTAATTACAATTCTTCATCAGGCGCAGAAAATTTTTGGATATTTGCCGCGTGAAGTTCAGATATATATTGCAGAACATCTTGGAATTCCCTTTCCAGAAGTCTATGGAGTAGTTAGTTTTTATTCTATGTTTTCTATGGAACCCCGTGGGAAATATACTATTGAAGTCTGCATGGGGACAGCCTGTTATGTGAAAGGAGCACAGCAAATTTTAGATAAGTTGAAAGAAAAATTGCATATTGAACCGGGCCAGACAACAGAAGATGGAAAGTTTACTATAGAAACTACCCGCTGTCTGGGTGCATGTAGCCTGGCCCCGGTTATCTCGATTGATAGAGATGTCTATGGAAATCTGACACCTGATAAGATTAGTAATATTTTGCAAAAATATAAATGAAACTTATCAGAAGGGAGGAAATATTTTTGACAGATCGAGCCCAATTGTTAGTTTGTTCAGGTGCAGCTTGTCTTTCTGGAAGAGCTAATGAAATAAAAGAAGTACTAAAGAAAGAATTAGCCAGGCATAATCTTGCTTTTAAATATAAAATTGTGGAAACTGGTTGTATTGGAAGCTGTGATCTAGGTCCTGTTATGGTTGTTTCACCAAAAGGAATCTTTTATCACAGCTTAAAACCTCAAGATATAAAAGAGATTGTTGAAAATCATTTTCTAGGTGGTCAAGTTGTTGAACGATTATTATATCAGGTTCCAGAGATAGAAAAAAAGATCCAAACTATTAATGAGATTCCGTTTTTTAAAAATCAGGTAAAAATTGCTTTGCGTAACTGTGGAATTATTGATCCTATCAAAATTGAAGATTATCTTTCTAGAGGTGGTTATCAAGCACTATCTAAAGTATTGCATGAGATGACACCAGAAGAGGTAATTGAGGAGATTAAAATTTCTGGTTTACGTGGGCGGGGTGGAGGTGGTTTTCCGACCGGTATTAAGTGGGAGCTGGCACGTAATTCAGAATTGAAGTCTGAAGATGATACCAAATTTGTTATCTGTAATGCAGATGAGGGTGATCCGGGAGCCTTTATGGACCGGGGAATTCTTGAAGGTGACCCGCATAGTGTTATTGAAGCTATGGTAATTGCCGGTTATGTCATTGGAGCAAGACAGGGTTATGTCTATGTTCGGGCTGAATATCCATTGGCTGTGGAAAGACTGGAAGCAGCCATCAAAGTGGCACGGGATTATGGTGCTTTAGGTAAAAACATCTTTGATTCTGGATTTGATTTCGATTTAGAGATTCGGGTTGGTGCTGGGGCCTTTGTTTGCGGTGAAGAAACAGCTTTGATTCATTCAGTGCAGGGCCAGCGCGGTGAACCCCGGCCCAAACCGCCATTCCCTGTAACAAAGGGACTCTGGAATAAACCAACCCTTATCAATAATGTTGAAACCCTTGCCAATATTCCTGCCATCATTTTAAAGGGTGGAAAATGGTATAGCCAATATGGAACCAAAAATAGTAAGGGAACCAAAGTCTTTGCGTTAGCAGGTGATATCAACAATACCGGTCTTATTGAAGTACCAATGGGGACAACTTTGCGGACCATTGTCTATGAACTGGGAGGTGGAATTCCTGATGGCAAAAAGTTTAAAGCAGCTCAGATTGGCGGACCTTCAGGAGGGGTTTTGAGTGAGGAGTACCTGGACATACCTTTAGATTATGATAGTTTGAGTGAAATTGGAGCTATGGTAGGTTCTGGTGGATTGGTTATCATGGATGAGAACTCCTGTATGGTGGATATTGCCAAATTTTATCTGGATTTCACTCAGGACGAGTCCTGTGGGAAATGTACTCCCTGTCGAGTAGGTACTAAAAGGATGTTGGAGATTTTAAAACGGATTGTTAGTGGTGATGGTAAAAAAGGAGATATAGAAGAGTTGGAAGATTTAGCTAAATTAATAAAGGAGACATCATTGTGTGGATTGGGCCAGACTGCACCAAATCCGGTATTAAGTACTTTGAAATATTTTCGTGATGAATATGAGGCTCACATTATGGACAAGTACTGTCCCGCAGGAGTCTGTAAATTTTTAATGCATTATTATATCGATTTAGAAAAATGTATTGGCTGCGGTATCTGTGCCAGGGTCTGTCCTGTTGAGGCTATCACAGGAGTGGCAAAAAAACCCCATACCATAGATCCTGAAATCTGTAAAAAATGCGGTCTTTGTTATCAGAAATGTCCGGTAAATGCTATTTCTAGAGGTAAAGGAGAAGCAGCTTTGATAGGAGGGATTAGATGAAAAAAATGGTATCCTTAGAGATTGATGGTCATAGGGTCGAAGTAGAAGAGGGCACGACTATTTTAGAAGCAGCCAGAAAAATAGGAATAGATATTCCTACATTATGCTATTTAAAAGATATTAATGTCGAAGGAGCTTGTCGGGTCTGTCTTGTAGAAGTAGAAGGCGAACCCGGATTAAAAGCTTCATGTATTTATGAAATAAAAGAAGGGATGAAAGTAAAAACGGCAACTCCCAGGGTGATTAAAGCAAGAAAACAGATAATCGAACTGCTTTTATCAGATCATCCATTTGACTGTCTAACTTGTATAGCAAACCAGAATTGTGAACTTCAGAGTTTAGCAAAAGAATATGATATTAGGGGATTACAATATAGGGGAGAACGCCGCCGGATTCCCATTGATGATCTTTCACCATCTATTGTACGTGAACCCGAAAAATGTATCCTCTGTCGTCGCTGTATAACTGTCTGCAAAAAGGTTGTAACTGCAGGAATCTATGATATCAATGAGAGGGGTTTTCACTCTTTTGCAGCGCCTGCCATGAATGATAGCCAGATTGATACTCCCTGTACCTATTGTGGACAATGTATCCTGGTCTGTCCAACGGGAGCATTACACGAGCAGCGTCAAGATACCGAAATGGTCTGGGAAGCTTTAGCTGATCCTGATAAACATGTAATCATTCAAACTGCGCCTTCTATCCGGGCCACCTTAGGTGAGATGTTTGGTATGCCAATTGGTTCATTGGTAACGGGAAAAGTTGTTGCTGCTTTAAAACGGTTAGGATTTGATAAAGTTTTTGATGACTGTTTTGGTGCAGATGTAGTAGTCATGGAAGAAGGAGCAGAGTTTATCCACCGTTTAAAAGAGGGTCAGCGGTTACCCCAATTTACATCCTGTTGTCCAGGGTGGGTAAAATTTGCAGAAAATTATTATCATGAATTATTACCACATCTTTCAACAGTTCGTTCGCCGCAGCAGGTTTTTGGTGCTTTATCTAAAACCTACTATGCTGAACAAGCTGGGATAGATCCGGAAAAAATTTTCTGTATTTCGACAATGCCCTGTATAGCTAAAAAATTTGAAGCACGTCGTCCCGAAATGGTGGTTAATGGAATGAGGGCGGTTGATGCGGTTTTAACTACCCGTGAATTAGGTCAGATTATCAAACAGGCAGGATTGGATTTAAAAAATCTACCTGACGAAGAATATGATGAGCCTATGGGATATGCCAGTGGTGCTGGTGTAATTTTTGGTGCGGGTGGAGGTGTAATGGAAGCAACTTTGAGAACGGTATATGAAAAATTAACCGGTGAAAAGATGAAGCCTATTCAATATAAGTCTATCCGGTCCGATAGTTATCGAGAGTTAGAAATTGAGATCAATGGTGAACTGTTACGGTTTGCTGTAGTTCGCGGTTTAGGTAATGCTCGTCATTTATTGGATCGAATCTTAAAAGGTGAGGTAGAGTATCATCTGGTTGAGATTATGGCCTGTCCAGGTGGCTGTGTTGGCGGTGGTGGTCAGCCGATTTACAGTCACAAAGACAGGTGGTATATGCAGGTAGATGCGGGAAATCACCGGGGTAATGCACTTTTTAAGGCCGATGAGGCTAAAGAGATCCATACAGCTCATGAAAACCCATGGATTCAAAAACTTTATCGAGAATATTTAGGTGAACCTATGAGTGAACGGTCCCGGCAGCTTTTCCATACTACCTATACAAAGAGACCGATGTATGGACGGATGAGACATAATTTGGAAGAAAAACAGTTAGTATATTAGTTGTGGGGTTTGGCTTATTTGTGATATCTTTAAAGTTATCTAGGATGTCCCTGCCCTGGAATCCTCTTTACAAAAAAACTTAGTTTGAAAACTTTAATACGTTGGAAAGTTCGTTTTCCGAAGAAATTATAGAGGAAATTTAAAATAAGTATAGAATTTTTATATAACAGAATTTAACTATAAGGGTATATTTGGAGTGGAAATAATTAATTAGTTGATTAAACTATAAAAAGCTAATTTTATAAATCGAACTTTAGATGGTTCGAAAAATTTTTTTATGAAGCGAAAAATTAGCTTTTTACAGTAAAATACTAGTTATTTTTTTTTGTCCGTTGGTATATAAGATTCAGTTATTACGTTAAATCAAAATGTTAGGAGGTGTTTTTTTGAATAAGATTGAAAGAAACCAGCTTTGTTCCTGTGGAAGTGGAAAAAAGTATAAGAATTGTTGTGGAAAAACAGAAAGTTTAGCTTTATTTAGAAAAAAAATACTTGAACGTGAAATACATCAAATAAAGAATAAACTTTTTACCAATTTTATTTTTAATTGGTCTAATGAGATTCCCGGGATACTGGTTGAATTTTTAGGTGACTCCATTAAAGAAGTACCTGAGTTAGAAAAAAGAATTAAGAATATGGTTGTGGAATTTCTGGATGAAAATGAAAATGCGGATCTACTTCTTTTGATAGAATGTGTTCTCTTTGACTATTTTACACCGGAGGGAGAAACATTTTTTCAAAAATTTTTGAAGAATGAAAAGAAAAATTTACGAAATTTAGTTGTAGAAGTTTTAAGCCAATGGGGAGATTCTTATATATCTATTTATGAAGTAGAAGAGATTTGTTATGAGGAAAAAATAATTATTTTGAAAGATATTTTATTGAACACCAGATCAAAAGTGAATTTAATGGAAATACCCATTACAGAAATAGAAGTTGGTAATCTATTTATTGCAAGGCTTCTCTCTAAGGGTGAGGTATATGAAACCTTGGGATTTATTCTTCTTTCTGGAATATTAAAACAGGAATTGATTGATCGGATAACAGAATTAAAAAATCAAAAAATTATCGGTGTTCAGGACAATGACTGGAGAAAGTTTCTTAAAAAATATGGATATGAAGTTATTATCAGTATAGCTATATTAGATAATCAGTATGACTTTTTTGGAGGTGCTATCGAAGATCAATTTGATTGGATTAATGATAAACAGAAAGAAGTTGCCCGGCTTATCAGGATTAATTTAATAGAAGATTATCCTAATGAGGATGTAGTTATTGCAATTGCACTTTGGTATAGGTATTGTGAATTGAAAAAACCCAAAATTAATAAAGTTGAAACCATAATAGCAGCGATAGAATATGTTATTGCTCTGAAATTGGGAAGGTTTGTTACCCAAAAGGAAATTGCTTTAAAATACGGTGTATCACCTAACAGTATATCTTCACGTTATAAAGAATTTATGGAGATTGTGGAGGGATGTGCGGTAGATCCTGTTGGTCAGAGGATTAGCCTTGAGAGAAATTTACTTGCTATAAGTAAATCTTTAAAAAAGATATGGATAGATGATCCTGCAGAAATTAACCAACTTATAAATGAAAATTTTGGAAAAATAAATTCTTTTGCTAAAGCTAATATTTCTTTACGTGATAAAGCACAGAATTTACTTTATGATGCCTGGGAAACTACGGGTAAAAAAAGAGTAGAATTAGCGAAGAAGGCTTTGGAAATTTATCCCGATAGTCCTGATGCTTATGTAATTTTGGCTCAGGAGACTGCCACTACTTTTGAGGAAGCCTTATATTTGTACCGTAAAGGAGTTGAAGCGGGTGAGAGAGTGTTTGGCAAAAGATATTTTGAAGAAAATAAAGGCCATTTTTGGGGATTAATTGAAACCAGGCCTTATATGCGGGCAAAGCTAGGATTAGCAGAAACTTTTGAATTTTTAAACTATAAAAATGAAGCGATCAAACATTATAAAGAGATGTTAGAATTAAATCCCAATGACAATCAGGGAGTCAGATATAATTTACTTACTTTATTATTAGAAGAAAATAGGTTTACAGAAGCCAAAAATCTTTTGGAAAAATATAATAATGATATTTCAGCAGAATTTAAATATAACAAATGTGTTTTAGAATATAAACTTTCTGGAGCAAGTAATATTACTAAAAAATTATTTAAAGAAGCCATAGCTTACAATCCTTTTGTTCCAGATTATTTACTTGGAGTGAAACAACTTCCTCTATTTCCACCGCTATATATATCACCTGGCGGTGAGGATGAAGCCATCTATTATGTGACAAAAAACCTACATTTGTGGTTGGAGACTCCTAATTTATTTGAATTGTTAGAAAAGATAGTTAAATAAATTTTATTATAAAATAAGCGAGGTTATGTCTTTTTTTAGCTATAACCTGGTTTTTGCTGTTTTGCTTGCGGATTACCAGGATTGAAGAACGGTCGTTTGCTAAGATTGTTGAACATTTGGCTTGACTTGAAAATTTTACTGAAGCTATCGAGTTGTAGAATATACTTAATAAATTACCCTTTATCTCTTTTTTAGAAATAAAGGGTAATTTGTTAGTTTCCAAAACTATTCAGATATTCTATGAATTCGTTAAATAATGTTGGTCTATATTTATCTTTATGGTATATAATATTAAATTTTCTTTTAAAACAAATATTTTCTAAATTTATTTTTATAAGGTTTCCACTTTTAATTTTTTCTTTAACTGCTATTTTTGGAACAATCGAAATACCTATATTCGCTTCAACAGCTTTGATAATTGCTTCTGTATTATTTAGAACATGTTTTATGTGGTATGATAAATTATATTTTGCCATAGTATTTTCAATAACTTCCCTTGTTCCACTTCCCGGTTCCCGAATGATTAAATTTTCATCTTTAATCTCTTCAGGTTTAACAGATTTTCTGCTGGCCCAGTGATGGTCTTTTGAACAGATAAGATAAAGTTCATCATCAAAGAAGGGTTTTACGATTATCTCCTTTGAATGGATGGGGCCTTCTACAAGTCCAATGTCAATTTCATAATCCAATATCTTTTTCTCTATAACACCTGTGTTATCGATTAAAAAATGTATTTCAATATTTTTATATTTCTTTTTAAACTCACCAATTAATTCTGGTAATAAATAAGTACCGATGGTTGTACTTGCACCAATACGTAATCTTCCCATATTCATATGTGAAATATCTTTAATAGTATTTTGGGCTTCATCTATAAGCATAAGTATTCGTTTACTGTATTCATAAAGGATTTCCCCCGGGTATGTTAGAACAAGTTTTTTCTTTATTCTATCAAATAAATTTACCTTAAGTTCATCTTCTAATTCTAAAATGGCCTGACTTATGGCTGGTTGTGTCATATAAAGTTTTTTTGCTGCTCCAGACATACTGCCACATTCACAGACTGTCAGAAAAATTTTAAGTTTTCTTAAGTTCATTACATTCACCTCATAAGTATATGATTATATATTTTATAATATCATATTATTTTACTAATGCAAGCAAAATGAGTAAAATACTATATGGGAGTAAGATAATATACCAAATAAAAAAGAAAGGAGGGGCATATTATAAACAGATTTTGAATGTTAAGTAAAAAAGCATTTTAAAGAAAGGAGATAAACTATGGACAAGTTGATAAAATATATACCCGGCTTGATTTTTACAGCTATTCTAGCCTGGATTTCTATGCAGATTCAAAAGATTGATTTTATAGCAAAAATGCATTTTAGTTCTTTAATTATAGCTATTTTATTAGGAATTTTCATCAAGAATATTTTCAAAGTACCACAGGTTTTTGAAGCAGGTATTCATTTTACTCTAAAAAAGATATTGCGGTTGGCTATCATTTTATTAGGGTTCAAATTGAGTTTTGCAGAAGTTGCGCAAATTGGAGGAAGAGGTTTAGTACTGGTTATTATTGTTACGACCTGTACGATGATTTTTGCAGTATTGTTAGGAAAAAAATTAAAACTTGGTGAGAGATTATCTTTATTAATTGGAGCAGGGACTTCGATTTGTGGAGCTTCTGCAGTCGCTGCGGTAGGTCCAATAATTGATGCAGAAGAAAAGGATACAACCTTTGCTATTGCTACAGTGACGATTTTTGGTACTATTGCTATGTTCTTATATCCATTATTTTATAGGTTTTTCCATTTGCCCAATATTTTTTATGCAGTTTGGGCAGGTTCTTCAATTCATGAAGTGGCACAGGTAGTTGCAGCTGGGTTTGCAGCAGGAGAACAGGCAGGACAGTTTGCCACTTTAGTGAAGTTAACCAGGGTTTTATTATTAATACCTATAGCAGTTTTATTGGGGATTAGGCAAATGAAAAAAGAAGGGGCAGCAGGAAAACTTAAAAAAGTTACAATTCCCTGGTTTGTATTCGGCTTTTTAGCGGTTGTCATTATCAATTCTATTGATGTTTTACCGAAAAATATGGTTAATGGATTAGTTTCTTTAGATGGTTTCTTACTCACCTGGGCTATGGCAGGAATGGGCCTGGAGACCAGTTTAGAAAAAATGAAAAAAGTAGGAATAAAACCTTTTTATGTTGGTCTTGTAACATGGTTATTTATTGGAACTATCGGATTTTTCATGTCAAGGATGTTATTTATATAATTTATTATTAAACTGCAAAAAGCTAATTTTGAGCGACATAGAAATTTTTCGTTAAACCATCTTAGTGAGATTTCAGTCGAAATAAGGTCTCATCACAAGATGTAATGAGCTGATCAAGTCACTGAAATCGAACTTTAGATGGTTCGAAAAATTTCTTTTGAAGCAAAAAATTAGCTTTTTGCAGTAAAATCATTTATATAAAGTTTAGGAATCTCCCTGATGAGGGAGATTCTATTTATTTGAAAGTCATTTTAGTTAATGATTGTAAATCAGCATAATTCAGGCTTTAGATTCAAAAGTCGCACAGTCAGTTTCCTGAGTATCATGGGCATTGGGTGGTTGAATTTCTATGGATTCAGCCATACAGTAATTACCACTTTCATAATATTTACAGGTATTAACTACACATTTAACACGGCCGATGGGGTTATTGGATCTTTGCATTGTTTCCCTCCTTTCAAGATTAGGTTCAATATTAGTATTAATTATCTAAGGGCTTCTTTATGCTGAAAATCTAAAAGAAATTGTTGGATATACAGTTTAAAAAATTTTCGTTGGTCAGATAAAAAAATCTTCTTTTTCGTTATATTTTTGTGAAAAAATCTAATTATACTTTAATTAGAATGATCAATATAGTGGAAAGGAGTTGAATTTGAATGAGGAATCGAAGAGTCCAGATTTTCGGATTGTTTTTAGTTGGTTTAATGGTGTTAGGTTTTGTAGGTAATTCTGTTTTGCAGGCAAGTGAAGGAGAGAATACTGCACAGATTATCGTTCCACAGGAACAGGCAGTTATTAATGCAGTCAAGAAGGTAGGTCCGGCTGTGGTCAGTATTGTAGTAAAAAATATTGTTCAGGGTTATGATTTCTTTTTTGAACCATATTCTCAGGAAGTAGAAGGATTGGGTTCAGGTTTTATATTTGATAAACGCGGGTACATTCTGACAAACAACCATGTCATCGAGGGAGCTCATGAGATTAAAGTTATCTTAACAGATGGTCGTGAATTTGAAGGTGAGGTGATTGGGGCGGATCCAGAAAACGACCTGGCAGTTTTGAAGTTAAAAAAGGCACCTAAAAATCTACCAGTAGCAGTTTTAGGAGATTCAAACAAATTACAGGTAGGTCAGTTAACTATTGCTATTGGTACTCCCTATGATCTCAAATTTCAAAATACAGTAACTACCGGTGTAGTAAGTGCTCTTGGCCGTTCCATTCAGGGCAAAGGACGGCATGGATTAATCAGAATTAATAATGTAATCCAGACTGATGCTTCAATTAACCCTGGAAATAGTGGTGGTCCGCTTTTAGATAGCCAGGGCCGGGTTATTGGTATTAACACTGCTATACTTGGCAATGCACAGGGTATGGGATTTGCTATTCCAATTAATACTGCGAAAGCTATCATTGATGAGTTGATTGAATATGGTCATGTGAGACGTCCCTTTATCGGTATCGCTGGTCAAGATGTTTCTAAAGAAGCTCTTAATAATTATTTTGGATATAATGGCGATGGCGGGGTTTATGTGGCCCGGGTAATTCCTGATGGACCTGCTGATAAAGCAGGACTTAAAGCTGGAAGTATCATTCTTGAAGTTGATCGTCATAAAATTAAAGGGATGGATGATTTGATTAGAGTTATTAAGGAGAAGGGAATCGGTACTAAGGTTAAAATGTTGGTTCTTACCGAAAAAGGTCTTGAGGTATTGACAGTAGAGATTGGAGAAAAACAGGAAGTTCTTAAAGGAGCAAAAGAAAAAGAATAGCTCACTCTTTTGGGTGAGCTTTTTGTTTTTTATAGAAAGCTATGATTAAACTTAAAAAAGCTGATTTTGAATATTGAAATCGAACTTTAGATGGTTTGAACAATTTCTTTTGAAGTGAAAAATTAGCTTATTGCAGCAGAATCAATTATTAATTTTTACAGAATTGAAATGATTATATATATGGTTAAACTGCAAAAAGCTAATTTTTCGCTTCTTGAGAAATTTTTCGAATCATCTAAAGCTCGATTTCCGCCGAAATAAGGTTTCCTAATCAAAGGACCCTCTTAGCTCATCACCTCCTGTGATGAGGCTTTATTTCGTCGGAAATCTCGCTAAGATGATTTGGTGAAAAATTTCTATGTTGCTCAAAATTAGCTTTTTGCAGTATAATCATCGCATTGTTTTTAGAAAAATCAACTCAGGTAGTAATATAGTTAGATTAGTTTTGTAAAAATTATAAAAAATAAAAGTTTGAATAAAAATCATTTTTATTATATAAATTATAAATTTTACTTGAAAAATATATTTAAATGCGATATAATATGACAAAAAGAGGTGTTAATTAGATAAAATTACCAAATTTTAAAGTGATTGAGCAAGACGTCATTGCTATGGGTGGATGTAGTGGAGGGTGTAACCAAAATATTAACATGTAATAAGATTACTTAGTTTTACCAATAAATGAATGGAGAACACTGAATGACTAGTATTGACTTTTGTCAGTACTAGTCATTTCAAAATATTATTTATTTTTTAAAAAAGACTGATGAAAGAAGAGAAGAATGGGTATTTTTTTGTAGATATTTTAAATGGAGGTATAAAATATGGATTTAAAATTAATTATTAAATTAGTGAAAAAAAGTTATCCGTTCATGAGACCGTATATGTTGAGAAATATAATAGCTATTGTATTAAACCAATTATCTATGGTTTTAGTTTTATTAGTTCCACTTTTAATAAAAATTTTAGTGGATGATATTCTTATGACACAAAACTTTAATCAATTAATCTTATTTGGAATTGCTATGTTTGGTATATATTTGCTTTCTAATGTATTTGCTTTCTTATCTAATTATATATACGCCAACTTTGCAGAAAGTTTTGTAATAGATGCCAGAAACCTTTTGTATGATAAATTATTAAATATGAAAATGTCTTTTTTTATTAAGGAAAAAGTAGGAAATATTGTAAGTCGATTAAGAGATGATGCAGCAGAAATACATTCTTTACTATCTTTTATTTTAGATAAAATTCTTATAAACATTGTCAAAGTGATTATTATTTTTATTATACTTTTCAAAATGAATTTCTATCTGGCACTAATATCAATTATAACTATACCAATTTTCATATTTGTAAATAATTTTTTCAGTCAAAAATTAAGAGAACAGTCCCACATTACTAGACAGTATTTTGCGGATTTAATGAGTTTCTTTATGAATAGCTTTAGCAAAATAATATTAATTAAAAATTTTTGTTATGAAAACCAGGAAAAAGAGAAGCATAATGTAATTAGTAAGAAATTAAGGCATTCGATGATACGTGGGGAGATTCTTGGCTATTTAGTAATGGAAGTAACCAGGTTAGTAACTAATTTTAGTGGTGTTATAATTCTTACATTAGGTGGCTATATGGTTTTAAAAGGGAAATTAACAGTTGGTGAACTTATTGCTTATTATACTTACTTGAAACTTATTTATGACCCGATTTTAGATTTAACTAGAAGTACTGCTCTAATTAACCGGACGATTGCTGGTATGGAACGGTATTTCGAGTATTTTGAATTGGACGAATTAGAAGAAAAGGACAAAGGGATAGAAGTACCATTTACTGGTGATATAAAGTTGGAGAATGTGTCATTTAAATATATTGATGAACCAATTTACACTGGAGTAAACCTGCAAATAAAACCAAAAGAAAAAATCTTAATTTTAGGCAAAAGTGGTCAGGGAAAAACCACTTTAGCGTATCTGCTTAAGGGTTTTTATCAACCTCAAAGGGGAGAAATCCTATTAGACGGTTATAATATTCAACAAATTAATTTGGTATCTTTAAGGAAAAATATTGGGTATTTACCACAAGAAGCTTTTATAATTGATGGTACAATCAGGGAAAATTTAACATGTGTTAAAGAAGATGCAACTGAGGAAGAAATGTGGTGGGCTTTAGATCAGGCACAGATTGGGGATTATATTCGTACTCAACTTAAAAATGGTTTAGATGAAGTATTAAGTAATAATGGTAGCTCACTATCAGGTGGTCAAAGGCAGAGAATTTCAATTGCACGACTATTTTTGCAAAATCCTAAAATTATTATCTTTGATGAAATATTTACTGGTTTAGACTTAGAAACGGAAAAATATATTTGGAACAATATAAAAAAATTTATTAAAGATAAAACTGCATTGTTTATATCTCATAAAATTGTTGAGCCTAATTATTTTGATTCTTTTTGCCTGGTAAAAAATAATAAAATTATTAAATTTTCATCTTTTGCAGAGTTAGAGCAGGAGGAAAGCTATTTTGCATACTTGGAAGATAGTAAAGTTAGTTGATTTATGAAGGGAGTGATCATATATGCTGTAAAGTTATTATTTCCTCAGCAGCATGTACAGCAACTTCATAGATTGGAGCTTTATCGGTTATTAGAGTGAATTTTTTACCGTCGTATTGTTTGATGATCCTTTGTAGGATTGTAAGGGCAGCTTTAGCATCACGATGTTTAGAAAGATGTTGAGTGATGACAAAACCATGTTTACCATCGATGGCTGTAAATAAGTAGTGCCATTTGCCTTTAACTCTGATATAGGTTTCATCGATAGCAACAATACCAGATAAAGGTAAAGGCAGTTTTGGAATCAAGGGTGCCAATTTAGCAGCTAATGAAACTGTCCATTTTTGAATGATCTCTTTTGAGAGAGAAACTTGCCAGGTTAGTTTGATAGCCTGGACAGTTTGTTGTAAAGAGAGACCTAATCCGATGTAGAAATCCAATAGCTTTAGAGATTATAAAAGTTCCGTAATGGCTGTTAGCCAGGTTAACTGGTGTTTTTTGTGGAGATGAGATTTCTAACTCATCTGGATCAAAATCAAAAGCACGATAACGATATCTTTTATGTTGATTAACCCGTTTAGGGCAGTTATTGTTTTTACATTTGTATTTGGTGTAATGTTTTCTATGTTTTTCTTTAGAGAGAGCATGGCCACAAAATGGGCAATAGTAAGTAGGATGTGTTTTAGGTTGATGAGGCTTTTTTGGAGCCTATTGATATTTACAAACTTTACACTGAAGTTTTTGATATCCATCTGGATCACGTCCAAAGAGTCTGAGATAGTCTTCAAAGGGGCTCCACAGTGTGGGCATTCATCGACATCAACATTTAAAGATTTAATTCTGCGTACAGGTTTGATTGGTTGTCCATTTTTTTCAGCTTCAGCGAGTAATGTTTGATAATCTTTGTAAACAGGTTTTATAAGAGGTAAAGGATCATCAAGGTTGTTTAGTTTAGAGTAGCTGTCATCAATCTGGTTAGATGGTTTAAAATCAATACGGAAATATTGTGAAAGAATTAAAAAGAGATTAAGAAGAAAATTTAATAAAGAATTTAAGAGGATATTGAGTAGTGGTTGACGAATCATAACTTACGAATCCCTCCATTCTGGGTGTAGTGAGTTTTGGTTTGGTCAACTACTACCTACTACTCCAGGGGGAGGGATTCCTTCTTTTTTAGGAAAATCCCGACTCTACAAGGAAAAACCAAGCTTTTGTCCCTTTGAAAAGGGAGAAAATTTGACGGAACAGTAAAGTTACAAGGAGGTTATATTATGTTTAAATTACTTCGAAAGTGGTTTGACAATAAAATTGTAAACAAAGGTAAAAAAAAATATACATCTTGATAGTTTAAGTTTAATTGAAACAGATAAAAAAGAAACTATACTTGAATTTAAAAGAGAAGATGAGTTGAAAATTAACAAAGAAGACTGGCTAGAAATCCCTTTAAATAAAGAAAGTCATGATTGTTGGAATAATCTCTTTTTCAAGAGTCTAGCTAGTCAAGTTGTAGGTTTAGCTGCAAACTTAGGAGTGGCACGATTTACACTTAACGGGCTTTACACTGCAACAGTAAATCCAGCTTCATTAATAAAATATTCAAATGGGACTTTAGGTTCCATTGTAAGGGGCCAAAGAGGTCTTTTTGAAGCACATGCTGGATTTAAACCAGCAGGAAGTGCAGTACTCGCTCCAATTTTAATGTTCCAAGTAATGTCAATAATAACAGGCCAATATTACCTACACGGTATAAACAAACAATTAAATATTATAAATGAAAAATTGGATGAATTAATAAGATTAAATCATGTTGAAAGATCAGCTAAAATAAAAGCATGTATTCATGTATTAAGAGATTTAAGTAAAAGAAAAACTGCAAATATTGAAGATATGATCCAATTAAAACAAGCCATGTTTGAACTAAAAGTTATTCACGAGTAATATTCTGAACTTCTAACAAATATTGATTTTAATAATATAAAAGATGTACTTAACAAAATGCGGACAAAAAGCAAAATTAGAGAACTTAAAAATAGGATTAAAATAGACAACTTTATTTATAAAATTAAAATAGCGATATTAGCTGATGAATTATATCACCTTGGAATTTTTCTTGAATTATACTTAAATAGTCTAATGAAAGATAATTTGGAAAGCAGAAGCGCAAGAATAATAGAATTAATTGATGAACTCAGGAATTGGAATGAAGACCAATTCTATTTTAACAGAATTGGTAAACAATTGTTCCAAGACTATTACAATAAAGTTCTAAATACAGTTGAAAAAATATATGAAGGAGCAATTCTTAATAAAGAAGAAGCAAAAAAATTAAAAAATTAGGCTCTCCGTCAAATGTTGTGAAAGATAAGTTGGCTCCGTTGAATTGATTGGTAAATTGATTTTGAAATAAACATTTAAATTTAATAACTTAACATTGCATTAAATACTCTTCTCCTTAGATTCATAACATTTGGAACACCATATCCAATCCTTTTGATCAATTTAATCTTGTTATTGATACCCTCAGCAAAGCCATTGGTTATCTTAGTCTTAAAATAATTTAGTATTTTTTCTTCCCATCTTTGTATTATCTTTTTTACCTGGTAAAAAGGCATCAGCTTGCTTTTTATTACTTCTTTATACCACCTTTTTAGAGCTCTGGTGGCTTCTTTCACATCATCTAGCTGCAATAAGTCTCTGAATTCCTCTTTTAATTCCCAGGCCTTTTCTAGAGCTGGACTGAGTTCAAATAATTTGATGAGCTTTTCATGTTCTTCATCTGTCAATTCTTCAGCTCGTTTTTGGAGTAATAAACGACTTTGAAAAAACTTTCTTCTCTGATGATTATTTACTGTTTGTTGAACTTGTTTTCTAACTTCATCAAGGGCTCTGTTCATTAAAGTTACAAGATGAAATTTATCTATAACAATTTTTGCATGAGTAAATGCTGCATCTGCTACTGCTTTGAACGGCCGCCACATATCCATAGAGATCGATTGAATCTGTCGTCTTTGTTCATCTTCCCAACAATTAAAGTAGTCAATTAAATCATCCTTTTTGCGAGTAGGTAAAATGTCAATTAACTCCCGATTAATTGGATCTGTAATGCTAACTCCATATTTATGGCGTTTTAAAACTGCAAATTCATCGATACTGATGGCTTTTAATTGACTAAGTTTTGAAACTTGTTGTTTAATGAGAGGGTCAACTACTTTTTTAACTGCATTATTAACAGCTGTATAACTTAACCCGTTTTCTCTAGCAACTTTAGAATAATCCTTGCTGACAGTTTCTTTAGCAAGATATTTATCAAAGCGTTTGGTTTTACGGGCATATTTATCAATACTTTCATATTTTTCAGGGATACCCCTCTTATGACAATAAGGACAACGATATCTTTTCTTTAGAAGTCTAATGATTACTAGTTTACCTCTTATGGGGATGTCTCTAATATTTTGCCATTTTGTATCATGGATTTTATTAGTGATATTACCACACTGAGGACACACAATGTGATTTTTCTTTGCTTCAGCGATAAAAATATATCTGTCCTCCGTTGAAATAATTTCAGTTGCAATAATGTCTGGCAAATCAAGAAATTTTATGATATTATTATATTGCATTTGCTGGACTCCTTTCTTTGGTTTTTAGTTCGCAACTAATTAATTCAACGGGGCCAGCAAATGCCTTTTTATTTTTTATAATTTTTTCTTCACAACATTAATTATAGACCCAAAAATTATTATTATCATGAGTATTTAAAATATCAAAGTGAAATTAAGGAAAAAAGTCAACAGAAAGCACAAGCATTACTTTCTCAATCAAAAAGACTAGTTAATAATTTTGAACAACCAATCAAAATAGCAATAGAAATGAATGAAGGACAATCCAGGCTTTTTATTCGCCAACAAAATAATGCTGCTTAAACTCTAATTAGTTTTTAACTTAAAATCGGCAAGTAAACCAAAATAAATGGAATTTTCTCCTAAATAGATGTCCTAAAGCCAGTTTTACACTTTTTAATCTTTAAAAACTGCATATTAATGACTAATGTAAAGCAAACATCCATATTGATGCGATTTTTGGGTATAAGAAACTAAGCCTCCATTAGGGGGCTTTCAAAATAAATATTGTTCAACTATTTTTCTATGCAAAAACAATAGTTTTAAAGAAGTATTTAAGCTTGTGGTGAATATAATTGATTACTCTTTCAAGCCATTTACTCGGAGCAAATCTAATATGTCGGTAATAACTATTACCAACTAGGTTGCCTGGCAGATTATATAGTATCCTTCTTAATGTGGTTATTTCATGCTTCTACATGTCTTCCAGTTTAATTAACAGAAAGAGTTCATTACACTTTTTGTTTTGCTAACTGTTTTGGGAGAAGGCAAATCTTTCTTTTAGTTCATCAATCCTGTTTTCAATATCACAACGTTGATTATATTCATGGAAAATTTCCTCGTTCTTCAAAGTATTTGAAATTATTATGGTCAAATATACCACGGTCACCACAGATACGCTTTATATACCAGTTAGAAGGAACTATTTTTTCACAGCTTATGAAGAAATCAAGAAATTTATGGTTAGTATGATATTTTCTGTTTTCAAGTGTCAGGTCAAGAATTTCATTAGTATTAGAAATAATTCCCAGCTTTTCTTTGAAAGAAGTTAGCATAAATTTGATCTTCTCTAAGAGATTCCATATGTGAAAATCTTGAATAACCCTGTATTACAGCGTCAACCATAAAATCTATTATGTCAGCAGTAGAAAATACAGAATTTGGCGCCTTGTTATATGATATCGTATTCTTAATTAAATCTTTGAAACCAATGATATTCTTAAAAGCTTCAATGTATGTAAAGGCTACATTTAAAGATACTGTTTATTATCAAATGTAACTTTTGCGATTAAGTTATTTACCTACTTTATTTTTTCCGCTAAACTCATAATAGGGATACCCCTTTCTGGAATTTTTTTCCTGCTAATTATTTGCCAGAAAAGAGGAGTTATCCCTTTTATTTTTTATAAAAAATTTTTCAATAATTTATGTTATCAAAGTCCATAATATCAGGCATTAGGCATTTTACTTGCCGAATCTAAGTTAAAATTTATACAAATGGTCCTGAAAAAATAGTATCAGTAGTAATGAATAATATTGAAACTCTTTACGAATTTAATCGTGAAAACTTTGAAGAATACTTTGAGATTATTAATGAATACTAACCACATGCCTAATAAAATATTCAAGGAAAATTATAGGTCTTATTTTGGTATTTTTGGCTTTAGGAGCCTTTGTTGCAAGTGATTGTTTTTTTATGTTTGTGCTGGGTGAACTAGATTTGTTCTTACCCGAGTTCGACAGTAAATAGGTATATTTAGACTTGTTTTTGAGTAAGAATCCTGATATATCAACATTAATTTCATATCTCCAGCTTTGCCATAATTACTGGGATTCAGAAGCCGGGTATTCCAAAACCAAAGTTATCTATTCTTTTGGAAGGGAGGATCAATTAGATCGAAAGGTTTTAGAACGTCTGGTAGATAGCATTAACCGTTACCTGAATCCTGAAGAGGCAATGTTTGCTAAAGATAAAATTGTCAGAGCAGCTGACTTTTCTTTTGTCCTTGCCAAAAAATTTGGTGGTGTCTGGGCGCTGGATCAACTGTGGCGATTCTTCTGTTTCGACGTGTGCTATGGATTTTCTTTTAGAGGTAAAAGATGAACTGGAAGAACAGGTATTTAATTCGGTTGCTCATTTATTAAATCTGGAAGTAGATCTTCTCTTTTTTGATACCACTTCCTGCTATTTTGAAGTTCAGCCAGGCGAGGTGCCTGAAGATGACAACTTCAGACAATTAGGGTTTTCTAAAAATAAAAGGCCTGATTTAGTCCAAATGGTTATAGGACTGGCTGTCACTAGAGATGGTATTCCAATTAAAAACTGGGTCTGGTCTGGTAATATTTCTGATATGTCTGTTATTCAGGAAGTTAAAGATGACCTGGTGGGTTGGAAATTAGGTCGAGTCATCTCAGTTATGGACTGTGGGTTTGCTTCAGATGAAAATAAACGCTATTTACAGAGAGCAGGCGGCCATTACATAATGGGAGAAAAACTTCGCTCCAGCAAGAAAGAAGTAAAAGAAGCCCTGGCCCGTTCAGGACGTTATCAAAAGATTAAAGATAACCTTGAGATAAAAGAAATCATAGTTGGTGATGGTGAAGCAAGAAAGCGTTATGTTTTTTAGCCTATAATCCTTTAGAAGCCAGAAGGCAGAAAGGACAAAGAGAACAGATTATCAAAGAAATAGAAAGCCAGTTAAAGTCTCTAAGACAATTATCCGGTAAAGCACATACTAAAGCTATGTGTAATTTGAGGTCTCACCCTACTTATGGCAAGTATATCAGGCAATTAAAAGATGGTCGTTTAAAGCTTAACAGGATGAAGGTCAGGGAAGAAGAAAAATATGACGGCAAATATCTAATTACCACATCAGATGATACCCTTTCAGCCGAAGATGTAGCTTTAGGGTACAAACAGCTTGTAGAGATAGAAAACTCGTTTAGGACACTAAAAAATGACTTGGAGATAAGGCCGGTATATCATTGATTAGAAGAAAGAATCAGAGCCCATGTATTACTATCATGGTTGGCTTTATTGTTAGTCAGGGTTGCAGAAAATGCTACAAAGATGACCTGGAGAAACCTTCGCCATGAATTAGATAAGATCAAAATAGGAAAATTTATTTTTAATTCTGGAGAGGTATATCAATGTACAGAATTAACCAACAAACAGCTTAAGATCATTGAAATGGTGGGAATCAGGAAGCCTTCAGGGTATCCAAAAATTGAGCCAAAATCATAGGTACAGCTCTAAAAAGGAGTCAAACCTTTATGGATGCTGTAATAACGGCTTTTATTAGATATTTTTTTACCTATGAGCTGTCGAATTCGGGTTCTTCTTTATGGAAAGTTATTAATTTTTTGCAGATCTATTGTGAGATTGGACAGGGAGTTTAACGGGATTTATTCGTTCCTGTTAGTTTCCATATAAAATTATTTATAATCATAATAAAAATATTTAATTCCAGCAGGAGAGATATAAACTTTGTAGAAGTTATAATATTTGTGGGTATGCTAATCAATGTGAGGTGACTTCAGAGTGAAACAGGAGTATTTACGAAAAATTCCGGCGGTAAATCGTCTGTTACAGACGACAGAGATACAAAATATTCTGACTGAATATCCCCATGATTTGGTGGTTGATCTTATAAATCAGGTTTTAGATAAGAAAAGAAGGGATATTTTAGAAGAAACTACTGATCCAGAAAAACTTGATCTTTCGATAGAGGGGCTAGCCAGAGAAGCTAAAGAAGCTATTCTTGCTTATATGGCTCCCCGTTTAAAAAAGGTTATTAATGCCACTGGTACAGTTCTCCATACTAATCTGGGGAGAGCGGTTTTGAGTGAAAAGGCTGCAGATGCGCTGGCCCAGATTGCAAGGACATATTCCAACTTAGAATATGACTTAAAAGAAGGGAAAAGGGGTAGCCGTTATACACTGGTAACTGATCTTCTCTGCCGTTTGACCGGTGCTGAAGATGCCCTTGTTGTTAATAATAACGCAGCAGCTGTTCTTTTGGTGCTGAGTACTCTTGCTAAGGGTAAAGAAGTGATTATTTCCCGCGGTGAATTGGTGGAGATTGGTGGATCATTTAGAATGCACGAAGTTATGAAAATCAGCGGCTGTACTCTGGTAGAGGTAGGTTCAACTAATAAAACACATTTATATGATTATGAAAATGCCATCACTTCTGAGACCGGACTTTTAGTCAAAGTACATACCAGCAATTATCAAATTGTAGGTTTCAGTAAGTCAGTAGAAAATAAGGAACTGGTGGAACTGGCACATAAGTATCAAATTCCCGTTTTTGAAGATCTGGGTAGTGGAGTTTTGATTAATCTAGAAAAATATGGAATTGCCCATGAGCCGACAGTACAGGAAGCCGTCTCTCATGGAGTTGATCTGGTTTCTTTTAGTGGAGATAAGCTTCTGGGGGGACCCCAGGCAGGGATTATTGTTGGAAAAAAAGAATACATTCAGCGTTTAAAACGGAATCATTTGCTCCGTGCTCTCAGGGTTGATAAATTTACTCTGGCAGCTTTAGAGGTAACCCTCAAGCATTATTTAAGAGAGGAAGAGGCGATGAATGAGATACCCACATTAAGAATGCTTAAACTAACTGCTGATGTAATTAAAAAACGAGTAGAAAAATTTGCTCAACGTTTAAAGGAGACACTTAATGAGGTAGAAATTCGAGTCGTTGAAGGACGATCTATGGTGGGAGGGGGAAGTCTTCCTTTAGAAGAAATTCCTACCTGGCTTGTTGGGGTTAAATTTAATAGAATTTCTACTACTGATGCCGAAATTCAGCTTCGACAGGGGGAAGTACCGGTTATTTGCCGGATTCAGGATGATGAACTGCTCTTTGATTTGAGAACAGTTTTTCCTGATCAGGAAGATGAGATTCTTGAGGCTTTGCTTAAAGTAAATAGGTGATATGAGAATAACTCTGGAGGTGGAATATAGATATGACTATTGATGAAAAGATTCGGTTAACAAGTTATTCTACTAAAGCTGGTTGAGGCTGTAAATTGGGTCCTGAGACCCTGGCACAGGTTCTGTGCCAATTACCCCAATTACCTGTAGATAAACGGTTGATTGTTGGCCCAGATACTGCTGATGATGCAGGAGTTTTTATCTTAAATGAAGAGATGGCTTTGATTCAAACATTGGACTATTTTACTCCCATTGTTGATGACCCTTATACCTTTGGACAGATTGCAGCGGCTAACGCTTTAAGTGATGTTTACGCAATGGGAGGTTATCCTATCACTGCCTTGAATATTGTTGGGTTCTCTCCGAAAAAACTCCCTCTGGAAGTGTTGGCTCAGATTTTGGCTGGGGGAGCTGATAAAGTGGCAGAAGCGGGGGCCTGTATTGCTGGTGGACACACTATAGATGACCCGGAACCCAAATATGGTCTTTCAGTAGCGGGTTTAGTACATCCCAAAAAAGTTTTAACTAATGCCGGGGCCAAGGTTGGTGATAAACTGGTTTTAACTAAACCTCTCGGAATTGGTATTATAACAACAGCCATCAAAAAGGGGCTGGCTTCAGATGATGTAATTGAAGAAGCAGTTGAGGTTATGACTACTTTAAATAAAGATTCTGCAGAGGCGATGCAGGAAGTGGGTGTCAATGCTTGTACAGATATTACAGGTTTTGGTCTATTAGGTCATGCCTATGAAATGGCAAAGGCCAGCGATGTTGGGATTCGGATCTATAAAGATAAGGTTCCTGTACTTCCAGCTACTTATGAATATGCTCTTCAGAATGTTTTCCCTGGTGGGACCCGTGCTAATTTAAAATATCTTGCTGATAAGGTGGAATTTGCAGAAGGAATCAGTGAGATGGAACAGCTAATTTTGAGTGATGCCATAACTTCTGGTGGTCTTCTCATCTCTGTACCGGAAGAACGGGTTGAAGAATTGATTACGGCACTTAAAGCACGGAAGGGTGTTATTACTACTGCGATAATAGGTGATGTAGTAGCAGAACATCCTCAGAAATTGAAAGTGGAGGTTTAATAATGAAAGTTGAAGAGATTCGGATTTCAGAAAGGCCTTTAATTGATGATTATCGATATAATTTTAAAAAGGTGAAAGAATTTTTTCAATATAATCCACACAATCCATTTTCTTTTGACCAACGTTATCAGTATCTGATGAATCAAAGTTATCCTTTAAAAGAGCTAGCAGATGCCCTGATGAGTTATAATCGACTTTTGGGAGCATCTCAGAAGACTTTTGAAAATATTCAACGTCTGGCTAAAGGAGAAGCGGTTGTTGTTATAACCGGACAGCAGGCAGGGGTTCTTACTGGGCCCCTGTACACTATTTATAAAGCTCTGACAGTGATCCAACTGGCTGACCGGTTAACAATGAGGGGAATTTCGACTGTACCTGTTTTCTGGATTGCCAGCGAAGATCATGACTTTTATGAGATTTCCAGAATATATTTTTTAAACCGGGATCATGAAGAGATAGAAGTAAGGCTAACTGGAGAGGTGTATCGTCAACCTATTGGTAAATTAAATATGCAAAATGAGATCCAGCAGTTTTTAAATCAATTTGAAAAGAAAAGTCCGGATACCGAATTTAAACCTGAGATGATTGAGAAACTAAAGGAAATGGCGAAAGAATCTACCGATCTAGCTCAATGGTTTGGGCGAATAATGACCTGGCTTTTAAAAGATACAGGAATTATATTTGTTGATGCACTGGATCCTGAACTTCGTCGTTTGGGGAAAGAGTTTTTCTTTCAGGTTCTTAAGAAAAGTAATCAGATTACTGTTTTACTGAAGGATGCTGGAAAACGACTGATTCAAGCTGGCTATCCGGTTCAGATTCAGAAAAATGATGATCAAGTACATCTTTTTCTTATCGAAGAAGATGCTCGCTATCCATTGGAAAAGATCGATGGTGGTTATCAATTAAGGGGAAAGGATAGAGTTTATTCCATTGAAGAGATTAAAACCTGGATTGAAAAACAGCCCGAGACTGTCAGTACCAATGTTGTAACCAGACCACTACTTCAGGATCTTTTATTTCCTACTATAGCTTATGTTGGTGGGCCAGGCGAGATTGCTTATTTTGCTCAATATCGGAAGATCTATTCTCTTTTTGATATGGAAATGCCCATTATCTATCCCAGGGTGAGTATGACTCTTATTGAGAACACTATTTTTAGAAGTTTAAAGAAATATGACATACGGCCAATAGATGTTTTTGTGAGATTTGATGAAATTCGTGATAAACACCTTTCAGAAGTTGACCAACTGAACATTAAAGCTAAGTTTAATTTAATCAAGAAAAAGTTTATTCCAGAGTATCAAAAATTGATCAAAGACTTACAGCAGTTAGATTCGAAATTTAAAAAGCTGGGTTCTGACAATCTCAAGCGGATTATTGACGAGATTAACTATCTGGAAAATAAGGCTCTCCATCAACATCGGAAAAATTCTGAAATTCTTTTACGGCGGCTGGATAAAATCGAAATGAACATGTATCCAAATGGAAATTTTCAGGAAAGGCGGTTTAACATTTTCCCGTATTTGTTTAAGTATCAACAAACCTTAATCCAGGAACTTCTTAAACTTGATTTGCTTTCCTTTAACTGTCACTATTTGATCTATCTTTAAGAACAATCTTCTTTTCCCTTCATATACTATATTAATGATACATTAAATTGGAGGGGAAGAAGATGTATTTGATTGAAAAAATCCCCGAACTTCTTTTTAATCAGGAGTATTCCTTTGTCTGGGGAATTATGTCTATTTTGCTAGGTTATCTTATTTATCAGCAGCATCAGATGAGTAAGGTTATGGATGAGCGATGGATTGAGCTAAAAAATTGGTTTAAGGAGAATAAATATCGCTATAGTGAGATTGAAGAAGAACTTAAATATTTACGGCAAATGATTAAAGAGGATATGTACTCTTCATTACGTCAGATGGAAAGGGAACTTCAGCAGTTGGATGATTTGAATCGGATTATAGAAGAAACTAAAGTTGATCAGCGGGGTTGGTTTGAATCTCTCCGTGATGATTTTAATCAATTTCGATCGGAGTTCCGTGATATTTTAAAATTTGTTCTTAATGGTCGAAAAAATAATAATTGAATGTTAAAAAAGTGATGAACTTTTTCATCACTTTTTTTATTAAAAAAAGGTAATTTTGAATTAGAGAAGAATATAAATTAATGATTAAACTGCAAAAAGCTAATTTTGAGCGATATAGAAATTTTTCGTTAAACCATCTCAGTGAGATTTCAGTTGAAATAAGGCCTCATCACAGGATGTGATGAGCTAATCAAGTCACTGAAATCGAACGTTAGATAGTTCGAAAAATTTCTCCTTAAGCGAAAAATTAGCTTTTTGCAGTAAGAGTATTAATGAAATCTTTATCTGGGAGATGATAAAAGTGCAATTTCGTAGGGCTACTTTTACTGATAAAAAAAGGATAATTGAGATTTGCAGTAATATCTGGGAAGGGGATGATTACATCCCCAATATTCTGGATCAGTGGATAGCAGATGATAAAGGAGAATTTACTGTATTGGTTGAAGATGGTCAGATAATGGGCATGGGCAAATTAACCTTTGCTGAACCCGGTGTGGGATGGTTAGAGGGGTTACGGGTTGCTCCAGAGGCCCGTGGTCGCGGTTATGCCAGAGAAATAACCCGCTATTTCATTCGAAAAGGACGGGAGATGGGTTTTGATCGATTACAGTTAAGTACATATTATCAAAACGATGCCAGTATTCATATAATTGAGAGTTACGGATTTAAGCGGATTGCTGATTTTTATTATGCTGAACAGAAAGTAAATCCTACAAAAAATCTTTTTAGAGATGAAGTTATGCAGGCTACTTTAAATGGGGTGGACTATGAAGAATTGGTTCAGCTTTTCTTAAATGCGCCAGAGCAGAAAGTAGTAAATGGTTTTATAGGATTGGGATGGTTTTTTAAAAAACTTAAAAAAGAAGAACTTAACAATGCAATAAAGAGAGGTCATATTTACTATTTGAAAAAAGATGGTCAGATTGTTGGGGGTATTTTCATTTATCCAGATCATAAAAAAGATAATAGCTATTATATCCCAATGGTAACAGGAACAGATGAAGCTATTACAGCTCTTTTACAATGGGTTTATGAGGATGCTGTAAGACGGGGATTTAAGACTTTGGCAGCTATGATTCCCAACGATTCCCGATTGAAATCGATTTATTTAGATCAGGGCTTTAAACATTGGGAAGAAGGTATAGATGCTAACGTTTTTGTTTATGAACTGAAGTTAAGAGGGGGTGATGAATAGTGATGCGCCCCAAAATTCCTCCTTATATTGCTTTAGTGATTGGTGTTGCTGCAGTTTCCTTTGCTGCTATTTTTATCAAACTTGCTTCTGCACCGCCAGCAGTAGTTGCCTTTTATCGAATGGGTGTTGCTACTTTGATTCTTGCACCTTTTACTATAGCTAAAAGAGGAAAGGAATTTAGAACTCTTACTAAAAGACAAATCTTTCTTCTTGTTCTTGGGGGATTATTACTTTCTTTACATTTTATCTTCTGGATTTCATCTTTTGCCCATACCAGTGTGGCAAGTTCTGTAATCTTTGTTACTACCCAGCCCATTTTTGTGGCTGTTGCTGCAGCTTTGATTTTAAAAGAAAAGCCCGGTCTTTTTCTACTCTCCGGGATTGCTCTGGCTTGTGTTGGTAGTCTTGTGATTGGAGCCGGTGATTTGTCATTAAGTGTTACCAATTTGTATGGTGATCTAATGGCCCTGGGTGGTTCAATTATGGCTGCAGGATATTTTCTTGTTGGCCGCCATCTGCGTAAATCTCTATCCCTGGGAGTATATATTTTATCAGTGTATGGATTTTGTTCTCTATTTTTGCTTCTTTATATCCTTATTAACCAGATTCACCTTTTAGGTTATGATTCATTGACCTGGTTTAGTATGGTGATGCTGGCTTTGGTGCCAACTATTATTGGCCATACTTCACTTAATTGGGCTTTGAAATATTTGCATGCTTCTGTGGTTTCAGCCAGTATATTGGGAGAACCGGTAGGAGCAACATTGTTAGCCTGGTTGATTTTGCATGAAAAGCCACAGGTTTTTACTTTGATTGGTGGAATATTAATTCTTGGAGGAATCTGTCTGACAAGTTTGAAACTTGAGAAGTTTGATGATTCTCTGGAAGAGAAAAGTTATCTGGAGGTTAGTGGTTAACCGGAACTGATTTTTGAGACAAAAAGAACTGAGGAAGGAATATTCTCACCTCCTTTTGCAAAGAATACCGATAAAAAGGGAGGTGATTTTTTGTCTAAAGGAAAGTTAGTAGATGATTTAACATTACTGGAGATTAAATTGGAAGTGGCACATGAAATTGGTTTGGCAGATAAAATACGTAAATACGGTTGGAGTGGTCTGAGTGCCAAAGAGGCAGGAAGATTGGGTGGACTTATTACGCAACGGATTCGAAAGATGAAAAAAGAAGAAGAAAAGGCTAAACAGAAGAAAAAGGAAGCCTAAGGGATGAGGTTTAGAGATGAGAAGTATCTGGAAAGGTTCAATAAGTTTTGGATTGGTTAATGTTTTAATAAAGATGTACGTCGCAACCTCCAAAAAAAGTTTACGGTTTCGTCAGCTTCATGATGCCTGTCATATATCAAAAGTGCTGCCCCAGGTGTAATAAAGTTGTTTCTGATGATAGTATTATCAGGGGATAATGAGTATGAAAAAGGCAAATATGTGATTCTTAGAGATGAGGATTTTGATAATATTCCGGTGGCTTCCACAAAAACTATCGATATAGTGGACTTTGTTGAGACCCAATTTACTACAGCAAAAGTTATTATTTTTCTCACAGTGAAGGAGGAGAAAAAGCATATATTTTTTTGGGTCAGGCAATGAAGGAGACCTGAAAAGTTACGATAGCTAAGATTACTATTCGTAATAAAGAAAGCATGGCTTATAGCAGAGTTTTATAGAATGGGATAATTTGTCTGGAAACTATGTACTTTCCTGCTGAAGTAAGAAATAATGCTGATTTGAGGATAGAAGATCTATTAAAAAAATCAAAATTCATGAAAATAAACTGACTATGGCAAAAGAGTTAATTTTCAATTTATCTACAGAATTTATCCCAAAGAAATATACTGATAAATACAGATAAGAACTGCTGAAAATTATCCGTCATAAAATTGAAGGAGAAGAAATTGAAATTCCAGAATAGTATAGATCTTATGGATGCGCTTAGGGCCAGCTTAAGAGCCGTCCAGAAAGAGTGGAAAAAAGAAGAAGCTGAGTCCAAAAAAGAACCTGAAAAGGTGGCAAAGTAGCAAACTATGTTAAAATATGGCTATTTAAAACCAATGGAACCCCGTTTCACAGATAAACCTTTTAATTCCAGGAATCATCTTTTCCAGGTAAAGTGAGACGGGGTAAAAATTATTGCATTTATTGAAGATGATAGGGTACAGTTACAAAATCGCAAATTACGCCCCTGAATCCATGTTTACCCTGATTTTCAAAAATTAAATCGATTTATCAAGGTATGTCAGACTATATTGGATGGAGAAATGGTGGTTTTAGTTAATGGTAAATCCAGTTTTGCTGCAATTTTAAAACGTGATTTAAAGATCGATGGAACTAGAATCAAATTGGCAGTTCGGAAGTTTCCTGCAACTTTTATTGCTTTTGATTTACTATCCTTAGATAATAAAGATTTGATTGGTGAACCTTTAGAATACCACTTAGAACTTTTAGAAAAATTGCAATTCCCCATGATTATTTTCAGATCATTGAAGATTTTTCTGATGGAATAACACTTTTTAAAGCCGTTAGAGCTCAGGAAATGGAAGGTATTGTGGCCAAAGAAAAAACAATTCCATATCTCCCTGGTAGAAAATCGCCTATTTCTACCCCCCTCTATTGGGAGAAAGTAGAACCATCGATTAATCCGGAAAATTTTAATCTAAAAACTATATCAAAAAGGTTTAAGGAAATGGATGATCTTTTTGCTCCTGTTTTATACGAAAAACAGCGGATTGATGAGGCACTTGAAATTTTACAAAGAGATTTTCCTACAGTAAAATAAGACTTTTTCCCTTTTGCTAAAAGGAATAAATTATTGTATAATGTAATGTAGTGGTTATACAGAATTCTTAAAAAGATCGGGAGGCTTTTGAACATGAGTGAAGAGCAGGCGATTGGAATTATGGGAGGGACTTTTGATCCCATTCATTATGGCCATCTCATGTTAGCAGATTGTGCTCTTGACCAATTTAAATTAGAACAGGTGATCTTTGTACCATCTGCTAATCCGCCTCACAAGTTTAATAAAAAGATCACCCCTGTAGAGATGAGATATGAGATGACCCTTTTAGCTACAATGGATAACCCGTATTTTACCGTATCTAAGGTGGAAATGAAGCGACCAGGTTCGTCTTACACCATTGATACGGTAAAGTATTTTCGGGAACGTTATCCTGAATATCAGATATATTTTATTACCGGTGCAGATACCATTTTAGAGATAGATACCTGGAAATCACCTAATGAACTAATGCAGATTGTCTATTTTATTGCTGCAGTTCGTCCGGGTTATTCATTTGAAAGATTGGAGAAAGAATTTTACCAGAAATACAGAGATCGAATCTTCTTTTTAGAGATGCCAGAAATCGGCATTTCATCTACGGATATTCGCAATCGAATTAAAGCAGGTAAAACAATAAAATATCAAGTTCATCCTGCAGTAGAAGCTTATATTAAAAAATACCAACTTTATTTAAAGGAGTAAGGAGTCGTGTCCAAATGGATTATGCTATAATTCGCCAACGATTAAAACAAATGTTAGATTATAACCGTTATCAGCACACTCTTGGTGTAGAAGAGACGGCTGTTAAATTAGCAGAGCATTATGGAGCTTCAGTTGAACAGGCCAGGTTGGCTGGATTACTCCATGATTGTGCAAAATGTCTATCCAAATTTAACCTCTTGAGAAGACTGGAAGGTTCTGATATAGTGGTAGATGAAATGGAAAAAGAAGTGGAACCATTGCTACATGGACCTGTAGGTGCTATTATAGCCAGGGAAGATTTTGGTATTCAGGATCCGGCAGTTTTACGGGCTATTCGTTATCATACAACAGGGGCGCCTGATATGACCCTTCTTGACAAAATTATTTATCTGGCTGATTATATTGAGCCAGGTAGAGATTGTCCAGGAATTGAAGAAGTGAGGAAATTGGCTTTTGTCAATCTTGATCAGGCAATTATCCTCGCCTGTGGTCGGACTATCATTTATGAGATCAATCGGAATAATCGGATACACTTGCGTACAGTTGAAATGAGAAATGCACTGCTTAGAAGGGGTGAAAGGAGATGAATAATAGAGACGAACGGCTGTACAACAGTACAGAATGTCATTATAAGAAATATAAATTTTTAAAGAAATTTCTTTTAGTTGTTCTATTTGTTTTTATTATAATTGGAGGTCTTTTTGGAGTTTTTTTATATGACTTTTTTTATGGTGAAAAAATTACTTTTACCGTTAAGAATAACCAACCGATTGCTCTTTCAAAAGTCAATATTCTCTTAATTGGATATGATTCTGAATTAAATGGTAGGCCAAGGTCTGATACTCTTATGTTAGCCAGTTTTGATATAAAAGAAAAAGCTGTAGGAATCTTGAGTATCCCACGGGATACCCGGGTTCTGATTCCGGGCCATGAGAAGCATACTAAGGTAAATGCTGCTTTTGCTGAAGGCGGTGGTCAATTGGCAATGGATACCATTAGTCAGTTTTTGGGTATACCTGTGAATTATTATATTGCTACCAATTTTGATGGAGTTGCCGGAATAATTGATACTTTAGGTGGAATTGAAATTGATGTAGAAGAAGATATGAAATATGTTGATAATGCTGCAGGTCTTGTTATTGATATTCCTAAAGGTAGACAGATTTTAGATGGTGAAAAAGCCGTTAAATATCTCCGTTATCGTGAACCAGTCTATGCTGATTTAGGCAGAATTGCTCGACAGCAGAAGTTTATTAATGCAGCTATCAAACAGTTTTTGAGTCCTGAACTGATTTTAAAGGTGCCTAAACTAATTCAGCAGTTCAATAACAGTATCAGTACTAATATGTCATATAAAGATATGATGAATCTTGCTAAATTGATGAAAGATATTAAAAGTGAAAATATTAAAAGTGCCCGGATTCCCGGTGAATCTAAATATATAGATGGGATATCATATTTTATCCATGAACCTGAAGGTACCAGGAAATTGGTAAATGATCTAATTGTCAGTAAAGAATATATTGCAAATAGCAAGTATCGGGTTGCTGTTTTTAATGGTAACGGAATCCACGGAGCTGCTGCGAAAATTTCCAGAGATATAGAACTTCATGGTTTTAAAGTAGATAAAATTGCAAATGCTGACCATTATAATTATGAAAATACATTGGTGATTTATACCAAAGAAGTAACTGATGAAATTAAGGCATTGGCTGAATTGGTTAATGGTCAGATTATACCATTAGCTGAATCTGCTTATGCGATTGATGAGAGTTTTAAAGAATTTGATATACTGGTGATTGTCGGCAAGGATTTTTCAGGTAATTCCCAGTAAGGATATTGCCAACAGAAGAATTATATAATATAATATAGTATAATAAATGAAATGTACAGGAGGGGATTTTTTGGCAGGTAAGGAGATTAAAACTTTGGTTCAGTTGGCATGTCAAGCAGCTGATGACAAAAAAGCTCAGGATATTGTCACTTTAGATATTTCCAAAATCTCACTTATTGCTGACTATTTTATAATTTGCAGCGGTAAAACAGATATTCAGGTCAAAGCTATCGCGCAGGAAATTGAACACCGATTGGAGGAAAAAGGTATACGCCCCAGAAGAATTGAGGGTAGAAATGAAGGTGTCTGGATTCTAATGGATTATGGGGATTTTATTGTTCATGTTTTCCGCCAACAGGAAAGGGAATATTACAATCTGGAACGACTCTGGGCAGATGCTCAAGAAATTGTGACACAGTGACCAATTTAAAAATATGATATGTAAAATTGATTTTCTCTATATATTTTGAATCAAAGGCAAATAACTGCTCCCATAAGGGGAGCAGTTATTTTTTTGACATATTTTTTGATATTTTGAAAGAAGACTTGTCTTTTTTGGTATAGATTGGTATAATAAATAAAAATACAAAAGTTAAAATATATAGCATGGTTAAACTGCAAAAAGCTAATTTTTAGCTTCTTGAGAAATTTTTCGAATCATCTAAAGCTCGATTTCCGCCGAAATAAGGCTTTCTAATCAAAGGGCCCTCCTGGCCCTTGATTAGCTCATCACTTCCTGTGATGAGGCCTTATTTTGTCGGAAATCTCACTAAGATGATTTGGCGAAAAATTTCTATGTCGCTTAAAATTAGCTTTTTGCAGTTTAATCATAGCATTAATAAACTATAAAACTAAAGGAGTGATAAGGTGTATCAGCAGCGTAGTGACAAGTTAAAATGGGTCTGGGTGTTGGTAGTGATTGGATTTATGGGTTGGTTATATTGGCAAAATCAGCAGTTAAAAGATGATAAAGTCTGGTTTACTCCTGCTGAACCTGATTCCGGGCAGGTTAATATTACTAAAGAAATTGGAGAAGAAAAAATTGGGGTTCATATAGCTGGAGCTGTACATAGACCAGGGGTCTATTTTTTGCCACAGAATGCCAGGGTTGTGGATTTAATAAAGGCAGCCGGAGGTGTAACCAGAACTGCCGATCTAAATCAGATTAATCTGGCCCAACCTCTGATGGATGGACAAAAGGTAGTGGTCCCTGAAAAACAGGATAATATTACTACTAGAAGTATAGTTATCAAAAATTCAGAAAGAAAGGTAAACATTAATACTGCTTCAAAAGAAGAGCTTATGACCTTACCCGGTATAGGGCCTGGCAAAGCTGCAGCTATTATTGGGTATCGCGAAATGAACGGCAGTTTTCGTAAATTGGAAGATTTAATGAATGTAGATGGGATCGGTGAAAAGACGTTTATTAAGCTGAAAGATAAAATAACCCTTTATTAATTTAAAGGAGATGATAATTTGACTATTGAGGAGGAATTATGGACTGACTGGCTTGAGAGTAGGAGTATTTTTGTTCATTATCCGGCCCTGGCATATCTTATTCCGTATCTTTTGGGAATTATTTTCTGGCGCCTTTGTCAGATTAGTTGGAATTGGTGGGGACGGGAGATTAAGGTATTACCTTATGGAGTTTTTTTAATATTAATTACACTTTTTATTTTGCGTTCCTATTGGTGGCGATTCTGGATGCTTATAAGAGCTCGCTCTTTTTATCTTTTCTTAATTTTTTCTTTATTTTGGGTAGGATTTTATTATACTGATTATCATTGGAAAAGAACCGAAATTCCCAATTGTATGAGAACAGAAGCTATTAAAGTTATCGGGTTAGTTTGGGGTCAAAAAAAGGGCAAGTGGGTGATTAAACCAGACTATATATATAAAGATGATACTGAAAAAAAGCTTCCCTTACTTAAAGGAAAGATTCAGGTTTTATCTCCAAATATAAGAATTAAGGGGCAGGGAAGTCTAAAGATAGGTGATCGGGTTCTTGTGAAAGGAATTTTACAGCCATTTCCTTCTGCTACCAATCCGGGCCAGTTTGATTATCAACGTTATCAACGATACCTGGGTTTTGCTGGTCAAATGTTAGAACCGGAGGTTTACTTTATATCCAGGCCCAGGTTTCATCTGCTGCGGTGGATGGAAAAAGTAAAAAAGAAAGCCAGTGACTTTTTTTCCTCCCACTTATCTGTTATAAATTATCGGTTAGTGATGGCATTACTGACAGGTGAAAAAGATTACTTAGAAGAGACCCAGCTTAATCAATTTCGTGATCTAGGTATAAGTCATCTACTGGCAATTTCAGGTTTGCATCTGGGATTGGTAGTCATGTGGATAAAAAAGATATTGGAATGGATAAGGATGCCTAAAAGAATCTGGCCATGGGTGTTGATTGTATCTGTCTGGTTAGCTGTTATCTTTGTTGGTTGTCAGCCATCAGCTTTACGGGTAGGAATCTTTATTACATTGACTCAATTAGGTCAGATTTTTCAAAGGTCCAATAATTCTTTCAATCTTTTAGCTGTTACAGCCTGGTTAATCCTCCTTAAAAATCCTCTCGCATTATTTCTCCTAAGCTTTCAATTATCTTTTACAGTTTATCTTACCATTTTGCTTTTATATCAACCTATGGTTAGTTGGTTAAAGTTTATCTTTCCCAAAACTTTAAATCAATTAATGGCTTTATCTTTTACTGCCTTTTTAGGTTCTGCTCCGCTTATTTTATTCCATTTTTATAGGCTTTCTTTTTTAGGAATCTTGATGAATCTATGGGCTGTACCTTTAATTGGGGTTATTTTAATCTTGCTTTTGATATCATTGTTAATAAGACTTTTCTGGCCTTTTGCCGGTACTATGCTGACTTTTATTCTGGATTATTTGGTTGGAATTTTTAATCAATTGCTCGGATATTTCACTCAACATTTTCGGGGTATCTGGCAGCCTGGGCGACCTTTATTAATCTGGATTTACATCTTTTACTTAAGTTTATGGATTTTCTATCGACTATTTAATTTTAAAAAGTTACCCTTATACTGGTATCAACAGGAAAAAAGAATAGTATATAAATTTATTTTATTAACAGCAATTATAATCTGTCTTATTTTAATTTTCCCTTTATCGCTAGAAAGGTTGGAGTGGGTGATGTTAGATGTGGGTCAGGGAGATGGAATGTTCTTGCAACTTCCTAATGGCTTTGTTATTTTAATTGATGGGGGTGGAGAGCTGGGGAAAGAGAATTATTCAGGGGAAAAGGTGATAAAGCCATTTTTGTTAAGCCGGGGAATCCGTAAAATTGATCTTGTTTGTATTACTCATTTTGATATAGATCATGTTCGGGGGATATTACCGATTCTTGAAGAATTTGATGTCAAAAGGGTCTGGGCTCCTCAAGGGAGTATAGAAAAATATGCTAAGAAAGTGGAAAGATTGGTTAAAGCCCGACAGATTCCTTTATATCACCCTGTTAAAGGGCAGGTCTATAAAATTGGGAATGCAAAAATTGAAATCTTTCATCCTGAAGTGGAGCAAGTATATGAAAATGAGAATGATCGTTCTCTTGTTTTTCGTCTTAGTTATAAGGGAATACGGATTTTATTTACTGGTGATCTAGGTCAGGAAGAAGAAAAGAGGCTTGTAGAAACTGAGTGGGATATAAAAGCTCATTTTCTAAAAGTTGGACATCATGGGAGTAGAAATTCTACATCGTATTCATTTCTTAAAAAAGTGGAACCGGCTTTTGCTTTGATCTCTGTAGGTGAAAATCGTTATGGGCATCCTGCACAGATTATTTTAAAACGGCTTCAAAGGGAAGGGTGTCAAATATGGCGAACAGATAAAAGTGGAGCCATTCAGGTTTTAATTCAAAATGGACAGGTTTATATTCAAAATTTTTTTAAATTAAAATAAAATTTCTGTGTTTGATGTATTAAACTTAATCAAATTTATTATAATAAGATTTGGAAGATAAAAAAGATAAAAATTTGCCAGAGGATACTAACCGTTTTAATTATCTGGACAAAAGAATAAAAAGAGCGGATATAAAAATCCGCTCTTTTTAAAGGGACTTTAAAAATTATTGGTTAGTACCTCTGGTAACTCCCTGAGCCAATTGGCTTTCGTAAGCTTCAACCATCTTACGAACCATATGACCACCAATAGCACCGGTATCACGAGTAGTCATTTCACCCCAGTAGCCACTTTGAGGAACCTGAATACCAAGTTCCTGAGCTACTTCGTACTTGAATTGTTCCATAGCTTTTGCAGCTAATGGGTTAACGAGAGTATTAGTTCTTTGACCACCTGCCATTTAATTTCACCTCCTTTCATCTTGTTGTATTTCTATTATGTGAAGGAAATAAGAACTCTATTCTGACAATCTTGACTAGTCCTGTAAACAGTTTGTCAGATCAGGAAGAATTAAATTAAAATTTCTGTTTAAAGCAGTTTAGGTCTTTATTAGATGCTATAAAATCTTATATGTGATTAAGCTGCAAAAAGCTAATTTTGAGTGTCATCTTAGTGAGATTGAAAAGAATGGTCTCAGAGGAGGTAATAAGCTAATCATGAGTCAGGAGGATCCATGGATTAGTATGCCTTATTTCGACTGAATTTAGATGGTTCGAAAAATTTCTTTAAAGCGAAAAATTAACTTTTTGCAGGTATTTGCTAATATGTTATAACAACCAATATGCCAGGTTTATCTCAAAATTAACAAACCCGGTATAATGAATACCACGCATGTGGAGTGTATAGCTCTAATTTAAGGGTTTGTAAATTTACCCTATCTATACTTGTAAAAAAACAAAACATATGTTATAATTCTTATATAATCATTTAAAATTAAATATTTGCACAACTAGGGGAGCCTATATTGATAGGCTGAGAAAGAGATGTTATCTCTGACCCTCATAACCTGATGTAGGTAATGCTACCGTAGGGAAGTTTGTGTTTTAGTTTATCACAAATTCTCTAGGGATTTGTGATTTTTTTGTTTATATACCGGTTTGGTTATGAGGGGAGCAGAAAATTGCTTCCCATTTTTATTTATGATTAAACTGTAAAAAGCTAATTTTGAGCGAAATATTGATTAGTGTGCCTTATTTCGACCAATTTAAGTTAATAATTTCTTGGTTATTGGATTATAGTTTGACTTTAATCATTATTAAAAAGCTGAGTTTGAAAGGAGGGATAAAGTGATAATCAACGGAAAAGAAATGGATTTTGAAATAGGAATAACGGTAGATAATCTTCTTAAAAGACTCGGTTTAGATAAAAACAAGGTGGTTGTAGAAGTAAATTTTGAAATTGTCCCAAAGGAAAAATACTCTGTAAAAATACTCGATAAGGAAGACAGAGTCGAAATAGTGAGTTTTGTAGGTGGTGGCTAAAATGAACATATTCGTTAACGAAAGAAATTTTACAATAAAAGAAGGTACTACAGCCTTTGAAGTTAGAGATATGGTAAAAAAAGACGCAGATATAGTAGTACTAAATGGATTCATTATAAGGGAAGATATGATTTTAAAGGAAAATGACAAATTAACATTGATAAAACGAGGCGAAATTCCCGATAAAAACGAATTGGAAGCCCTTTTAATTGCACGCCATACTCCTGGAGTACACGAAAAGGTAAAAAAGGCTTACATAGGTATTGCAGGGCTTGGTGGTCTTGGTTCAAATGTTGCAATTTCACTAGCAAGAATAGGTATAGGTAGACTTCTTTTAGTAGACTTCGATGTTGTTGAACCGAGCAATCTAAATAGGCAGCAATATTTTATAAAACATATAGGCATGCTTAAAACGGAGGCTATGAAAGATATTATTTCTCAAATCAATCCCTTTGTTAAAGTGGATATAAAAAATGCATATTTAGATGAAAACAATATTTCAGATATTTTCAGTAAAGTTGACATTATAGTAGAAGCTTTCGATAATCCTCATTCCAAAGCAACATTAGTAAATACAGTACTAAATAAAATGCCTGGAAAAATTATAGTAGCCGCTTCAGGAATGGCTGGCTATTTTTCCAACAATACAATAGTAACTAGAAAAATTAAGAACAATTTTTACCTGGTAGGTGACGGTATTTCAGAAGCAAAACCGGGATGTGGCCTTATGGCACCAAGAGTTTGTATAGCGGCCAATCATCAGGCCAATACTGTTTTAAGACTTATTATGGGAGAAAAGGGTGTGTAGAGTTATGGATAAATTGGTTATTGGAGGAATCAAACTTAAAAACAGGTTATTTATAGGTACGGGCAAATTTCCAAGCAAAAAAATAATTCCTGATGTTATAAAAAGTTCTAAGGCACAGGTAATTACTATGGCATTAAGAAGAGTAGATTTAAATTCTAAAGAAGAAAATATTCTTGAATATATACCTGAAGATTGTATTTTACTTCCAAATACTTCTGGAGCAAGAAACGCAGAAGAAGCAGTAAGGATTGCAAGACTTGCAAAAGCTATGGGATGCGGAAACTGGATAAAAATCGAAGTTATTTCCGATAATAAATATCTCCTTCCTGACAATTACGAAACTATTAAAGCTACTGAAATTTTAGCCAGGGAAGGTTTTGTTGTACTCCCATATATGAGTCCAGACTTAATAGCTGCTAAAAGACTGGTTGAAGCTGGAGCTGCTGCAGTTATGCCTTTAGGATCGCCTATAGGTACAAATAGAGGACTAAAAACCAGGGAATTGATACAAATTATGATAGATGAAATAGACATACCGATAATCGTAGATGCAGGTATAGGTAAACCTTCCGATGCTGCCGAAGCTATGGAAATGGGAGCAGCAGCAGTTTTAGTTAATACAGCCATTGCTACTGCCGGAGACCCTGTCAAAATGGCTGAAGCCTTTAGTTTAGCTGTTAGAGCTGGTAGAATAGCTTACCTTTCCAAATTAGGCCCTGAAAGAAGATATGCTGAAGCTTCTTCTCCACTTACAGGATTTCTAAACGAAGGCGGGATATAATGAGTTTTTATAATGAATATTTAAGATATAAAAACTTTAATTTCGATAAGTTTTTTGAAAATATAACACCATCAGATATACTCAGGATAATAAATGAATATAAAATAAATGAGTATGATTTTCTTGCTCTTTTGTCTCCTGAAGCTGAGAATTATCTTGAAGATATGGCTCAAAAAGCTCATAGGTTGACAGTACAAAATTTTGGTAAAACGATACTCCTTTATACTCCTATGTATCTGGCCAATTATTGTGTCAATAGATGTTCTTACTGCGGGTTTAATATAGAAAATAAGATCAAAAGGAAAAAATTAACATTTAAAGAAATAGAAGAGGAAGCTAAAGCAATTTCATCTACAGGACTCAGGCATATCCTTATTTTAACAGGGGAATCGAGAAAAGAAACACCAGTTTCGTATATAATTGATGCAGTAAAGATTTTGAGAAAATATTTTGATTCGATTTCGATAGAAATTTACCCCCTTAATGAAGATGAATACAGACAAGTTATTGAAGCAGGAGTAGACGGACTTACTATTTATCAAGAGGTATATGATGAAGAAATATATGATAAAGTCCATATTGCAGGACCTAAAAAAAATTACAAGTTTAGGTTAAATGCTCCTGAAAGGGCTTGCAGGGCTCAAATAAGGAATATAAACATAGGAGCACTTCTAGGTTTAAACGACTGGAGAAAAGAAGCTTTTATGACAGGACTTCACGCAAAATATTTGCAAGACAAATATTCTGATGTGGAGGTAAGCATTTCTCTTCCGAGAATAAGACCCCACATAGGAGTATTCGAAGAAATTTATCCTGTAAATGACAAAAACTTAGTTCAAATAATGCTGGCTTTAAGGCTTTTTCTACCCCGTGTAGGTATTACAATCTCCACAAGAGAAAATCAAAATTTAAGGGACAACCTGATTCCACTGGGAGTTACCAAAATGTCGGCAGGAGTATCTACTGAGGTTGGTGGACATACATCTAAGACAAAAAGTGACGGTCAGTTTGAAATTTCTGACAAACGAAGTGTTAAAGAAATAAAAGAAGCCATATTGAAAAAGGGTTACCAGCCGGTATTTAAAGATTGGATGCATATATAATAAGTTGTCAGGTAATAGCTGACAGCTTACTGTTAAAAGTTATTAGATATTAGCTAACTTTCAACTTCTAAATAATATTGAGGTGTCTTTCATGAATTGTTACAGAATAATTGATGCGAATATCAATAGAGTTGCAGAAGGATTGAGAGTTTTAGAAGATATATCCCGATTTATTTTAGAAGATGTCAATATGACAAAGGAACTCAGGGAAATGAGGCATATTGTAAGGAAAGTTTTTTCAGATCCTAACTTATTAAATTTTAGGGATTCCTGTAATGACCCGGGTTTTACAATATCCCAAACAAGCACTATCGATAAAAAAGAAGATTTATTAAGTTTAGTAGAAGCAAATTTTAAAAGAGTTCAGGAAGGATTGAGAAGTATTGAAGAATCCCTCAAGATTTTAGGACATTATGATAAATCGAAAATATACGAAGGCCTTAGGTATAAATCCTATGATTTAGAAAAAAATTTCGGACTAAATAAAGCTTTTTTAAATACTGACATTTATGGAATTACGGGAGAAGAGTTTTCTTTGGGCAGAACCAATATTCAGATAGTTGAAGAAATGATAAAGGCTGGAATCAAAATTATTCAATATAGAGAAAAGGAAAAAAGTAAATTTGAAAAATATAATGAATGCAAAGCTATTCGAAAACTTACTAAAGACAGTGGAGTAACTTTTATTGTCAACGATGATGTGGACATAGCCCTTGCTGTAAAGGCTGATGGCATTCACATAGGACAGGAAGACATACCGATAGAAGAAGTAAAAAAAATAACAGGAAATATGATTATAGGCCTATCTACCCACAACATTGAACAGGCCAAAGCAGCTGTTGAGAAAGGAGCAGATTATATAGGAGTAGGCCCCATATTTAATACGACAACCAAAAAAAATGTAGAAAAATCTGAAGGATTAAAGTATCTCAAATGGGTTTCTGAAAACATTCCTATTCCTTATGTGGCAATAGGAGGAATAAAGGAATCGAATATTCTTGAAGTTAAAAGACACGGTGGTAAATGTTTTGCAATGATATCTGAAATTGTCGGTTCGCCGAATATAGTTGAAAAAGTAAAGAGTATACGAAGATTACTAAACACTATATAGAAAAGGGGAATGGAAAATGAATTATACAACTCAAATGGATGCTGCTAAAAAAGGTATAATTACCAGGGAAATGGAAGTAGTTGCTAAAAAGGAAAAAATAGATGTTGAAGTTTTAAGAGAAAAAATAGCGCAGGGTAAAGTGGTAATACCTGCAAACAAAAAACATAAATCCCTTGATCCCGAAGGAATTGGAGAAGGCTTGAGGACTAAAATAAATGTCAACTTAGGTATTTCAAAGGACTGCTGTAATGTCGAAAAGGAGCTAGAAAAGGTAAAAGTAGCCCTTAAAATGAAGGTTGAATCAATAATGGATTTAAGTTCTTACGGAAAAACTGAAGAGTTTAGAAAGAAGTTAATCGATATGTCTCCTGCAATGATAGGTACGGTACCTGTATACGATGCAATTGGTTTTTACGATAAAGAACTTAAAGATATAACTGCTGAAGAATTTATAAAGGTTGTAGAAAAACATGCTCAAGATGGTGTTGACTTCATGACAATACATGCCGGTATAAATAGGGAAACTGCCGAAGTCTTTAAAAGAAACAAAAGGCTTACAAATATAGTTTCAAGGGGCGGTTCCTTATTATATGCGTGGATGGAATTAAACGATAAAGAAAATCCATTTTACGAATACTTTGATGAAGTTTTAGACATATGTGAAAAATATGATGTAACCATAAGTCTTGGTGATGCCTGTCGTCCCGGAAGCATCAACGATGCTACAGATGCAAGCCAGATTAAAGAACTTATAGTACTTGGAGAACTTACAAAAAGGGCATGGGAAAGAAATATACAAGTAATGATAGAAGGACCTGGACATATGCCTTTAAATGAGATAGCTGCTAATATGCTCCTTGAGAAAAAACTCTGCCATGGTGCACCTTTCTATGTATTAGGCCCTATAGTTACAGATATTGCTCCTGGATATGACCACATTACAAGCGCCATAGGAGGAGCTATTGCAGCTGCAAACGGTGCAGACTTCTTATGCTATGTAACACCAGCAGAACATTTAAGGCTTCCTACATTAGAAGATATGAAAGAAGGTATTATTGCTTCTAAAATTGCTGCCCATGCTGCAGACATAGCGAAAAATATTAAGGGTGCAAAAGAATGGGATTGCGAAATGAGCAAAGCTAGACAAAATTTAGATTGGGAAAGAATGTTTGAACTGGCCATCGACCCTGAAAAGGCAAGAAGATATAGACGTGAATCCATGCCTGAACACGAAGATAGTTGTACAATGTGCGGAAAAATGTGTTCTATGAGGAATATAAACAAAGTAATGCAGGGCAAAAACATAAATATTTTAAGAGAGGACGACTAAAGTGCTTTATCTTATAACAAATAGAAAAATTATAGAAAAAGACAACTTTTACGATGTAGTAGAAAATGCCATTAAAGGTGGAGTAGATGCTGTTTTATTAAGGGAAAAGGATTTATCTTACGAGGAACTGCTTCCAATTGCAATTAAATTGAAAAACATCGCTGATGCTTATAACATACCATTAATAGTTAACGGAAATTTAGATGTAGCAAAAAACATAAATGCATCAGGTTTCCATACAAGTTTTGATAGATTTATGAAAGAAAAATTTGAATTTAAAGGACTTTTAGGTGTATCAGTGCACAGTTTAAAAGAAGCGATACTTTCAGAGAAACACGGAGCAAGCTATATACTGGCTAGTCACATATTTGAAACGGATTGTAAAAAAGGATTAAGGCCTAAAGGAATCGAACTGATTAAAGATATAAAGTCTCAAGTTAAAATTCCTGTAATAGCACTGGGTGGCATAAATCCTGAAAATGTAAAAAAAGTTTTATCTGCAGGTGCCGATGGAATTGCAGTTATGTCTTATATAATGGCATCAAATGAACCTTACTTATCTGCAAAAAAAATAAAAGATAAAATCAATGATTAAATTGCAAAAAGCTAATTTTGAGCGCCATAGAAATTTTTCGTTAAACTATCTTAGTGAGATTTCAGTTGAAATAAAGCCTCATCACAGGATGTGATGAGCTAATCAAGGGTCAGGAGGCTCCATTGATTAGTATGCCTTATTTCAACTGAAATCGAACTTTAGGTGGTTCGAAAAATTTCTTTTGAAGCGAAAAATTAGCTTTTTGCAATAAAATCATCAATGAATTTTCAACCTAATTCGATAAGAAGTCTTTTGCTTTTAAAGGAAATGTATGGATAAGATGAATTGCTGTACTTGATTAGTGCTGTAACAAATGCTATACTAAAACCAGCAGTAATTAGTAGAAGGCAGGTATATTTATGTAATTACATATTTTCAAAGCATATCCGAATATTGAACTTTAAAAAAGGAGTGTTATATTTGATTTTAATGATTGATAATTATGATTCTTTTACTTATAATTTAGTTCAATATTTAGAATGTCTGAAGGAAAAAGTTTTAGTATACAGAAATGATAAAATTACAATTGAAGAAATTGAGAAACTAAATCCTGATATGATCGTTTTATCTCCCGGACCATGTACTCCCAATGAAGCAGGAATTTGTATAGAAGTTGTAGAAAAATTTAAGGGCAAAATACCTATACTTGGCATATGTTTAGGGCATCAGACTATAGGACAGGTATTTGGGGGTAAAATTGTAAAGGCATTGGAGCCTGTACATGGAAAAGTTCATCCTATTAAGCATATTAATAAAGGGGTATTTAAAAACCTTAAAAATCCCTTAAATGTGACCAGATATCATTCATTGGTTATTGATAGGGAATCTTTACCGGATTGTTTTGAAATTACCGCAGAAACTTATGATGGGGAAATAATGGGTATAAAACATAAAGAATATCTGATTGAAGGAGTACAATTTCACCCTGAAGCAATACTTACTGAAATGGGCCTGGAACTTCTCAATAATTTCTTAAAAGAAGCTAAAAAATTAAGATAAGCAGGTGAAAAGATGTTAGTTAAAGAAATAGAAACTTCTTTAAACAGTTTTGAAATTTATACACTTTTTAAAGATTATTCCTACAGTTTTTTCTTAGATAGCGGAATGGACCATCAAAAGCTTGGCAAATATTCCTTCATAGGATTTGAGCCTTTTTTAGTTTTTAAAAGCAAAAACGATAAAATGGAGATTATTGAAGACGGTGAAATTAAAAGGTTTACCGGAAATCCATTTATGAAATTAAAAGAATTACTATCTAAGTACAAAATGGATTATAAGACAGATCTTCCTTTTATAGGAGGAGCAGTAGGATATTTTGCCTACGATTTGTGCCATCATATAGAAAGATTACCTAGAACTGCCGTAGATGATGTAAATATACCTGATTGCTATCTTGGTTTTTATGACGGTATAATTGTTATAGACCATACTAAAAACAAAGTATTTGTAGTATCTTTAGGTATTAAAAACTTACCTGAAAAAATAGTTAATGAAATAATCGACAAAATAAAGGAAGGAGAAAAGAAAGGAATAAAAATAAGTCTAAGCAAAAAAAGCAAATCGTTGAAATTTAAATCTAATTTTACTAAGGAAGAATATATAAAAGCTATTAACAAGGTTAAAGATTATATAAGGGCTGGAGATATTTATCAGGCAAATCTTACTCAGAGGTTTGAATGTGAACTACAGGAGAGTCCTTATGAACTGTATGCTAAGTTAAGGAATATAAATCCTGCACCATTTGCAAGTTTTATCGATTTCGGTGATGGGTATATAATAAGCAGTTCACCTGAAAGATTTATAAGGATAAAGGATAGGGTTATAGAAACGAGACCTATAAAGGGGACAAGGCCTAGAGGCAAAACTCTAAAAGAGGATTTAAAAAATAGAGAAGAGTTATTATCAAGCGAGAAGGATAAGGCCGAATTGTTGATGATAGTGGATTTGGAAAGAAACGATCTGGGTAAGATCTCTAAGACAGGTACTGTAAAAGTAACGGAGTTGTTCCATTTAGAAGAATATCCTACTGTTTACCACCTGGTATCAACGGTGATTGGAAATCTAAAAGACGAATGTGATGTAATAGACTGCATTATGGCCACATTCCCAGGAGGTTCTATCACTGGAGCACCTAAGATCAGGGCTATGGAAATAATTGACGAACTGGAGCCTACTCAAAGAAACGTTTATACCGGTTCCATAGGTTATATAGGTTTTAATGGAGATGCTGATTTGAATATAGTTATTAGAACTATAGTTTGCAAAAATAACAAAGCTTACTTTCAGGTAGGAGGAGGCATCGTCTGGGATTCCGATCCGGAACTTGAATATGAAGAAACACTACATAAAGCCAGGGCGCTGATGGAAGCACTAAATAGTTAACAGCTAATAGCTACTTGCTAGTCAATAGCAGGTGGCGGCTTATAGGGAACAGAATCAAGCTAATATTTTAATACAATAACAACAGGAGAGTATCATTATGTATATATCCATTAACGGAAAATTGATAGAATCTCATAAAGCTTGTGTTCCTCCTACAGGTGAAGGCTTTATGTATGGTTATGGCCTTTTTGAAACCATAAAGGTGTATAATGGAAAAATATATTTTTTCAAAGAACATATGGAAAGATTAAAAAGAGGCTGTGAGATTTTAAATTTGGAACTTAAAATACCATTAAATATTATAGAAGAATATTGTTATAAACTTATAAGAAAAAATAATTTGAACGATGGAGGAATAAGAGTAGCCTATTCTAAAAACAAAGATAAATATTGTTTATTAATAACAACAAGGGGAAATATTTATAAAGAGGAAATCTATAAAAAAGGTTTTAAACTCTGTTTTGCAGATATAAAGAGAAATCCTGAATCGCCTTTAGTAAGGATTAAGTCAAATAATTATATAGAAAATATATTATCTCTGGAAAAAGCTAGAAAAAAGGGGTTTGATGAAGCTGTTTTTGAAAACGTATATGGGAAGATTTGTGAAGGTACCATATCGAATATTTTTTTTATAAAAGATAATGTAGTATATACGCCTTCAGTTAGTTGCGGTATTTTGCCTGGTATTATTAGAAATAAGGTTATGAATATTGTTAAAAAGCTAAATTTAAAACTTAAAACAGGACAATACCATAAAGATGATTTGTTCAATGCAGATGAAATTTTTATAACGAATTCCCTTTTAGATGTTATGCCAGTAAATCAACTTGAATATAAGAAATTTAATCTAAAAAGAAATTTTATTACAAGACTTTTAATGGAAGAATTAAAAAAATTATACAGGTGAATGGATACTAAAATGGCTTATCAGGTGAGGAAATTAAAATTAAATTTTAATGTATGATTAAACTACAAAAAGCTAATTTTGAGCGCTATTGAAATTTTTCGTTAAACCATCTTAGTGAGATTGAAGAGAATGGCCTCATATGAGGATGTGATGAACTAATTAAGGGCCAAGATGACCCATTGATTAGTGTGCCTTATTTCGATTGAAATCGGACTTTAGATGGTTCGAAAAATTTCTTTTTGAAGCAAAAAATTAGCTTTTTGCAGCAAAATCATGTATTAAAAATGGTCAAATTTATTATAATAAAGACTGGTAATAAAAAATTTTTATTAAAGGTTTGATTAGCTCTATGCAACTAAAATAAAAAGAGCGGATATAAAACCCGCTCTTTTTAAAGAGTTTTAATTACTGGTTAGTACTTCCAGCTAATCTGCTTTCGTAAGCTTCAACCATTTTACGAACCATATGGCCCCCAATAGCACCGGTATCACGGGTAGTCATTTCACCCCAGTAACCGCTTTGGGGAACTTGAATACCCAATTCCTGAGCTACTTCATATTTGAATTGTTCCATAGCTTTTGCAGCTAATGGGTTAACAAGAGTGTTAGTTCTTTGACCACCTGCCAATTAATTTCACCTCCCTTTGTCGTGATGTTCTTATTATGTGCTGAAAGATTAATCTGTATTCTGACAATCTTGACTAGTATAGAAAATAGACTGGTAAGTTGGGAAATGTAATGAAAAAATAAATTAAATTAGAGTACTCAATCTATCCATTAGGGATTTAATGGGCGGATAAATAGATGGGTAGAAAAATCTTATGGCCAGGTAATGGGTATTCCGCTACTACAGCTTATTTTAACAGAAGTCATGTTTTTAGTTTATAAAATCATAAGAAGGGCCAAACAGCGTTACCCCAATGACTAACATAATTGTTAGTCTTTTTTTATGTTTGATTTTTAAAATAAATAAGTATATAATTATATAAGAAAACACTTATTTAATAGATTTGCGAGGTGAGAGCCAGAATGAAGCTTTCTGATATTGTAGAATTTGCCAAATGTTTTTCTAATGAATCCCGGTTAAAGTTAATTAAATTGCTAGCTGAGAGGGAATTATGTGTCTGCGAATTAGAAGAAGTAACTGGTCAGACTCAATCTAATATATCTCAACATTTACGGATACTCTTTAATGCAGACCTGGTAGAAAAGAGACGGGAAGGTCAGTTAATTTACTATAGTTTAAATAAGGTGAAGTTTGAAGAGAAAATAAAAGAATTAGAAGAATTAATCAGTTTACCATTAGAAAGGATGGCTGACTTTAAAGAAGAATGGCTGCGTTTTCAGAATCTTAGAAAAAATGAGAGAATTAAAAAATGTAAAGCTTGTCAAAGGAGGTAGTTTGAGTTGATTCAATGGTTTTCTGATTTTGTGGTGTATAAATTTTTAAAGATTGCAGAAGATAGTCGTTTGGGGAAAGCATTAGATTTCTTTATTTATGATTCATTAAAGCTTATTATATTACTTTCGGTTATGATATTTGTTATTTCATTTATAAGAAGTTACTTTCCACCAGAAAGAGCCAGAGAACTTCTCAGTGGTAAAAAACTTTTCGTGGGTAATTTTCTGGCGGCTGTTTTGGGTGTAATTTCACCTTTCTGTTCCTGTTCTACCGTACCGATTTTTATCGGCTTTGTGGAAGCGGGAATACCGTTGGGAGTGACTTTTTCATTTTTGATAACTTCACCTATTGTTAATGAAATTGCCCTTGTGATGCTTTTTACTCTTTTTGGCTGGAAGATTGCCGGGCTATATTTGATCAGCGGAATGGTAATTGGGATTGTAGGTGGAATTATTATCGGTAATCTGAATCTAGAAAAAGAAGTAGAGGAATATGTTTATCAGATTCAAATGGGAGAAACCCATGTTGAACAGATGACCCGGCAGGAGAGACTTGAGTTTGCTAAAGATGCGGTTGTTGATATTATAAAGCGAATCTGGATTTTTATTCTTATTGGGATTGGAATTGGCGCTGTTATTCACGGTTATGCTCCTGCTGACCTTTTGAGTCGATATGCAGGTGAAAATAATTCTTTTGCTGTCTTTGTTGCAGTTGCTCTTGGGATTCCACTTTATTCTAATGCAGTTGGGACTATTCCCGTAATCCAGGCGTTAATTGGAAAAGGTGTGGCTGTTGGGACAGCATTGAGTTTTATGATGGCTGTGGTTGCTCTATCATTACCTGAAATGATAATTTTGCGAAAAGTAATTAAACCTAAATTGATTGGTATTTTTGTGGGAATTGTTGGTGTTTCAATTATTTTTGTGGGTTATTTGTTTAATATTATTTTATGACTTTACTGCAAAAAAGCTAATTTTTCGCTTTATAAAGAAATTTTTCGAACCATCTAAAGTTCGATTTCAGTGACTTGATTAGCTCATCACATCCTCATATGAGGCCTTATTTCTCCTTTCATTTCGCTAAGATGATTTAACGAAAAATTTCTCTGATGCTCAAAATTAGCTTTTTGCAGTTTAATCTATACATAATGTTTATGTTGAAAGGAGGTGGAAAAATGCTTGAAATTAAGATTCTTGGTTCAGGTTGTGCAAATTGTATAAAATTAGCCAACTTAACCAAAGAAGCAGTAGATGAGCTGGGTTTGGAGGCCAATATTGAGAAAGTTACAGATATGCAGGATATTCTCTCATATGGAGTTATGCGTACTCCAGGTCTGGTGGTCAATGGAGAGGTGAAAGCCTCTGGTCGAGTTCCTAAAAAGGAAGAGATTAAAGAAATTTTACAATCAGTCTAAAAGGTGGATGCAGATCCACCTTTCTTAAATGTCTGGAAGGGTATTTTATTTTGTTAAAATCTGGTAAAACATATTGACAGTGAGATTATATTTGTATATACTTATATTAGTAATTACGAATATGTAGAAAGGAGGAGCAAATGCATAAACTAATTCAATTTTTAAAATGTATTTCTGATGAAACAAGATTTAAGATTTTAAAACTTTTATTAGACCAGCAACTTTGTGTCTGTGAATTAACAGAGATTCTGGGCAAGTCCCAGCCCTGTATTTCTCAGCATTTACGTCGTTTTAAAGACCTGGATTTGGTAGTAGAGGAGCGGCGAGAGCAATGGTCTTATTATAAGATCAACTATCCTGTTTACAGCTCTTATTTGGATATTTTGAATAATTTGCAAAATCAAAGTTATTCTGCTCTTGGGATGGATGAAATCGAGACTAATCTATATCAGATTAAGTCAATGGATTTATGTAGAATGCTGGATAATAATAAAAAAATAAAAAGAGTTAAGAAAGGAGGAAAAATATGAGCAAACAAACTTTAACAAAAAAGCAGAAGGAAGTTAAAGGAAAAAGATTGGGTTTTTTTGAACGCTACTTAACCATCTGGGTTGCTATCTGTATCATTATTGGTGTACTTATAGGTCAGCTCATTCCAGCAATTCCACGCTTTCTAAGCAAGATGGAATATGCACAGGTTTCAATTCCGGTGGCTATATTGATCTGGTTTATGATTTATCCCATGATGGTTAAAATCGATTTTGACAGTATTGTTGCAGTAGGTCGCAAACCTAAAGGTCTAATTATTACTCTGGTAGTGAATTGGCTGATTAAACCTTTCACCATGTTTTTCTTTGCCTGGCTTTTTATCAAAATCTTTTTTGGTGGATTGATTCCCGCAGATTTAGGAAAAGAATATATTGCAGGAGCAATTCTTTTGGGTGCTGCTCCATGTACTGCTATGGTCTTTGTCTGGAGCTACTTAACCGATGGAGATCCCGGTTATACTCTGGTTCAGGTGTCAATTAATGATTTAATTTTATTAGTTGCTTATGCCCCAATTGTCATGTTCCTTTTGGGAGTATCTGATATCAGTGTTCCATATGATACTATTTTCTTATCTGTAATTTTATTTATTGTCATTCCACTGGCAGCTGGATATTTTTCCCGTAAATATTTAATCCGGACAAAAGGTCTGGATTGGTTTGAAAACGTCTATCTAAAAAAATTAGGTAACTTTACTATCATTGGTTTGCTCTTAACACTGATTATTCTCTTCTCTTTCCAGGGTGATGTAATTCTAAATAATCCGTTGCATATTATATTAATCGCAATTCCTTTGATCATCCAAACTTTTTTCATTTTTATCATCGGTTATGGTTGGGCCAAACTCTGGAAAGTTGAACATTCTATTGCTGCTCCGGCGAGTATGATTGGTGCCAGTAATTTTTTTGAATTGGCTGTTGCGACCGCAATCAGTCTTTTTGGACTAAGCTCAGGTGCAGCATTGGCTACTGTTGTGGGGGTGCTGGTAGAAGTACCTCTTATGTTAACTCTGGTAAGGATAGCCAACAGTACTCGTCATTGGTTTACTAAAGCTTAAAGGAGGGTTATAATGAGATTAGCAGTAATTGCGGATATTCATGCTAATATTTATGCTTTAGAAGAGGTGCTAAAAGATATTGAAACTCAGAAGGTTGATAAAATTATTTGTGTTGGTGACCTGGTAGGATATGCAACATTTCCTAATGAAGTAATCAACCTGATCCGTAAAAAGGAGATTTTAACTATTCAAGGTAACTATGATGAGAGTGTGGCAGAAGATCTTTTGGCTTGCGGCTGTGATTATAAGGATCCTAAAGATTTAGAACGAGCTGGAATGTCTTTAGTCTGGAGTCAGGAAAACGTTACTCCTGAAAATAAAGAATGGCTTAAGAATTTACCAAAAGAGTACCGGATGAAGATAGAGGGTAAAGATGTTTATATAGTTCATGGAAGTCCACGTAAAAATAATGAATATCTTTATGCAGATAATGAAGCCATTTTTGAGATTCTGGATCAATATTCCTTTGATATCCTGATCTGTGGCCATACCCACAAACCTTACTTTAAAGTAGTAGATAATCGTTGTATTGTTAATGCTGGCAGTGTTGGAAAATCCAAGCATGGAAATCCCAGGGCCACTTATGTTATTCTTGATATTACCCGGGATAGTATTGATTATATTAGTCGTGAAGTGGAGTACAATTTTGAAAAGACCGCTTCTGCTATTGAAAAAGAGCCCGGTATGCCCAGCGAATTTGCTGATTTATTCCGCAAAGGTATTGGGTAAAAGCATAAACTCCTGCGGAGAAGTTCCTTTCCGCGGGAGTTATATTTATTTACGCAGGAATTTTGTTATATATAGCGAACTAATCTTTAGAAGGATGTGATATAGATGGAGTGGACTGAAAGAATACTAAAAGCAAAGTTGGAAGATTTGAAGCCAGTTTATCTTTTGTTCGGGAATGAACCCTATCTAATAGATGAGTTTGTCAGTAAGTTTATTAAACGGTTTGTAGACCCTGGAATGAAAGATTTTATGTTAAGCTATATAAATGAGGAGAACGAAGAGGATTTTGACAATAAGTTATATGAGGTCTGTCATACTGTAAGTATGCTCTCTCCATACAGGATTGTAGTGGCCCGTTGCAAGGAACGTCTGATACATAAAAAAGATGAGAGAATATTGACTAAACTTTTCAAAGATTTTCCAAAAAATACAATTCTTTTGCTAATCTCAAAAAATAAGCCGGATGGACGTCTCAGTTTTGTTAAACTGATTAAGGAGATTGGAGAATGGATTGAGTTTGAACCATTAAAGTATCAGAATCTTGATATGTGGATTGAGCAGCAATTTGCAAAAGAAGGAAAAAAGGTTGCCAAAAATGGAATAAATTTTTTAGAAGAACATTTTCATAACAATCTGCAGCGACTTAAATCAGAGATTGAAAAGGTTGTTATTTATGTTGGAGATAAAGAGTTCGTTACATTGGATGATATTAAAGCTGTAATTAGTAAAGATGCTATTTTAAAGGAAAATATTATCTTTGATCTGGTAGATGCAGTAGGAAATCGGCAGATTAAGAAAGCTTTGCTGATTTTGGAGGATATGGAGCGGGAAGGAGAATCATTATTTATGATTCTTAAAATGTTTATCCGTCAGCTCCATTTGATTATGTTTTCTAAGGAGATGTCTGAGAAGGGATTTCCACCTGAAGATACTGCTAAACGGTTGGGCCAGCATCCGTATCCGATTAAAAAGTGCTATAAGCAGGCCCGAAACTTTACCATGACTGAACTGGAACTGGCTTTAGAGCGGATGCTTCAGGCTAATTATGATATTGTGACCGGGAAGTATCCTGAAAAGATGGCTTTACAGTTGGCATTGATTGATATGAAGAATTTGAAATCAAATTAGATGATTTTACTGTAAAAAGCTAATTTTTCGCTTCGTAAAGAAATTTTTCGAACCATCTAATGTTCGATTTCAGTGACTTGATTAGCTCATTATATCCTGTGATGAGACTATTCTTTTCAATCTTAATAAGATGGTTTAAAGAAAAATTTCAATAGCGCTTAAAATTAGCTTTTTGCAGTTTTTTATAAATTATCTATACCAAATATTATTTATAATCTGCACAAAGTATAATTTCCTGAACATAAAAAAGCTGAACTCAGATGAGTTCAGCTTTTTTTACATATAAGCCATGTCTATAATTAAGCATTGGCAGCCAGCTGATTGAACATTCTTGCTAATCTAGATTTCTTCCGTGCAGCATTGTTTTTATGAATGATACCCTTCTTTACAGATTTATCAATAGTGCTTTGGGCTTTAACCAGCTCAACTTTAGCTTTCTCAAGATCACCTTCAGCTACTGCTCTTTCAAAACGCTTGATAGCAGTACGAAGAGCAGATTTATTTGCACGATTCCGCAAAGTTCTCTTTTTAGTGATCTTTACTCTCTTTTTTGCAGATTTAATGATAGGCATTCTTCAAGTCACCTCCTTCAACAGAATCATCAGGCAAAAACTTTATGATAATATGTATGATTTTTTTCATAACATTTAAATTGTAACACGGGTAGTTTAAAAATGCAAGGGATTTCTCAAAAAATGCTCTTATACTGTTAGTTATTTTATCCCAGATTGGGTAAAATAAATCGGTACTTTTAAAAAGTTTTTTGAATAGTTATTAAATTCAAAGGTAAAGCTATAAATGAAAAAATTTAAGGAGGTGATTTAGTTATGGCAGGTTGGATAGGAGCGATTATACGATTTATTGTTTCAGCACTAGTTCTTTTAGCGGTAGGTTTCTTTATTCCGGGTTTTGAAATTGTAGGTTTTACAAATGCATTGTTGGGAGCTATTGTAATTGCAGTAATTGGTTATATTATTGAAGGATTGTTGGGGGAAAAAGTTTCTCCTCAGAGTCGTGGGTTGATTGGATTTATAACTTCTACTATTGTAATTTGGTTAGCCCAATTTATAGTACCCGGCATGCGGGTTACTTTGATTGGGGCATTATTGGCAGCATTGGTAATTGGTATTGTTGACGCTTTTGTTCCGACAGAACTTCGTTAAAGAGGAAGGGGAATTTAATTTAATGCAAAATTTAGGTATCTACACTGATCTGGCAGTAGAAGCCCAAGAGATGGCGATTCAGCGGACAGGTGGTGAGATTGAAGGGGTTTCAGTTACAGAAGAACGGAAAGAGTATTCTATGGTTACACGAATTAAGGTATTGAATGAAAGTGCTGCCCAAAAAATTGGAAAACCTGTAGGTGAGTATGTGACTATAGAATCTCAAGGGCTTTCTACTAATAATCGGGAGATTCATAACTCTTTAAGCGGTGTCATTGCCGGGGAGTTGGAGCGGTTAATTAATTTTGATAGATTAAGAGAGGACTCAACAATTTTTGTAGTTGGCCTTGGAAATTGGAATGCCACTCCTGATGCATTAGGGCCAAGAGTAATACATTATTTAATGATTACCCGCCATCTCTATAAAGAAGTACCTCCTGAATTAAGAAAAGGGCTACGCTCTGTTTGTGCTCTTTCTCCAGGGGTTATGGGTCTTACCGGTGTCCAGACAGCAGAGATTATAAAAGGTGTAGTAGAGCGGGTAAAACCTGAGGTAATCATCGCCATTGATGCCCTGGCGGCAAGAAGTGTAAGCCGTCTGGGTACAACTATTCAGATAAGTAATGCCGGAATTCATCCTGGTTCAGGGTTGGGCAAAAAACGAGCAGGGATTACTCAAAAAAGCATGGGTGTTCCGGTTATTGCAATGGGAATCCCAACAGTAGTTCATGCGACTACCATTGCCAATGATGCTATAGATAAACTTTTCTCTAGTTCCAAATTTGCAGGGGCAGAAAGGGAAAGATATAACCGTCTGGATCCAAAATATAAAAATCAGATTATCAATGAAGTTCTTCAACCTTTCTTTGGAAATCTGGTGGTGACTCCTAAAGGAATCGATGAATTAATTCAGGATATGTCCAGATGCATTGCAGGAGGAATTAATGTTGCATTGCATCCGGATATTACTTTAGAAAATCTTTCTTTATATCTTGCCTGACTAAAAAGCCCAATGCAGCACTGATGGAATAATCACTACCTGCCTCTCATATATTTTTATGAAGGGGATAAAGGTGGTGATTATTTCATGTTAAGAGAAAAAAAATTTCAGATCATACTTATTTTATATATTATAGTTTTTTTTCTTATAGTGGGACTGATAATTCATAAATTTATATCATACCCAGAACAGTTAACCTCACTTGTGGTGCAGTTTAATCTGGAAGTATCTGAGAAAGTAGCACCTGAGAAATTGGTTCATCAGATTTATAAATGGATGCAGCTTGATAGTGAGCGCTCCAGATCTATAATTGCGGAGGGAATCCCAGCCCTAGATGGTAAGATAAAAAAACGGGGATTTATGGAACTTTTAGTAGAACCGAAAAACCTTATAAATTATTTTGTTTATTGGACAGTGGGAATTGATTTTAAAAGACCTTTAACCTATCTGACTTCAAGTATCCCCAGTTTGAAATCCCATAAAAATATCAGAACAGTAGCAGCTTTGAAGAAAAAAGAAAAAGTTCCTGCCGCTTTGGCCCGTGAAAAAAAAGTAATCAGGAGTGAAAAGGGAACAATTTATCTTGATATCCCAGAAGAAGAGATGCTTCATGTAACCAAAACTGCTGAACCGCGGGTTCTAAAAGATAAGATTATAAATACTTCAAAAAGGGCCATAAAACGCAAACCACGTGTACTTATTTATCATACCCATACTTCTGAAACCTATATCGATGATTCTCATCCTCAGGATAATCTCTGGCATACTCTGTTACCACATCTGGGTAATATTGTAATAGTGGGAGATGCATTAACAGAGGGTTTAAAGAAACTGGGGGTTGAAGTATATCACGATACTACCAGTTATGATGGAGAAGTATTTGCCAATGCATATAACAATGCCCGTAAGGGGATTCAAAAATTATTAAGGGAGCAGTCGTTTGATATTGTTCTTGATCTGCATCGTGATGGGAAAAATAATGCTCTAGATATAATCCGTGATGATTATATCATAAAGATCAAAGGGAAAAAAGCTGCGCGAGTATTGCTTATTGTCACACAGGGGAAGCTGGATTATTTATCCAAAGAAGAGCAAAGAGAAGCACACCCACATTGGGAAACCAATTTTAAGTTTTGTACAGCTCTGGCAGCTAAGATGCAGGAAATGTACCCTGGACTTTTAAGAAGGGTAGAAAATAGGGAAAACAAAAGGTATAATCAAGATTTACATCCTCATGCTCTATTGATCGAAGTTGGATATCAGGGAAATACAACAGCTGAAGCTGTATATACAGGGCAATTGCTGGCTGAAATAATTGCTGAGCTTTTAAAGGAAGAGCCGATCTTTCTTCTTGATTAACAGAAAGAGGAATGTTATAATTTTAGAAGAATGTCTAGATTCGGCTTTTTAAAGGAGGAACATACAATGAAAAAACAGGTCAGCCAGAAAATCAGAAACTTTTGTATTATTGCCCATATTGACCACGGTAAATCTACCCTTGCTGACCGTTTGTTAGAATATACAGGTGCTATCTCCGAGCGGGAGTTAAAAGAACAAATTTTAGACAGTATGGATATTGAACGGGAACGGGGTATTACCATTAAAGCCCAGGCTGTACGTTTAAAATATAAAGCTAAAGATGGTGAAGAATATATCCTGAACTTAATTGATACACCTGGGCATGTGGATTTTTCTTATGAGGTATCGCGGAGTCTGGCTGCATGCGAAGGGGCTCTTTTGGTAATTGATGCTGCTCAGGGAGTTGAGGCGCAGACTCTGGCTAATGTCTATCTGGCATTAGAGAACGATCTGGAGATTATTCCTGTCATCAATAAAATTGACTTACCCAATGCACGGCCTGACTATGTCAAATTAGAATTAGCAGATATGGGGATTGATCCTGATGAGGCGATTCTCTGTAGTGCCAAAACAGGAGAGGGAGTTATAGATGTTTTAGAAGCAGTGGTCCAGAGAGTCCCTACTCCTTCCGGTAAAGAGGACGAGCCCTTAAAAGCTCTTGTCTTTGACTCCATGTATGATCCCTATCTTGGAGTTGTGGCTTATATTCGAGTTGTGGATGGAATTATAAAGCCGGGAATGAAAATTAAGCTAATGGCTTCGGACAAGACCTATGAAGTGGATAATGTAGGTGTTTTCACTCCTGCAATGACTCCCGTTGAACAACTCTCAGCGGGTGAAGTTGGTTATGTAACTGCCGGTATTAAAGATGTAAAGAATTGTCGTGTAGGTGATACTATTACCGATGCCAAAAATCCTGCTTCAAAACCGCTTCCGGGTTATCAGCAGGTAAAACCTATGGTATTTGCAGGTCTTTATCCTGTTGATAGCAGTGATTATGAAGAATTGCGGGAGGCAATCGAGAAATTACAGTTAAATGATGCTTCTTTTGTTTATGAACCGGAGACCTCAGAAGCTTTAGGATTCGGTTTCCGCTGTGGTTTTTTAGGTTTACTTCATATGGAAGTTATTCAAGAACGCTTAGAAAGAGAATATGGTCTGGATCTGGTTATGACAGCACCTTCTGTTGTCTATCGGGTCCATTTAAAAAATGGTGAGGTACAGGAGATTGGTAATCCGGCACTATTCCCGGATCGGGGCCAAATTGAAAAGATTGAAGAACCATATGTTCAGGCTACTATTATTCTTCCTGAGAGTTATGTAGGATAGGGTATGGAGCTTTGTCAAAAACGTCGGGGAACTTTTAAGGATATGCAGTATATTGATACTGATCGGGTTAAACTGGTCTATGATATTCCATTAAGTGAGATTATTATTGATTTCTTTGACCAACTTAAATCCCGAACCAGGGGTTATGCAACCCTTGACTATGAATTGAAAGGTTATCAGGAAAGTAAACTGGTGAAACTGGATGTATTGATCAATGGTAAGCCGGTAGATGCTTTATCCGTTATTGTCCATGAAGATGATGCTTATCATAGAGGACAGCAGTTATGTCGGAAACTTAAGGAATATATTCCAAGACAGCTATTTGAGGTACCTATTCAAGCTGCTATTGGAACTAAAGTAATTGCCCGGGTGAATATAAAGGCAAAACGAAAAAATGTACTGGCCAAGTGTTATGGTGGTGATGTAACCCGAAAGAAAAAACTATTAGAGAAGCAAAAGGCTGGTAAAAAGCGGATGAAGGCTGTGGGTAATGTAGAAATTCCACAGGAAGCTTTTATGGCAGTACTGAAGATTAATGATGATGAATGATAAATGAAAAAACTCTCTCACCAAATTTGGTGGGAGGGTTTTTTATTACTTTTTTGATACTATGATTAAACTGCAAAAAGTTAATTTTGAGCGCAATAGAAATTTTTCGTTAAACCATCTTGGTGAGATTGAAAAGAACGGTCTCATCATAGGATGTGATAAGCTAATCAAGTCACTGAAATCGAACTTTAGATGGTTTGAAAAAATTTTTTTGAAGTGAAAAATTAGCTTTTTGCAGTTTAATCATACCATATATATTACCCAAAAATATTGATATTATTGAATTTGTAGATGAAATATGGTATACTAACTGTATGAAAAAAAACGACTTAATTTATGCTAGAACTTGTATTTATAATGTTAATTATCATATCGTATGGACGGTAAAAAATCGAAAATCAGTATTAAAAGGAGGTATTGACGAATACTTAAAGCGTTTGTTTTTAGAAATTGCTGAAGAAAAAGGTTTTACTATTCATACGATGGAAATCATGCCCGACCATGTCCGTATCTATGTGTCTGCACATCCAAAAATAGCACCGTCTTATATTGTTAAGATGTTGAAAGGGATAAGTGCAAGAAAATTATTTATGAAATACCCTGAACTTAAAGAACAGCTTTGGAAAGGTCATCTCTGGAATTCGTCTTATTACATTGAAACAATAGGTTCCATTTCTGAAGAAACAATCCGTGAATATATTGAAAAGCAAAAAATAAGGGGATAAAAATGGGTTCATTTAATGTACGATTTAGATTTTATCAAAGGATGATTAAACTGCAAAAAGCTAATTTTGAGCGCAATAGAAATTTTTCGTTAAACCATCTTGGTGAGATTGAAAAGAATGGTCTCATCACCGGATGTGATGAGCTAATCAAGTTACTGAAACTAAACTTTAGATGGTTCGAAAAATTTCTTTTGAAGCGAAAAATTAGCTTTTTGTAGTAAAATCAAGGATAAAAAGTAGCCGTTGACTTTAGGAGGATTTATTGATGGAAAGCTGCGGATTATATATTCATATTCCTTTCTGTTTGCGAAAATGTAATTACTGTGATTTCATTTCTTTTGAATATAAAAAAGAGTTAGCAGAAGAGTTTCTGCTAGCTCTTTTTTCTGAGCTTTCTCTTTTAAGCCAGGAATATGACCAAACTATCCTTGAGACGATCTATCTAGGGGGAGGGACTCCCACCTGTCTTTCAGGTGAGGAACTGGCCAGGATTATTGAGGGGGTTAAAGAACATTTTCCAGTTAAAGAAGGAGCTGAGATCACCTGTGAGATGAATCCTGCCACCGGAGTGGAAAAAGATCTTAAGATTATGCGGGAGGCTGGAATTAACCGGATAAGTATAGGAGTGCAGGCATTTGATGACCGCATACTTCAGTATTTAGGGAGGGTTCATAATTTATCTGAGGCACTTAAGACTTATTATACAGTTCGGGAAGTAGGTTTTGACAATATCAATTTGGACCTGATCTTTGCTATCCCTGGACAAACCAGAAAGGACTGGCAGGATTCGCTTGAAATAGCTCTTAAACTCAATCCTGAACATTTGAGTCTCTACAATTTAAAGATTGAGGAGAATACCCCATTTTATTACGATTATCTTAATGGTAAGTTGAAGCCTGTTGATGAAGATACTGAATATTGGATGTATCAGGATGCGATCAATACACTTAAAAATGCAGGGTTTGAACACTACGAGATTTCTAACTTTGCCCGGCCAGGTTATGCCTCGCGCCATAATCTGGGTTACTGGCATTATAAGCCGTATCTTGGAGTTGGCCCTGGAGCCCATGGATTTTTTGGCTCTCTTCGTTATCAAAATACCGATGATTTGGAAGAATATATCAGCTGCCTGACTCGAAACAAACTCCCAAGGCAGGAGGAACTTCACCTAACTTGCAAAGATCAAATGGAAGAATTTGTAATTATGGGGCTTAGAGTTCTGGAAGGGGTCAGTTTAGACGAATTTAGGAAGAGGTTTGGTGAATCTTTGTTGGAGATTTACGGGACACAAATAAAAAAACTTATCAAACTGGGGCTTCTCAATCTTAAAGGAAATTACCTTGCCTTAACAGAAAAAGGACTTTTTCTCGGGAATGAAGTTTTTGCCGAATTCTTGCTTTAAAGGCAAAGAAGAAAATTGAAGAAATCGTGAGTTATTTTAAATTAGTCTCAAATAATCGAGAATAATCTGATTTGACATTCCGAAAAGTGAGTGTTATTTTTAAAATAGTGATTATTAGCACTCATTCAGGACGAGTGCTAACAAAGGGGGCGGGAAAAATGCTGGATGGTCGAAAGTGGGCAATTTTAGAGGCAGTTATTCGTGAATATATCCTTACAGCAGAGCCCATTGGCTCCCGGACTTTAACACGGCGTTATAATTTTGGTGTTAGTCCAGCAACGATCCGAAATGAGATGGCTGATTTGGAAGCAATGGGATACTTAGAACAACCTCATGCATCAGCAGGTAGAATACCTTCAGATAAAGGATATAGAATTTTTGTGGATGCACTTATGAAATCCAATGATTTACCTTCGATTTCGGAAGAAGTGGATCAGATTTTTTTCACTAAAAAACGGCAAATTCATGATCTGATTCAGGAGACCACCAGGATGTTATCCCAACTTACCCATTATATTTCCCTGGGGCTAGTTCCTAATTTCGAGCAGACTATCTTTCAACATCTCCAATTGATTCCTCTGACAAGTCGGAAAGTGGTTGCGGTTCTGGTAACAGATAGCGGTATGGTGCATAATCAGATTTTTTCTATACCCGTAACTATGAGTCGTAAAGAATTGGGCCAGATTTCCGATTTTCTTAATGATAGGCTTCAGGGTATGACTTTAGAAGAGATTGATTCTGTTTTAATGAAAAAGTTAGAGAGAGAATTGGTTAATCGTTATGATATATTATCAGATGTTATAAAGATTTTATATGAAGAACTTTTAGAAGATGTGAAAAAGAAATTGCAGCAAATTTTTCTTGATGGAACTTCTTATATGATAGATCAGCCTGAATTTGCTGATCTTAAAAAATTGAAAACAATGATGAATATGTTGGAAAAAAGAGAATTGTTATATAACATATTGAACCAGAGTGATAATGATGAGACTATTCAGATTACAATTGGGCAGGAAAACCCCCACAAAGAGATGCAGGATTGCAGTATTATTTCTGCAACTTATTCCGTAAATGGCAGGCCGATAGGACGAATTGGAATCTTAGGACCAACCCGTATGGAATACGGGAAGGTTATTGCTGTGGTTCAATATGTTGCAAATACTCTTTCAAAGATTCTTTCAGAAAAAGATGAATAAATTTATGAAAAGTGGGTGTTAAAATGGATGAAATGGGTGAAAAATTAGGACGTCAGGAACAGGAAAATGTAAAATCAATTAAAGAAGAAGAGAAGGAAGAAGTTAAAGTTGATGAACATATTGAAGAAGAGCAGAGAGAAGAGGTTATTGACAAAGAGCAGTTTACTGAAGAACAGAAAGAAAAAGCTGTTAGTGATGGAGAAGATGAAGCTGAAGTAGACGAAGCAGAAGATAGTAGTGTGGAAAATACAGATACTGATAAAGAGGCGGGAGAGGAAAAATCTCCTGAAGTTTTAGCTTTAGAAGAGGAAAAGAAAAAGCTAGAAGAGGAAAAGAAGAATCTGATTGATAAGTTGAGCAGACTTCAGGCTGATTTTAATAACTATCGGCGCCGGGTGGCACAGGAAATGGAAGAACATAAGGCCCGGGCCAATGAGAGACTGTTAGCTGAACTTTTGCCGATTATTGATAATTTTGAACGGGCTTTGAGTGTTGAACAAAACAATGATGAAAGTTTTGTTAAAGGTGTAGAGATGATCTATAAGCAGCTTCTTAACCTTCTTGAAAAAGAAGGTGTTACCCCTATTGAAGCTGAAGGGGAAATTTTTGATCCTCACCTCCATCATGCAGTAATGAAAGAACCTGCTCCAGAAGGAGTAGTTGAAGATACCATTATTGCTGTATTACAGAAAGGTTATTATTATAAAGGGCGAGTACTGCGCCCGGCTATGGTTAAGGTTGCAGAATAAATGATTATCAAATTTATTCCACAAATTAGTGGAAATGTAAAGGGAGGAATAAGTTATGGGAAAAGTACTCGGTATTGACCTTGGTACCACTAACTCCTGTATGGCAGTAATAGAAGGTGGGGAACCAGTTGTAATCCCCAACGCTGAAGGTGGACGTACAACTCCATCTGTTGTTGCTTTCTCGAAAAAAGGTGAACGTTTGATTGGTCAGGCTGCTAAGCGTCAGGCTATTACCAACCCGGAACAGACTGTGATTTCCATTAAACGCCATATGGGAGAAGATTATAAGGTAAATTTAAACGGTAAAGATTACACACCACAGGAAATCTCTGCTATGATCCTGCAAAAATTAAAACGGGATGCAGAAGCTTATCTGGGTGAACCTGTTACTAAGGCAGTTATTACAGTACCTGCTTACTTTACCGATGCTCAGCGTCAGGCAACTAAAGACGCGGGAAGAATTGCTGGTCTGGAAGTTTTACGGATTATCAATGAGCCAACTGCTGCTGCACTGGCATATGGTCTGGATAAAAAGAAGGATCAGACCATTCTGGTATTTGACCTGGGTGGTGGTACTTTTGATGTTTCCATTCTGGAGATCGGTGATGGTGTGTTTCAGGTAATTGCAACTAGCGGTAACAACCATCTGGGTGGTGACGATTTCGACCAGAGAATTATTGATTATCTGGCTGAAGAGTTCAAAAAAGAGCACGGCGTAGATTTACGGAAAGATAAAATGGCCTTACAGCGTTTGAAAGAAGCTGCTGAAAAGGCTAAAATTGAGCTTTCTGGTGTTATGCAGACTAATATTAATCTGCCCTTTATTACCCAGACCGATATGGGTCCAGTCCATTTGGATATGGATCTGACCAGAGCTAAATTTAATGAACTGACTCATGACCTGGTTGAAAAGACATTAGAACCAACCCGTCAAGCTCTGGAAGATGCAGGTTTAACTCCTCAGGATATAGATGAAGTAATTCTTGTTGGTGGTTCAACCCGTATCCCTGCTGTTCAGGAAGCAATTAAAAATCTGATCGGTAAAGAACCTCATAAAGGTGTAAATCCAGATGAGGTAGTAGCTATTGGTGCAGCTATTCAGGCCGGAATTTTAAATGAGGATATCAATGATGATATTGTATTGGTAGATGTAACTCCTCTATCCTTAGGTATTGAGACCTTAGGAGGAGTCTTTACCAAACTGATTGAACGGAATACTACCATTCCTACTTCTAAGAGTAGAATTTTCACTACTGCTGCAGATAATCAGACCTCTGTAGAAATTCATGTTCTGCAGGGCGAACGTGCGATGGCTAAAGATAACAAAACATTAGGCCGTTTCCAACTGACCGGTATTCCACCTGCACCACGAGGAGTTCCTCAAATTGAAGTTACTTTTGATATCGACGTAAACGGAATTGTCCACGTTTCAGCAAAAGATTTAGGTACCGGTAAAGAACAGTCTATTACAATCAAATCCACTACCAACTTATCTGAAGAAGAGATTGAACGGATGATTAAAGAAGCTGAAGCTCATGCTGAAGAAGATAAGAAACGGCAGGAAGAGATCGAAATTCGTAACAATGCTGATAACATGGTATATCAGGTTGAAAAACAGCTTAAAGAACATGGAGATAAAATTGATACCGGCTTGAAAGAGAAAATTGAAAAAGCTAAAGATGAACTTAAAAATGCTCTGCAAGGAAATAATACTGAAGAGATTAAGGCCAAAACTGAGGCTTTAACAGAACTCCTTCACGAGTTAAGTAAACAGATTTATGCCAATATGGCTCAAAATAATGCAGGAACTCAAGCAAATACCAATACCAATGCAAATAAAGGTAATGACGAAAATGTTGTAGATGTAGATTATGAAGAAAAATAAACTTTACTAATGGGGGTTTTTTTAAGGCAAGTCAAAGCCAGAAGATTTGGCTTTGACTTGTTTTGTGATATCCGAAAAATATAAGTTGCAGCATATGTTGTAGCAGGAAGGAGGTGTAGAAGGGGTGAGTAAAAGAGATTATTATGAGGTTCTTGGTGTTAGCCGGGATGCCGATATAAAAGAGATTAAAAAAGCCTATCGCCGTTTGGCCAAGAAGTATCACCCCGATTTAAATAAAAACGATCCAGATGCTGCAGAAAAATTTAAAGAAGTTCGCGAAGCCTATGAAGTTTTAAGTGATCCTGATAAGCGGGCCCGTTATGATCAGTTTGGGCATGCTGGCGTTGGCGAAGATGGTGGATTTGGAGGTTTTGGAAATTTCGGCGGTTTTGGTGATTTTGGCCAGACTGATTTTGGCTTTGATGATATATTTGATATGTTCTTTGGCGGCAGCAGTCGTAGGCATCGGGGCCCAACCCGTGGAGCAGACCTTCAATATAATCTTGAAATTACTTTTGAAGAGGCAGCTTTTGGAACCAAAAAAGATTTGCATATTCCCCGAACTGAAACCTGTCCAAAATGTAATGGTACTGGTGCAAAACCGGGTACAGGTCTCAAAACCTGTCCGAAATGTAATGGCCGGGGAACGATTCAGTTTGCCCAACAGACACCATTGGGACGTTTTGTTCAGACCAGAACCTGTGATGAGTGTGGCGGTTCAGGGCAAAAGATCGAGACTCCATGTCCCGAATGTTATGGCCGGGGCCAGGTACGCCGTGAACGTACTATTACTGTCAATATTCCGGCAGGTGTGGATACTGGTAGCAAGTTGAGATTGAGTGGCGAGGGAGAAGCCGGTGAACGTGGTGGTCCTCCAGGAGATTTATATGTAAGAATCCAGGTTAAGCCTCATAAGATCTTTAAACGCCGTGGTAATGATATAATATGTGAAATTCCAATTTCAATTGTGCAGGCAGCGCTGGGAGATGAGATAGAGGTTCCTACTCTGAACGGAAGAGCTAAATTTACCATTCCTGCTGGAACCCAGCCGGGGACCAGTTTCCGTTTAAGAGGAAAGGGAATACCCCATTTAAACGGTTATGGTCGGGGAGATCAGTATGTTAAAGTAAAGGTAGTGGTTCCGACTAAATTGAATAATAAACAAAAGGAACTGCTAAAGAAATTTGCTGAGATCAGTGGTGAAGAGATTAATCCTGAGCAGAAGACCTTTTTTGAAAAAGTTAAAGAGGTATTTGGGGTTTAATAATTAAAGGAGAGGTAGAACCTCTCCTTTATTTGTGTTTAGGAAATTATACATTTTTACAAGTTGTGGATAACATTTGGTATGATTATACTGCAAAAAGCTAATTTTGAGCGACATAGAAATTTTTCGCCAAATCATCTTAGCGAGATTTTCGACGAAATAAGGCCTCATCACAGGAGGTGATGAGCTAATCAAGGGCCAGGAGGGCCCTTTGATTAGGAAGCCTTATTTCGGCGGAAATCGAGCTTTAGATGATTCGAAAAATTTCTCAAGAAGCGAAAAATTAGCTTTTTGCAGTAAAATAAGATTAAATGCCCGAAGGGCATTTTGTTCTTATAAAGAAAAAAAGGATTCATTAATATTTTAGCGAATATTGGTTATAACCAACTATTCAAAAAGTAGGAGTTTGAGAACGAAAATGGTGCTGTCATTTTCAGATTGGGGGTTAAATAATGATCAAAGTTAATATTCCAGAACGCGGAACTGTTGAATTAAAATATCTTGTCCTGGATTTTAATGGAACCCTTGCTTTAGATGGTGTGATTTTTCCTGAAGTATTACCTCTTTTAGAAGAGATTGCAAAAAAGATAAAAATTTATACTTTAACTGCAGATACCTTTGGTACCGCAAGAGAACAAACTATTCATCTTCCAGTTATTTTACATACCCTCAAAAGTAATTTCCATACCCGGGAAAAGGGTGAGTTTGTTAAGAAACTGGGTGAAAAAAATGTAATTGCAATCGGAAATGGTAAGAATGATCTTGAGATGTTAAAAAGGGCTGAGATTGGAATTGGTGTACTTGGTGACGAAGGTTGTGCTACAGAAATTTTTCAGGTTGCTGACCTTATAGTTCCGGGAATTCGTCAAGGCCTGGAACTTTTACTTTATCCGAAACGGCTTGTAGCAACTTTACGAAGATAAGGAATTAAAAGCATGATTAAACTGCAAAAAGCTAATTTTAAGCGCTATTGAAATTTTTCGTTAAACCATCTTAGTGAGACTTCAGTCGAAATAAGGCCTCATATGAGGATTGATGAGCTAATCAAAGGCCAGGAGGACCCATTGATTAGTGTGCCTTATTTCGACTGAAATCGAACTTTAGATGGTTTGAAAAATTTCTTTTGAAGCGAAAAATTAGCTTTTTGCAGTAAAATCGTTTATATATTTTTTCCAATGATGATAAATTTCGGGATCAAAGGTCTTAACAAATTGTAAAAATATTTTTTTCTGTCCCAGTTTCTCCAATTCAGAAAAAAGTTTTCGGGGAAAAGTTCTATGGTGAAGCATCATATTGGTTGGGTCAATAATTTTAATCTCTAAATTATGTGTAATGAAGATATGTCGGGGATGCATATCTATACTTCTAAACCCTAGATTTTTAAAGGTACGGAGAAGCTTTATGATTTTTTTAGAGAGAGCTAGAGTCATGGGATTAAGTTTTAAATGTTGATTTAGCGGGGTTCCTTTAATATATTCTCTTATTATATAGTACTTACCCCATTCAAAAATTTCCGGAAAAAATGGACTTTGCTGACCTCTCTGTAAACATTTTAATTCCCGTTTAAAGTACTTTTTCTTTTTATAAATTTTAATACAGCGATTATCATCAATTTTATAAACAATTCCTTGACTTCCACTTCCTATCATCTCGAGATTTAAAGAACGAAACTTTATAGGTAATTTCATTTATACCACCTCAGATTTATTGATACTATATAATATTAAATTAATTTAAAATTGTTCTAACCAAATTATCGCCCCGGCCAAAAAAACTTGATATTGAATGACTAAATGTGGTAGACTATATGGGGATATAACAAAAAGTTCTTAACAATTGGAGGTATTATTATGTCAGACTGGATGGAAATTAATCTTCGTATAAAGCCGGAAGCTCAAGAAGCAACTACAGAGATTCTTTATAATGAGGGTGCTCAGGGAGTGTGGCTTGATGAAGAGGGGGATCGGGTGGTGATTAAGACCTATCTTCCTTATGAGAGTGTGACACCTGAAAAATTAGTCATGATAAAAGATAAGATTCAGGGTTTGAATCAATTTGGATTGGATCCGGGAAATGTAGAATTATTTACCGATAAAGTTGAAGAAGAGGATTGGGCCAACTCCTGGAAAGAGTACTTTTATCCTGAAAAAATCACTGAAACTTTTGTGGTTAAGCCTACATGGCGGGAATATCAGGCAAATCCCGGTGAGATTGTTATCGAGATTGATCCGGGAATGGCCTTTGGTACAGGAACTCACCCTTCAACCTATCTCGCCATTCAGGCTTTAGAAGATTTTGCTTCTAAAGTACATAATATGTTGGATGTTGGAACTGGATCAGGAATTCTGGCAATTGCAGCAGCGTTACTGGGAGTTCCTCAGATTACGGCTGTAGATATAGACCGGGTCGCAGTAAAGGTTGCCCAGGAAAATGTTCTACTTAATAAAGTTCAGAAACAGGTTCAGGTGATGCGTTCTGATCTGGTTGAACGGATCAAAGAGAAAGGTAAGAAATTTAAACTTGTTACGGCAAATATCATTGCAGAGATTATTCTCAAGCTAATACCTGATTTACCGGAAATTATAGAGGATGAAGGTTACTTTATTGCTTCAGGGATTATCACCGAACGCTTTTTAGAGGTACAGAAGGCTCTAAAAGATAAAGGTTTTCAAATTAAACGAATCTATCGTGAGGGTGAATGGGTTGCCCTGGTTGCGGAAAAAAGTTAAATTGTTTTTAATGGGGCTTTTAAATGGGGAGGGTTTTGGTGGATGCATCGGTTTTTTGTCAAACCGGAGAATATAATTAGAGATAAGGAAGTAATAATCACTGGAGATGATGTTCAACATATAACCCGGTCTCTTAGATTAAAATCCGGTGATCAAATGATTGCCTGTGATGGTAAGGGAACGGATTATCTGGTGGAATTAATAGATTTGAATCAAAAAGAGATAACCTGTCGTATTATTGAATCCAGAAAAAGCCGGGGTGAACCTGATATTGAAGTGACCCTCTTTCAAGGGCTGCCTAAGAGTGATAAAATGGATCTTATTACACAGAAATGTACCGAACTGGGAATCCGGCGGATAATACCTGTTGAAACCGGCAGAACAATTGTTAAATTAAATGATAAAAAGGCTAAGCGGCGGGTTGAAAGATGGCAAAAGATTGCTTATGAAGCAGCAAAACAGTCCCAGCGGGGAAAAATACCTTCAATCGGTCCCATTTTGAACTTAAATGAAGCTTTAGAAATGATTAAAAAAGAAAAGTATGATTTATTTCTAGTACCCTGGGAAGAAGCCAGAGGTAACTCAATCCGTCAGGTACTTAAGAACTGGAATGTTGATAAAAAGGCAGGACTTAAACGAATTGCTTATATGATTGGACCCGAAGGCGGTCTAGAGGAAAAAGAAGTACAGACTTTAATAGACCTGGGTGCTCAACCTGTAACTTTGGGTCCTAGAATTTTAAGAACTGAGACTGCCGGGTTTGTTGTACTTACTGTACTAATGTATGAATTTCTGGAGATGGAGGATGTGTGACTGTTGATGAAAAAGGTAGCATTTAATACCCTTGGATGTAAGGTTAATCAATATGATACTGAATCAATGATGAAACTTTTTGAAGAAGCTGGCTATGAGATTGTTGATTTTAAGGATAAAGCTGATGTATATGTAATCAATACCTGTACTGTTACCCACGAGGGGGCTCGTAAGTCACGGCAGATGGCCCGACAGGCCAAACGCCGTAATCCTGAAAGTATTGTTGCTGTGGTGGGATGTTATGCTCAGGTGGCACCAGATGAAGTGATTAAAATAGATGGTGTGGATTTGGTGGTGGGAACTAAATCCCGTAATGAGTTGGTAGAATTGGTTGAAAAGGCAAAAGAAACGGATTTACCTTTGAATTGTGTTGAAGCAATGGAGGAAAAAGAAGAGTTTGAAGAATTACCGGTAGAGGAATTTAAAGGTCGGACCCGGGCCGTGATTAAAGTGGAAGACGGATGTAATCAGTATTGTTCCTATTGTATTATTCCATATGCCCGCGGACCGGTCCGGAGTCGTAGACCGGGGAATGCTGTTAAAGAAATCCAGACTCTGGTTCAAGTTGGAGTAAAAGAAGTGGTTCTTACCGGGATTCATCTGGGAGCTTATGGGCAGGATCTGGGTCCGGATATGAACCTGGTAGAATTAATTAAGATGCTGATTAAGATTGAAGGTTTAGAGCGGATCCGGCTTAGTTCCATTGAGATTACAGAAGTGGATGATGAAATGATTGATCTTTTGGCGAATGAACCTAAGTTTTGTCCCCATTTACATTTACCACTTCAATCTGGAAGTGATACTATATTAAAGGCAATGAATCGTCCCTATACCACTGAAGAATTTGCTTCTGTGGTAGAAAAAATCCGGAGTCGAGTTCCGGATATTGCCATAACTACAGACGTAATGGTTGGTTTTCCGGGAGAGACAGATGAGTTATTTGAAGAGACCTATCGGTTTATTGAAAAGATTGGTTTTAGCCAGCTACATGTTTTTAAGTACTCTATTCGTCAGGGAACACCAGCTGCTAAAATGAAAAACCAGGTTTCCCATCAGGTAAAAAATGTGCGGAGCGAAAAGCTGCGTTTATTAGGAGAAAGGTTAACCTTAGAATACAATCAGAAGTTTCTCAATAAAGTTTTACCTGTACTTATTGAAGAAGAACGGGATCAAAGTACCGGAATGCTCACAGGAGTAACACCTAATTATATTCGAGTATATATTGATGAAGAAAGTAATAAAGTGAAAGGTAAGATTTTACCAGTTAAATTAGTAAAATCTTACGGAACAAAAGCTGTTCTGGGAAAGCTTTAAGTAAAATTTATTACAAAGCAGGAATTTTATTTTTAATAGAGAATATATAAAAGGTGTGGATATGAGGGGGTGTAAAGAGTGAGTGACTGCATTTTCTGTAAGATTGCCGCAGGAGAGATGGGAACTGAATTTATTTATGAAGATGATCAGGTTGTTGCCTTTCGTGATATTAATCCGGTTGCACCTGTTCATATCCTGGTTATTCCCAAAAAGCATATTCCTTCGGCAAATGAACTTACAGAAGCAGATAATCAGTTGATTGGACATATTTTCCAGGTAATCAAGAAATTAGCTCAGAAAGAGAACTTAAATCAAGGTTATCGCATTGTCAACAACTGTGGAAGAGAAGGTGGCCAGACTGTACATCACCTTCATTTCCACTTACTTGGCGGTCGAAATCTACAATGGCCTCCAGGTTAATAGTTGACAGTGTTTTATTTGAATTTTTTGATTTTCCTGGTGGGGAGGTGTAACCGAGATGGCTGAAGTTAGAATCCGTGAGAATGAATCTCTGGATAGCGCCCTTCGTCGGTTTAAAGATATATGCCGGAAAACCGGCATCTTTGCCGAGAGTAGAAAGAGAAGGTATTATGAAAAGCCTAGTGAGATTCGTAAGAGAAAAATGGCTTCCCGCAAAAGAAGAGGTAAATAGAGCCTAAAGGAGGGGTTTCATGTCTACCCTTAAAGATGAGTTGCTGGAAGATATGAAGATTGCCATGAAACAAAAGGATAAGGAACGCTTATCCGTTATTCGTATGGCCCGTGCTGCCATTAAAAATGTGGAGATTGATAAGCGGAAAGACTTAACTGATGAGGAAGTCATTGAAATACTGGCTAAAGAGGTTAAGAGTCGCCGTGATGCAATCACCGAATATGAAAAGGCTGGCCGGGATGATGTTGTCCAGAAACTCCAGCAAGAGATTGAAATTTTAAGCAAATATCTACCTCGACAGTTAACACGGGAAGAATTAGAGGTTCTTGTAAACGAAGTCGTTGCCCAGGTAAATGCAACTTCCCTTAAAGATATGGGGAAAGTAATGGGTGCGATTATGCCAAAGGTTAAAGGGCGTGCTGATGGTAAATTGGTTAATCAATTGGTTAGAGAAAAGTTAAGTAAAGATTAATTTTATAAAAAACCGATATCCAGTAGTGATATCGGTTTTTTATTTTTTTTGATAAAAAAATTTTTATTAACCGGAACTAATTTTTAATTGATTCGTATTTAAATGATGAGGAGGGAGGGGTGGATATGTGCCAGGAGCGGGATATATATCTGGTTAAACGTACATTGGCTGGTGATGATGAAGCCTTTGCAAGGCTCGTGGATTGTTATAAAAATCGCATATTTCAGTTGATATATTGTAAGATTCAGAATAAAGAGGATATTGAAGACTTAGCTCAGGAGGTATTTTTAAGGATATATAAATCCCTTAAGAAATTTGATCAGAAGCGAAAATTTTCTACATGGATTTATACCATTGCTAATAATCTTTGTATTGATTATCTGAGAAAAAAAAGGTTGCAGGCTGTATCACTTGATGCCCCTCTTTTCCCTTCAAATAAGGATATTTATATAGAGATTCCGGATGAAGAATATGCGCCTGAATTAATCTTGCAAAAAACAGATGAGCAGAAACGAATTATAGAAGCAGTTGAGAGTCTGGCAGAAGAATATAAGCTGGTAATAAAATTACGTCACTTTAAGGGTTACTCTTATAAAGATATTGGAAAGATTCTGGATTTGCCTATAGGTACTATCAAAAGTCGGATTTATAGAGCACGTAAAAAGTTGAAAGATATTTTATTTAAAGAGGGGGGTGGGGAAAAAAATGGATTGTCAAAATGCCTATAAGTTGATGAACAGGTATATTGATGGAGAGATTACATCAGAAGAAGAAAAAGTATTGGAGTTTCATCTTTTACGTTGTAGAGGATGTCAGAAAGAGTTTGGTGAAATTAAAGAACTGAATCTTATGTTAAATACACTTTATCCATCTTATGATTTCACTTCTAAAGTCATGGCCCGTATTGAAGAAGAAAAAGGTTCAGGAATTAGGCGTCGGTTTAAGAGAGGAAAATGGTTGTGGATAGGTGCTGTTGCGGTGATTTTGCTCTGTATTTTTCTGTTCTCTAATTTGTTTGATAGAGATATGGAGCTTATCATTAGTTCCGGTCAGGTTAAGACAGAGAATAATAAATCCGGTCAAAGGGAGTTGACAGTGGTTGATGGAGAGATTAGAATTAATGGTTTAGCTGGAACCCTTAATGCTATCAATAGCCAGATTTATTTAGAAGGAGTAAGGGCAGACTTTGGGATGGGATTTTTTGATAGTATTAAATACGAAATTAAGGAAATTTATCTTAAAATAAAGAACTGGCTCTTTAAACAAAGGGGGAAGAAGGATGAATAAATATAGGCGACTTATTATTATTCTGCTGATCTTTTTATTTTCTGTCACTCCAATACTTAAAGGGGCTCCTTCTGATCTTATTTATCTTGTAAAAGTGGAAGGGGATATTGATCCCGGTCTTACCAGATTTATTGAAAAAAGTATCAAAAATGCTGAAAGAGATGGAGCTAAAGCAATTATCTTTCAAATCAGTACATTTGGGGGATTGGTGAAGTCGGCAACAGAAATTCGTGATCTGATTATTGATGCACCTCTTTTAACAGTGGCGCTTGTCAAAGACCGGGCCTGGTCAGCAGGTGCATTGATTACTTTAGCCTGTGATCGGATTTACATGACACCTGGAAGCAGCATTGGTGCTGCTGAGACCAGGCCTAAAGAAGAAAAATATATATCTGCTTTTCGAAAAGAATTTAAAGCAACTGCGGAAAGAAAAGGCCGTAATCCGGATATTGCAGCTGCTATGGTAGATGCAGATATTGAGATAGAAGGGGTTATTGAAAGAGGTAAATTATTGACTTTGACGGCAACTGAAGCCGTAGAACTTGGGATGGCAGATAAAAGATTAAATACTGTAGAAGAGATTTTACCTGAAATCGAAGCGGAAGGAGGGGTTGTTAAAGTTATAGAACCATCTCTTAGTGATCAATTTGCCCGAATTATCACCAATTCTTATATTAGTTCACTTCTTATTATTATCGGATTTATAGGATTAGTTGTTGAGGCAGTGACTTTAGGTTGGGGAGTGGGAGGTACAATCGGAATACTCTCATTGGCTCTCTTTTTTAGTGGAAATTTATTGGTGGGTAATACCAACTGGGGTTTAATTCTTCTCTTTTTGGCCGGAATGATTTTATTAGGTCTGGAATTTTTCGTTGTTCCTGGCTTTGGTATTACAGGATTGACAGGGATTGTTTTGGTTGTTGCAAGCTTATTTTTGACCTTTGAAAATGCAGTTTTAGGGGTATATGCGATCTCAATTGCCTTGATTCTTGCTCTAATAACATTTGTTTTTCTGATTCGATATTTTGGAAACACCAGAATATGGAATAAAATTGCTTTAAATGCTGCTCAGACGAAAGAAGATGGTTATCTGGTGCCGGGTCAACGAAAAACACTTATTGACAAAGAAGGTGAGGCTTTAACTCCACTACATCCAGCTGGTACAGCTCTTATTGATGGTGAACGGGTGGATGTAATCTCTCAGAGCAGTTATATTCCGAAAGGAAGTAGAATAAAAGTTATAAAAGTTGAAGGAACAAAGGTTATTGTAAGAGAAATATAAGATTACCATAAATTAAAGAAAGGAGTTGTATATAATGCTTATTCCTGTATTTATAAGTGTATTTGTTATTTTCTTTATTATGCTCTTCTTTTACTTCATTCCTGTTGGACTCTGGATTTCGGCACTGGCTTCAGGAGTAAAAGTGGGAATTTTTCAGTTAATCGGAATGCGTTTACGACGAGTTCCACCTGTAAAAATTGTAGCTCCCATGATTAAATCCCATAAAGCTGGAATATCTCTAACCAGTGATCAACTGGAGTCTCATTATCTGGCAGGCGGAAATGTTGACAGGGTAGTAGATGCTCTGATTGCGGCACAACGGGCCAGGATACCGCTTAGTTTTGAAGGGGCAGCTGCTATTGATCTGGCTGGTCGGAATGTGTTAGAAGCGGTACAGATGAGTGTTAATCCAAAGGTTATTCAGACTCCTGTCGTTACTGCAGTAGCCCGGGATGGTATTCAGGTTATGGTTACTGCTAGAGTAACTGTCCGGGCCAACATTGAGCGACTGGTAGGAGGGGCCGGTGAAGAGACAGTTCTTGCCAGGATTGGTGAAGGTATTGTGACTACCGTCGGTTCGGCCGATGATCACAAGAAAGTATTAGAAAATCCTGATTTAATTTCCAAGGTTGTATTGGATAAAGGTCTTGATTCAGGTACTGCTTTTGAGATTCTCTCCATTGATATAGCTGATGTAGATGTAGGTAAGAATATCGGTGCCCAGTTGCAGATTGACCAGGCTGAGGCTGATAAAGAGATTGCACAGGCAAAGGCTGAAGAGCGCCGTGCTATGGCTGTTGCTTATGAACAGGAGATGAAAGCTAAGGTTCAGGAGATGAGGGCTAAAGTAGTAGAAGCTGAGGCTGAAGTACCGAAAGCTATAGCAGAAGCTTTACGCAGTGGTAAAATAGGTGTTATGGATTATATGATGATGCAAAATATTCAGTCAGATACCCGGATGAGGGAAAGTATCTCTAAGATCGGTAATACTAATGCTTTCAGGACTCCAGAGATGAAGAATGAAGAACAGAATAAAGAATAATGGAGTGGTATAGATGAATATTTCCATTTTTCTGATATATATTCTCATTGTTATTGGCAGTACTATAATTAGTCGTTTAAAAAATATGGAAAAAGAGAGTCGGCGTCATAATCCCCTATCCAGGACTGATTTTGATCTTGCAAAGGAGCAGATGAACCCACCTATTTCAATTGAATCTGTACTGGATAAAAAAGAAGAATTAGTTAATACAGCAAACTCTATTGAAACCGATTCTGAAACGGAGAAAGTGATAGAGGTATGGAAAGACTATGATGGTGTTGAAGAAAGAATTATAGAAATAGATGTTTATGATCAAAAACCTGTTAGAAGGGAATTAAACTTAATGCTGGAGATGACACCTGAAAACCTTTTACAGGGAATTATTATGGCAGAAATTCTTAAACCACCAAGGGCCAGACGCCCATATCGACCTGTTTATCTGGAACAGGACATCTAATTTTTAAAATAATCGGCAACAATGGTATAGAAAATTTTTAATGTGATTTACCCCATATTCCTTGGGGTTTTTTTTTAATCCTGGTAGAGTAAAAACTTCTCTTTTTAGAAAAACTAATTCTTGATTAAACTGCAAAAAGCTAATTTTGAGCGACATAGAAATTTTTCGTTAAACAATCTTAGTGAGATTTCAGTCGAAATAAGGCCTCATATGAGGATGTGATGAACTAATCAAGGGCCAGGAGGGCTCATTGATTAGTGTGCCTTATTTCGACTGAAATCGAACTTTAGATGGTTCGAAAAATTTCTTTTGAAGTGAAAAATTAGCTTTTTGCAGTAAAATCATTCTTGGATTCTACAAAAAATACGGTAATCCTGAGGATGAAGGGAGATTACTCATTAGAAGTGTAGTACTTTTTGCTACAGGAAATATTACAGGTATGGTGGTGAAAGTGACAAAAGATTACCTGCAGTGTTTATAATTTGAGGCTTAAACAGTAAAAGGAGGAAAAAATAAATGAAATTTTTAATCATCATTTTCCGTACTTTCTTTTTGTATTTTCTTTTACTTGTTATGATCAGAATTATGGGAAAACGGGAATTGGGTCAGCTTTCTCCTTTTGATTTTGTAGTTGCCATTATGATTGCTGAATTGGCAGCAATTCCAATGGAAGACGAATCAATTCCCATTATCAATGGAATTCTTCCCATAGTTATTCTGGTAATCTTACAGATTCTCTTATCTTATTTGACACTGAAGAATGAGACTATTCGTAGATGGATAAATGGTTCACCATCTATTCTTATTAAAAATGGTAAGATACAGACAAAAGAGATGAAAAAGGCCCGATGCAATATTAATGACATTTTAGAAAGCCTGAGGAAAAAAAATATTTTTGATATTAGTGATGTAGAATTTGCAATTCTTGAGACTTCCGGTCAACTAAGTGTGATGCCTAAAAGCCAGAAACGACCTGTTACTCCAGAAGATTTGGGAATTCCAACTTCTTATGAGGGGTTGCCGACTCCGTTGATTATGGATGGCAAGATCAATCATAAAAATCTGTTAGAGATTAATCTAACTGAAGAGTGGCTCCGTGATCAGTTACGAAAACAGGGAGTTCAATCTGTGGAAGATGTGGTTTTTGCCAGTTTGAATACAAAAGGTGAGCTTTTCTTTGCCACTAAAGAACAGAAATAAAAAGTGAAAAAGGAGGGTAAAAGCCATAAATTATGTCTGCTTATTCAGAAGTTTTTTTAAGAGCAACTTTTTCATTTATTATATTATTTTTCTTTACCAGGGTATTGGCTAAAAAATTGATCTCAAATCTAACCTATTTTGATTATATTATTGGAATTACTATTGGTACTTTAGCAGCTGCATTGACGATTGATCTAAAAAGTAATCCAGGGCCAATCTTTCTTGCATTATTTCTATGGACAGTTTATTCTTTATCATTGAGTTTCATTTCACTAAAATTCAGAAAAGGAAGAAAGATTATCGAAGGTGAACCGACTCTTTTGATTCAAAATGGCAAGATTTTAGAAGAAAATTTAAGTAAATTGCGCCTGACTTTGGATGATTTAATGAAACAGCTTAGAGAAAAAAATATTTTTAAAGTTTCAGATGTAGAATTTGCTCTAATGGAGACAGATGGGAAGATTAGTGTTTTACCCAAAAGTCAAAATCGACCTGTTACACCGAAAGATCTTAATCTTGATACTAAGTATGAGGGACTTCCAACGGAATTGATAATTGATGGAAAAATTATATACCAGAATTTAGAACAAAATAATTTAGATGTCCAGTGGTTAAAAGATCAATTAAGGGCACAGCAGGTAAATAGTGTTGAAGAAGTCAATTTAGCTCAATTAGGAACTGACGGAAAATTATACATTGACTTAAAAAGTGATAACTTTCAATCGATTAATAATCCCACAGACTAACTTACAGGCTTTTAGAATTATTTACTTCTCCCCCGCATAGAGTTAATAGTAGTAGCAAAGGGGGAAAGTACTATGGGAATTAAAAAGCGTTTTACAGATCGCTTCATAAATACTTTTGGCCTTCCACCGGAAGTAATACTTAAATTACCTTTGATAATGATGGTGGGAGGCAAATCTCTTATTCTGGAGAATCATCGGGGAGTTTTAGAATATGGTCGTGAACGGATCCGTATTCGATTGCAAAAAGGAGAAATACTACTTATCGGGCGAAATTTAGTGATTGAGAGTATTTCCGATGAAGAGATTCAAATAAGAGGTGAGATCACCGGTTTGTCTTTAGGTGAAGAGGTGATTCAAGCGTGATTAAAGCTATCTGGCGCTATATTAAAGGTTATGTGGTGGTGGAACTTAAAGGAAATGCTTTAGAGAGGTTGTTAAATAAAATGAGTAATTTTGGCATTGAACTCTGGGATATTCGGAGGATTACGCATGGTTTCCGCTTTAAAATGAATGCTGGGGATTATTATCGTCTGCGTCCATTGATCAGGTATCGTAAATGTACAGCACGGATTTATAAAAAAAAGGGACTGCCTTTTATCAAGTTTCGGATCGGACGTCGGAAAGCTATGATCATTGGAATATTGTTTTTTTTTATTTTGCTCAAAGCGTTTTCTTCTTTTCTATGGTTTATTGAAATTGAGGGGAATAAACGGGTTACTACAGAAGAAATAAAAAAATTGATTTTAAAATCCGGAATCAGACGGGGAATGTTATTAAATCATGTGAATTTAAGCCGTCTTGAAAGGACTATATTAATAGATTTGAAGGAAATTTCTTGGGTTGATGCTTCTTTACAGGGAACCAAATTACAAATAAAGATTGTGGAGAAAAAATTAATCAAGAAAGAGAGTCTGACTGATATCATTGCTGCTCGCTCAGGAGTTATTACCCAGTTAATTGTTCTTCATGGAAAACCGGTTGTCAAAGAAGGGGATACGGTTAAAGCAGGTCAACTTTTGATTAAAGCGGCTAATAGGTATGAGACCTTTGCTGAACCTGATTATGAGGGAAATTTGCCGCCTTATTTACCACCTGCTGATGAAGAACCTGAATCAGCCAGGGGAATTGTTAAAGCACGGGTCTGGTATGAAGGATATGGAGAAGCTCCTATAACGGTAGTGGAAGAATGGCCGACCGGTAAACGGGAAAAAATTGTTCAACTGAAGATTGGTTCTAAAATTTTTCATCTTTCGGGGCCGCGGAAGATAAATTATCAACATTATCAAGTTGAAAAAAGGGTTAAATCATTCTCTTTATGGAGGAATATGACCCTTCCTATCGAAATAATTAAGGAAGAATATATAGAAACGGTAATCTATAAAGAAAAACGTACCCGGGATACTGCTATCTTTTTAGCTAAAGATGAAGCGTTAAGGTCAATATTGAATTCTCTTTCATCAGATGCTATAATTATTCAGTCAAAATCATTTATAATAGACGATGGTAAGAAGGAAAATAATATAGTAAGGGTAAAGGTACTTCTGGAAGTTGAAGAAGATATTGCAAAACCTTTATCCAGGGAAGTGAAGGAGGAAGGATAATTGATTCAACGCTTATTTCTGATTGATAGCAATGAAGATGCTTTACAACTTTTTGGCCAAAATGATCGAAACTTACTGATGATTGAAGATGCTTTTGATGTAAGATTAGCAGCTAGAGGAAATCAAATTGTTATCATGGGTGATGATATTAAAGAAGTCGAGACAGTGCATAGGCTTTTAAAAGAATTGAGTGATATTATAGAAAAAGGAAACTATCTTACAGAAGGAGATTTAAGATATGCTATTCAAATTTATCAAAAAGAGGAAGATGCTAAATTAAGTGACCTGCATGATGATATTATACAGGTTACTTATCGGGGTAAGAAGATAAGACCTAAAACTAAGGGCCAGAAGCGGTATGTAGATGCTATTAGGAAGAATGATATTGTTTTTGGTATTGGCCCTGCGGGTACAGGTAAGACCTATCTGGCTATGGTTATGGCTGTTAATGCTCTTTTAAACAGGAGGGTAAGCCGGATTATTTTAACCAGACCTGCTATTGAAGCAGGTGAGCGGCTGGGATTTTTGCCGGGAGATTTGCAGAGAAAGGTAGATCCATATTTAAGACCACTTTATGATGCATTATATGATATTTTAGGTTCTGAAAAAGTACAGCAGTATCTGGATAAAGATATAATTGAAGTTGCTCCCCTTGCTTATATGCGGGGGCGAACTTTAGACGATTGTTTTGTAATTATGGATGAAGCACAGAATACCACTCCTGAACAGATGAAAATGTTTTTGACCAGATTGGGATATCATTCCAAAGCTGTTGTGACCGGAGATATTACACAGATAGATTTGCCACGACATAAAAAATCTGGACTGGCTTTGGTTCAAAATATCCTGAAAAATATTAGTGGAATAGAATTTGTTTATTTAACCGGTCAGGATGTGGTTCGCCATAGATTAGTTCAAGAAATTTTAAATGCTTACGAAGAATATGAAAAGAGAGCAAAAAAGAGTAAGCAAAATGGGAGATGAGAAGGATGTCATTTTTGCTCGATTTAAAAAAAAGTTTTAAACGTATTTTTGCTTCTGAAGTCATTCAAAACTCAAAAATTCGGCGGAGTGTCCTGGCTTTAGGAATTTTCTTAAGTATTACTTTAATAATGACCATTGATTTTATCCCCAATGCTGTTAAATTGGAAGTAGGAGAGGTGGCAAGGCAGGATATAGTAGCACCTATTACAACCACTTATGTGGATAAAAAGAAAACTCAAGAGATGAAGCAGAAAGCAGCAGAGGAAGTTATAAAAGTATGGAGAACCGATCCGGCAATTAGCCGAAAGGTTCAGAATGATATTAGGGGATTTTTTAATATAATCCGCAAATATCAAGAACTTGAAATACCTCCAAATGAAATCAGTCAAATTTCTGGAGATGTATCCCCTTTGACCTTTGAAGAGAAGGTAAAGATGATTCAGCGGGAAGTGGACTTTGAGATTTCACCTGAAGAGATAGAACTGGCCTTAAAACAGGATCCTGAAACATTGGATAATCTGGAAAAATATTTGAAAGAACTTATTTTAAGCTATCTGGATAAAGGGATTCAACCATCCTATCTAGAGAATATTAAGACAAAGATTGCCATGAATATTGAAAATACCAATTATTCTACTCCTATTAAAGGATTGCTTACTACTATTGCTGACCAGGTGGTTCAGCCTAACCTTGTGCTGGATGTTGAAGAGACCCGCCGTCGACAGGAAGAAGCTATGGCAAAAGTAGCACCGGTGGAAAGAACAATAAAGCAGGGTGAGATTATCATTCGCTCTGGTAATGTGGTTACAGAAGAGGATATTGCTATTTTAGAAGCATTAGGACTTAGGCGACCTCAGATTAACTTTCGAACCATAAGTGGGTTGATTGTTATTATTTTCATTTTAATGGCAGTAACCATATACTATTTATATCAGTATCATCCCAAATTATTTAAGGATGAGAATTCCCTTCTTTTATTGGGATTACTTTCAATTTTAATCCTTATAATTGCGAAGTTATTTACTCTCTTCAGGTTAAGTAATACCGGATATCTGGTACCAATTGCAGCCGTTTCCATTTTGATTTCTATACTTCTCGATTCAATGATAGCAATTGTATTTACAACTGTACTCAGTTTTTTGATTGTTATTATTACCGGAGGAGATGCTTCTGTCGGGGCTGTTTTGTTGGTTAGCGGTATAACAGGGGTCTTCAGCGTTTCGGAAGTAAGTCAACGCTCTGATCTGGTTCGGGCTGGTTTCTTTGTCAGCGGAGCTGCTGCATTGACGATTTTTGCATATAGTTTGACCCAACCGTTAAATTGGGTTGAGGTTTTAAAATTTACTAGTTGGGGCATAATAAATGGTATATTAGCTGCAATTATGACTAATGGTTTATTACCTTATCTGGAAAATGTTTTTGGAATTACCTCAGCAGTTAAGCTTCTGGAATTAGCTAATCCTAATCAACCCCTTTTGAAAAAATTATTAATGGAAGCACCGGGCACTTATCATCATAGTATTCTGGTAGGAAATCTGGTAGAGGCTGCGGCAGATAAAGTGGGGGCCGATTCTTTGCTGGCCCGGGTTGGCGCATATTATCATGATATTGGGAAGATAAAAAGACCTTATTTTTTTAGTGATAATCAATTCGGTGGTGAAAATCCCCATGATAAGTTATCACCGGGATTGAGTACTTTGATTATTAAATCACATGTTAAAGATGGAGTTGAGATGGCAAAAAAATATAAATTACCAAAACCAATAATTGATATCATCCAACAGCATCATGGAACTAATTTGATTTCATTTTTCTATCAGGAAGCATTAAAAGATGAGAAATATGAAAATGTCAACGAAGACGAGTTTAGATATGAGGGTCCAAAACCCCAGACCAGGGAAGCAGCTTTGATAATGTTGGCAGATATTACCGAAGCTGCTGTCCGGTCGAAGGGATTTAATCGTTCAAATCATAACAGAATTGAAGGTCTAGTCAGAGAATTAATTCGTAAAAAACTTGAAGAAGGACAGTTAGATGAATGTGACCTTACTTTAAAGGATTTGGATAAGATTGCTACTAGTTTTACCAAAGTTTTAACCGGAATTTACCACTATCGTATTGAATATCCTGAGAATATTGCCCGGGAAATGAAAGGAGTGCAGGTAGTCAATGGAGATTCTCATAAATAACCATAATATCGAGGCATTTACACCTGAACTTGAAGATCTGGTCAGGAAAGTTGTTCAGCATGCAGCGGATGTGGAAGATAGAAAAGATGCTTTAGAAGTGAGTATTCTTATCACTAATAATGCTGAGATACAGAAATTAAATGCTAAATACCGGCAGATTAATGCTCCCACAGATGTTCTTTCTTTTCCGATGGATGAAGAATATTTGGGGGATATAGTTATTTCTATGGATAAAGTTATTGAACAGGCTGAGGAGTATGGCCATTCTATTGAACGGGAGCTGGCTTTTCTTACCGTTCATGGAATGCTCCACTTGTTTGGATATGATCATATTGAGGAAGAAGATAGGGTTCTTATGCGGCAAAGAGAAGAAGAAATTTTAAATCAACTGGGGATTTATAGGGAGTAGCCATGGAAGTTAGAAAACTTATTGATAGCTTTAATTATGCCATTACTGGTTTAATTTATGCTTTAAGAACTCAGCGAAATATGCGAATTCATTTCATTTTAGCACTTATAGCATTATTTTTGAGTATTCTTTTTGATGTTTCTAAAGTGGAGCTTTTGATCCTCTTTTTTACCATCAGCCTGGTAATTATTACTGAAATGATTAATACAGCGGTAGAAGCTGTGGTGGATTTATATACCCGGCGTTACCATCCGTTGGCCCGGATTGCTAAAAATGTGGCTGCGGGAGCAGTTCTTTTTGCAGCAATTAATGCTATTATAGTGGGATATCTGATCTTTGTTGATGATTTGACTCCCGTTACACTATATCTTTTTAATCGAATTCGACAGTCACCAACCCATCTTACTTTTGTTTCCCTGGTGGTTACTATATTTGTTGTAATTCTAGGTAAATCATGGAAAGGAAAAGGTACGCCTTTAAGGGGAGGTATGCCCAGTGGGCATAGTGCTATTGCATTTTCTCTGGCTACAGCCATTGCTTTGATGTCTGACAATGCTTTGATTGCAAGCCTGGTATTGTTGATGGCTTTTTTAGTAGCTCAGAGTAGGGTTGAGAGTGGGATTCATTCCATATTTGAAGTGGTGACCGGCGGTTTAATTGGTATATTGGTTACTGTACTGATTTTTCAGTTTTTAAAATAAAAACCTCTATAATGAGGGGAGGATTTCTCAGGCAAATGAAACCAATTCAATTTGTTGAATTGGGGTTTTTGGGGATTTTTATCTTACTGTCTGGTTTTTTTTCCGGTTCAGAAACGGCTTTAATGTCACTAAACAAAGTTAAGGTCCGGCATGATATGCTAAGGGGAGATGAACGGGCCGCTAAAGTAGATAAGTTGATAAAAAGTCCGGTAAAGCTTCTGACTACTATTCTTATAGGAAATAATTTAGTTAATATTGCCGGCTCTGCCCTGGCCACTACTCTGGCTCTGGAACTCTTTGGCATTAGAGGGCCATGGATTGCTACTTTTGGGATGACTATTTTAGTTCTGGTTTTTGGTGAGATTACTCCCAAAACTTTTGCTAATCAAAATTCGGAGAGAGTAGCTTATTGGTCTGCACCTTATTTATTGTTTGTCTCTATGTTTTTTAATCCACTGGTTAATATTCTGATAAAAATTACCAATATCACCATCAGACTTTTAGGAGGTGACCCCAATAAAAAACAGCCGTTTATTACTGAAGATGAGATTATACGATTTGTAAATGTAGGAGAAAAGGAAGGGGTCATTGAAGAAGAAGAAAGAGAGATGATCCATTCTATCTTTGAATTTGATGATACACTTGTAAGAGAGGTAATGGTACCAAGAATTGATATTATTGGTGTTGAAGAGAATACACCTTTAGCAGAAGCAGTTGACTTAATTATTACAAAAGGGCATTCCAGAATTCCTGTTTTTCGTAAAACAATAGATAATATTGTTGGAGTGTTATATGCAAAGGATTTATTGAAATTTGTTAAAGAAGAATTTGGGAATGTAACTATTAAGGATTTGATGCGGACTGCATATTTTGTACCTGAAAGCAAAAAGGTAAATCAACTTTTATCTGAATTAAGAAATAAAAGGATACATATGGCTATTGTTTTAGATGAATATGGTGGAACTGCAGGGATTGTTACTATTGAAGATTTAATTGAGGAGATTGTTGGTGATATTCAGGATGAATATGATGTTGAAGATGTGGACTACCATTTTATTAGTGAAAAAGAACTGGTTGTAGATGCCCGAATGTCTGTAGATGAATTGAATGATCTTTTAAATTTATCATTACCGGCTGAGGATTATGATACTTTGGGTGGACTGGTTTTAAGCATTTTAGGGCATGTTCCCGTTCCAGGAGAGGTTTTAGAATATGATAAACTTAAAATTACTGTTAAGGAGATGGTAGGTCATCGAATTTTAAAATTACATATCAACATTTTACCATTTAATTGAAGTCGAGGGGGAGCAGGAATAATGCTTAGAAAAATTCGAAATTACTTTATTACAGGCTTAATTGTATTACTTCCTATAGTTGCAACCGTTTATATTATTTTTGCTATTTTTTCCACTCTCGATAGGGTAGTACGACCGGTAATTCAAATAATATTTGGGCGAGAGATTTATGGTCTGGGTGTGGTTTTAAGTCTGGCTCTGATTATCTTCGCCGGTATTTTTGCTAAAAATGTATTGGGACGAAGGTTGATTGCTTTAAGTGAATGGTTGATGGTAAGAATCCCTGTAGTGAAACAGATATATATCACAGTAAAGCAGATTATTGATACTGTCTTTAACCAGACTACAACTACTGCTTTTAAACAGGTGGTTATGATTGAGTATCCCCGTAAAGGGGTTTATCAGCTGGGGTTTGTTACTGGCCATGGAATTAGAGAAGTACAGGAAAGAACAGGGGTAGAAGTAATGAACATCTTTATACCTACAACTCCCAACCCAACATCCGGAATGTTAGTTTTAGTCCCAAAAGAGGATGTAATTTATCTTAATATAACCATTGAAGAAGGACTTAAGTTAATTTTATCAGGTGGTGTACTGGTTCCTGATTGGAAAAATAGAATTAAAGAAAGTTAGTATTGAAATCGGGTAAATAGCTATTTTATACTAAAACCAGATATAATGAGGTGTAAACTTCATGGGAAAAACTGAATTGAGTATTGTGTTTATTCTGGTTCTAATTATTGTCTTAAGCGGTTGTGGTAAAAAAGAAGAACCTGTAATAGGTATTGGTGATGACGTAGAGTCTGATCTGAAGATACAGAGAAATATTGAGGAAGAGAGTCTGTTTCAAACTAGAAATGGTAAAGAAAGCAATGAGAGTGATCTAGAAGAAGATGATGATCCGATAGAAAGTAGGCCAACGGTTGAGTTGAAAATGGCTCCATTTTTAGGAAAGTTGATGAAAGAGTTTCAGCTACCTCGTCCGATTATGGTAATGGTAGAAAATGCTCCAGCAGCCAGACCTCAGGCAGGATTAGAAGATGCCTCTATCGTATATGAATTTTTAGTGGAAGGAGGAATTACTCGCTTTTTAGCTCTTTATTATGAGAAATTTCCTGAGCGGGTAGGACCAATCCGGAGTACAAGACCATATTTTATTCAAACTGCCCTGGAATATGATGCACTTCTTTTGCATGCTGGTGCCAGTCCTGAAGGTTTTCATATGCTTGTAACGACAGGCATAGACCATCTGGATCAAATCCGTTCAGAAAATTATTATTGGCGAAGTTCAAAACGGCGTGCACCTCATAATCTCTATACGGGGATAAACTATCTCCGGGAATTTTTATCCAATTATAATTCAGATGCTATCAGCTTAAGATTTCCATATCAGTCGGTGGGATTTGTGAATCAGGCCAAAGCCACTCCGGCACATGATATAAAAATACATTATTGGGGAGGATATACTGTTGAATATAAATATGATGATAAAAAGGGAAACTATTTACGCTTTATTGATGGTGTACCCCATTTAATGGAAGGTGGAAAAAAGATATATGCCTACAATATTTTTGTTCAGTATGTAGATACTAAAGTTAAAGATGACGAAGGACGGTTAGAGATGAAATTGGTTGGATCTAACAAGGCCCTTCTTTTTAAAGATGGTTTTGTCTTTAAAGGGACCTGGATAAAAGAAAAGGGTGAAAAGACTCACTTTTTAGATGCTGATGGTAATGAATGGAAAATTAATCCAGGCCAGACCTGGATTCAGGTGGTTCCCTTATCAACAAAAGTAGAATATCAATAGGGGGGAGAGTTAATGAATACTGAGGTTAAAGAAATGCTTCTTGAGCGTGCAAAATCTGCCCGTAAGAAAGCATATACACCATATTCTAATTTTCAGGTTGGGGCAGCTCTTTTAACAAAGAATGGAAAGATTTATGAGGGCTGTAACATTGAGAATGCCTCTTATGGATTATCCAATTGTGCAGAAAGGACTGCGATTTTTAAAGCAGTATCCGAAGGAGAAAAAGAATTTGAAGCCATTGCAGTGGTAGCTGATACATTAAAGCCGGTACCTCCGTGCGGTGCCTGTCGTCAAGTTATATCTGAGTTTAATCCTAAAATGAAAGTAATCCTCGGGAATTTAAAAGGGGATGTGAGTGAATATACCATTGATCAGCTTTTACCTGGTGCTTTTAGCAATGAAGATTTTCAATCTAAGGAGATGAAATAGGAATGATGGAGACAAAAGAGGGATTTCGATCCGGTTTTATAACTATGATCGGACGTCCCAATATGGGTAAATCTACTTTGATTAATGCACTGATCGGTGAAAAGATGGTGATTACATCTGATAAACCCCAGACAACACGGAACCGGATTCACTGTGTTTTAACAAGAGACGATGCTCAATTAGTTTTTATTGATACTCCTGGAATTCATAAGCCTCATGATAAGATGGGGGAATATCTTGTAAAAACTGCATATGAAAGTCTTAATGATGTTGATGTGGTCTTATTTCTTGTAGATGCTAAATATCCTCCAGGTAAAGGGGATCAGTTTATTTTAAATCAAATTCAAGGTATAAAGACACCTATTCTTTTAGTTTTAAATAAAATAGATTTAATCACTCCGAAAGAATTATCAGAACGTATTAAGGAATATGAACGTTTTTCTGGTTTTCCTGTAATTCCCATCTCTGCCCTTAAAGGCCAGAATTTAGATACGCTGGTAGATGCAATTGTTGAATATTTACCTGAAGGACCAATGTATTATCCAGCGGATATGATCACCGATCAGCTAGAGCAATTTATCGTAGCAGAAATTATTCGCGAAAAGGTTCTTCACCTGACCAGGGATGAGGTTCCTCACTCAGTGGCTGTAGAGATTGAAGAGATGGCAGAACGAAGTAATGATAAAATGTACATCCGGGCCACTATTTATGTGGAACGGAATTCCCAGAAAGGGATTCTTATTGGAAAAAACGGTAGAATGCTAAAAAAAATAGGTCAGTTGGCTAGAAAGGATATAGAGGGTCTATTAGCAGTTTCTACATATCTTGATCTTTGGGTTAAGGTAAAGAAAGATTGGCGTGAACGTGAAGATGAACTTAAAAGACTGGGATACAGAGAATAAAAATATTGTATTTATATGTACTTTTGTAAGGAGTGATAAGTATGGCAATGAAACCACGTGACCTATCAAAAATGATTGATCATACCTTACTTAAACCGACAGCTAATGTATATGATATTAAGAAATTATGTAAAGAAGCTCTTAAATATAAGTTTGCTTCAGTTTGCGTAAATCCTATATTTGTTCCCATGTGTGTTAAATTACTTAAAGGTTCTTCAGTAAAAGTTACAACTGTTATTGGATATCCGCTGGGTGCTAATACCACAGAAGCTAAAGCATTTCAGACCCGGCAGGTGGTAAAAGAAGGTGCTCAAGAAATTGATATGGTAATGAATCTGGGGGCGTTCAAATCAGGAGCCTTTGACCTGGTCAAAGCTGACATTAAAGCTGTAGTTGATGCAGCAAGGGTATCTTCTTTAGGCCCGGGAGCGCTGGTCAAAGTTAATATCGAGTGTAGCTATTTATCTGATGAAGAGATTATCAAAGCCTGTACACTGGCTGTTGAGGGTGGAGCTGATTTTGTGGTTACTTCCACTGGATTTGGCCCTTATAGGACAACAGGGGAACATGTAAGCCTGATACGAAAAACTGTAGGTCGGGAGATCGGTGTAAAAGCATCAGGTGGAATTAAGACTTTTGAGGAGGCAGTAGATATGTTGGATGCTGGTGCTAATCGGATTGGAACAGATTTTGGAGTTTATATTGTCACAGGAGAAGAGGAGGAAAGTTAATAACAGCAATATTTAATCAGGAGGGATTTCCTCCTTTTTATTTTTATTTTATGATTGAACTGCAAAAAGCTAATTTTGAATAATATTGAAATTTTTCGTTAAATCATCTTAGTGAGATTGAAAAGAATGGCCTTATCACAGGATGTGATGAGCTAATCAAATTACTGAAATCGAATTTTAGATAGTTTGAAAAATTTTTTTTGAAGCGAAAAATTAGCTTTTTGCAGTAAAATCACTTTATTAGTTTAAAAAAAATATATTTTCCAAAGACTAAGATGAAAGGGAGGGATTACAATTAAAAAAGATAATTTATCTCAGCTTAATGATGCTATGATTGATTCACTGGTTGAGGAAGGAAAAATTCGTAATCTGGAGGTTGAACGGGCTTTTCGTCATGTTAAACGTCATCATTTTTTAAAGGGATTTGTAGAACCGATAGATGCATATAAAGATAGAGCAATTATGATTAAAGGTAATATAAGTTCTTCATCACAGCCTCATGTAATGGCAATGATGCTGGAAGCGCTAGAACTTAAAAAGGGATTAAAAGTATTGGAAATAGGTACTGCTTCTGGTTATAATGCGGCTTTGATGGCAGAAATTGTAGGACAGGATGAGCTGGTCTATACAATAGAGATAGAAGCTGATCTGGCAAAGCGAGCGGCCCGAATATTGAGGGAAGTAGGGTATCCAGGAGTTACTGTTATTGCTGGTGATGGTCGGAAAGGCTATCCTGTAGCTGCTCCCTATGATCGAATTATTGTAACTGCAGAAACCAGATTGATTTACCCAGATTGGATAGAACAATTGGTTGATGATGGAATTATATTAATCCCATTTAATTTTTTTGGAGCTATTACGGTTACTGTCAAACTTTGTTTACGGGAAGATGGAAAATACCGGGGGCCGTTGGTTGGCTTTCCTGTAAGTTTTGTACCTATCCGGGGTGTTGATGTACAGGAAAGTATAGACCCTGAATTTTTATCCTGTTATCACCGATTGACTCAATATCTTTTTGGAGAAGGTTTAGATCTGAATTTTCAACAGACAGTTGGTCTGGTTTTATTGTTGATCACCTGGTATAAAAAGGGTAAATTGAACAAATCCCGGGATTACAATCAACTGATAGAACTCTGGAAAATGGCTGATATGCCTGGTATAGGAGACTTTGAATTTGAATATGATAACACTAAGGAAGATTGGCATTTGATCCCCATCTTTTAAAATTTTATAACTTTTGAAGCAGGTATTTAAAAAATGATGCCGAAAAAATAGTATAAAATGTGTAGAGGAGACGGGATCTATCATGTCACTTTATAAAACTGAAGGAGTTGTTTTACATCAGTTTGAATTGGGGGAAGCTGACAAAATTATTACTTATTATACCCGGGATCGGGGAAAGATTCGTGTAGTAGCCAAAGGGGTACGTCGTACCCTGAGTTCAAAGGCCAGTTCAACCCAGTTATTTACATATGCTGATTTACTCATCTATCGCGGGAAAAGTCTCGATAAATTAAGTCAGACTTCTATCAAAGAATCTTTTAGCAAATTGCGGGAAGATCTTTTGAGAATGGCGTATGGAACTTACATATTGGATCTGGTGAAGGAATTGACTGTAGAGGAAGATCCTAATGAAGCAATGTTTGTTCTTTTATTGAAGACACTACATCTTTTGATGGAAACGGATGATCTGGAGCTTATTACTAGAATTTTTGAAATTAGAGCCATGACTCTAATGGGATTTCGACCGGTGTTAGATCGCTGCCTTGAATGTGGTGGCTTAATTTCGGAAGATAGATTAAAATTTCACCCAGGTTCTGGTGGGCTTGTCTGTTCCGAATGTGGTGCAAAGATGTCGGGCAGAACAGTGAACATTTCCCGCGGTACTGTAGAGATTATGAAACGTTTTCTCATTTCTAATTACACGCAGTTAATGAAACTAAAACTTCCTGAATATGCTCAGAGAGAGCTAGAAATGGTAATGGAGCTTTTTGTTCAATACCATTTAGATCATAATCTTAAATCTTTGGATTTTCTTAAATCTGTAAAGGAAATGGATAAATAAAAATGGAGGGATTAGAGTGGATAGAGAACGCTTAGAAAAGTTGGATATGATTCGGGAGCGTACAGGAGTGAGCTATGGGGAAGCAGATGCAGCCTTAACCAGAGCCAATGGTGATGTAGTGAAAGCCATTATTGATTTGGAGGAGAAGGCCAAACAGAGCAAGGTTAAAGAAGAATTCTGGGTTAAGGGGAATGAACTGGTCGATAAGGTTAAAGAGTTGATTAAAAAAGGTAATGTAACCCGTATTATTGTTAAAAATGAAGAAGGGGTTACACTGGTAGAGATTCCTGTAACCCTTGGTGTATTGGGTACTATGATTGCTCCTTATGTTGCTATTCTTGGAGGTTTAGCAGCACTTGTTACACGGTGCAAAATTGTGATTGAAAAACGGGAACCTGTGGAAAAGCATAAGGATGGAGAGAATGAAATGTAATAAAAGTTAGATAATTTTTTCCTATTATTTGCAGACCTCGTTTTTTCGGGGTTTCTTTTTTACGACTGAAATCGAACTTTAGATGGTTCGAAAAATTTCTTTTGAAGCAAAAAATTTACTTTTTGTAATAAAATCATGAATGGTTAAACTGCAAAAAGCTAATTTTTCGCTTCTTGAGAAATTTTTCGAATCATCTAAAGCTCGATTTCCGCCGAAATAAGGCTTTCTAATCAAAGGGCCCTTCTGGCCCTTGATTAGCTCATCACCTCCTGTGATGAGGCCTTATTTCGTCGGAAATCTCGCTAAGATGATTTGGCGAAAAATTTCTATGTCGCTCAAAATTATCTTTTTGCAGTATAATCATGAATATATTGTTTATGTGAAGGAGTGAGGATATGGGACCAAAGGTATACATAGTTTCCGACTCTATTGGTGAAACTGCTGAAACTGTTGTCCAGGCTGCTGCAAGTCAGTTTAATTCAGGAAAGGTTCAGACTAGGAAATTTAGTTATATTCAATCCGAGGAAGATATTAAAAAGGTTATTTTTCAAGCCAGACGTGAGCCCAAATGTTTGATTGCTTATACTTTAGTTAAACCTGGGTTAAGTGAGATGCTGGATAGATATGCTAAGGATGCCGGAATCCTCTGTGTAGATATTATGGGCCCTATGTTAGATGCTTTTTCTAAGATCTATGAAAAGAAACCAAAACAGAAGGCGGGTTTATTACATCGTTTAGATAAAGAGTATTTCGCCCGTGTGGATGCTATTGAGTTTACGGTCAAATACGATGACCGGAATGACGGTAAAGGAATTCTTCTGGCTGATGTAGTATTGATTGGAGTATCCCGGACTTCTAAAACTCCTATGTCAATTTATCTGGCTTATAAAGGATTAAAAGCTGCTAATATCCCACTGGTACCCGAAGTTGAACCGCCAAAGGAATTATTTGAGAATCCCGATGGCAAAGTAGTGGGTTTGACTATTGATCCACATCTTTTAACTGAGATTAGATTAGAAAGGCTCCGGTCTTTGGGGCTGGATACCCGTGCACAATATGCTTCTATCCAACGTATCAATGAAGAATTGGAGTATGCAGAAAAGATAATGAAAAGAATTGGTTGTCCTGTTGTAGATGTAACTAATCGTTCTATTGAAGAATCAGCTAATGAGGTTCTGCGATTAATTGGGAGATAAAAATGCCGTAGCAGTCTGGTTTTAATTCCCGGGGGAATGCTGCTTTTTTAAATCAGCAATTCCCTGGGAAAAATTTATTTCAAATTGGTAGTGAAGCTTTTGATCGATGGCTGTTAGTCCTGGATGTTTTGATTGGTAGGGCCAGATAAAGAACCGGGAAGTCTTGGCCTGGAGTTTTTTTTTATCACTTCTTGAATAATCCCCCTTTCAGCCCATCCCACCCAGATAGCAGACTCACCATATCCTAAAGAATTAGAATGTTATTTTCCCTGTTTTTTCTGTTATTAATAGTAAGATCTTACTGCAAAAAGTTAATTTTTAGCTTCAAGAGAAATTTTTCGAGCCATCTAAAGTTCGATTTCAGTCTTATTTCGACTTAAATCTCACTAAGATGGTTTAACGAAAAATTTCTATGTCGCTCAAAATTAACTTTTTGCAGTTTAATCATAGTAAGGATTATCAAAAAAAATTTCTGAGATAAGCAGGAGATTTAAAGTTAATGGCGAAAAAATAAATGTGCTATACTAAATCAATGAAAACAATAGAAAAGTGTATCATATTAAACTAAGATGAGTATAATATATCACATTTATTTTTATTATAATATTAAGTTTTTTAGAAGGGGAGGCGAGGAATATAAAATTAACGGAACGTCAAAAAGAAATTATTGAGATTGTTAAACAAAACGAACCTATTACCAGTCAAGAGATTGCAGAACGATTGGGTTTAACTAGAGCCGCTTTGCGGCCTGATTTATCAATTTTGACTATGGCAAAGATTTTAGATGCCAAACCCCGGGTGGGATATTATTTTGTCAAAGAACCCGGAGCAGTAGGAAAGTTGGAAAAATTATTGGAAATGAAAATAGAAGATCTTCAATCTCACCCGGTAGTGGTTCAGGAAAGCTCTTCTGTTTACAATGCCATTGTAACTCTTTTTTTAGAAGATGTTGGCACCCTTTTTGTCAGCGATAAAGAAGGATATTTAGTAGGGGTAGTGAGTAGGAAGGATTTATTGAAAGTTACCATAGGAGAAGCAGATATTCAAAAACTTCCTGTAAGTGTGGTTATGAGCCGCATGCCCAATATCATTGTTACAAAGCCAGAGGAAACATTTTATACTGCTCTCCGAAAATTGGTAGATTATAAAGTGGATGCCCTTCCGGTTGTAGTTGAAGAAGAAGTCAATGGTCAAACACGTTTAAAAGTAGTAGGGCGGTTTAGCAAAACTACTTTAGCCAACGTCCTGGCGAGTCATTTGTCAGAGCTGTAAAGAGGTGATGAGATGAGTATTTTTAAAGATAATCCTCAGGTTGTGATAATAGCAGATTCTACGGGTGAAACTGCAGAAACGGTAATGCGAGCCGGATTGAGCCAATTTGGTTTAAAAGAAGTGGAAATTAAAAAATATACTCAGATTGAAGAACCAGAACAGATTATTAAAGTTATTGAACGTTATAAAAACTCAAACTGTCTGATTGCATTTACGATTATTTTACCTGAGTTAAAAGAAACTTTAAAAGAAGAGGCAAAAAAGTATAATCTTCCGATTATTGATCTTATAGGTCCAGTGATCGAAAAAATATCTCATTTTCTTGGAATTACACCACAATTAAAACCTGGGGCATACCGTGAAGTTGATCAGACATATTACCAGCGTATTGAGGCAATTGAACATGCTGTTCGCTGTGATGATGGAAGAGATTTGCGGACACTATTTAAAAGTGATCTGGTTATTATTGGTGTTAGTAGGACTTCTAAAACACCGCTCTGTATGTATCTTGCTTATCACGGTATTAAGGCTGGAAATTTACCTCTCGTACCGGAAGTAGTTCCACCAAAAGAACTATTTACGTTTAATCCAGAAAAAATTTTTGGACTAATAATTGATCCTGAAGAATTGCGTAAGATTCGTAGAGAAAGGCTTAAATCAATGAGATTGGATTATTTGGCTGATTATGCTCAACTGAAGCGAATTTATGAAGAACTTAATTACAGTAGGCAGATTATGGAAAAGATAGGCTGCCAGATTATTGATGTGACCAACAAATCTATTGAAGAGACTGCCTCAGAAATTTTAACAAAAAGGAGGGATTTTTAGATATGATGCAAAGAGAATTAGCTATAGAATTTGTACGAGTAACGGAAGCTGCGGCTTTAGCTTCTGCACCCTGGATGGGTAAAGGAGACAAAATGGCTGCAGATGGTGCTGCGGTTGCTGCCATGAGAGCGGTTTTTGATACAGTAAATATTGATGGGGTTGTAGTCATTGGAGAAGGAGAGATGGATGAAGCACCACAGCTTTATATAGGAGAACATATCGGTTCGAAAGGAGCACCTGTTCAGGTAGATATCGCAGTTGACCCGTTGGAGGGAACTAACCTGGTTGCTAAAGGTTTGCCAAATGCTATTGCTGTTATCGCTGTAGCTCCGCGAGGTACTCTCTTAAATGCACCCGATATGTATATGGAAAAGATTGCCGTTGGGCCAAAGGCAAAAGGCTGTGTTCATCTGGATAGCCCGATAGAAGTAAACTTAAATGCCGTGGCCCGGGCCAAGGGAAAGAGTGTTAGCGAATTGACAGTAGTTATTTTGGACCGGGAACGTCATTCAGAGATAATTAAAAAAGTCCGTCAAGCAGGAGCCAGAATTAAATTGATCAGTGATGGTGATGTCTCGGCTGGAATTTCCGTTGCTTTTGAAGAGACAGGAGTAGATGTTCTTCTGGGGATTGGAGGTGCTCCAGAAGGAGTTTTAACTGCTGCTGCTCTTAAATGTCTCGGGGGAGAATTTCAAGGTAGATTGGTATTTGAGAACGATGAACAGATTAAGAGAGCAAAAGCTATGGGTATTACTGATTTAAATAAAATCTATACAATTGACGAATTGGTATGTACAGATGATGTCATGTTTGCCGCTACTGGTATTACAGATGGGGATTTTTTGCGTGGGGTTCGGTATACGGGAGAATGGGCTATTACTCATTCGATTGTTATGCGGAGCAAAACAGGAACTATCCGGTATATTGATGCTTATCATAAAATAACTCAAAAACCTGAATATTACCCCAAAGATGTTATGAAGATGGATAAATAAAATCAAACCTAAACTACTCTTGGGAGGTTATATAATGTCAACCAGGTATATCTATTCATTTTCCGAAGGTAATGGCTCTATGAAATCTCTGTTGGGTGGTAAGGGAGCAAATCTTGCTGAAATGACCAACTTGGGCCTTCCTGTTCCCCCAGGTTTTACTATTACAACCAAAGGATGTCTGGATTATTTTAAATTGGGTAGAAAAATTCCCGAACAAATTTTAAATGAGTTACCTGATTACATTCGTAAGTTAGAAGAGAATACTAATAAAGGCTTTGGCGATATTAATAACCCACTACTGGTCTCTGTCCGTTCCGGTGCTGCTATTTCAATGCCTGGAATGATGGATACCATCTTAAATCTGGGCTTGAATGACAAAGTTGTAAAAGGTTTAGCTAAAGTAACTAACAATGAACGTTTTGCTTATGACTGTTATCGTCGTTTTATTCAGATGTATGGCGAAGTGGTTTTAGGTGTTCCGGCCTATCTTTTTAGCCGACATCTTGACAAAGTCAAAGATGAAGTTGGTGTAAAAAACGACCCTGATTTAACTGTAGATGTACTTAAGCGGCTAATTTCTGATTTCAAAGAGATTGTATGGAAAGAGACAAATACTGAATTTCCCGAAGACCCAGAAGAACAGTTGATTGGTGCAATTGAAGCTGTATTTAAATCCTGGCAAAATAGGCGTGCTGTTATTTACCGGGAAGCCAATGGAATTCCCCATGATTTAGGAACGGCGGTAAATGTTCAGGCGATGGTATTCGGAAATACCGGGAATGAATCAGGTACCGGTGTACTCTTTACCCGCAATCCTTCAACTGGTGAAAATGTACTTTATGGTGAATTTTTGAAAAATGCCCAGGGTGAAGATGTGGTTTCTGGAGCCAGAACACCAATGGATATTGCCCATATGAAGTTAGAATTCCCGGAAATTTATGAGCAGCTTTTAGAGATTACTGATATATTGGAGAAACACTATTGTGATATGCAAGATATTGAATTTACGATTGAAAATGGAAGGTTATATTTGCTTCAGACCCGAACCGGTAAACGAACAGCCAGGGCAGCTATCAAAATAGCGGTTGATATGGTTAAAGAAGGTTTGATTACGAAAGAAGAAGCTTTGATGCGGGTTGAACCCAAACATTTAGAACAGATTCTTCATCGTCAAATCGATACTTCTTATAGTGCAGAAATTATTGCGAAGGGACTCCCTGCCTCTCCAGGTGCTGCCAGTGGAATTGTAGTTTTTGATGCTGATGAAGCTGAAAAGATGGCCGAACAGCATAAAGTTATTCTGGTAAGTCTTGAGACCACTCCTGAAGATATTCACGGTGTTATCGCTTCCGAGGGTGTTCTTACTACCCGCGGTGGTATGACCAGTCATGCAGCGGTTGTTGCCAGAGGAATGGGTAAACCCTGTGTTTGCGGTTGTGAATCCATCAAAATAGATTTTGAAGCTGAGGTCTTTACAGTAGGTAAATATACGGTTAAAAAGGGTGATTTGATCACCATTAATGGTGGAAATGGCGATGTGATTTTAGGTGAAGCTAAAATGATTGAACCTGAGTTAAGTGAAGAAGCTAAACAACTTTTGGCCTGGGCTGATGAAATACGCAGCTTGAAAGTTCGTGCCAATGCAGATAATGGAGTAGATGCCTTTAAAGCCAGATCTTACGGTGCAGAAGGAATTGGACTTTGTAGAACAGAGCATATGTTTATGGCTCCTGAGCGGGTACCTGTAGTTCAAGAACTAATTTTAAGCGAGACTGAAGAAGAACAAAAAGCTGCTTTAGATAAATTGCTGCCGATGCAGATCAATGATTTTATCGAGATTTTTGAGGCAATGGAAGGTTTACCAGTTACAATCAGGCTTCTGGATCCACCATTACATGAATTTTTACCAGGACTTGTAGATCTTGTAGAAGAGGTGGCTCATTTAGAGCATGCTGACAATCCAGTAGAACTTAGAAATAAGCGTGAACTTTTACGAAAAGTAAAGAATATGAGTGAGTCTAATCCGATGCTGGGTTTCCGGGGTTGTCGTCTGGGAATTATCATTCCGGCCATTTATGAAATGCAGATGAAAGCTATATTTACTGCTGTTGCTAGGCTTGCAAGAGAGGGTAAAAAGATATTACCTGAGGTAATGATTCCACTTATAGCTAAATCGACTGAACTTAAGTACTTAAAAGAACGGCTTACAAACATAGCAGATGAAGTTCTGGCTGAAGCAGGTGTAGATGTTGAATATAAAATTGGTACAATGATCGAACTCCCACGTGCTGCTCTGACTGCCGATGAGATTGCTGAAGAAGCTGAATTCTTTTCCTTTGGAACCAATGATTTAACTCAAACTACCTTTGGTTTTAGCCGGGATGATGCCGAAGGTAAATTTCTTCATAGCTATCTAGAATTAGGAATATTATCTGAAAATCCTTTCATGAGCATTGATCAAAATGGTGTGGGTAAATTAATCCAGATGGCGATTAATGCAGGTCATAAGGTACGACCGGATCTGAAAGTGGGTATATGCGGTGAACACGGCGGAGATCCCAAATCTATAGAATTTTTTCATCGGATCGGTTTAAATTATGTAAGTTGTTCTCCTTATCGAGTACCAATTGCCCGTTTAGCAGCAGCACAGGCTGCTCTCAAGGAAACCAAATAAATTATTCTTTAAGTGTTGCCCTAAGCTGGTTCTGGGTAACACTTTTTATTTTAAGTGTTCAGGAAATTCTATCTTTTATAAGTTGTATATAACATTTGATATAGATAATTTATGATTATACTGCAAAAAGCTAATTTTAAGAGACATAGAAATTTTTCGCTAAACTATCTTAGCTCGATTTCCGACGAAATAAGGCCTCATCACAGGAGGTGATGAGCTAGTTCTAAGGGCCAGGAGGGCCCTTTGATTAGAAAGCCTTATTTCGATGGAAATCGAGCTTTAGTATGGTTCGAAAAATTTCTCAAGGAGCGAAAAATTAGCTTTTTGCAGTGAAATCAAGATTTTAATTGTTAATACTATTGACAATGCAGGATTTTTCTTGCTAACGGTGTATATAGTACTATGAAAAAGATTTTGAGAATCAAACTCAAATTTTGGAGTGATTCAATGATAAGTAGAAAGGATTATGAAATCCGGGAAAGAAAATTTTTATCTCCATATGCAACTTTAAGTGCGGAGAGTAAAGGCAGGAAATATCCTGAAAAACCATGTGATATCCGAACTGTATTTCAACAGGACCGGGACAGGATTATTCATTCAAAGGCTTTTCGTCGTTTAAAGCATAAGACACAGGTTTTCATTTCTCCTGAAGGTGATCATTATCGAACCAGGTTGACTCATACTCTGGAAGTGGCGGGTATTGCACGAACCATCGCCAGGGGGTTGGCTCTTAATGAAGATTTGACGGAAGCCATTGCTCTGGGGCATGATTTAGGTCATACTCCATTTGGTCATGCAGGAGAGGAGGCCTTAAACCAGGTTTATCCACCCGGATTTCGACATAATGAGCAGAGTCTAAGAGTAGTTGATTTTCTAGAAGTGCGTTCAGAAAAGAATATACGCGGATTGAATCTGACAGATGAAGTAAGAGATGGAATTTTAAACCATACAGGTCCCCAGATTCCCTATACTCTTGAGGGACAGATAGTCCGGATTGCTGACCGGATTGCTTATATTAATCACGATATAGATGATGCCATTCGCGGAGGTGTAATTAAATATGAAGATTTACCGTCAGCCCCGTTGAAAGTCCTGGGCAGAACACACTCGGAACGTATTGATTTGATGGTTAAGGATATTATAAAAAGTAGTTGGAATCAACCTGTGGTCAGGCAAAGTCCTGAAGTTGAGGAAGCGACCAACGAGCTTAGATACTGGTTATTTGTTCATGTTTATCAATCGACCTCAAAAGCTAAAACTGAAGAGGGTAAAGCAAAGTGGTTACTTCAGGAGATTTATGCATATTATCTAAACCATCCTGAACAGCTACCTAAGGAATATCAGATTTTACAGAGTGAGGTTGAGATAGAACGAATTGTGGTTGACTATATAGCAGGAATGACAGATCGCTATGCTTTAGCCAAAGCAAACCAGATTTTTTTTCCAAAACCGTGGTTAGGGTAATAATAAAAAGACTATTTAAAAAATTTATTTTAAAGGAGGATTTATGCCTTTAATCTTGAATAAGGAATAAAGGCTTTTATCTATGAGATTAATTATCGATGGTGATGGATGTCCTGCTAAAAAAGAAGTTATAAATCTGGCTAAAAAGTATCAGGTTGAAGTTATTCTGATTACCAGTTTATCTCATTACAGTGATTACAGTGATTGCACTTATATTGTTGTTGACAATCTCCCACAGGCAGTTGATATGGCAGTAATAAATCGGGTACAAAAAGATGATCTGGTTATTACAGGAGATTATGGTCTTGCTGCAATAGTTTTACGAAAAGGTGCTCATGTTGTCTCGCCGCGGGGTAAAATTTATCTTGAAAAAAAAATGGATGAACTTTTATTACGGCGTCATCTGGCTCAAAAAGAACGCCGTAGCGGCGGCCGTTTTAAAGGCCCTTCTAAATATACCGTGTCTGATAAAGAGCGGTTATTGAGTGTATTAGAAAGATTTTTTAGGAGGAAAAAAGAGATTTTTGCCGAAAATAATTAGAGAACTTTTAATTTAGGGTATTAAAAGATAGGGTGAATTAGCTTGACCTTTAATGATTTTATAGAAGAGATCCGGCAAAGAGCAGATATTGTGGATCTTGTTTCTGATTATGTTAAGTTAGAGTTAAAAGGTAAAAATTATGTTGGATTATGTCCATTCCATAACGAAAAAACCCCATCTTTTACGGTAAGTCGTGATAAAAAGCTTTATTACTGTTTTGGTTGTGGTGCTGGTGGAGATATTTTTAATTTTTTAATGGAAATTGAAAATTTACCATTTTTTGAAGCGGCTAAAGTTTTAGCTGAACGTTATGGGGTACCTATTCCTCAAAAAAAGCCAAATAGGACTAGACGAAAGTCTGATGAGATACGTGATCAACTTTTTGAAATACATGAATGGGCAGCAAAATTTTATCAATATTTACTTTTAGAACATAAACTAGGCAAAAATGCCTTAAAGTATTTTGAAAAGCGAGGATTTACTAGAGCAACCATTGAGAAATTCCGTTTAGGATATGCTCCTCGAGCTTGGACTGCTCTTTTTCATTTTTTGAAGAAAAAAGGTTATCCAGATTATTTGTTGGAAAAATCGGGGCTGGTTTTACCAGGGAAGCAAAAAAATGGCTATTATGATCGGTTTAGAGATCGGGCTATTTTTACAATATTCAACCTCAGGGGACAACCTATTGGATTTGGCGGTCGGGTTATGGAGCCTGACCAGAACCCCAAGTATCTTAATTCTCCAGAGACCCCGATTTTTTTAAAGAATCAGAATCTGTATGGTTTTAATTTTGCTATGGATCAGATTAGAAAGACTGGGCAGGCAATTATTGTTGAAGGATATACAGATGTAATTACTGCCCATCAATATGGGATTGAAAATGTTGTTGCATCTTTGGGTACCTCTTTGACGGAGAATCAGGCGCGCCTACTGGCCCGGTATGCTGAAGAAGTTTATATAGCCTATGATGCAGATACTGCAGGCCAGAAAGCTACCTTACGTGGATTGGATATTTTAAAAAATACTGGTCTAATAGTCAAAGTTATTGAACTGCCCGATGAATTAGACCCAGATGAATTAATTCGTAAAAATGGTGCAGAGGCGTTTAAAAGTTTGCTTGAAGATGCTATTTCATTTATAGATTTTAAATTAAATAAAATTTTAAAACAATATGATTTAGATAGTCCTGATGGGAAAGTACAGGCGGTTCAGGAATTATTACCAATGTTTTTGAATATAGATAATGCAATTGAGAAAGACTACCTGATTAAACAGATTGTTAAGCGAGTAGAGATTTCTGAACAGGCATTAAAAGAAGAGTTAGAACATTTTATTAAAGAAAAAAGTAAAATTAAGGATAGAAACGATAAAAATTGGCATACTAGTAAAGAGACGAGAAAGGTTATATCTGATGACTTTGAAGCTAAATTTATTAATGCCATCTTAAGAATTCCTCAGATGATTGGGAAAATATTTGAGGAGATTACACCCGATTTCTTTCAAAATTCGGACTACCGTTTAATAATGCAGCAAATTTATTTATGTTACCAGCAGGTTAGAGAATCGGGGGATTTTTCATTATTGACTACCAATAATTTGGTTGAAAATTTTAGTGATAATGATTTGAAAAAAAAGGTACTTGAGTTATTATTTTACTATCAAGATTATGAAGTTACGGAGAAATTTATAGTGGAAGGATTAACAAAATTAAAGGAGTATCAAATGACAATGGAGATGGAGACAATATTAAAAAAGCTCAAACAAATCAAGAATCATGGCAATCTGGTTGATTTAAATCAAATACTTATTCGATATCATCGTTTGCTTCATTATGGAATGGAAAGGGGGGGTATTAATGGCTAAAAAGAAGGCCAAGGAAAAAAATAAAGAAAAGAAAATAGAATTACAGCGTGATGTCTTAGATGCTGTAAATTCTTTGATAGAGCGTGGTGAACAGAAGGGTGTCCTGACATATGATGAGATTATGGATGCCCTGGAAGATAAAGAACTGGAGCCTGATGTGATTGATCGTATTTATGAATTAATTGCCGAAAAGAATATAGATGTTGTAGATAATATTTCTGAAAAAAATGATGATAAAGATGACCAAAAAGATGAAGATAACTCCCCTGACCTGGATTTAAGTATTCCTGACGGAGTTGGTATAGATGACCCGGTACGGATGTATTTAAAAGAAATTGGGAAAGTACCACTTCTTACTGCTGAAGAAGAAGTGGAATTGGCTAAGCGAATGGAACAAGGAGATGAAGAAGCCAAGCGAAGGCTGGCAGAAGCTAATTTGCGTCTTGTTGTAAGTATTGCTAAAAAATATGTTGGCCGGGGAATGTTATTCCTTGACTTAATTCAGGAAGGTAATCTTGGCCTGATTAAAGCTGTTGAGAAGTTTGATTATCGGAAAGGTTATAAGTTCAGTACCTATGCTACATGGTGGATTCGTCAAGCTATAACCCGGTCTATTGCTGATCAGGCCAGAACAATTCGTATTCCAGTTCATATGGTAGAAACCATAAACAAATTAATCCGGGTTTCCCGCCAACTCTTACAGGAATTAGGTCGTGAGCCTACTCCTGAAGAGATTGCAAAGGAGATGGACTTGACGCCAGAAAAGGTCAGGGAGATTATGAAAATTGCTCAAGAACCTGTTTCTTTAGAGACGCCTATTGGGGAAGAAGAAGATAGTCATCTGGGAGACTTTATCGAAGATGAAGATGCTCCAGCTCCTGCAGCAGCAGCTTCTTATAAGTTATTAAAAGAACAGTTAGGTGATGTATTGGATACTCTCAGTGAGCGTGAGAAACGTGTTTTAGAGCTTCGTTTTGGAATTGAGGATGGACGGCCTAGAACACTAGAGGAAGTTGGAAAAGAATTTGGCGTAACCCGGGAACGGATTCGTCAAATTGAGGCCAAAGCATTAAGAAAGTTACGTCATCCTAGCAGGAGTAAGAAGCTAAAAGATTATTTAGATTAATTAGAAAAACGAAGATATAACGAGAAAATAACAAAAGAATCAATAGTTTTGCTTATTAATCAAGATATTTACGTAAATTTGATCTCCTTTACTATTGACATTCTGATAAATATAGCGTATAATTACACTTGTGTTGAGGGTGATTATCACACAAACAGATGATCCCCGATAGCTCAGTCGGTAGAGCAACTGGCTGTTAACCAGTGGGTCGCAGGTTCGAGTCCTGCTCGGGGAGCCATTTTATTGTGGGCCTATAGCTCAGTTGGTTAGAGCCCTCGGCTCATAACCGAGTTGTCCCAGGTTCGAGTCCTGGTGGGCCCACCAAAATTTAAGATAATTAAGAGCAATATTGTTATAGATATTGCTCTTTTTTGTTATACAGAACATCCCTATTGGGATGTTCTTTTTTATGTAAAATTTACTTGATATTTTACTGGAGATAAGATACAATAATAATATCCCCCTCAGGGGGATATTATTATAAAAAGGAGGTATAGATTTGGGTAAAGTGGTTCATCCAAATACCAAGAGAGTAATATATCGTCTAGCGAGAATTGCGGGCCATACTAATGCGATAAAAAAAATGGTCGAGGAGGGAAGAGACTGTAGTGAAATCTTGATTCAGATCGCCGCTGTTAAATCTGCACTTAACAATGTCGGAAAACTGATCTTAAAAGACCATATCAATCATTGTGTTGTTAAGGCCATTGAAGAAAATAATACGGAGATTCTTGAAGATTTACAAGATGCCATTGACAAATTTGTTAAATAGGTGGCGAAAAAATCTATGGATCCGATTATTTTAGCTGTTATAAAAAAGAAATTTAAATTTAAGGATATTAAAGAAGTTTTACAACTGGCCTTTCCGGCTATGATTGAAAATATTTTACAGGTGCTTCTTGGAATTGTGGATACTTTTTTTATTTCTAAACTTGGTACAGAGGCTATAGTTGGGGTTGGAGCGACTAATATATTAATGAATCTTTACATAGCCTTTTTTACTGCTGTAGGAGTAGGTACAACAGCTGTAGTAGCCCGCAATATTGGCACAAAAAATATAAAAAAGGCAAGCCATGCAACTCAGCAGTCGATTTTGATGGCTGTAGGTATTGGTTTTTTAACAGGATTTATTACCCTAGTCTTTGCTAGACAGATCCTCGAAATATTGGGGCTTGAAGAAAGGGTTATTGAATATACATTACCGTATTTTCTGGTAGTTGCGGTTCCTTCTGCATTTCTTGCTTTGATGTTGGTATTATCCAGTGCCTTGCGGGGAGCAGGTGATACCAGGACACCAATGAAAGTTACACTGATAGTCAATGTAATAAATGTTATTCTTGATTATGTTTTAATCTTTGGTATTGTTGATTTTGAAGGTTTAGGTATCCTCGGTGCAGGAATAGCAACAACAGCTTCCAGGCTGATTGGAGTATTACTAATTCTGATTTTCTTAAATCGAAAAAGTTCACTTTTAAATATTTCAATTAAATTTCCATGGACTTTTGATAAAATTCTGATAAAAAAGATCAGTTTAATTGGATATCCCGCTGCCTTAGAACGGTTAGTGATGCGGGTGGGCCAGCTGGTCTATTCAGCGATGATTATAAAAATTGGGACAGATGCATATGCAGCTCATAATATCGCAGGGAGTATTGAGAGTTTATCTTATATGCCGGGCTACGGCTTTGCAATAGCAGCATCGACCCTGGTTGGACAAAATCTTGGTGCAAAAAGACCTGATCGATCAGAATATTTGGGATTATTGAGTAACTGGCTTGGAACAATTTTTATGGTCTGTGTGGGGATAATTTTTTTTATTTTTGCCAGACCTTTAGGTCTTCTTTTTACCCGGGATGAAGTGGTTCTTAAGCAGGTTATATTGGTTCTCAGGATTATCGCTCTAGTGCAGCCATTTCTTTGTATTACCCTGGTTATTACTGCGGCACTTCAGGGAGCAGGGGACACCAGGTTTCCCATGTATAGTACATTTATAGGAATCTGGGGAATACGGGTAATTGGTGTGTATATTTTAGGTTTTGTTTTTAATATGGGACTGGTAGGTGTATGGATTGCTGTTGCATCTGATTTGATTTTGCGTGGAGTATTTTTAATGTTTCGCTATAAACGCGGTAAGTGGAAGGAGATAGATATTGATATAAACGCGAAAAATTAATTATTTTCGGCATATTATGCTTCGGTGATAACCACAAGGCCGTTTGTCAGCCGATATACATTTCCAGCCAATATTCTTCCTAATTCAGAAGAAATTTTTTGCAACTCTTCTTCTGTTTTAGCGTATAAAACTGGTTTTCCGCTGAACTGAACCAGTTCTTTATCGGTGGTTATAAAAGCAAGGATATGACGTGTTTTGGAAGACATTTTTTTCACGCTCCTTCATTTTTTTTGTTCGTTTCGAGGATGGGAACCTGTTCAATAATCTGAACCATAGATTTAAAATCTTTACGCATTGGTACAATAACAATCGCTAGGCGGTCGGTCTCAAGATCTCTTCGAGCGGCTATATAGCGCTCAAGACCTAAAAGGCGGCCACATTCATGTAAAATAGCCTGCTTTTGACCTTCATGATTGAGGATTATAGCCTCATTTTCACCTTTTGGTGTCAGAATAACTCCAAGACCTCTTTTTAATATGCGTTCCTGGGTAGCTTTTAACCCTACATTCATAACAAAAATGTCGTCAACATACAGGTTATTATCTTTAAAAGATAGTTCAGCTTCTTTGATAGATTTAAGAATATCTTTTATTTGACCACCTTTGGTAAACCTTTTTAAAAAGAGAAAGACTATAAAACCGGTAGCAAGCCCTGCTAATATATTTAATACAAGTTTACCAAAAAGGTCTAGAAGAGTGATAAATGTTGTAGTAAGGGAAACGATCATTGTCACATAATTTCGAGCTTCAAAAGTTTTTGCAATACCATCGATGTAGGCATGCCCCCGTGGTACATATTCATTTTTATCAAGAGAAAATAAAGTTTCCCGTTCCATCTTTCGAATGTCACGAAATTGTTGAATGGCCAGTGCTAGAAAGGTAATAGCGACAAAATTTTTAGCCAGTAAAGCCGGTAAAGCTACTGCACCTATTCCTGCTGCAATAAATCCGGTAGTTAAGTGGATTAAATAACCATTAGGAAAAGTAGGATACTGACGATAATCTTTTCTTAATAAAACCCATCTGGCCAGAAATCCAGTAAAGGTTCCAATAAGTATGAAGAAAATTTCCTTACTATTAAGTAATTCATGTTTCATATGGCTTATCCTCCGGATTATGTTTTAATTTTAGTATATCTAAAAAGGTTATAATTTATTTTTAAAGTTGAAGAGAAATACTTTCGTAATTTTACTATAGATGGTTAAACTGCAAAAAGCTAATTTTTCGCTCTTTGAGAAATTTTTCGAACCATCTAAAGCTCGATTTCCGTCGAAATAAGGCTTCCTAATCAAAGGGCCCTCCTGGTCCTTGATTAGATTATCATCTCCTGTGATGAGGCCTTATTTCGTCGGAAATCTTACTAAGATGGTTTTAGCAAAAATTTCTATGTCGCTCAAAATTAGCTTTTTGCAGTATAAGCATAGATAAATTAGCGAATATTAAGTAGGTTATTGTGATTTATACTAAGGTGTACAAATAATTTTTAGTAAATGTAAATATTATGATTTTGCTACAAAAAATAAGTTTTTTTACAGTTTAATCATGGTATTTTTATTTATTTCGATATTTTTCATAGTTTGTTCATATTTTTATGGTATGATCGAAATATAGTCATAAGGGGGAGTGAGATTTCATGGGAAGTTTATTGTTTTTTTTAATATTTATAGGTAGTATGTATTTTATACATCGAGGTGGTGGGTGTTGTGGTGGACATAGTGGGCATAATCATCAGAAAAAATCAGAGCATAGATATGGAGGTAACTCTGGTGAAAATGTTAAATAAGGAAATTTGATTGAATTTAACAATGATCAGATTCAGGTTTAAATAATATTATAATTAAACTGCAAAAAAATTAATTTTGAACATTGTTGAAATTTTTTGTTAAATCATTTCAGTAACATTTGAAGAATAACAGGATGTGATGAGCTAGTTCTAAGGACCAGAAGGATCCATTTTGATGGTTAAAAAAATTTCTTTTGAAGTAAGAAATTAGCTTTTCGCAATAGGTTTATTTAAGAGTGGATTAGGTCCACGGAAATTGTTGATAAATCCTTCTTTTTTAGAAATCAGAAAAACTAAATATAATTTCTGAAGCGTATAAGTCAAGGCTTAAAGCCAAAAGGGTGAAAGCTTTGACTTTTAAGGACGTGCAGCCAGGACGACGGAGTGTCCGGTAGCGGAAGAAATTATATTTAGTTTTTCTGGTTCTACTATGGGAGCAAGTTGCGTGCACCTCCCCTTTTTCAACAGCCTGGGTGGATTAAGTCCACTCTTTATTTTTAAGTTCAGATAAATAATTATTGTTCTTTTAAGACAAACACGTTATTATAAAAAAAGGGGGGGAATATGATGAAAGAACGAATAATTCTAATTGAAGATGAAGATAAGATAGGCAAAATCACCTGTGCTTATTTAGAAAAGGAAGGATATCAGGTTGACTGGTATCAAGATGGATTGACCGGATGGGAAGCTTTAAATAAAAAAGAGCCTGATCTGGTAATTCTTGATTTGATGCTTCCCGGCCTTTCAGGTGTAGAAATTTGCCGTCGTTTACGTAGTAAGGGTTCTCAGGTACCTATTATGATGTTAACTGCTCGCGGAGAGGAAAAGGAACGGATTGCAGGTTTGGAGATGGGAGCTGATGACTATCTGGTTAAGCCATTTAGTTTACGGGAATTAGTGGCGAGAATTCATGCAGTTTTGAGAAGATATAATCTCAATCAGGAAGGGGTAACTCTGGCTCAGAAGTTAATCTATAAATCGGGTGATAAAACTCTAGAGTTGGATTTAACCCACCAACAGGTGAAAATTAATGGCGTAGAGAAGGAACTAACTGCTACCGAGTTTAAACTTCTTGCCATCCTGGCACAAAATCCGAATCGACCATTTACCAGAGAAGAGCTGATTGTGAAATTACAGGGCTATGATTACGAAGGATATGATCGGACAGTTGATGCTCATATTAAAAATATTCGCCGTAAACTTGATTTAGTGCCAAATCAATTTATTATTACTATCTACCGGGTAGGTTATAAGTTTGCTGGAGGCGAAGATGATAATGTGTAAATTAAGGTATAAACTTTTTGTTAGTTTTATTCTAATTACTCTTGTAACGGTAATAGCAGTAGGATTATTGCTTAACTTTTCTTTTCACAGTAAATTTTCTGAGTATATAAAATCTAAATTAAATGAAAAACATCAAAACGTTATTCGTTATATTCAAAGATCTCTGGAAAACCGAATCTCTCCCCATATTTTTTTTATGAATCTGACTCATTTTAGCATGATGGAAAATGTCAGGGTGCAAATTTTTAATTCATCTGGAGAAATGATTTTTGATAGTATCCATTCAGGGAATATGATGATGGCTCCCTATCGGGGCGAAAAAGAGATTTCTCCTGACGCTTATCAGACTGAAGAATGGATTCGTACAAATGATTTTGTAATTCAGGTTCGAGTAATATCAGAGTTAAGTGACGGTTTCAGGTCACCTAATGATATTGCTTTCCGGGAAGCAATAAACTATTCTTTGTTGGGATCAGTAGGTATAGGGCTTTTACTTGCTATTGTTTTTAGTTTTTTTACTTCTTCTATGATTACCCGTCCGGTAACTACTCTTAAGAATGCTGCAATGTTAATAAGTCGTGGCGATTGGAAAACACGGGTTAAGATCCGTACCAAAGATGAACTGGAGGAGCTGGGGGAGAGTTTCAATAAAATGGCCCGGGATCTTGAACATCTGGAGAATTTGCGTCGCAAAATGACATCTGACCTGGCCCATGAATTAAGAAATCCGTTGATGTCTATCCAGAGTTATATTGAAGGGATGCTGGATAAGGTGATTGAAGCCGATGAAGCCCATCTTACTGATCTCCATGAAGAAGTTCAACGTTTGACCAGATTAATTGATAACTTACAAAAATTGGCTCATTTAGAGGCAAAACGTCAGGTTTACCCAACATTGGTTCGATTAGTCACGGAGTTTGAACCATATTTTAAAAGGATTAAACTAGAATATGATAAAAAAGGTGTGGAATTAAATTGGACTGTAGAAAATCTGGAAGGTAATCTGGACAAGTTCATAGTCAAAGAGATTTTACAGAATCTCCTGGATAATGCCCTTAAGTACACCCCAGAAGGCGGACAGGTGAGCTGTTCAATGAAGAAAGTTGAAAAGAATGGAATAATTGGACTTCAGATTACGGTGAAAGATACAGGCATTGGTATAGATGAAAAGGATTTACCTTATATTTTTGAACGATTTTATCGAGCTGATCCTTCTAGAGCCCGTCAAACAGGTGGTACAGGTATTGGATTGGCAATTATAAAAGAATTGGTGGAATTAGTTGCTGGTAGTATTGATGTAAAAAGTAAATTGGGGGAGGGCACAGTTTTTACAGTTTTTATTCCTTTTGCAGAGTAAAAATCTGATTTTATGATTAAACTGCAAAAAGTTAATTTTGAGCGATATAGAAATTTTTCGTTAAACCATCTTAGTGAGATTTCAGTCGGAATAAGGCCTCATCACAGGATGTGATGAGCTAATCAAGGGCCTGGATGGCCCATTGATTAGTGTGCCTTATTTCGATTGAAATCGAACTTTAGATGGTTCGAAAAATTTCTTTTGAAGTGAAAAATTAGCTTTTTGCAGTAAAATTATTTTATTTTATTTTAAAATCTTCATATTCTCTTCAAAATTATTTGTTAATATAAAGATGAAATCGGATAAGGAGGTGAAAGGGAGGATGAAAAAAATAATAATTATTATAGGAGTAATTCTGACATTGGGGAGTATGGTAGTGCCGGTATTTGCTCATGAAATCAGAGCAGACTTAAATAAGGAAGACCAGAACTTTTTCCGTGATTATGCCAGGAAACAGATTGAGTTACAAAAAGAGTTCATCCAGGGTATGGTTGTGCGGAATCTTATCACTCCCAAACAGGCAGAATATATGTTGAATCAACTTGAAGTACACGAAAGTTATATCGAAAATGAGGACTTTGATATATTTTTTGAACATTGCGTTGGATTTGATATGGGATACGGTATGATGTATGGAAATGGTTTATTTAATGGAATGTGGCAAATGCATAATGTTATGCATGGATATGGATACTGGTAATTAAAAATTTGAAAGGAGTATTTAAAATGTGGTTTTGTCATGGTTTTGGTTACGGAGCAGGTTTATTTGGCTTCGGAGGTTGGGTTGGATGGCTTGCTATGTTTATACAGTGGGTTCTAATTATTGGTGGTATTTATCTATTAGTCCGTCTTATAAGTGGGTTATTTCTCCCTAAGGATAAAGGGGAGAGTAGAGCTATCTCAATCTTAAAGGAACAATTTGCCAGAGGTGAGATTACTCAGGAAGAATTTAATGAAAGAAAAAGGGTTTTAGAGAATAATTAAGGTTAAATCAGTTGAGTTTTTTATTGATTTTCAGGGATAAATTCAAAAAAATAATAACCATTCAGCAAAGAAGGCTGATATGGTTATTATTTTTTTGAATTTGTTCATAATTTTTTCATAAATTCTTGTTAAAATTAAAGTGAAAATTCTTTATTCCCAAAATAAATGCGGTGACTATTGTTGGAACAAGTTTATCTAAAATAAAAATTTTTTGAATGCGAATGATAATAGTGTAGATATTATTTTGGAGGGAGTATAAAATGCAAAGAGATTCATTAAAAATCAGTCGACGTTATGATCGCATTGCCCGGCTATATGATTGGTTAGAGAAGCCGATGGAAATGGGAAAATTTAAGCAATGGAGACAAGATATCTGGGCCAAGGTAGCCTCATATGCACCAGCTGGTGGAAGAGTTTTGGAAGTAGGTGTTGGTACTGGTAACAATATCGCTTATTATCCAGATCATGTCCAGATGTATGCTATTGATTTTAGTAAAAGGATGCTTGAGCGGGCTAAAGAAAAGAGTAAAAAATTGAATAAGGAAGTTAGATTTTCTTTAATGGATATTCAGGAATTAGAGTTTTCTAATAATTTTTTTGATGTTGTAGTGGCTACCTGTGTATTTTGTTCTGTTCCTGATCCGTTGCAAGGTTTTCGGGAATTACATAGGGTTTGTAAACCGGAAGGAAAAATATTTCTCCTGGAACATGTTAGATCTGAACAGCCAGTGATTGGAGCCATAATGGATTTTTTTAATCCACTAACGGTTCGTTTATGGGGAGCTAATATAAATCGTCGAACTCTCGAGACAATTGGAAAGATTGAATTTGCTGATGTTAAGGTTACAGATTTAGCTGGTGATATTGTAAAAGAGATTATTATTACTAATGGAAAGGGTGATTGAAAATGATGTGGTGGGGTATGGGACATGGCTTTGGAGGATTTTTTATGTTATTATTCTGGGGTGCAGTTATTTTTGGAATCTTTTATCTGATTCGAAGCAGCGATTCCTTATTCAAAAGAGATTCTGAAAAAAATAAACCGTTAGAGATACTTAAAGAACGGTATGCACGTGGAGAAATTGATAAGGAAACTTTTCTAAAGATGAAAGAAGATCTAAAAGAATAGTAAAAAAGGAGGGAAAAGATGAATACTTTTAGTCATGGGATCTGGGTATATTTTTTTGTACGTAGGAGAAGATTAGCAAAACCTGCTGTTTTGGGAGCAATTTTTCCAGATTTACTCTATTCTATTCCTCTTATTTTTTATACAGCAAAAACCCAGATCTGGAGAATAGATTTTCTTCGTAAATTTTTGCTAGTCCCATTCAAGGGATGGGATGGAGCTTTTTCAGAGATTGAAATAAAACAAATTCATAATACCTTAACCCGTCTCTTTGTTTTACCCCCGGTACATTATACTCGCCTTATAACTCATTCTTACATTATCTGGGGCATAGTAATGCTCTTTGCCTGGTATCTGGGTAAAAAATGGTTAATTGCTTTTAACTGGGGGTGGTTGACTCATATTTTTATTGATATGCTAACTCATGTAGATGATGCCATCCCATATTTTTATCCTGTTTGGAACCGGATTATTCGGGGAGTGGTTTCTTATTGGAACCCTGAGTACTATGGTACATATTTTGCAACAGCCAACTATCTGATAATAATGGTTATGATTTTAGTGATGATACGAGAATGGTGGGGGCGAAGAAAAAGAGGGATGGATATGAGAGATTGACTCTATTCATTTAGTTAACAATCGCTTATGATCTTTCTGGTAGGATGGGCTTAATTTTTAACTATGATTTAAAAAATTACCCCTCTGTAGATAACAAAAATACAGAGGGGATAGTTTTAACTTTAAGTTAACTTTGCATATTCTACAGCAATTTGTGCTGCTAATTTTGCATTGTTTTTGACCAGTTCTATATTGGCAGTTAAACTTCTACCATTGGTCAGCTCTTTAATCCGATTCAGTAAAAATGGAGTAATCTTTTTACCTTTAATTCCAAGTGTTTCTGCTTCTTTAAGGGCAGTTTCTATGGTATCATTAATTTCCTCGGCTGGAATCTCGGCTTCTTCTGGTATTGGATTGGTAATTAATACACCACCATTTAAGCCAAGATCCCACTTGGTTTTTAGAATTCTGGCCAATTGTTCTGGTGTATCAATCCGCTGATCTACTTTTAAGCCACTTTTCCGACTGTAAAAGGCAGGAAATTCATCAGTACCGTATCCTAAAACGGGAACACCCAGGGTTTCTAACCTTTCGAGGGTTAAAGGCAGATCCAGGATTGCTTTCGCTCCGGCACAGATTACGGCTACGTTAGTCATTCCCAACTCTGTTAAATCGGCAGATATGTCAAAACTGGTTTCAGCACCCCGGTGTACACCACCTATTCCACCGGTGGCAAAAATTCGAATTCCTGCAAGATTGGCTAAAAACATGGTAGCTGCTACAGTTGTAGCGCCGTGTTTTTTTTGGGCAATGACCACAGGCAAATCCCGTCTACTGACTTTTATTACCTCATTCTTAGTGCCTAAAATTTCCAGTTCTTCTTCATTCAATCCAATCTTTATTTTCCCATTCAGAATTCCAATAGTTGCAGGAACGGCCCCTTCTGATCTGACCAATTCTTCTAAAGTACGGGCTGTTTTCACATTTTCTGGATAAGGCATTCCGTGAGAGATGATGGTTGATTCCAGTGCAACCACAGCTTTTCCAGCATCTAAGGCTTTTTTAACTTCAGGATGAATGATCATATATTTTTCCATCTATCTATACACCTCCGAGAAAATTTGTTCTATAACATTTTTGTTTAATTGTGGAGAAACAGTTTTGTTCGTTTCAATAGTCATTTTGGCAGTTATTAGACCATAGGGTACCGCTTTTTCTAATGGTAAACCTTTAAGGAGTCCGTAGATTACCCCTGCCACAAAAGCATCTCCTGCACCTGTCACATCCACAACACGAGTTGGTAAAGCTGGAAAGGGGATAAATTTTTTAGAATTGGCAAGGATAACACCGCGTTTACCCATTGTTACTAATATATGTTGAATACCTTTATCAAGAAGAATTTTTATAGCTTTTTTAATGTCTCTTTCAGTTTGGATAGAAATTTCAGCTAATGAAGCCAATTCATCAAGGTTAGGAGAGATATAAGTAATATTTTTAAAAAGTCCCTTTAATTTTCGACTCTTCTCAACTGAAACAGGTTCAATCCAAAGGGGAATATTTTTTTCATTACAAAGTTCAGAGACGGCTGCCAGGGTATTTTTAGGTAAATTGGTATCCATGATTATCATTGGAGATTTTAAAATTTTTTCAGTATGGGTTAATACTAATCTCGGTGACAATTCATCAAAGATTTTCATATCAGCAATAGCAGTATGTAGTTCACCAGTTTCATTTAAAATAGCCAGATAAATTGCTGTCCTTTGATCAGTTAATTGAATAATTCCTTCTGTGGACAGTCCGATTTTTTTCGAGTGTTGCAATAATGAATTTCCAATTGGGTCATCACCCACAATTGTAATCAGAAGTGGCTTTAAACCCAATCGTAATAAATTTTCGCAAATATTACGTCCTACACCACCAGGAGTTTGCTGTAAGAATCCTGGATTTGAGGTATAAAGCTGCAAGTTATTGGCTGGTTGGCCCCTCAAATCCATCACTGTTCCTCCAATAATTACTGGTTGGCTACTTATTTGCATATTTTTCATCTCCATTATCTGATGTCCTTTTTTAATATAAGATGATTAAACTACAAAAAGCGAATTATAAGAAAGACCCATTGATTAGTGTGCCTTATTTCGAGATGGTTCGAAAAATTAAAAATGATTATACTGCAAAAAGCTAATTTTGAGCGACATAGAAATTTTTCGCCAAATCATCTTAGCGAAATTTCCGACGAAATAAGGCCTCATCACAGGATGTGATGAACTAATCAAGGGCCAGGATGGTCCTTTGATTAGGAAGCCTTATTTCGGCGGAAATCGAGCTTTAGATGATTCGAAAAATTTCTCAAGAAGTGAAAAATTAGCTTTTTGCAGTTTAACCAAAAATTAATTTTTTATAATAAAATCATATAAATATTTTATCATTTTTTAATAAAAAAAACAATGAGCATTCGGGCATGATATATTGCAGGAACCTGCTTTGACTTATTGAATATAATAGTTAGGGAAAAGGAGGTAGACAATGCTTTCTAAGCGTTTAAGACAGATTATAGAATTGATTCCTGATGGAGTGGGAGTAGCGGATATCGGTACAGATCATGCTCAAATTCCTATTTATCTTGCTCGACACACCAGGTGCTATCCCATCATAGCTGGAGAGAAGAATTCAGGTCCATTTCAGACAGCACTACAGCGGATTAGGGAATCTGGAATGGAGAAATTGATTGATCTACGTCAGGGTTCTGGATTAACCATTCTTAGGCCTGGTGAGGTGGACTGGGCAGTGATTGCGGGAATGGGTTTTAAGACCATTATTGAAATTATAGAGGAAGCAGAGGGGGTGGCCCGATCTCTTAAAGGTCTAATTTTGCAACCTATGCAGAAGCCAGAAGAATTAAGACGTTGGCTTGTAGAAAACAAATTTCAAATTACTGATGAAATGTTGGTTAAGGAGGATGGTAAACTTTTTCAAATTATTTTAGTTCAATCGGGCCAATCCGAAAAAATGGATGAAATTTTTTATGAAATAGGGCCAGTTCTTTTTAAAAAAGGAACCCCATACTTGACAGAACATATTGAAGCACTAATTTCTTATCATCAAGAAGTTTTAGGAAAAATAAAATTGGGGCAAGGTAAACGAGCACAAACCAGGATAGACGAACTTAAAACCAAGATTAGAAAATTTAAGGAGGTATTGAACCAATGGCAGAGAAGGTACAGCGAATAGTTGATATTATCAATCGAATTGCTCCTCCACATCTTGCTGAAAGCTGGGATAATGTAGGTCTTTTAGTAGGGGATTATTCTGCTGAAGTTGATAAAGTAATGGTTACATTAGATGTTACAGAAGAAGTTTTAGATAATGCTATTGAGCAAGATGTAAAACTTATTATTGCTCACCATCCGATGATCTTTTCTGAGATTAAATCTATTCGAGCCGACCAGCCCATTGGCCGGCTGATTATAAAGGCTATTCAGAATGGAGTCAACATTTTTGCTGCTCATACAAATCTGGATATTGCCAGTGGTGGAATCAATGATCTTTTAGCAGAAAAATTAGAATTAGTTGAGGTTAAACCTTTATCTGTTTCTTCGACTGATAATTTATATAAAATTGTTGTATATATACCTGCTGGTCATGAAGAAGAAATTAGAAATGCTTTATGTGAAGCGGGAGCAGGATGGATTGGTAAATACAGTCATTGTACGTTCCAGGCTTCAGGTACAGGTACTTTTAAACCTCTGGAGGGAACAAACCCTTTCATTGGTCGTAAGGGAGAATTAGAAAAGGTAAAAGAAGTACGTCTGGAAACCATAGTACCTGAGTCACGTTTAAATCGAGCTATAAAGGCTATGCTCAAATGCCATCCTTATGAAGAAGTAGCCTATGATATTTATCCCCTAAAAAATAAGGGTGAAAAATTTGGACCTGGCCGTATCGGTTATTTACCAGAACCAATTCCTTATCGGGAGATCATTGAAAAAATAAAACAAAATCTTAATCTTCCCTATCTCCGCTACCTGGGAGATCTAGATCGTATAATCCATAAAGTTGCACTCTGCGGCGGAAGTGGAGCAAGTTTGATTCATAAGGCTGCATTTCAAGGAGCAGATCTGTATCTAACAGGAGATATAAAACATCATGATGCCCGATTAGCAGAAAGTTTGGGTCTGGCTTTAATAGATGCAGGTCATTATTGGACAGAAGTAGTTTGTGTAGCATATTTATATAATGTTTTAAAAGAAGAAATAGATAAAGAATCTCTCTCTATAGAGCTGGTTCAATTTACTGATCAGACTGATCCATTTGTTTTATATAAGTAGGTCTATTTACAGACCTGCTTTTTCTGTATTTGGATTGTTAAAAGGAGGGTGAAAATAATGGTTTTTGTTTTTCGAACCTGCATACATTGTGGAAGAGCAATCAATTGGGAAAGATTAGAGGTTTTACCCGAGACACATTGTTGTGTTCATTGTGCAGAAGAATACGGTACTGATATTAATATCAGTCCGACTAAAATCGGTATGGATCTAGACACCTATAAAGACTTATTAGGTGCAGTGCGTAGCTAAAAAAAAACAGAAAATAGTTTGTTGACAGGGAGTTGTAAACATGTTATACTATGTCTTGTCCTGAAGAACATGATTTTAAAATTAAATAGGTAAGTAGGCCGGATGATCGCGAATAGCAATGCCGAAAGGTGCTATTCGAGGAAAGTCCGGGCTCCATAGGGCAGGGTGCTGGGTAACGCCCAGTGGAGGTGACTCCAAGGAAAGTGCCACAGAAATATACCGCCTTATAGAGACTGAGTTCTTTATAAGGTAAGGGTGAAAAGGTGCGGTAAGAGCGCACCAGCATTCAGGCGACTGAATGGCTAGGTAAACCCCACCTGGAGCAAGACCAAATAGGGAGACGTTAAGGGTGGCCCGCCCGTGTCTCCGGGTATGGTCGCTAGAGGTGTCTGGTAACAGGCATCCTAGATAGATGATCATCCAAGACAGAACCCGGCTTATAGGCCTACTTACCTTTTTAAAATTAACTCACAAAAAATTGTGAGTTTTATTTTTTTGTGATATTTTTGTGATAAATTTATATTATGCTATCTATAGAAATATGGTTTAAAAGCACCCCAATACACCCCCTCATATTCCCCGACTTAGCCTCTCAGTCGGGGTTTTTTAATGTAACTGATTTGTAATTAAAAAGTGATATAATAAAATAAATCCAAATTCAAGATTTGGGGGAAGAAAGAATGCCAAAAGTTGATGTTAATGGAGTGGAGTTATTTTATGAGTTGAAAGGTAGTGGAGGTGAAGTTATAGCCTTTTTAAATGGGGTAGCTATGTCAACTGACCATTGGAATTTACAAACCCCTGTATTTGTTAAAAAGTATCAGGTATTATTACATGATTTTCGTGGTCAGGGTAAATCTACTTTGAAACCAGAGAATTTTACCTTTGAACAGCATGCCAGTGATTTAAAAGAACTACTTGACCAACTAGAAATTGAAAGAGTCCATCTTGTAGGTGTCTCTTATGGTGCAGAAGTGGGGATGCATTTTGCTATTATGTATCCCGAACGGGTTAAATCATTGATATTGGGTACTGCGGTCAGTGAAAGTCAACCTCTCTTAAAGGCAATGGTAGAATCATGGATTGCTGCAGCCAGAACTTATCAGGGGGAGTTGCTCTTTAAAGTTATGGCACCTTTGATTTATTCCAATGCTTTTTATACCGTCAAAAAAGATTGGCTTGATAGACGGGGAGAAATTTTTGGCAGGATAGTAACAAAGGAATGGATCGATGCATTTACGGCACTTTGTAAGAACTTTTTAACTTTGAACATAACTGACCGATTAAAAGAAATTCAATCCCCCACTTTAATTATAGCTGGAGCCAATGATCTATTAAAACCTGTATGCTACAGTAAAATCATTCATGATCAGATTTCAGGTTCCCAATTGGTAGTAATAGAGGAAGCGGGGCATGCTCTTTTTTTGGAAAAAGCAAAAGAGTTCAACAGGGTAATTTTAGAATTTATTGAAAAAATTTAATGAGAAAGTTAAGGGTCTATATATAATTTTACTGCAAAAAGCTAATTTTTCGCTTCAAAAGAAATTTTTCTAACCATCTAAAGTTCGATTTCATTCGAAATATGGTTTAACGAAAAATTTCAATACTGCTCAAAATTAGCTTTTTGCAGTTTAATCATATAATATAGACCCTATTTTTTTGCTTATTCACACTCTTCACATTTTTCTATCCCCGACTCTTCATTATAATCATCTTCATAATCATCTTCCAGTTCAATCAGATAGCTCTCGCCTTTTCTAATTATATATACTTCAAAACTGGTATAATCCTGGCCGTAATCTATCGGGCAAAGATAATTTAAATAATGATAGATTATTTCATCAGCCAATTCGTCGGTTTTTTCTTCTGTTAGATCTTCTTCTATATTTAGATACAAATATCCGTCCAGGTAGAGATAATCATGACTGAAGAAGACAAATAAACGGCCAAAAATATTATCCTCATTACCTATCTCATATACCTCTGAACGCAAGTCTTGTTGTAATCTGGTTAAAGTAATCATACAATCCCTCCTGAATATTGTAGTGTCAATTTTTATTATCACCGTTTTTTTAAAAACTAATCTGTGATTTTACTGCAAAAAGCTAATTTTTCGCTTTATAAAGAAATTTTTCGAACCATATAGGTCATCCTGACCTTTTATTAGCTCATCTCATCCTCATATGAAACCTTATTTCGACTAAAATTTCACTAAGATGGTTAAATGAAAAATTTTTATATCGCTCAAAATTAGCTTTTTGTAGTTTTTTAATCAATGGTTATTTTTTATGAAAAATATTTGTATCTCAATATAATATGATAGATTTCGACAATAATCTGTGAGAAAAATTTAATTTAAATCTTGACATACTTTTTCTAAAACATGTACAATCAATATTGTAAACCTACAAGGAGGGAATATATGGTGGAAAGAATATCTTACGATACAAATGGTACCTGTGCACGTCACATTATAATTGAATTGGATGGAGATGTTGTTAGTAATGTTGAATTTGTTGGTGGATGTTTTGGAAATTTACTTGGTTTATCTCAATTAGTCAAAGGGCAAAAAATTGATGATCTTATCAAAAAATTAAAAGGAATTCAATGCCGTAATGGTACATCCTGTCCGGATCAATTTGCTCAAGCTCTGGAAACCGTAAAAATTAATAGGTGAATTTTTTAAGTTATAATAATCGACTTAATATTACAAAATTTGACTTAGAAAATGTAAACATATGCAATGCGAATGAATTAAGATCTAATCTTGATTTGAAAGGATTTATATAAAAATAGTGGCTGGATATTCAGTATTATTTTTCAATTTTTTAATAGAAATTTTTTTAAAAAACTTGACAAAATTTGTTGAATTTATTATAATTATAGACAAAACAAATAGGTAAATTTAGCAATAGAGGTAAAAAAGGGGGTGTATATTCGATTATACTGTAAGAATTAACCTTTCCCAAATTTATTATGACATGAATTTTTTTTGCGATTTTTTGTCATAATATTAATAAATCTAAAGAGTAAGGGGTTTTAGAAATGGCAGATAGAAATATTATGAACGCTGTTCAGAGGTTAAATTCCATAGTCAAAAGATTGGAAAAAGTGGATCTTAAGAATCTAGATTTAAGTCCACGGGTACTTGAGAATCGGATTTTAACTCTAGAAGGTTATTTAAGCTATTTAGATCAGGTTGGAATTCCAAAAATTCGGCAGTATCTTGAATTAGCAACGGAGAAATCTGAAGTAATGGTAGGTGGAGAAAATGACTGATCAGATCTATCATCAAGTTCAGTATCCAATGAAAAAAGCAATTTCTTTGTTGAAAAAAGTTGATCTTGAGGGGGAAGATATTCCAGTTGTTGATTTGACTGAAGAGGAAAAGGAAGAGCTTCGGAACTTTTTGAATAAGTGGGAAGAGGATCGTGCACGGATTGTTGATTTTGTGACCCAATTACGGCAAATTAGTAGAACTATAGTTTAATTGTACCAAAAATGCAAGAAACCCAGGTTTCTTGCATTTTTATTTTATCTAACTTTTATTATCCTTTAATTTTAAAACCTTTTCTCTGCTGCTGAATACTTTTCTTTAGGATGTTTTCATATTTTCTGGATAATTGAAGCTTTTTCTCAAGTTCGGTTTTGTGTTCTTCTGCCTTTAAACGAGCTATTTGGTCCTGTATTTTTTTTTCTAATTTAATTTCAAATTCCTTTGCTAAGGATTCTTCGATTTCTTCCAAAAATTTTTGCACTTTTTCTTCAATCAATAATTCTAAATTAGGAATTGGGATAATTTCTGGCTTATTATTCTCTTCTTTTTGTTCAGTATCTTCGTTAATAAGAGTTTTAAACTCTGGTTTTTGTTCAGGTTCTTCAGGATCGTTCAGTGTTTCTTCATGGCGGATTAGAAAATGTTTTGTTATTTGAATATCTCTTAATTCTGGTACTACCGTTATCGAAATGATAATTTGATGTTCAACCTGACTTCCATTATTAATCAAGCGGTGACTGATATGTTTAATATTTCCATTAACTTTTAGATTCATCTCAGGAGTAAGGCCGGGAATCTCTAAGGTGACTGTAAATGGAGCTATATCATTTTGTTGTCGGACAAGACCTGTGTTGGTTACGTAAGAAGTGTGTGTAACTATATCTCCTTTAACTATAATTTGGTTGGGGTCGGCTTTGGGAATAAATTCAAAGTCAAGGTTTGCAATTTCTGCGGTGACCTTGCGGACTAAAATTGCCATCTGACTCCCTCCTTTAACCTTAATTAATTAATTACTGGTTATACTGCAAAAAGTTAATTTTTCGCTTAAGGAGAAATTTTTCGAACCATTTAAAGCTCGATTTCAGTCGAAATAAGGTTCCCTAATCAAAGGGCCCTCCCGGCCTTTGATTAGCTCATCATCTCCTGTGATGGAGCCTTATTTCGACTTCAATCTCGCTAAAATGGTTTAGCGAAAAATTTCAATAGCATTCAAAATTAGCTTTTTGCAGTTTAATTATTACTTATCTATTTTAATATATGTTGTAGAAGCGGGAATGGTAATTATCTTGACAATAGGACTAAAAAATGATAAAAAAAATGTGAAAAGCTTTTTAAAGGGGGGAAAATTATGCCCATATATGAGTTTACATGTAAATCATGTGGTCATGAATTTGAAAAATTATGTAGGGTAGATTATAACTTAAAAGAAATTCAATGTCCTAAATGTGGAGCTAATGATGTAAGAAAACGGCTTTCTCTTTTTGGATATAAAGGTTCATCTACCGGTGGGTCAACCGGATCTGGATGTAGTAGCTGTTCATCCACTAGCTGTAGTTCCTGTGGACACTAATGCTGAAAATTGCTCTTATTGAATTTGTTTAAAAAGTATGGTACAATAATTCTGTAATTTGACAAAAATGCGAAGTTAACTCTGAGAGGAGGAAATTTTCATGGCAGGTCATTCGAAATGGGCCAATATCAAGCATAAAAAAGCAAAAGAAGATGCTAAACGAGGTAAACTTTTTTCAAAATTGAGTAAAAAGATCACCGTGGCAGCTAAAAATGGTGGTGGTGACCCGAATGCTAATCCTGAGCTTCGTATGCTGATTCAAAAGGCAAAAGAAGCAAATATGCCTAATGAGAATATTGAGCGGGCTATCAAGAAAGGTACCGGTGAACTTGAAGGAGTAACTTATGAGCATTTTACCTATGAAGGTTATGGCCCAGGTGGAATTGCCCTTTATATTGAATTAATGTCTGATAACCGGAACCGGACTGCAGCCGAAATTCGCCATTTACTCTCAAAAAATGGTGGTAACTTAGGAGAGAGTGGCTGTGTAGCCTGGATGTTTGAAAGAAAGGGACAGATTGTAATTGATGGTTCTGAAAAAGCTTTTGATGAGGATGAGCTTATGATGGCTGCTTTGGAGGCAGGAGCTGAGGATGTTGAGGTTGAAGATAAACTTGCCACCATTTATACTGCTCCTGGTGATCTAATGGATGTACGTGAAAATCTAGTTAATGCTGGTTATATCATTTCAGACGCTGAGGTAGCTATGATTCCAAAGAATACTGTAGAGATTAATGATCCGGATGTGGCTAGAAAGGTACTGAAGCTGATGGATATTTTAGAAGATCATGATGATGTGCAGGAAGTATATTCGAACTTTGATATTCCTGAAGAGATTATGCGGGAATTAACTGAATAAAATTATTTTTGCCCCATCCTTTTAAAATTCCCTGTTTTATGTATAATATCCGCCTTAGTGGGAGAGTCTATTTTTAAAGGTAACTTCAATCACTAAGGGAGGGAAAAGGTTTGGGGCGTTATTTATTTTTAGCTTTAATAGTAGTTATTATCTCTGCTGGAGTTACTTATTCCATTCTAAGCTTAGGGAATCTCATTCCAGAGATCAGGGGAGAAGAAAAACAAATTTCTATAAAAGAATCGGAAAATTCTTTGACGGATTTAAACTTTTTGAACCGTATTCTTAGGCCTGAGGAGATTGAAGTTGGTGATAAAAATGAAGAAGTTGTAAACCAACTGGTATTAGAAAGATATTATACCTATTGTGAACATACTGTCACTGAAAAAATAAATGAGAATTCACCTTTAATGATATTATCTAAAGATGAGTTGTTGGGACTTTATTCCGGTTGGAAAGTTAAAGAAGATTTGGGAGGAAGGCTTATTCTTCACAGTGAAATAGATGATTTCTGTCCTAAAGATATGGCTAAACGATATGTAGGAGAAAAGGGTGGATTTGTAGCTATCTTTTATGGTGAGCCCGGAATGAAAGAAAAAGTTTATCGGGTTACAGATATCCCGGTTAAAGATCTTCCTTTACAGATAAAGGCACAACTTGAAAAAGGGATCAAAAGTGAATCTGAGGATCATTTGATTTCGATCATTGAAGGATTAGCGGTCTATTATGATGAATAGAATTTAAATAAAAATCGCCCATTTGGGCGATTTTTTGTGTATCAGGCGGGATTGGTAGATGAGCTCCGGAAAGGGTAAATTCCAATAATATGATTTTACTGCAAAAAGCTAATTTTTCGCTTAAGAAGAAATTTTTTGAACCATCTAAAGCTCGATTTCAGTCGAAATAAGGTCTCATCACATCCTGTGATGAGACCTTATTTCTCCTTCAATCTCGTTAAGATGGTTTATTGAAAAATTTCCATGTCGCTCAAAAGCATAATCATTAATCTTATTTTCTTTTCTTACAAGTAGGAATCAGTTGGTTAAAAGAGAATATTTAATAATATGTCTATTCCTTGACGGGAACTAACGTTCGTGATATTCTTATATGGGAGGTATTCTATGATTATTCTGGGTATTGATCCGGGATATGCAACTCTGGGGTATGGAATTGTCAAAAAGAAAGGAAACTTTTTTGAACCGATTACATATGGAGTAATTATTACTGAAGCACAGTTGAAGACCCCTGAACGTTTGAAGAGAATCTATGATAATTTGATAGATCTGATCAACCAATATCAACCGGATGTGATGGCAGTTGAAGAGCTTTTTTTCAATAAAAATGTTAAAACCGCCATCCAGGTTGGGCAAGCCAGAGGGGTTATTCTTCTTGCTGGCGCTAATGCCGGAATTCCTCTTTATGAATACACTCCTCTTCAGGTAAAACAAGGAGTTGTTGGGTACGGCAGAGCTAATAAAATGCAAGTTCGTCAGATGGTTAAAGCTCTCTTAAAGTTGTCTGCTTTACCTGAAAAGGCGGATTCGGCTGATGCCCTGGCCGTTGCCATCTGTCATGGTCACAGTCAGAAGATGATTAAACGACTGGGAGGATATTAATATGATCGCATATCTTAGGGGAAAACTATTGTTATGGCGTGAAGATTATCTTATTTTGGATGTCAATGGAGTGGGTTATAGGGTTTTTACTCCCTCTTCTGTTTTTGGTAAACTTCCCCCTAAAGGAGAAGAGGTTAGTGTATATATATATACTTCGGTACGGGAAGATGCCATCATATTATATGGTTTTTTAACTGAAGGAGAACTGGAACTTTTTAAGCATTTGATTTCCGTTAATGGAATTGGTCCAAAAGTAGCTTTGGGTATTCTTTCAACATTAAGTGTATCGGCATTTAAAAAAGCAGTTGCTTATGAAGATATTAAAACTTTAAAGAAGATTCCGGGTATAGGAGAAAAGACTGCTAAACGCTTAATTCTTGAATTGAAGAATAAACTTCAAACTCAGATTCTTAAGGTTGAAGAAGAGAAGGTTATTGAACCTGGTAGCATACCTATGGTGGAAGAAGCGGTTGATGCTCTTATGGTTTTGGGCTACAGCCGTACAGAAGCATTTGGTGCAGTGGAGCAGGTTAAGGATAAAAATAGTGTTGAGGGTCTGATTCGTCAGGCATTAAAAATTTTAGGACAAGGTAGGAGTTAACCATGCAAGATAAGGAACGGATTATATCACCTGAACAGAAAAATGAAGATATAGATTTGGATTTAAGCCTGCGCCCCCGAACTCTCAAAAACTTTATTGGTCAGGAGATGGTGACCAGGAATTTAAAGATATTTATTGATGCAGCAAGAAATAGGAATGAGGCTTTAGATCATGTTCTTCTTTATGGCCCTCCTGGCCTTGGTAAAACCACCCTGGCCAATATTATCGCCAATGAGATGGGCGTAAATATCAAAGTTACTTCCGGGCCAGCTATTGAACGGCCCGGTGATCTGGCAGCGATTCTTACCAACTTAGAAGAAGGAGATGTCCTCTTTATTGATGAGATTCATAGGCTAAACCGTATGGTGGAAGAGATTCTTTATCCGGCTATGGAAGATTTTGCTCTGGATATTATCATCGGTAAAGGACCCAGTGCTAGAAGTATTAGATTAGATATCCCACCATTTACACTGGTAGGAGCGACCACCAGGGCTGGAATGCTTACATCTCCTTTACGGGATCGGTTTGGCATTATTAGCCGTCTTGAGTATTATAAAGAAGAAGATTTACAGACTATTATCATAAGGGCAGCCAGGGTATTGAATGTTGAGATTGATGAGGAAGGAGCTTTAGAAATAGCCAGACGTTCCCGGGGTACTCCCCGGATTGCCAACCGTCTTTTAAAGCGAGTTCGGGATTATGCTCAGGTTAAAGCTGATGGAGTGATCAATAAACAGGTAGCTGAGGAGGCTCTCAAATTATTAGAAGTAGATCCATTGGGACTGGATAGAACGGACCGCCGGCTCCTTTTAACTTTGATAGAAAAGTTTAATGGTGGTCCTGTGGGATTAGGAACTTTAGCCGCAGCTATCAGCGAAGAAACGGAAACTTTAGAAGATGTATATGAACCATTTTTACTCCAGATCGGCTTTTTAAAGCGGACTCCTAGAGGGAGGGTGGCTACATCTCTTGCCTATAAACATCTGGATATAAAACCACCAAAAGAAAAAGATGAATTGAATTTATTTTCAGACCTTGAAAAAGGAGTGGATGATTAATGGATAATTTTTTGGGTGGAATCGGAAAAATATTTATCATTATAGGAATTATTTTCATTATTCTGGGTGCTTTTTTTGTAGTTGGCGGACGGATTCCCTGGTTGGGTAAGTTACCTGGAGATATATATATTAAAAAAGAAGGTGTTCAAATTTATATACCAATTACAACTTCTATTATAATAAGTCTCATTTTAACCCTATTGTTTAGACTCCTACGCTAAAGTGGCACATATTTTTAGTTTTATTTAGAGAGAATAGCAAATAATAATAATAAATGTCTGGAGGAATGGTCGTGAAAGTAGTAGAATTTGATTTTGATTTACCGGAGGAATTGATTGCCCAGACTCCCATTGAACCCCGGGATCATTCAAGGCTCCTTGTAGTCTTTAAAAATAGGGATGGGTGGAAAGAAGGGATTTTTAAAGATATTGTTAACTATTTAAATCCGGGTGATCTCTTAGTCTTTAATGATACCAAAGTAATTCCTGCCCGGTTATACGGTAATAAAAAGACCGGGGCAGTTATTGAAGTGTTACTTTTAACCTCCCTATCTGATGATAAGTGGGAGGTTCTTGTACGTCCGGGTAAGAAGATGCGAATAGGTGATGAAGTTATCTTTGGAAATGGCCTTTTAAAAGGAAAGGTTATTGATTATACTGATTTTGGCGGTCGGGTGATGGAGTTTAGCTATAAGGGGGATTTTGACCAGATTATTGATCAATTGGGTGAGATGCCTTTACCTCCCTATATTACTGCCGAATTAAAAAATCCCGATCGATATCAAACTGTTTATGCAGCCCGCCGCGGTTCGGCAGCAGCTCCGACTGCCGGTTTACATTTCACAGAACAGCTTATTGAGGATTTGCGGGATAAAGGAATTCAGACTGCCTATGTAACATTACATGTGGGATTAGGTACATTCCGTCCTGTTAAAGTAGATGAAGTTGAGGACCATGTTATGCACTCTGAATTTTATGAAGTTAGTTCTAAGACAGCAGATTTGATCAATTCCATCCGTGCTAAGGGAGGACGAGTAATCGCTGTCGGAACCACTACTACCAGAACATTGGAGACAGTTGCTGATGAAAATGGGATTATTCATCCCGGTAGCGGCTGGACTGACATATTTATTTATCCAGGCTATAAATTCAAAGCTATTGATGGACTTATTACTAACTTTCACCTTCCCAAATCCACTCTAATTATGATGGTTAGTGCTCTGATTGGCCGGGAAAAAGTGATGCAGGCTTACCAATATGCTATCAAAAAAAGATACCGCTTTTTTAGCTTTGGTGATGCTATGCTGATTATCTAAAGAAAGGGGATTAGCATGAGTTTTGAATTTCGTCTTTTAAAAACTGATAGTAATTCAAAAGCTAGATTGGGTGAATTATACACGCCCCACGGTAAGATAGAGACTCCAATTTTTATGCCGGTAGGAACTCAGGCAACAGTAAAAACCATGACTCCTGAAGAGCTAAAAGAAGTGGGAGCACAGATCATTTTAAGTAATACCTATCATCTCTATTTGCGGCCCGGTCATGAGCTGATAAAAAAAGCAGGTGGACTCCATTCTTTTATGAATTGGGATCGTCCAATTTTGACAGACAGTGGAGGCTTTCAGGTTTTTAGTCTGAGTGATTTGCGAGAGATTACCGAAGAAGGAGTAACCTTCAGATCTCACATTGATGGCTCTTATCATTTTATCAGTCCTGAAAAGGCAATTGAGATTCAGATGGCTTTAGGGGCAGATATTATTATGGCCTTTGATGAATGTCCTCCATATCCTGCTGATTATGATTATGTCAAGGAATCTTTAAAAAGAACGACCCGTTGGCTTAAGCGTTGTAAGGAAGCCCATACCCGTAAAGATCAGGCCCTGTTTGGGATTATTCAGGGGGGAATGTATAAAGATTTAAGAGAAGAGAGTGTTAAAGAGACTACAGAAGTGGATTTACCCGGTTATGCTATTGGGGGATTAAGTGTAGGCGAACCTAAGGATATCATGTATGATATTTTGGAATACACAACATCTTTATTACCAGTTGATAAACCTCGCTATCTAATGGGAGTAGGGACTCCTGAGGATTTGATTGAGGGGGTTTTACGAGGTGTTGATATGTTTGACTGTGTTCTTCCTACCCGTATAGCCCGTAATGGTTCTGTTTTTACCAAATTTGGGCAAATGACAGTTCGTAATGCTAAATATGAGGCAGATTTTACACCTTTAGATCCGTATTGTGACTGTTATACTTGCCGTAACTATACCAGAGCCTATATCAGGCATTTAATTAAGCGAAATGAAATTTTAGGTTTAAGGTTGACAACCTATCATAATCTATACTTTTTATTAAAATTGATGGAAAGGATTAGAGAAGCTATTAGAGAAGACAAATTTTTAGAATATCGCGAGGAATTTTATCGACAATATAAAGGAAAAATTTAAAGGAATTCTTCTGGTTGTGTTGAATAACTTTTATATTAGTAAATAAAAAGGGAGGAAAATAGATATGGCTACCTTACTAAATTTACTACCGTTGATTGTGGTTTTTGTGATCTTTTATTTCATGCTTATTAGACCTCAAAAAAAGCAGCAACAAAAGCATCAGGAAATGCTGAATAATCTCAAAATTGGTGATTATGTTATTACAATTGGTGGAATCAAAGGTGTTATTACCAAGATTAGAGATAATGAGGTTAAACTTCGGGTTGCAACTGGTGTAGAGATGGAATTTTTAAAGTCTGCAGTTGCACGTTTAGATCCAAAACACGAGAAAGAAGAGGAGGAAAAGTAATTTTTTGATTAATGTTGGGAGGATTGTCTATGCAAATTCAAAAATCACAGGTGCGAGAATTTTTTGAATCTATCATTATTGCAGGTGTTCTTGCTTTCTTTATTATAACTTTCGTTGTTCAGTCTTTTGTGGTTCAAGGTCATTCAATGTACCCCAGCTTACATGATGGAGAAAGGCTCTTTGTCAACAAATTTATTTATCGTTTTACCGAACCAAAACGGGGGGATATTATTGTATTTTCTCCAAAAGGAGAACCTGGGAAAAAGTATATTAAACGTGTAATAGGTCTCCCGGGTGATCATATTGAAATTACTAAAGATGGTTCGGTAATTGTAAATGGCCAGATAATTAAAGAAGATTATATCAATGAAAAAGCAAGATATGGTATCGGACATTATACAGTTCCTGAAAAGCATGTTTTTGTCTTAGGAGATAACCGGAATCATAGTTCTGATAGTCGTGACATTATAAGAGTTGGCTATGTGAGTTATAAAAGTATTTCAGGTAAAGCATTTTGGGTTTATTGGCCTTTGAATCGTATCCGGATTTTACGAAATCCAGAATATAATTTTTAAAAAGGTTATTTTCTAAAAAAATTATTTAGGTTATTTAAACAAAGGTATCAGTAGTTAAAGACTTAACTGATGCCTTTTTTTTATTTTTTTTAAATTTTTCATACAAGAATTTTTCATTAATATATCACAAAATAATTAAATTTTCAAAAGGAATTTTCAAAAATATACCTAATATATTATTATAGGAAAATATATAAAGATTGGGGAGAGGGGGGGAATGATGCCTAAAAATAAAAAAAAGGACACAATTTTTACCTATAAAGATAATTCAGAAGATTTAGCCAAAGATTTGCATGATGGAATATGTCAACAATTAGTTACAATACTCTGGGATTTAGAAAATTTGAAAGAGATTGATGAAAAAGAAAAGTTTTTAAATGCAATAAACCAAATAGGGGATCAACTCCGGAGAGTGATCAATGACCTCCAGCAAATTATTTACGGGGTTTGTCCGGTACTCATTGATAAGTTTGGGTTTTTAGAGGGGATAGAAATTTGGGCAAAAAATCAGTTGGAGTCGCGAAATATTCAATTTCATTTGATCCATGACTGTGAACAGATTTTTTTATCCCGTTTTGTCACTGGCCAGGTGTTTCGTATAATTCAGGAGGGGATAAATAATATTCTTCGCCATGCTGAAGCTCAGAATGTAATTTTGACTATAAATAAAAAGGATGGTAAATTTATTTTTAAACTTAAAGATGATGGTAGGGGGTTTGATCCGGAAAGTGTAGAGACAGGTCTGGGCTTGAAGAATATGAGAGAACGAGTAGCAATAATTGAAGGTGATTTAGAAATTATTTCTCAAATAGGAGAGGGAACGACCTTGGTGATTCAAGTACCAGATAAAGGTGATGATAACAGATGACAAAAACAAAAATTTTTATTGCTGATGATCATGCCTTAATTCGCGATGGCTTAAAAAAAATTTTAAGTGAATATGATTATTTTGAAGTAATTGGTGAAGCAGGAGATGGACAGGAAACAATTACAAAAGTAAAGAAAAATCCACCTGATATTTTACTTTTGGATATTAGTATGCCGATTTTTAATGGATTTCAGGTGATTGAAAGAATCAAAAATTTATTACCAAAGATGAAGATAGTTGTATTAACTGTTCATAATAATGAATCTTATATATCACAGTTTTTAAAAGCAGGGGTACAGGGTTATTTGTTGAAAACTGCTCCAGCTAGGGAAGTGGTTCTGGCTCTAGAAGCGATAAATAGGGGAGGATACTACCTGGATCCTTCAATTTCCCGTTTTATCATCAATCACTATCTGGATAATTTAGAACAGGATAATCTGGAAGATTGGGATGGATTGACAAGTAGAGAGTTGGAAGTATTAAAGTTAATTGCTGAGGGATATAAGAATCAAGATATAGCTAATCTACTCAATGTAAGTGTAAAAACTGTCGAATCTCACCGATATAATATCATGGATAAATTGGATATGCATGATAGAATAGACCTGGTAAAATATGCAATTAGAAAGGGAATAATACAATTATAAATAAAAATGAGGTGTTATTTTAAAAAAAATAGGGTTTTCTCTCTATATGAAAAAATTTTTACTTATAATATACTCTAAATGTCTACAAAGTAACATAAAAGTGACCCATAATAGATAATAAGATATATCATTAGAAATTACGGTAAAGGAAATGAGATTATATTCTTTTAAAGTATTAAATAAATTTAAAAATTTGGCCCTCTGGTCATTTAGGTTTATAAAAAAAGATATTTTTTAAAAAATTTTATATGATTATTTCTCAACTAAATAAAAATAAGAGGGAGGGGATGTTAAAGTGAAGACTGATAATTATCCTGAGATTTTGTTAGTAGAAGAGGTGGCAGAGTACTTACGTGTTAATAAACAGACTATTTATAATCTGCTTCGTCAGGGCCAGTTGCCTGCCAAAAAGATTGGTGGTCAGTGGAGATTCCATAAGAAAGCTATTGATGATTATTTGACTGCACAGGATACTGTTCCAGCTGCTGTTGCCAAAGAAGATAATGAAGAATGATTTTTCTTAAAGGAATTTACTCTCCTTTTCGCGAAGTATCTAAAAAAATGCGAAAAGGAGGTTAGCCATGTACTGGGATAAAGCGGGACAGGAAAATACTGAGAAAACTATTAACCTGGCTGTTAAAAGGGCAAAAGAATTAGGGATTGAAGATTTTGTTGTAGCTTCTAATACTGGACAGACTGTGCTAAAACTTTTAGAGCATTCTGTTAACAATATAGTTTGTGTCACCCATCAGGTTGGTTTTAGGAATCCTGGTGAAGACGAAATGGGATTTGAGATGAGAGAACGACTGCAAAAAGCTGGGGTGAAGATTTTGACTACAACCCATCTTTTTGCAGGAGTAGATAGAGCACTCAGATATCAGTTTGGAGGTCTTTATCCTGCTGAGATTATAGCTATGAGTTTGCGAATGCTTGGCCAGGGGGTTAAAGTTGGAGTAGAAATAGCTGTTATGGCGCTTGATGCTGGACTTATTCCATATGGTAAAGATGTGATTGCTATTGGTGGGACTGGCCAGGGTGCGGATACTGCAATTTTGATTAAACCTGAACACTCAGCAAAGATCTTTAAAACACAAATAAAAGAAATTATTTGTAAACCTAAGGCTTAGTGACCGGTATGAACCGGTCATTTATTATTTAAAAAATATTTACAAAAAAATATTGACAAAATTTATTAATTACTGTATAATTTCAATAGGTTAAATTTGAACAATTATGAGAGGAGGTCGTGCCAGATGATCAAGCAAAGATTTATTTCTGGAATGCAAAATCTTCTTATTAGTTGTTTTTATAGAATTCGTATGTCCAATTTTAAATATCTGCACGACCACTCCTTGCTGGTAGGCAATTAGGTTTAATCTATTATCACATCTTAAGTTATGAAATCAGCAGGGCTGTAGGTCGTGACCTATAGCCCTTTTCATATTTATAAGATTTGGAGGTCTTTTAGAATATCTTATCTTTTATAATTTGACATGATACTTATGAAAAGGTGCTATAGCTTAGCTGTAGCACCTTTCTTTTTTTCATAACTTGATGAAGGGAGTGGTAATTTAAAATGATGTGGCAAACAGGTGATGTTAAGAATTAAATAATAAAACTATACAAGGTATATATTCTATTTTTTCCAAAAACCAGAACTCATTTTATAGATAGCAAGTATTATAATTATATGATTAAACTGCAAAAAGCTAATTTTGAGCAACATAGAAATTTTTCGTTTAACCATCTTAGTGAGACTGAAAAGAGTGGCCTCATATGAGGATGTGATGAGCTAATCAAGTCACTGAAATCGAACTTTAGATGGGTTCGAAAAATTTCTTCATGAAGTGAAAAATTAGCTTTTTGCAGTAATAAAATATGAAAATCTGTATATTGCGTGAAGAATGGAATGTTATATGGAGGGAGATAAAATGAACACTGTGGCTGTAGAATGTAAAAATATTTGGAAGTCTTTTGTTAAAGAAGGTGAAGTAAATAAAAATTTAAGGCTAAAATGGCCTTTTTGGAATCAGAAGAAAAGTTTTTTTCATGTTGTTCAGAATGTAAATTTTACCGTACGACGGGGAGAGATATTCGGAATTTTAGGACCTAATGGTTCCGGAAAATCTACTTTAATTAGGATGATTTCTACATTGCTTGTACCGGATCAAGGAGAAATTAGGGTATTTGGACTTGATGTCTTAAAAGACCGGAATCAGGTGAGAAGAATGATCAATAGGGTTTCTGTAGATGCTGCATTTTTTAAAAAGTTATCTGCTCTTGAGAATTTGAGTTATGCTGCCCGGCTTTATGATGTAGAAATTAAACAAGGCCGAAAAAAGGCTATAGAGATTCTGGAACGGTTAGGATTTCAGGTTGAAAAAGCCAACACTCCAATGGAAAATCTTTCACGAGGAATGCAGCAAAAAGTAGCCATTGCCAGGGCTCTTTTAACTTCTCCGGTACTGCTGCTCTTAGATGAACCGACTACCGGGTTAGATCCCAAATCCAAAAGGGATGTACAGGATTTTATCCTGGAAGTACAGCGTGAGCATAATGCAACCATTATCTTGACCACCCATGATATGGGGGAAGCAGAACGTCTTTGCAATCGTTTGGCGATCATTAATGAAGGAAAATTTGTAATGATTGATACACCTGAAAACTTAAAAAATCTGGTTAAAGTAAAAATGGGCTTAAATCAGGTAACCATGGAAGATGTTTTCTTTTATTTGACAGGAGTTAATTGGGAGGAGGATAGCAGATGAGGTTAGCTGGTGAATTAGTCAGGGAATTTAAAGCCAGTTTCGCCTTTGTTGAGCGAAACTTTTATTTGACCAAGCGATATTTGGGCTGGGAGATTGTTTTTCTCAGTTACAGTACAGTTAATGCTCTCACTATTGGTTTGATTGGAGTTACCCAGTCTTCAGAAATGGTAATGTATCTGGTTATAGGTGCTCTTTTCTGGAGCTTTCTTGGAAATATTTTTATGATAGTCAGTGAGTCAGTGGCCTGGGAACGTTGGGAAGGGACTATTGAATACACTTTTATGGCTCCTATCCGACGTCTGACTCATTTAGGTGGGATGTGTCTATTTGGGATTATTTACGGAGTAGTGCGAACCATAATCATGATTACAATTTTATCAATTTTCCTCGATTTTGACTTTGGCAGAGCCAATATTTTTAGTGCCCTTTTGGTTTTGTTAATCTCCAGTTTTGCTTTTATCGGTCTTGGTTTGATAGCGGCAGTTTTACCCCTAATTTCTCCAGAACGCGGGCCTCAGGCTACTAATATTATTCAGGCTTTGATCCTTCTTATTTCTGGTGTCTATTATCCCATTAGTGTGCTTCCAGAATGGTTACAGATATTTTCACGGCTTTCACCGGGGACTTATGCTCTTCAAGCTGCGCGAAAAGCTTTACTTAAAGGGGCACAGATTACGGAATTAAAATCAGAGTTGATCATTATTGCGGTTATAGGTGTGATTTTAATTCCTCTGGGTCTTTGGGTTTTTAACTTGGCAGAAAAATGGGCTATGAGAGCGGGAAAATTAAAAAGAAGTGGTTAATTTTAAAACAGACGGCAGGGGATGATTACCCCTGCCGTCTGTTTTTAAGAAGTGAAAATTAAAGAGCGGTTGTAGATTATAAAAGAAACAGAGAAATAAATAAGAAGATAAATGTGAGGACAAAAAAGAGTAGTTCAATACTGTTAAACCTATTAGAACTAGATTTCACAACTTTGAACAGAGAGCTTTAAAAGATACAGCTGAAGATTTAGAAAAATAGCAAGGGAGAAATTTGAGAGAAAGCTAAAATTAAATTTCAGGTTAAAGTTGTATTTAACGGAGGTAGAAAAGATAAAGCAGAAGTAGAAGAAATATACTACTTCTGCAGAGATAGAAATAAGATTTTGTTATAGAACTGAATTGATATTTTGGTAGATTACAATTACTGATTCGATTTGTTTGACGTTATATCAGATAGAAGGTTTCCGCCTATTCCTACATTATCACTATTATTTTCTTTGATAAGTATTGTTATAGTTTGTTCAGGAAGATCAAAAATTTCACTTGCTTTTTTGGTAAGTTCTTTAACGAGTCTAGATTTTTTATCTTTATCAATTTTAGGACCTTCAATTATAATTATTGGCATTATAACACCTCCTTGGAATAATATATGTTGCAATATTAATTATGCATTCTAGATGTAAAGCTAAATTCCTTTAAAGGTTATTATGATTTCTTTAAAAATTACTAGATGTATATAAATCTAATGAGAAAAACAATATTTGAAAAGTATCTAAATATAAGTTTGGTTAGGAGGTGAAAATTTTATACAACGAAATAATGGATATATGATTTTACTGCAAAAAGCTAATTTTGAGCGACATAGAAATTTTTCGTCAAATCATATTAGCGAGATTTCCGATGAAATAAGGCCTCATCACAGGAGGTGATGAGTTAATCAAGGGCCAGGAGGGCCCTTTGATTAGGAAGCCTTATTTCGGCGGAAATTGAGCTTTAGATGATTCGAAAAATTTCTTAAGAAGCGAAAAATTAGTTTTTTGCAGTTTAATCATTATTATTTAGGTAAAAATTTTAAATGAATAAAGGGAAAATAAGGATTGGTAACGAATATTTAACATGTAGTAGTACAAAAGAGGGGAGGGATGATGGGATTTAATGGAAGTTTTGAAAGTTTATAATCAAAGCTCTAATCAGACGAGAAGATTTGATAATGAAGCAAGTAAGTGTAAAAGTAAGAAATCTGGATTTAAATTAAAAACATTTTCCAGAAAATTTTATCCCATTTATAAAAATCCTATTAAAACCTATCTAAAGCAAAATAATTCAGGCCCTTCTGTAGCTGTTAATAGGAATATAATCAATTTAAAAAAGTCAGAAGTGGCCATAAATTTTTATCTTAATCAAATGAGGATGAATTTTCAGACTTTAAATTGGGAAAATAACTTTGAAAGGGTTGTGGAGGCTTACAAAAAGCAGAGAAAAGAAGCAATTAGAAGTCACGAAAAGAAACTTTGGGAAAATTTTAATCCAAAGCACATGATTTATATTGATAATAAAGATGTTGGACTTATTTTAGCAAATGAAAGTAGTGGTCAAATTATTGATTTTCTGGTTTAAAGTTATGGGGTGGAGTATTTGGTTCTTTTTTTGTATTTATAAGTGAATATAAAGATATTAAATTACGAAATATATGAAATATATGTTTTGCATGCTGTTTAGAGAGAAGGAGGTTTTTTTATATGAAACTGATTACTTTGGAGGATATAAAAAAAGACCCCAGGTTCAGGCATATATAAAAATGGCAAATGAACACTTAGGTGCGATGGGTTTTACAGAGCATGGGGTCCGGCATGGGAGCCTGGTTGCTAGTGTAGCTAGAAATATTTTAAAAGAGTTAAATTACCCGAAACGTACCTGTGAATTAGCAGCCATTGCTGGCTATCTTCATGATATCGGTAATGTGGTGGCCCGGACTGATCATTGGCAGTCCTCAGCAATATTAATTTCACAAATTTTGACAAGAATGGGAATGGATTTTGAAGAAATTGCTACTATTATCGGAGCAGTGGGTAATCATGATGAACGTACAGGAGAAGCAGTTAATCCAGTGGCTGCTGCTTTAATTATTGCAGATAAAGGTGATGTTCATCGGACCAGGGTACGGAATCGTGATTTTGCAACATTTGATATTCATGATCGAGTAAATTATGCCGTTCAGCAATCTAAAATTATAGTTAATTCGCAAGAAAGAACCATCACTTTGGATTTAGAAATTGACACTAAAATATGTCCTATTATGGAATATTTTGAAATTTTTCTCACAAGAATGCTTATGAGTAGGCGTGCGGCCGAAGTTTTAGGATGTACTTTTCGCCTGATAATAAATGATACGAAAGTTCTTTAAGAAAACCTTTCTTTTCATTGACAAGTTAAGGTATAAGGAGATATAATAAAAGTTGAATTCTTAAGGATTTGTGAATTAGTATTAAAGGAGGAAAATGAAATGAATTGGAGAAGGAAAAGGTTATTAAAAATTATTAGTATTTTACTAATTATTGGATTTTCTTATTTTTTATATGATTATTATGGTATCAGGCAGGGTCTAGACCTGGCTGGTGGAGCACATATTGTGCTTAAAGCCCAGGATACTGACAAACGTAAGGTAGATGCTGAAGCAATGCAGGGTATTATAAATATATTGGAGCGCCGTATTAACGGGTTAGGTTTATCGGAAGCCACTATTCGGCCGGTGAAAAATGATAATCGGATCATCATTGAATTGCCCGGTGTAGATAAACCTATGGAAGTTCTCGATATTATTGGCCAGACTGCTATGTTAGAGTTTAAGAATGAAGAAGGCGAAACTGTGATGACCGGTGAATATCTGGTTAAAGCAGAACCGGCTCATGATCAATTTGGTCGTCCTGTTATTAATTTTGAATTGAATGATGAAGGTACTAAAATTTTTAGAGAGATAACCCGTAAAAATATAGGTAAAAGAATTGCTATTTATCTGGATGATCAGTTGTTGACTAACCCTGTTGTTCAAACTGAGATTGTTCGCAAAGGTCAGATTACTGGATATTCTACCTTTGAGGAAGCAGCTCAGCATGCTGTTTTGTTAAGAGAAGGTGCATTACCAGTACCGGTAACTTATGAAGAGATACGGAATATTGATGCAACATTAGGTAAGATTTCTATAGATCAGAGTAAAAAAGCTGGAATATTAGGTTTGATTCTGGTAGCACTTTTTATGATCTTCTGGTATCGGTATCCCGGTTTTATTGCTACACAGGCACTGGTTATTTACGGTTTGATTGTTCTTGGTGTTATGGCTGGTTTAAGGGCAACTCTGACTCTGCCCGGTATTGCTGGTTTGATTCTCTCTATCGGTATGGCAGTGGATGCTAATATCATTATATTTGAGCGAATTAAAGAAGAATTAAGGGCTGGTAAAACAGTACGTGCTGCAATAGATGCAGGTTTTAGACGGGCTGTAACTACTATTCTGGATGCCAATGTTACTACTTTAATTACAGCTTTGATTCTGGCTTACTTTACCAGTGGTACAGTACGTGGTTTTGCTGTTACTCTTGGTATTGGTATTCTGTCCAGTATGTTTACTGCAATCATCATTACCCGCAATCTAATGGATCTTCAAATGAAATTTATCAATAGCCCTCGTGCTTTTGGTGTAAGGAGGTAGAATGCCGTGGATTTTATTAATAAAAGAAGAATCTGGTATACAATTTCATTGGTAGTTATTGGGTTGGGTTTGATATCAATTCTCTTTCAGGGATTAAATTTAGGAATAGATTTTGTGGGTGGCACCATTATCGAGTTTAAATTTAATGAAAACACCACTGTAACCACTGCGGATATCCGGGAGATTCTGGGACAATTTGGATTGGAGAAAACCAGTTCTGTAGTTAAGACCCATAACCCTGAAGGTTTCTTTATCCGGACCAAAGAATTAACACCTGCTGAGGTTTTAGAGATTGAAAAGGCGATTAAAGCAAAGTATCCTGAAGCGGAAAGGTTGAAAGTTGAACATGTTGGTCCAACTATTGGAAAAGAATTAAGAATTAAGGCATTATTGGCTTTATTGGTGGCTTCTATTGCAATTGTGGCTTATATTAGTTTGCGGTTCCAGTTTAAATATGCTATTGCTGCTATTGTTGCATTACTGCATGATGTGGCTGTTGTAATTGGTCTATTCTCCATCTTTAGGTTAGAGATCAACACTCCATTTGTGGCAGCGATTTTGACCATTGTTGGTTATTCTATTAACGATACCATTGTTATTTTTGACCGGATTCGTGAAAATGTTAAATTTATGCGAAAAAGACCACTTGAAGAGATTTGCAACAAGGCGATCTGGGATACTTTACCCCGTTCAATCAATACTTCTTTGACAACTCTTTTTACAGTTCTTGCAATTCTCTTCTTTGGTGGTACTTCCATCAAGGTATTCATGCAGGCACTTCTCTTTGGTGTACTGGCAGGAACTTATTCTTCCATCTTTGTTGCAGCACCACTCCTGGTGACATGGAAGAATTGGGTTGTTAAAGGTGAGAGAATCTAACAATAACGTAAGCAAGGCTCTACGGTTATCGTAGAGCTTTTTTGTTGAACTCATAATTTTAGAAACCTATGATCATAAAAATAAACTATCATCCTTGTCCTAGCAGGAGTTCTGGCGCTAGTGAGGTGAAATTTATTGGAAGAATGGTTGAATTGCTCATTGGTTTTTTTAAAAGCAGGAATTCAGGATGACTTTGTAGAATTTTAAAAATATTAAAACATTTATTTCTGGGGTCTATAGGCCGATTTTAAAGGAGGAGTTAGAGAATGCAATGGACTGTGGTAATCACTTTACTCTTTGCTCTTTTGGTAGGAGTCTTTGCCGTACAAAATGATATAGATGTCTCTTTAAAATTCTTTACATGGCAGTTTGAAACATCTTTGGTTGTAGTGGTTTTGGGTGGTGTTGCATTGGGAGCTTTAATGATAGGGATTCTTGGATTAATAAGTCAGATAAAAGCCAGGATTCAGATTCGTACTTTGAAAGGGAAGATTAAATCTTTGGAAAAGCAGTTGGAAAAACTTAAAGAAAAATTGAATGAGATGGCAGTAGATCTTGCTAGATATGAAGGGGCAGAAGAGGAAATATTGGCTCAGGAAGCTTTACAGGTAAAAACTCCAGAGGAAATTGAGACAAAAGAGGAATAAAACGTATTATATTTCAATCTGAAATGCTTGACAAGAAGGAAAAAATGTAATAAAATTTAATATAGATGGTAAAGTTTTCTTGGAGGAGAAGGCGAGGATTATAAATGCGGCTGATGGATCTTATAGATGTAATCTTTTTATTGACTATAGGCTTTGTCTATCATTTTATCTTTCCTGGGATTCCTATTGCTAATGGCATGAAGCCTGACGTTTCTTTAGCAATTCTCTTTGTTATCATTCTTGTGAAAAAAGATTTTCGTTTGGTGATGGTATCTGCTCTGATAATTGGAATTTTTACCACTTTAACCAGTTCTGTTTCTACTGGTGCATGGATTAATTTTATAGAAAAGATTATTACCGGTGGTTTGATGTATTTTCTGATTAACTGGATTAAAAGATTCGAATGGAAACAGGCTTTTTTTCTATTTATCATAGGCTTTTTTGGAACAATAATTAGTGGTTTGATTTTTACATTGCTAGCTACAACCCTGGTTGGATTATCAAATACTTTTACGGTATTATTTAAAGAAGTCTTTTTGCCTACTGCTTTGATGAACAGTGGTGCTCTCTATGTGTTATTTATTTCGATAGAATATGCTGAATCTCTCTTTAATTCGAAGTGTAATATAGATGGTTAAGCATTGTGCTATTACCTCCCTTAAGATCTCCTCTAAGGCCTTTGGCTTAGAGGAGATTTTCTTTTATGAATTTTTAGCAGGAAAGGAATATTTGATGTAGAACATAAGCTATATTGCATAAAAAGTTGTTATAGGAGTTGTCATTATGATCGAAAAAAGATGGGAAATTTATACAGAGAAACAATTACTTACAGCACGGATTGCTGATGAACTGGGAATATCTCCTATTACAGCACAGATTCTTGTTAATAGGGGAATTGCAACTGTTGAAGAAGCAAAAAAGTTTTTTCAACTTGATTTGACTAATTTATGGGATCCATTTTTGTTATTCGGGATGGATCGGGCTGTAGATAGAATAATAGAGGGTCTGAAAAATGGTGAGAAAATTATTATTTTCGGTGATTATGATGTGGACGGTATTACCGGAACCAGTCTTCTTATACGGGTATTTGAACAAATAGGAGCAAAGGTAGATTATTATATTCCAGACCGTGCTGAAGGGTATGGGCTCAATCAGGGAGCGATAAGGAGACTTTCTCTAAGTGGATATACCTTAATCGTGACAGTAGATAATGGTATAAGCTGCTTTGAAGAAGTGGAATTGGCTAATTCTTTTGGAATTGATGTGATTATAACCGACCATCATGAACCCCCCAAAAGAATCCCAAATGCAACAGCGGTGGTTAATCCAAAATTAGAGACTTGCAATTATCCCTGTCCTTATCTGTCAGGGGTAGGGGTTGTATTTAAACTCTGTCAAGCGCTAGCTCAACGGCTAAACTCCTCTAAATTGGCACAGTTTGTCTTAGAACAGATTGACCTGGTTACTCTGGGAACCGTTGCAGATATAGTACCCTTATTGGGTGAAAATAGAATTATTACAGCTAATGGTTTAAAAAAGATTAAGACAACTCTTAACCTGGGTCTCAGGGAATTGATTAAGGTTGCAAAGTTGGAAGATAAAGAAATCAATGTTGGAGATGTGGGTTTTGTCCTTGCTCCGAGGATTAATGCTATTGGTAGGCTGGACAATCCAATGTTAGGAGTAGAACTACTGACAACCCGTGACCCTGAGCGGGCCGCGAAATTGGCAGAAAAGTTGGATCTGGCTAATCGAAAGAGGCAAATGATTGAAGAGATTATTTTTAAAGAAGCAGTTGAAATGATTGATGAAGAGGGCCTGGATAAGGGATATGGAATTGTACTTGCTTCAGAGGATTGGCATTCTGGAGTTATCGGAATAGTGGCTTCAAAACTGGTGGAACGTTATTATCGCCCTACTATTTTGATTGCTATCCAGGACGGAGTAGGCAAAGGGTCAGCCCGTGGAATCAGAGGGTTGAATCTCTATGAAGCTTTAACCCATTGTCAAAATTATCTGGAAAATTATGGTGGTCATGAGTTGGCTGCCGGTCTTATAATTGAGCCGGGCCAGATTCAACAATTCAGAGAAGAATTTGAGCAATATGTAAAAAATGTGCTGACCATAGAAGATCTAAAGCCCTACCTTAAGGTTGATGCCAGAGTTGATTTAGATGAATTAGATTTTGCCCTTTTAGAGGAGCTGGAAAAACTCGAACCCCATGGCCCGGGTAATCCTCGCCCTCAATTAATGGTTCAAAATGTAAGACATGAACATCGGTTGGTGGGAGTGAATGAAAAACACCTTAAACTACAGGTTTTCAATAACAGCAAACGGATTGATGCTATTGGCTTTGGAATGGCTGAGATGGTGGAATATTTAAAAAAGCATAGAAAGATTGATCTCGTTTTTAATTTGAATAGGAATATCTGGAATGGTCAGGAAAATCTACAGATGGTTTTGGTAGATTTAAAACCTGTCGAAAATGGCCCGGTGGAAAAATTTTTTCAAAAGGCTTATGAATTTCTTAAAAGTGCTGAAGAAAGGGAGTTAAAAGATGCCGAACGGAATAAGCGACAGATGTTAGAAGGACTTAGAAAAGATGAGCTTTTAGAAAAAATTCGGTATTTGATTAGTAATCATCCTTATCGTCCTCAGATAGAAGAAATTTTAGTTAGACTTTTGCAGAATAAAAATATCCTTGCTATTTCTACGGCAGTGGTAGATATATCTGCTCTTGTTAAATGTTTTACTGCCTATCAGGTGTTAGGAGATAGGCATATTACATGTATGGTTTATCCATTGCCAATGCTAGTAGATATTCACTATGAGAGTATGAATAGTTCTTTAAAGCCCTTGGGTTTGCGGGTATATAAAGCTCATGGTTTTCTGACATTAAAAGAAAGTGAAGAGTTAAACAGGGCTATTGAGGCGGGAGAAGTAGATATTCTTTTGCTAACTCCCAAATATTTGGAATATTTTTTGAGTAAGTTTAAAAAATTAAAAGAAAGAATTGGTTTTTGTTTAGTCGAAGAAGCCCATCATATGGGTTTGACATGTAGTCTCTTTTATTCTGACTATTACAGGTTAAGTCAGCTTTTTAGAGAACTTAATGATCCGCTTATATTGGCAGTCACTCCTGCTGCTGATAAAGAGATTATAGCTAAGATAGTTGAAAGTTTAGGAATTGATGAAGTAGTGATTGACTCTTATGTACGAACTAACTTAGCTATCAGTGATCAGCGAAATATCAGGAATAAAGAAGATTATCTCCTTAATGTTGTCCGGAGTGGTGAAAAGACTGTTGTCTATGTTTCCAGTCCTGAGATGAGTGTGAAAATTGCTCAAAAACTTAGAGAAAGATTACCGGAGATGGATGAAGAGATTATTTATTATCATGAGGGCCTGTCTTTAAAAGATCGGAAATTTATAAAAGATCTTTTTAAACGCGGAAAGGTGAAAGTAATTATCTCTACTGCTATCTTCGCTGCAGAGGTTGATATACCGGATATCCGTCATGTGGTATTCTATCAGCTTAATTTTAATTTTACTGAGTTTAAGGAGCAGTGCTGGATAGCTGGAGTTGATGGAAAGCAATCCTGGATTCATCTTTTATACGGTGAGTATGATAAAAAGATCAATGAACTGGCTCTTAAAAATCGGGTTTTTGAGCGAGACTTTCTGGCAAAGGTTTATATTCTTCTAAATAAAACAGCAAATAAGCAGGGCCAGATTTTTTTAACCGACCGGGAACTGATAGATAAACTTAATAAAGAAGGTTTTTACTGGGTTAATTCTACAGGGCTTTCTAATGTGTTAGGAATTTTTACAGAACTTCAGTTGATTAAATTAACCTGGCAGGGGATGCAGCGAGTTATCACATTACTTCCTAAACCGAAACAAAAGCTGGACTTAAGTTCTTCAATAAGGTATAATGAGGGTATTACAGAAAAAAAAGTATTTGAAGCCTATTCCCGGACTGCTTTAGATGAAGATGCTGAGAAATTATTGTTTGGTTATACTGCAGAAAGCTAATTTTTCGCTTCTTGAGAAATTTTTCGAATCATCTAAAACTCGATTTCCGCCGAAATAAGGTTTCCTAAATAAAGGGCCCTCCTGGCCCTTGATTAGCTCATTACCTCCTGTGATGAGGCCTTATTTTGTCGGAAATCTCACTAAGATGGTTTAGCGAAAAATTTCTATGTCGCTCAAAATTAACTTTCTGTAGTATAATTATTGTTTAAAATTTCCCATTCGATTTTTCCAATGGAACATTATAAAAGGGAGGTAACAAAGCAATGAATTATCAAGATTGTATTCGCGAAATACCAGATTTTCCAAAGAAGGGGATCCTTTTTAAAGATATTACCCCCATTTTTAAAAACCCCGAAGCTTTTCATAACTTAATCGAAGATCTTTACAATAAGGTTAAAGAATTGGATTTTGATTATATTGCCGGTATTGAAGCTAGAGGTTTTCTCGTTGGTGTGCCTTTAGCACTAAAAATGAACAAAGGATTTATACCAATTCGTAAAAAAGGTAAATTACCGGGGGAAGTAATTCGGGCAGAATATGAATTGGAATACGGTTCTAATACTTTAGAAATGCATAAAGATGCCTTTGAACCGGGAAGTAAGATACTTATTATAGATGATCTTTTAGCTACCGGTGGAACAGTTTCTGCGAGTATTGAGATGATAGAAAATTTGAATGGTCAGGTTGCAGGTCTGGCATTTATTCTCGAACTGACTTTTTTAAATGGACGTGAGAGATTAAGCAAATTCCCTGTTATTTCCTTGATTAAAGATTAATTAAACTACTAAAATTTAGGAGAGTTGTATATGAACTTACAGGATTTGCTCGAAAAAATAAAATCATATACAAACGATCCTGATCTGGATATAGTTGGCCGGGCATATGAGTTTGCGCGTAAAGCCCATGAGGGCCAATTCCGGGATTCGGGAGAGCCTTTTTTTAATCACCCTGTGGAGGTTGCAGAGATTCTAGCAGAATTAGAGTTGGATGTAATTACTATTGCTGCTGCTCTTCTTCATGATGTAGTTGAAGATACAGATATTACCATTGAGCAGATTGAGGAAGAATTTGGAAAAGAGATTGCTCTTTTGGTTAATGGTGTTACTAAACTTTCTCAAATTGCCTTTAAATCCCGGGAAGAACATCAGGCTGAAAATTTGCGCAAAATGTTTTTAGCTATGGCTAAGGATATTCGGGTAATCCTGATTAAATTGGCTGACCGGCTGCACAATATGCGTACTTTAAATTATACTGCACCTGAAAAGCAGAAACGCAAGGCTGAAGAGACTTTAGAAATTTATGCACCTTTGGCCCATCGTTTGGGAATGTTTAAAATCAAATGGGAATTGGAGGACTTATCTTTTCGTTATCTGGAACCAAAAAAATACTATGATCTGGCCAGGAAAGTTGCGACTACCCGTAAAGAGCGGGAGAAAAATATTGAGAGAGCTATCAGGACAATTAAGGAAAAGATTGAAAGTGAGACAAATATTAAAGTTGAAATTTATGGTCGACCAAAACATCTATATAGCATTTATCAAAAGATGCTCCGACAGAAGAAAGAATTTTCCGAGATTTATGACCTGACTGCCATTCGGATTATTGTCAATACGGTTCGTGAGTGTTATGAAGTATTAGGAATTGTTCATGAACTTTGGAAACCCATACCTGGTCGGTTTAAGGATTATATTGCTATGCCCAAGTCCAATATGTATCAATCCCTGCATACCACTGTTATCGGTCCTAAAGGTGATCCTTTGGAAATTCAGATTAGAACCTGGGATATGCACCGAATTGCGGAATATGGTATTGCTGCTCATTGGAGGTATAAAGAAGGTAAGAAAGATATAGAAGAATTTGATAGGAAACTTTCCTGGTTAAGACAGCTTCTCGAATGGCAGAAAGATTTGCAGGATGCCTCCGAATTTATGGAGAACTTAAAGATTGATCTTTTTGAAGATGAAGTTTTTGTTTTTACCCCCAAAGGGGATGTCGTTTCACTGCCATGCCATGCTACTCCGGTTGATTTTGCTTTTTTTATCCATACAGAGATTGGTATGAGCTGTGTTGGGGCAAAGGTGAATGGCAAGATAGTACCTTTGGAATATAAACTTGAAAATGGTGATATTGTAGAGATTATAACTTCCAAAAATAGCACTGGCCCTAGTAGAGACTGGCTTAAATTTGTTAAGACTTCTAAAGCCAGGAGCAAGATTAAACGTTGGTTTAAACGTTTGAAGCAGGAAGAAGTAACTGAGCGCGGTAAGCAAGCTTTAGAGGAGGAATTAAAACGCCACCGGGCTGATCTCAAAAGTCTGGAGAAGAGTGGTGAATTGGAAAAGGCAGCTAACAGGTTGGGTTATCAAAGGGTTGAGGATTTATTGGAAGCTATTGGGTATAACAAAGTTACACCTACTCAGGTTGCTGTAAAATTAGGTCTTGTCCAGACAAAAGAAACTGTTTTGGATAAACTTACCCAGAAACGGCCAATTAGAAGAAAGAGTGTTAGTAAAGGAGTTCGTGTGGAAGGAGTGGACGATCTTTTTGTTAGACTCAGCCGTTGTTGTAATCCGGTGCCCGGTGATGAGATTATTGGATATGTTACCCGTGGACGTGGTGTATCAGTACACCGGAAGGATTGTCCAAATGTAAAGACTCTGCTTAAGGAGAAAGAACGCTGTGTTAATGTAAGCTGGGATATTGATCGGATTGAGACCTATCAGGTTGAACTGGAATTAGAGGCGATGAATCAGTGTTCACTTTTGAATAATATAACCAGTGTTATTTCTGAAGCCAAAGTTAATATAACTGCCATTAATGCTCGAACCAATCGGGATGGAACGGCAAAAATCAATATTTCCTTAGAGATAAGTTCTCTTGAGCATATGAACGATATTATTAAAAGATTGCGCTGTATTGATGGTATATTGGATGTAAGACGTGCCAATCCAACTTAATGTGAGGTGAGGGTTATTGCGTGCAGTAGTACAACGTGTTTTACGAGGATCGGTTACAGTTGAAGGTAAGGTTGTTGGTAAGATTGGCCCGGGTCTTGTGATTCTTTTGGGAATTGGCCAGGATGATGGGCCAGAAGATATTAAGTATTTAGCTGAAAAAATTGTAAATCTGAGGATATTTGAAGACGAAAATGGAAAGATGAATCTTTCCGCATTGGATAAAGGACTGGAACTTCTGGTTATTTCCCAATTCACCTTATATGGAGATTGCCGGAAGGGAAGGAGACCCAGTTTTACCCAGGCTGCATCTCCCAAAGATGCCGAAGCTTTATATAAACAGTTTGTCGAAGAAATTAGCAAATACGGCCTAAAAGTTGAGACAGGTCAGTTTCAGGCTATGATGGATGTAGAACTTGTAAATACTGGACCAGTAACCATGCTTTTAGATAGCAAGCGGATTTTTTAGGTTGGAGGTGGAGAAAGTATGATTATAAAGCGGATTGAAGTTGGAGTTATGGGGGTAAATTGTTATCTTGTTGGCTGTGAAGAGACAAAAGAAGCCCTAATAATCGATCCAGGTGAAGAACCTGACGTAATCTTAAAGGAGATTGAAGAGGGTCAATGGAAAGTTCGCTATATTATCAACACTCACGGGCATTATGACCATATTGGTGCCAATGGTCCAATAAAAGAAAGGACCGGGGCGAAATTATTAATTCATGCTGATGATGCTGAGATGTTAACAGATCCCAGGCTTAATTTTTCAGCATTTTTAAAGGGGGATCGAATACTTGACGGGCCAGCAGCAGATAAAATTTTGCAGGATGGTGATTTACTTGAAGTAGGTAATACTGTCAGTTTAGAAGTAATCCATACACCCGGACATACACAGGGTTCTATTTCTTTATATCAGTCGGGACATCTTTTCACTGGTGATACGCTCTTTGCATACGGCATTGGAAGAACGGATTTTCCAGGTGGTTCCTATGAAGCTATTATGGATTCTATTCATAATAAACTCCTGAGCTATTCCGATGATACACGGGTCTATCCGGGTCACAATCTTCTCTCAACTTTAGGTGAAATCAAAGTCCAAAATCCATTTATTCGTTAAAGGGGAGTCTTCATTGAAACACAAAACTTTTGATATTCAACTTATACCAGAATCCTATCAAGTATCTATAAAGCGTTTATTGGAGATTCTGCTACCTGATTATAGTTTTAACTTTGTTATAGAAAAATCAAACAATCCGCTCATAAAACTTAAGCTAGCTCAAAGCAGCTTTAAAAAGGGAGAACCTATACAGACTGAATTAACCCTTATTGACGGGAATAAACGTTATCTGGAACGACGTTACCATTATGATATTTTAGATTCCCGCTATGGAGAGTTGGATTATGAGAGGCGGGGAAAGGATCTTTTAAAAACCCATATTTATACTTTTTTAGTCCAATATTTAGAAGAGGAGATCAGTCCCTGGGGAATTTTGACAGGAATACGTCCCACAAAAATAGTTCACTATTTAAGAGACAAGGGTTTTGAATTTGAGGAATTAAAAAAGATTTTAAAAGAGGTTTATGTTATTTCAGATGAAAAGATTGATCTTTTAATCCGGATTGGTCAGATTGAAGAGAAATATTTACCGACAAAAAATGAGGCAGCAAAAAGGATAAGTATTTATATCGGAATTCCTTTTTGCCCCTCTAGATGTGATTATTGTTCTTTTCCTGCCTTTTCGTTACAGAAACACCGCCGATTTATGGAACCATTTTTAAAAACTCTATTCCATGAAATAGAGGTTGTCGGAGAGTTTATTTTAAAGCAGGGTTATAAGGTGGATTCTATTTACATTGGTGGAGGAACACCTACAAGTTTAACTACTGCTCAGATGGAAAAACTTTTGCAGTGCTTGGAAAAACATATACCTTTTGATTATTTGCAGGAATATAATGTGGAAGCGGGACGTCCAGATACTATCACCCCTGAAATGCTTGTGATATTGCGTGATGCTGGTGTAACCAGAATTAGCATCAATCCACAGACCATGCAGCAAAAAACTCTAGATGCCATAGGACGTCATCATACCGTTGATCAGATAAAGAATGTATTTACTTTAGCAAGAGAAGTTGGTTTTGATAATATTAACATGGATTTGATTATTGGTTTGCCAGGGGAGAATTTTACGGATGTACAGTCCACTATAGAGGAAGTTCTGAGACTTAAACCGGATAGTGTGACAGTTCATACCTTATCTTTAAAGAAAGCTGCAAGATGGTGGGGAAAAGCAAATGAACTTCCGTTTCCTGATGATAAAGAACTAACCCGGATGTTGGATTATGTTGACCGGGTTTTAAGAGAAAATCAACTTCTACCCTATTATATGTATCGTCAGAAATATATTCTGGCCAATCAGGAAAATGTGGGATATGCTATTTCTGGCAAAGAATCTCTTTATAATATGATTATGATTGATGAACGGGAAACAGTAATTGGACTTGGGGGAGGAGCTGTCACTAAAGTAGTTAATCCAAAAGATTGGAGCTTAAATCGCCACTCCAATCCCAAATATCCTGGAGATTATATTGATCAAATTGATAAGATTTTGAATGAAAAATTATCATTATTGACATCCTTACAATGATAAGGTACAATAATGAAAGGTGAAGAGAGAAGAAATTTTAAATTTTTTAATTTTTTATATGAGGAGGAAGATTTTATGCATAGGTTTTTAAGAAAAAATCGCCATATTATCGTCTGGATTGTTGTGTTTGCTTTTGTAGTTGGTGGTGGACTTTTTGGTTATGGTGCTTATATTTCAAATCGTAATTATGTCGCCCAGCAAAAGAGACAGGCTATTGCTGTTGTAAATAAGGAACCTATCAGTGCATTGGAATTTTATCAGAGATTGCGGGCTGCCAGTCAGTATTTAATGGGTTTACCATCTGATCAATTACTGGTGTATAAGTATCAAATTTTGAATTCCCTCATCGATAAGACTTTGTTACTTCAACAGGCCGAAAAAGAGAAGATTAAGGTAAAGGTTACTGAAGAAGATGTTGACAAATATATTGAGGGTATTTTGGCTCAGAATGAGATGACTGAGGACGAACTTAAAGAAGCTTTAAAAAATAACAATATTACAATGGCTGATTGGAGAAAAGATATTAAAGCTTATCTAAAAGAGGAAAAGACTATTGATGCTCTTATTGAAAAGGTAACTTCTGATATTACTGTTACTGATGAAGAGATTATCGAAGAATATGAAAGGGTAAGGGTTAGCCGCATTTTCATTAGCAAAAAAGAAGATGGAAATAGTGGTAAGATAAAAGCAGAAGAAGCTTTGGCAAAAATTAAAGAGGGTGTAGATTTTGCTGAAGTCGCTAAAAATTTCTCTGAAGCAGTAGATGCTCAAACTGGCGGTGATGTAGGATTTATTTCTCATGCAGGTTATAGACTTGGCAAACTTTTGACCGAAAAAGCATTTGCTTTAGAAGTTGGTCAGGTTTCTGATATTATTGAAACTGATAGCGGTTATCATATCTTGAAAGTTACCGAAAGAAAAGATGCTGAAGGTGAAGAATTTGAAGCACAAAAAGAAGAGATTAAAGAACGGTTGTTAAACATCAAGAAAGCACAGGCTCAATCTAAATGGTTCCAGGAAATCAAAAATGAGGCTAAGATTGAAATCAATTATCCGCATCTAGCTGGTTATAAGGCTCTTATAGAGGAGGATTATGAGAATGCTGTTAAGTATTTTGAGGAAGCTGTAAGTGAAGCACCTGAAAATGAAGCTTACTATTCTTTCCTTGCTCAGGCTTATAAAGGAATGAATAATAATGAAAAGGCAATTACAGCTCTTGAGAAGGCTATTGAAATTGCTCCTGATGATTGGGAACTGTATCTGAATATGGGCCAGATCTATAAAGATCTTAAGAACAAAGAAAAGGCTATAGAATATTTTAAGAAGGCCAGTGAACATGCTGGTGATAAGCGCTGGGCTCATACACGTTTGAAGACAATTTTTACAGAAATGAATGAGTCAGAACTGGCAGAAGCTGAACAAACAATCATTAATGAGATCGCTCAAAAAGAAATGGAAGAAGCAAAGAAATTAAAGGAAAAGCAAATGACTGAACAAACTGATGAGGAGAATACTGAAGAATCTTCCAACAATTAAGTTGGAATTGAATAAATAAGTTATAACATTAAATCAGGCTACAGGTAACCCCTGTAGCCTGGTTATCAATAAGCAAATTAAAGGAGGAACAGGCTATGAGTGTTAAAGCACCAAGGGGAGTTAATGATATTTTGCCCCCTGATTCATTTAAATGGCAGTATATTCGCAGAAAAGCAGAAGAGATTTTTGAACTCTACAATTATGAAGAGATTATCTTACCGATTTTTGAGCATACAGAACTTTTTCAAAGAGGTATAGGTGAGACCACAGATATTGTAGAAAAAGAGATGTATACTTTTGAAGATAAAGGTGGACGAAGTATAACTTTAAGACCGGAAGGAACAGCATCTGTGATGCGAGCTTATCTGGAACATAAAATTTACGGTCAATCCCAGCCGACCAAATATTTTTATTTTGGACCTATGTTTCGATACGAACGGCCTCAGGCTGGACGATTTCGTCAGTTTTACCAGATTGGAGTAGAGGTTTTAGGTGTTGATAATCCTGCTGTTGATGTAGAGGTTATTCTTGTGGGTTTCCAGATCCTGGATACTCTGGGTTTAAAGGACTGTAAGCTATATATCAATAGTGTTGGTTGCCCTGAATGTAGAAGTGCTTATCGTGAAGCTTTAAAAGATTATTTTAAACCCCATTTAGAAAAGCTCTGTTCTGACTGCCAACGACGCTTTGAGAGGAATCCAATGAGGATGTTGGATTGTAAAAATGAAGATTGTAAAAGACATATGGAGAAAGCACCAGTAATTTTAGACTATCTTTGTGAAGACTGTGCCTCTGATTTTGATAAAGTTAAATCTTATCTGGATTTAGTTCAGATACCATATGAAGTTGATCCAGGGCTGGTCAGAGGATTGGATTATTATACTAAAACTGCCTTTGAAGTTAAATATTCTAAGCTGGGTGCTCAGGATACTTTATTTGCTGGTGGTCGTTATGATGGCTTAGGTGAAGAGATTGGTGGTAAAAGGGTTCCAGGAATTGGTTTTGCAATGGGAATGGAACGGTTGATCCTGGCGCTAAAATATCAAAATGTTGAACTGCCTATTAATCGCAATATAGATCTTTTCATTACTACCATTGGAAGTAAAGCAGAAAAAGAAGCTTTTAAATATCTTAATCAACTGCGTAGGGCCGGTTTAAAAGCAGCTATGGATTATATGGGTCGAAGTGTAAAAGGCCAGATGAAGATGGCAGATAGGCTGAATGCTCGTTACAGTATCATTTTAGGAGATGAAGAACTCGATAAAGGTTCTGCTACAATTCGCAATATGGAGACCGGTGAGCAGGATGAAGTTAAACTGAGTAATTTGGTCGAAGAGATGAAAAAACGGGTCAAGTAAGGGAGGTTTACAGGAATGGGAGAAAGTATTCGGGGGTTGAAGCGTACTCACCACTGTGGTGATTTACGGAAAGATAATGTTGGAGAAGAAGTAACCATTATGGGTTGGGTTCAGCGCAGACGCGATCTGGGTGGTCTGATTTTTATTGATTTAAGGGATCGTTCTGGTTTGGTTCAGGTGGTCTTTAATCCAGAAGATAATCAAGAAGTGTTTACCAAAGCAGAAAAATTACGGAGTGAATATGTTGTAGCTATTGAGGGTCAGGTGCAGGAACGTCCGCAAAAGAATCCCAATTTAGCCACCGGTGAAATAGAAGTTCATGCAAAATATTTACGAATTCTCGATGAAGCCAAAACACCGCCTATTTACATTCAGGATGATCTGGATGTAAATGAAGATTTACGTTTAAAATATCGTTATCTGGATTTAAGAAGACCTGTGATGCAGAAAAATTTAATTTTGCGTCACAGGGTAACGATGCTGGTTCGTAAGTATCTGGATAGGATGGGCTTTTTAGAAATCGAAACACCGATCTTGACCCGGAGTACTCCAGAAGGTGCCCGGGACTATCTGGTACCCAGTCGGGTTCATCCGGGGAAATTTTTTGCCCTGCCCCAGTCTCCTCAGATCTTTAAGCAGATTTTAATGGCTTCTGGTTTGGAAAGGTATTTTCAGATTGCAAGATGTTTCCGGGATGAAGATTTACGGGCTGATCGGCAGCCGGAGTTTACTCAGATCGATATCGAAATGTCTTTTGTCACCCAGGAAGATGTTATGGAAATGATGGAAGAGATGATCATTGAAGTATTTTCAGGTGTAGGTCTTTCTGTATTCCATCCGTTTCCAAGGATGACTTATGATGATGCAATGAACTATTATGGTTCAGACAAGCCGGATATTCGCTTTGATATGAAACTGGTTGATATATCCCATCTGGTTAAAGACGTGGATTTTAAAGTCTTTGCCAATACCGTTAAAAATGGCGGTCAGGTTAAAGGTATTCGAGTAGAGGGTTGTGCCAATTTCTCCAGAAAAGAAATTGATGAGTTGACAAAATATGTGGCTATTTATGGGGCTAAGGGTCTTGCCTGGATTGCATTAAAAGAGGATGGTATAAAATCACCTATTGCCAAGTTCTTTAAAGAAGAGGAATTGGATGCTATCATTAAGGAAATGGGCGGCAAGACCGGAGATCTGCTCCTTTTTGTAGCCGATTCCCCTCAGGTGGTTGCAGCTTCTTTGGGGGCACTGCGGCTTAAACTGGGTAAAGAGTTGGGATTGATTCCTGAAGATAAATTCCAGTTTGTCTGGATTACCGATTTTCCGCTAGTAGAGTATGATGAGGAAGAGGGCAGGTATGTCTCCTTACACCATCCATTCACACATCCAGTAGAAGAAGATATTCCACTACTTGAGACAGATCCTCTCAAGGTACGGGCCCAGGCATATGATCTGGTTTTAAACGGTGTTGAATTGGGTGGAGGAAGTATCAGGATTCACAACAGTGAACTTCAGAGAAAAGTCTTTAAGATGTTAAGCCTGACAGAAGAAGAGATCAACGATAAGTTTGGTTTTTTATTGGAAGCTTTCCAATACGGAACTCCACCACATGGCGGTATTGCTTTTGGTCTCGATCGGATGGTTATGTTGATGGCTGGATGTGATACTATTCGGGATGTTATTGCATTCCCTAAAACCGCAAGTGCCACAGATTTGATGACTAATGCGCCATCTGATGTCTCAAAGGAACAGTTAGACGAACTCCATATTAATCTGCAAAAATGATTATGTGAATATTAAATGAAAATATTGTTACTTGAAAGTTATTTTTCTTTGTGGTATTATTAAGATGCAAGAGAAAATGAAAAGAAAAAATTGGTTTTTAATTCTGCTATGCCCGTGATGGAAATTATTATTTTTGACCAACACCAATGTGAAAGGGATCCTGGACTTCAACTGCGGCGTAGAAGCCTCCTTTGAGAGGACCTACAAACCAGTTGAGAGGGAACCCACTTGGAGGAGAGGGATCAAAAATAAAGTTCCACACGGCATAGCGGATATTATTAATAACCCGGTAAAATTTCACCGGGTTTTATATTATTTCTTGATGTTTAGGAAATTCTACTTTTTGCAGATTGTGGATAACATTTGGTATAGATAATCTCTGATTTTTTGCTCCAAAAGAAATTTTTCGTTAAGTTTTTTGTTGAAAATCATTATATTTAAAATTAGAAAAAATCTGATTAAATGAATGGGAAAAATTTCGTAAACTTTTGACATATGTCCGTAATTTCTGGTATGATTGAATTGATGAAGTGTGAGGAGGAATTGTATAGAGATGGATAAGCAGACTTTGCGTAGAAAGATTAGCCAATTGAGAGATCAATTATCGGAAAGGAAAAGAGAATTATATTCAAAAAAGATTCGTCAGCGTTTAGAAGGCCTTTTAAGTTATAAGAAGGCCCATACAATCTTATATTTTGTTTCCTTTAGAAGTGAAGTCAATACTATTCCTTTAATAAAAAAGGGATTGGCGATCGGTAAACGGGTTATTTTACCCATTACTAATCTTTCGACAGGTCGGTTAACATTTTCTGAACTTAAGGATTTCGATAAGGAACTGGTTGTTGGTACATATGGAATACTGGAACCTAAAAAAGAGTTTATCCGACCGGTTCAACCAGAAGAGATAGATTTTGTTTTAATGCCTGGATTGGTTTTTGATCATAATGGGTATAGAATTGGATATGGTGGAGGATTTTATGATCGTTTTTTGGGTGAATTGACCAGGCGGCCAAAATTGGTGGCCGTAGCTTATGAGCTGCAGGTAATGGATAAACCTTTACCCCATGAAGACCATGATATTCCTGTTGATATGATTGTTACCGAAAAACGGTTAATTTATTGTGTAAAGAATCGTAAAGAAGAGGTAGGTTGATAGTAATATGGATTTATTTAGCTTAAGTGCACAAAAAAAGCTGAAAAAAGAAGCTCCACTGGCAGCCAGAATGCGGCCTAGAACTTTGGATGAGTTTATAGGGCAGGAAGAGATTGTTGGTGAGGGGCGCCTTTTACGTCGGGCCATTCAAGCTGACCGGCTTACTTCAATGATCTTTTATGGCCCACCGGGATGTGGGAAGACTACGCTGGCCCGGGTGATTGCCAATACCACCCAATCTGAGTTTGAAACTTTAAATGCCGTCACTTCTGGTGTCAAGGATATCCGGGAAGTAATAGAGAAAGCAAAAAAGCGGTATGAAATGTATCAAAAGCGTACTATACTCTTTATTGACGAGATTCATCGTTTCAATAAGGCACAGCAGGATGCTCTTCTTCCTGCTGTAGAGGATGGAACTATTATTTTTATTGGAGCGACAACAGAGAATCCTTACTTTGAGATCAATTCCCCTCTTATTTCCCGTTCGCGGATTTTTCAGTTAAGGCCTTTGACTCAGAAGGAGATTAAAATTATTTTAAAGAATGCTTTAAAGGATAAAGAACGGGGCTTGGGTAATTATAAGGTTCGGATTACAGATAAAGCTTTAAATCACCTTGCCAATGTGGCTAATGGTGATGCTAGATCTGCCCTCAATGCTCTTGAATTAGCGGTTCTTACAACACCTGAAAATGAAGATGGGGTTATTAATATTGATCTTGAAATAGCAGAAGAATCCATTCAAAAAAGAGCAGTAAATTATGATAAAGACGGAGATAATCATTATGATACTATTTCAGCATTTATAAAGAGCATGCGAGGGTCAGATCCGGATGCTACCCTTTATTGGCTGGCTAAAATGATTAAAGCTGGTGAGGATCCTAGATTTATCGCAAGGCGAATTTTGATTCATGCTGCTGAAGATGTAGGTCTGGCCAATCCTCATGCTCTAATAGTAGCTGCAGCTGCGGCACAAGCTGTAGAATATGTGGGGATGCCTGAAGCTAGAATTCCTCTGGCTGAGGCAGCTTTATTTATTGCCACTGCTCCTAAAAGTAATGCTGTGATAAAAGGTATTGATTCAGCGTTAGAGGTGGTAGAGAAGGAAGAGGTTGGGTCTGTGCCGAAACATTTAAAAGATACCCATTACCTGGGGGCTAGCAAATTAGGACATGGTGAAGGATATAAATATCCCCATGATTTTCCAGGTAATTATGTCCCACAGGAATATCTGCCGCTTAATATGAAGGGGCGTAAATTTTATCATCCCACAGAAAATGGTTATGAAAAACAAATAAAGGAGTATTTGAAGAGATGTGGTGATAAAGATGAGTGATCGGTATTTGACTGTTGCAAAAGAGGCAAGAATTCAGATCAAAGTTAAAGACAGTAAATTTATCGCAACAGTTGCGCCTGTAACAACTGAAGAAGAGGCACTGGCCTTTATTGAAAAGATTTCAAAAGAATTTCATGACGCAACCCATAATGTTTCAGCTTTTAAGGTTGGAATGGGAGATCAGGCAATCAAGCGTTATGATGATGATGGTGAACCGGCTGGTTCATCTGGGCCGCCTGTATTGCAGGCTATTGATGGTGCAGGTTTGACCAATACAGCCGTGGTAGTAACCAGATATTTTGGTGGTACTAAGTTAGGATATGGCGGTCTTGTTCGGGCTTATGGTGATGCAGCACAGGCCGGTTTAAAAGAAGCTGGCGTTCGTGAAAAAGTTCAATATCTTTTAGTTAAGATTGAAGTATCTTATGACCGGATGGGAAGTGTTGTTAAAGAGATTCAAGGAGGAATTAGTGAGATTCGAGATATTCAATATTCTAATGATGGAGTGGCTATCTTTGTTGATCTTTTACCTAGCTATCTGGAGAGTTTTAAGAAAAAGATGGTCGATGTTACCAGAGGTAAAGCAAAGGTTACAGTTGAAGAGGAAGAATTTCGTGGTTGAATTAAAGTACCTATGATATGATCTTACTGCAAAAAGCAAGTTTTTCGCTTCATAAAAAATTTTTCGAACCATTCAAAGTTCGATTTTAGCCAGAATAAGGTACACTAATCAATGGGTTATCCTGACTCTTAATTAGCTCATTATTTCCTCAATATGAGTAAGATGGTTGAACGAAAAATTTTTATGGCACTCAAAATTAACTTTTTGCAGTTTAATCATGATATTGAAATTATAAAATTTTTACATTGAGGAAAAAATAATTTCGATAAAAGAAGTAGGATTTGTTATTGACATTTATAATAAAGATATGGTAATATAAACTTAGGGAATTCCTATAAAATTAGTCGGGATTAGGGGGACAGAGAATGAAACTTTCAACTAAAGGGCGTTATGGAGTACGTGCAATGTTTGAACTAGCTATGCGGTATGGTGCAGGTCCGGTTTCGCTTCGCAGTATAGCTGAACGTCAGGGGTTGTCCGAACATTATTTAGAACAATTAATAGCTGTGCTTCGCAAAGCTGGATTAGTGAAAAGCGTTCGTGGGGCTTATGGTGGATATCTTTTAGCTCAGGAGCCTAAAGATATTACCATAGGTGATATTATCCGGACTTTAGAGGGGCCTGTTGCACCTGTTGAATGTGTCGGTGATGAAGAGTATGAGTGTGAAAAGGTCGAAGTTTGTGTGACCAGAATAATTTGGGAAAAATTGAAAGAAAAGATTGATGAGGTTTTAGATGAGATGACCCTGGAGGATTTGTGCCAATACGCTTTGGAAAAGAAACATGAAAAGGATGAAGGGTTTATGTATCACATTTAAGGGAAAAAGGAGGAATTTTTAATGAAACGAGTCTATTTGGATAATAGTGCTACAACTCCGACCCGTCCTGAAGTTATTGAGGCTATGTTACCCTATTTTAATGAGTATTTTGGAAATCCATCCAGTATACATTCTTTTGGTCGTGAGGTTTCAAAAGGTGTTACTGAGGCCAGGGAAAATGTAGCTAAATTGTTAGGTGCAGAGGAACCAGCGGAAATTATCTTTACCAGCGGAGGTACTGAGTCTGATAACCTGGCAATTATCGGTACTGCTTTGGCGAAAAAAGATAAAGGTAATCATATTATCACAACTAAGATCGAACACCATGCAGTTTTACATACTTGTGAATATCTCGAGAAATATTTTGGCTGTGAGGTTACTTATCTACCTGTGGATGAATATGGCATGGTGGATCCTAAAGATGTACGTAAGGCTATTACAGACAAAACCATTCTGATTACCATTATGTTTGCTAATAATGAGATTGGTACTATTCAACCTGTAGCTGAGATTGGTAAAATTGCAAAGGAACATGGAGTATTATTCCATACTGATGCTGTTCAGGCTGTAGGCAGTATACCTATAAATGTACAGGAAATGAATATTGACATGCTTTCTTTAAGTGGTCATAAGTTCAATGGTCCAAAAGGAGTAGGGGCTTTATATGTACGGCGAGGAATTAAATTAGTTCCACATATGCACGGTGGTGCTCAGGAACGTAAACGTCGTGCTAGTACTCACAATACACCGGGAATTATTGGATTAGGTAAAGCGGCTGAACTGGCATTAAAAGAATTGGACGAGAAAAGGGAAAAATTAACTAGATTGAGAGATAAATTAATCACAGGTATTGAAGAAAAGATTCCTGAGGTTATATTAAATGGACACCGGACACAGCGATTACCGAACAATGTGAATTTCTCCTTTAAGTATATTGAAGGTGAATCATTACTTTTGAATCTGGATTTGAAGGGTATTGCAGCTTCAAGTGGTTCAGCATGTACTTCTGGTTCTTTAGATCCTTCACATGTCCTTTTGGCCATAGGCCGCAGTCACGAAGTAGCTCATGGCTCATTAAGGATGACTCTGGGTATTTACAATACCGAAGAAGAAATTAATTATGTTCTGGAAGTACTTCCTGAGATTGTTGAAAAACTCCGTCAAATGTCACCACTTTATAAGACAACAAATGTTTAATAAATATATCATATGATCAAACTGCAAAAAGCTAATTTTGAGCAACATTGAAATTTTTCGTTAAACTATCTTAGTGAGATTGAAAAGAATAGTCTCATCACAGCTTCTGATAAATCAATCCATGGGTCGAAGACCCATGGATTACCCTGAAAACGAATTTTAGATGGTTTAAAAAATTTCTTTGAAGTGAAGAATTTGCTTTTTGCAGTAAAATTATTATAAAGCTTAATTTTTATTGGAATTAAGGAGATGATAGCTGATGTATAACGAAAAAGTTATGGAACATTTTCAAAATCCCCGTAATGTAGGTGAGATTGAAAATCCAGATGGGGTTGGAGAGGTAGGAAATCCAACATGTGGGGATATTATGAAGATTACCATTAAAGTTGAGGATGGAAAGATAGTAGACTGTAAATTTAAAACCTTTGGCTGTGGAGCTGCTGTTGCTACGAGTAGTATGGTTACCGAGATGGTAAAAGGAAAGACCATTGAAGAAGCTAAAAAAATTACTAATAAAATGGTGGCTGAAGAATTGGGTGGACTTCCACCTGTTAAAATGCACTGCTCTAACTTAGCAGCAGATGCTTTGCAAAAGGCAATAGCTGATTATCTTGGAGAGAAATATGAAGTGGAAGACCATCATCATGAATCAGAAGAATAAAATTAAAAGGCAAGGGTGGAACTATATATGAAGAGGGTTGTTGTAGCAATGAGCGGAGGAGTGGATAGCTCCTTAACTGCTGCACTTTTGAAAGAAGCAGGCTATGATGTGATCGGTATGATGATGCAGATTTGGCCTGAATATGAACCTGCCCGTGATCACGGTGGTTGTTGTTCACTATCTGCTGTAGAAGATGCAAGACGGGTTGCTCACCGATTAGATATTCCTTTTTATGTAGTTAATTTTAGAGAACTCTTTCAAAAAAAAGTGATTGATTATTTTGTTGAGGAATATAGTCATGCCCGAACCCCTAATCCCTGTATTATGTGTAATCAGAAAATCAAGTTTGAGGCTTTGTTAAAACGGGCTTTAGAGTTAGATGCTGACTATATAGCAACAGGGCATTATGCAAAGGTAGTGCATAATGTAAATGGTAGACATTTGATTAAAAAAGCAACGGATTCTGCTAAGGATCAAACCTATACTCTCTGGGGAATGACCCAGTATCAGTTAGCGCATACTCTCTTTCCTTTGGGTGAATATACTAAAGAAGAGACCCGCAAAATGGCTAAGGAGAGAAATCTACCAGTACATGATAAACCTGATAGTCAGGAGATCTGTTTTATACCTGATGATGATTATGGACGTTTTTTAAGGGAACACTATCCTGAGTTGGTTAAACCTGGGCCAATTTTGGATACTAATGGAAACCGGGTGGGTACCCATGATGGATTACCGTTCTATACAATTGGTCAAAGAAAGGGTTTAGGAGTTGCTCTGGGTAAACCGGTCTATGTGGTAAAACTTGATCCAGAAAGAAATGCAGTCATTGTGGGTGAAAATTCGGAAGTTTTTGGGGTTGGTTTAATTGCTGGGCAGCTGAATTGGATTTCCATTCCAGAGTTAACGGAGCCTATGGAAGTTGAAGTTCAGATTCGTTATAATTCACCACCGGCAAAGGCAGTAGTCTATCCTTTAGGAGAAGACCAGGTTAAAGTTATTTTCGAGGATATGCAGAGAGCTATAACTCCAGGACAATCTGCTGTTTTCTATCAAGGAGATGTATTAGTGGGCGGTGGTATTATAATGGAAGAAATAAAAGAAATAGAAAAGTAATTTTCGTAAGGGGCTGTCCCAAAAGTAATTAATTACTTTTGGGGCATAGCCCCTTTTTTCATGGTTCATATAAAATTCTTCTGTATAAAAAATATATCATTCTATACTGTCGCCAGTTTAGCCAGATTATGGGCTATACACAGTAAACCCCATTCAATTTTCACTTTCTCAAGACCATGAAGTAGAAATCTCCTGAATGACCAATTGTCTTTGATCCTTCCAAAGACTGATTCCGCTTCTATTGCTCTTTGAGAACGGAGTTTCAATCCTTTATCAGAACAAAGGTTCTTCTTTACTTTTTGCTTATATTTACGTAATTTAAAACTTATTCTTATTACACGGTTACCTTTAGCTTTTGTACAGTTTTCTTTTAACTCACACCCATCACAATTTTCGCACTTATAATACCCATACTGTCTAATATACCCATTATCAGTCTTGTATTCCTTTGTCTTCCAATAAATGAGCTTTTTTGGGGAGGACAAATAAACTCGTCGTTTTCTTTATCATACGACCAGTTTTCTACTTTAAATATATGGTTAAACTGCAAAAAGCTAATTTTTCGCTTCTTGAGAAATTTTTCGAATCATCTAAAGCTCGATTTCCGCCGAAATAAGGCTTTCTAATCAAAGGGCCCTCCTGGCCCTTGATTAGCTCATCACCTCCTGTGATGAGGCCTTATTTCGTCGGAAAAACTTATAGAACCAATATCTTACGTAAAAGATTAAAGAGCAAATATAATAATTTTAACAAGTATCTAAAAGCTTTAAATATCCTATCTATCCCGCACAGGAGATTGATTATGGACGTATTTCACAATTAACTTATAGAACAAATCAATTTAATTTGACAGCACAACATTACTCTACATTTGATATTAACACTATTGCAAAAAAAGATAATCATTTTATTTACTGTATCCGGGTAAAAGATCGATTTAGCGATTTAGGCACAGTAGGTGTAATAATCCTTAAATATTTAGAAAAAAATGTGAACTTTGGATTGATACTTTTGCATTATCCTGTCGGGCTTTAGGACGCAAAATCGAAGATACTATTTTAAAATATATAATTAAAAAAGCAGAAAAGCTTAGGGCTAAGCGAATATGTTGCAAATATAAAACAACCGGCAAAAATGAACAGGCCAGAGAGTTTATTTTGAAAAAAGGGTTTTTAGAAGTAAAAGAAGAAAAAATAGAATAAAAAATATTAATAAGGAGTGATTTAATGAATAATCAAAATATCTAGAAAATGTCTTTATTTTTGGCCGGTTTGAAACAGAGGTTAGATGAGAAAATTGATTATTTTAAAGGCGCGAATGGCTGATATAATAACTGATGGGTTAAGATCATTGCTTTTAGAATCTTTAGGTTACGATGTTTCAATTATTGAATATATTTCTTCACTTGAGACTCCAAAAAATCTGATGATTAGAGTAACAAAAGTTAGATCAAAAAGCAAAGAAATTTTTAATGAGTATAAAAAATTAAAAAAATTATTAAATGTTAAACCATCTCTTGAAAAATTAATCAATAATCTTCCTTGATGAGTGAGAAAATGAATTTAAATATAATATACGAAAGGCAGGTATAAAAATGGACAAACCAATATTAAAAATCATCAAAATGTTAAAAGAAGATAAAAAATTTTTATATTTAATTATTACATTGAGTATTTTACTTAATTTAGTATTTATAGTATATATTAATTTTGTAAAAAACTTAATTAATTCGGTTATAGAATTTAATATGAGTGATGTTTTTAAGTGGGTTTTTTTAACGGGTCTTGTTTTAGTCTTAGATATATTATTCAATTTTTCTATGATCATATATAAGAAGAAATTCTATTGCAATGTATTAAGTAGATTAAGAATGGCTTTTTTTAAAAAAATAAATAATATCTCCCTGCCAGTACTTGAAAGATATTTAAACGCTGATTTAATAACACGTTTTACAGATGATTTAATTGAGATAACTAAATTTATATCAGGTTCTTTTATTGAAGTTATTTCAAATGCAGTATTGTTTATGATGCTTTTTGTGTATATTGGTTTAAACGATTGGAGATTGCTTCCTATTGTAGTTATACTGTTACCTGTTACAATTTATACCGTAAAAAAATTGGGAATCTACTAACAAAAGAAGTAAGTAAATACCAAAAAGAGTTATCAACTTTAAATACCAAAGCAAAAGATATTTTTGATTATATATTAAATATCAAGTCTTTTAATGCAGAGGATTTTTTCAACCGCAGATACAATGAACAGGAGTCTAAAGTATTAAAACATCAATTTAAAGCTAATTTATATAGCAAAATTATCTGGATAATAGGGATTATTAATTATAATTTTATTTATGTATTATTTTATAGTATTGGTGGATTCTTGGCATATAAAGGATTTATCGATTTTGGTCTGGTTGTTGGTTTGTATTTAATGATTGATAGATTAGTTAATTTATTAATGGGGATTCCTCGAATGTTTTCATCATTATTTGAAGTAGTTCCAAAAATAAATAGATTTTATGAAATCCTGGACCTGCCTGAATCACAGGAAATAAAAACTTTTGAAGAAAAAATTGATGAAAGTGATGTTGTAATTCAATTAAAAAACTTCAATTATTTTTATCAATCCGGAAAAAAGTTTTAGAAGATTTCAATTTGAAAATTAAAAAAGGTGAGCGTATTGCAATTGTTGGAGAAAGTGGTTGTGGCAAAACTACTTTTTTAAAAATGATAATGGGATATGACAACAACTATGAAGGTAACATGGAGATACTTGGCAATGAGTTAAGGCAATGGCCTCAAAAATCTCTTAGAAAATATATCTCTTATTGTCCGCAGAAGCCGTTTCTATTATCTAAATCAATTTTTAAAAATTTTTCATTATTTTACAATAAAGTAACTAAAGATGAATTAGAGCAATATGCTAAAATTGTTGATCTTAATGAAAAAATTGATTCATTACCAAATGGGTATGATACCCTTCTTAAGAAAGGTGGGGAAAATTTATCAGGCGATCAAAAGCAAAGGCTGGCATTAATGATTGGATTAATGAAGCAAAGTTCTATTTATCTTATTGATGAAGGATTTTCTGCATTAGATCCTGAGATGACAGATAAAGTGTTGGATAAAATATTCAAAGCTATAAAAGGGACGATAATTATAGTTAACCATAAATTATATCATAGTTTGATGACAAAATTTGACCGTATTTTTGTTATGAATAACGGTAAAATAGTCGGTACCGGTTCCCATCATGAACTAATGGGCAATGAATTTTATCGAAATCTGTATGAAAAGTCAAAACAGGAATTGTAAAAAAGGGGAATTTTAATGATAACTGATGTAAAAGTGGTAAAAAGAGAGAATATCTTTAATTTGATTTTGAATTTAAAAGAAATGATAACATTTATGAAAGAATGGAAAATATTTTTGGCTTTATCTGTTTTTGAGATATTACGGGGTTTTTTTATGGTACAGGGCCAGGCCTGGGGAATAAAATGGATTACTAATGGATGTGTTCAACATGATGGTGACATGTTACTTTGGGGGATTATATTATTGGTAGGTACTGTTTCACTCTCTACGCTATTTGTTTATTTGATTGATTATACATCACTAAAGATAATTATTAAAACAAAGAGTGACTTAAGAAAAAAGATGATAAAATCAGTAATAAACTTAAGGCCCATAGATCTTAATCTCTTTGATAGTGGAGATTTAATTTATAGACTTACTAATAATGTAAATGATGTTTCTGAGTTATATCGAGCTGTATATTTCTTTATTGGAAGTTTTGGTAAAGTCAGCGGTAGTCTGGTGGTGGGATTTATATTAAGCTGGCAATTAAGTATTACTATAATTTTACTTGGCATATTAAAAATCTGGTTGGATAAAACTGTTATTAAAAAGCTGCAGGATATTATTAAAAAAATAAAAGCTATAGAATCTGATTTGGTTAAAGAAGTATTGGAATATATTAGGGGAAGTTTCTTTTTCAGAATCTTTGGAAATGAAGAAAGAATTATTAACCAGTTTAGAAATGTAAATGAAAAATTTAATGAAGAAAGTATAAAAGAAGCAAAAATAGATGCAACAACAAATGTTATTATGAAGTTGTTCTAATTTATAACAATTTTAATATTGTTAGCTTTTGGAAGTATTTTGGTAATTGAAAAAAGATATCTGTCGGTTCGTTAACTGCTTTTATTTCACTATATGATAACTTAATTAATCCATATAGGTTTATTGGGGATTTTCTTAAAAAATATAAATCATTATATGTATCATTTGATCGAGTTAATCAGGTAATTCAGTTACAAGAGGATTCTTCTGATGGGGAAGCAGGTCAAATTGAAAGTAGTTCATTGATGAATAAGAAGTTTACATTAGTTATAGATAATCTTACTTTTGCATATAACAAAGAAAATTTAGTATTAAAGAATTTTTGTTTAGAAGCAAAATCGGGAGAAATTACTTATATTATCGGAAAAAGTGGGATTGGTAAGACTACAATATTTAAAATTCTAATGGGTTTTATGAACCCCAAAAAGGCGATATTTATATTAAAGTTGATGGACTGGAGAAGTTGCCAGTCAGTAAGCACTTATTTACTTATATATCTCAGGATATATTTTTATTGGGTCTATAATTAATGTTGTGAAGAAAAAATTATAAAAAATAAAAAGGCATTTGCTGGCTCCGTTGAATTAATTAGTTGCGAACTAAAAACCAAAGAAAGGAGTCCAGCAAATGCAATATAATAATATCATAAAATTTCTTGATTTGCCAGACATTATTGCAACTGAAATTATTTCAACGGAGGACAGATATATTTTTATCGCTGAAGCAAAGAAAAATCACATTGTGTGTCCTCAGTGTGGTAATATCACTAATAAAATCCATGATACAAAATGGCAAAATATTAGAGACATCCCCATAAGAGGTAAACTAGTAATCATTAGACTTCTAAAGAAAAGATATCGTTGTCCTTATTGTCATAAGAGGGGTATCCCTGAAAAATATGAAAGTATTGATAAATATGCCCGTAAAACCAAACGCTTTGATAAATATCTTGCTAAAGAAACTGTCAGCAAGGATTATTCTAAAGTTGCTAGAGAAAACGGGTTAAGTTATACAGCTGTTAATAATGCAGTTAAAAAAGTAGTTGACCCTCTCATTAAACAACAAGTTTCAAAACTTAGTCAATTAAAAGCCATCAGTATCGATGAATTTGCAGTTTTAAAACGCCATAAATATGGAGTTAGCATTACAGATCCAATTAATCGGGAGTTAATTGACATTTTACCTACTCGCAAAAAGGATGATTTAATTGACTACTTTAATTGTTGGGAAGATGAACAAAGACGACAGATTCAATCGATCTCTATGGATATGTGGCGGCCGTTCAAAGCAGTAGCAGATGCAGCATTTACTCATGCAAAAATTGTTATAGATAAATTTCATCTTGTAACTTTAATGAACAGAGCCCTTGATGAAGTTAGAAAACAAGTTCAACAAACAGTAAATAATCATCAGAGAAGAAAGTTTTTTCAAAGTCGTTTATTACTCCAAAAACGAGCTGAAGAATTGACAGATGAAGAACATGAAAAGCTCATCAAATTATTTGAACTCAGTCCAGCTCTAGAAAAGGCCTGGGAATTAAAAGAGGAATTCAGAGACCTATTGCAGCTAGATGATGTGAAAGAAGCCACCAGAGCTCTAAAAAGGTGGTATAAAGAAGTAATAAAAAGCAAGCTGATGCCTTTTTACCAGGTAAAAAAGATGATACAAAGATGGGAAGAAAAAATACTAAATTATTTTAAGACTAAGATAACCAATGGCTTTGCTGAGGGTATCAATAACAAGATTAAATTGATCAAAAGGATTGGATATGGTGTTCCAAATGTTATGAATCTAAGGAGAAGAGTATTTAATGCAATGTTAAGTTATTAAATTTAAATGTTTATTTCAAAATCAATTTACCAATCAATTCAACGGAGCCAACTTATCTTTCACAACATTTGACGGAGAGCCTTTTTATTTAATGGAACGATAAAAGAAAATATTGTATTACATGATGAGCCCGTAGACCAAAAAGAGGTGGAAGAGGCAGCAAAAAGAGCTGGAATTCATGATTTTATTATAAACCTACCTGAAGGTTATGATACTGTTGTTAGTGATGGAGGAAAAAAATTATCGGGCGGACAGAAATGTCGAATTGCATTGGCTAGAGCTTTTTACAGGAAAACTCCAATTGTTTTATTAGATGAGGTTTTTCAATACAATTGATTTAGTGCAACATTCAATTGAGAGATTATGTCAGGAAAATAGAATTGTACTAATGATATCCCATCGGCATGAATGGATAAATTCTGCAAATAATGTTATAGAAATTCAATAATTGATAGTGCACTACATCCTGGTTTTAATAATTGTATAACTAGATCGCCTATCATACCTGAATAAGTGGGGCTGGAATACTTTTTTTAAAAAATATGAGAAGTACATTTAAAAATCAAATTCGCTAATTATTTTGCAGAATAAGTTTTAAAAACCTGATGGCTTATTTAAGTGAAGAAGTAACTGAGAATGCCTTGAGGGGTGGTGAAAGAATGAAACTGGTACTGATATAAATTTTTTTAAAAAATATGTTTTTTTATAAAATTAAGTGTCTTTTTAGTTAGGTGAAATATATGAAGTGATTCATAACTGAAAAGAAGGAGGAAGTATGATGACTGAACAGATAGTGGGGTATTGTGGTTTACTCTGTAATGAATGTCCAGTTTTTATTGCAACAATAAACAATGATCATGAGGCTCGGGTTGAGTTGGCAAAAAAATATTCAAATGAAAAGTGTCAATTTGAACCTGAAGACATATATTGTGTTGGGTGTCATGAAATAGATGTAGAAAATAGTAAGATGTGCTCAGCGTGTAAGATAAGAGCATGTGGTGTTAAAAAAGAGGTAGAAAATTGTGGGTGGTGCAATGAGTATCCCTGCGATCTTATAAGTGAATATGTTCCAGAAGATTCAAAAGAACGTAAAAGGTTGGATAAAATAAAGAGTAATCTTTCATAATAGTTATTGTATTTTTTTAAAAAAATATTAAAATATATAACTTTAAGGCTAGCCAAAAAATGAAATTGTAGGTAGCATCAAATAAGATATAAAGTTTCCTGTAAAATGGAAGTAGGTAGTAGCTTAAGACCATTCTATTAGTTAAAGTACAAAATATTACATCCGGAGACCAGTTATAATTCACCATTTAAACGAAAATAAGGAAATCAAAGCTTCTAATAAATTATACATTAAAATTTTTGATATCTATTACGATCACGTCTAAAGAGTCTGAAATAATCTTGAAGAGTTCCATATTGTGGGTCATTTATCGGTATTGACATTTAAAGATTTAATTTTACGTACTGGTATAATTGGCTGTCCTTTTTTTTCAGTTTCAGTGAGTAATATTTTGTAATCTTTGAAAAGGGGTTTTAGGAGCGATAAAGGATCATTTAGGCGTAGCTGTTAATAATCCGGTTAGATGGTTTAAAATCAACATGGAAATATTGAGAGAATTAAAAAGAAATTTCAATTACTACCTACTACTCCAGTGAAATGATTTTTTTCAGGAAAATTCTGCACCTACAAGGGAGAATCAAATTTTCGTCCTGACAAATAGGGCAAATTTGATAGAACAATTTAAACAAAGGGAGCAGAACTTAATATGGGTATGATAGCGTATTGTGGTATTAAGTGTGATGAATGTCTGGTTTTTATAGCTACAAAAAGAATGATGAAAGTGAAAAAAAGAATTGCTAATTCATGGTCTACTGAAAAATATCCTCTTAATCCCGAAGATGTGGAACGTTATGGTTGTAAAAATGGTGATAAAATTAGGCAGTGCAATATTAGTTTCAATTTAAAAAGTTGTGTATATTGTGATAATTATCCGTGTAATAAGATAAGTAAGGTTTTTGAAAAAAATCTTGATGCACAACAAAACTTAGAAAAATCAAAAGAAATAAAGGATATAGAGAAGATTGAATGTGAAAATATATAAAATAAGGAGTGATTTATTTTATGAACAGATCATTTGTTGAAGTAAGTGTATATCAAGTGAAACCTGATATGACAAAAGATTTTGAAAATCTTATAAGCGAGATGAAGGATTATCTAAATGAAATTAGTGATTTTAATGATTTTAAGGTTATGAAAAGAACACATCGAATAAAAGACTATGATGCTATCAAAAATGGTGAGCCTCCAGTAAGATTAAAAAGAATAACCAAATCGGTAAAATATGTAATATACTGGGAATTAGCTGATGAAAACATGCATGGGAAGGTAACACAGGTTATTTTTGGAAAATATCGAAAAAGATTAAATAAATTGCTTATAGTTCCCGAGGATAAATTTTTGGGTGAAAGAATTATTTAAAAGATAAAATAAATAAAGTTAAGCCTGGATTAATACATCCATTATAAAAAATGCAAAAAAATCGTAGGCTTATTGCAGGATTAATCTTACTTACTAATATATTCAATAATACTGGTGAGAAATTCTACAGGTTATTTTTTGTAGCATATGAATTGTAATATAGTAGATATAGTTTAATTTAATTTCGTATGATTGTCCAATCTATTTAAGGGGCTAAATAGATCACAAAGTCTATCATAAATTCGTTTAACTGTGTCAAAAGAAGATCTGTTAATCTGCGACGAAAGGGGATATATTCCTTTAGATAGAGAAGAAGCCCAGTTGCTCTTTCAAGTTATAGCAGAGTGCTATGAAAGAAAAAGCCTGATAATTACAACCAATCTGGAATTCAGTAAGTGGATAAATATATTTTACGATGAAAGAATGATAAATATAATAATTGAAAGATTTATACATAATATCCATTTTTTGATATTTACAGGAGAAAGTTATAGGTTAAAACACTCTACCATAAAGTGTTAATGTAAGTATAAGAATATGTTCTTTATTGGTCAGAACACCGATTATGCTATTTCGCTGGAAGGGTCTCATAAATTAAAGGAGATTTTCTATATTCATGCTGAAGCATATGAAGCTGGAGAATTAAAACATGGTGCATTAGCTTTAGTAACAGATGAGATGCCTGTAATCTTTATATCATCTGTTGATCATATTCACGATAAGATGGCGAGTAACATAAAAGAGGTTCGTAATTTTGGTAAGAAGTGAAAATATATCTTTCATTGCTGACATAGCAGATGAAATTGTTATACCAAAAATTAAAGATTTAATGACCCCACTATTAAGTATTATTCCATTGCAACTTTTTGCATATTATGTTGCTAAATTTTTAGATTGCAATGTGGATCAACCCCGCAATCTGGCTAAGAGTGTTACAGTAGAATAACCTTATTTTTAGGTATTTGTTCAATTGATATGGTTAAAGAAGTTGATTTAGAATTGTCTTACAGATTTTGTAAGACGTTTTTTTGTGAATAAGTCTTTGGTTAACTAATAGTAGACTAGATAATAATGGGCAAATTGAATCTAATGATCAAGAGAAATCTTTAAGATATTATCGTAACAGGGTATGGACAGGAATGTGGGAGGATACAGACTTCCTGACTAAATGGATGAGATAAGAATACCTTGATTAGGAAATTAGGAAGCTTTATTTCGGCTGAAATCGAGCTTTGGATGGTTCAAAAAATTTCTCAAGGAGTGAAAAATTAGCTTTTTGCAGTAATATCAAGATATTTTTTCTTATGCTCTGTAATTGACTAAATCTGAGTTAAATTAGATAGCATAGGAAAATATCCAAAACAATTTATATTGTTCTTACTAAAAGAAATCTCTAAATATTCTTTTGTTGAATAGTATTTTTGTTTCCAAATTTTATTTACAATAACTCCCTTAAAATTGTAGTTATACCGTTCTAAATAATATTTATAAACAGTCAAAAGATCTATCGTGTTGCCAATACCACCTGGGAGAATCATAGCAACAGGCGCTTTAAATCTATTAATCAAAATACCATTGGAAAAACCAAATATAGAGCCTACTCCCATGTGATCCGCCCCCTCAATTATTAAACTTAAAATCGGCAAGTAAACCGAAAATAAATGAAATTCTCTCTCAAACAGATGCCCTGAAGCCAGTTTTATACTTTTTGATCTTTAAAAACTACATATTAATAACTAATGTAAAGCAAACAACCATATTGATGCGATTTTTGGGTATAAGAAACCAAGCCACCTTTTGGGGCTTTTCAAACCAAATATTGTTCAACTATCTTTTTATGCAAAAACAACAGTTAAAAAAGCGTTTAAGCCTGTGGCGAATATAATTGATTACTCTTTCAAGTCATTTACCTGGAGTAAATCTGATATGTTAGTAATAACCATTACCAACCAGGTTGTCCGGTAGGAATGCCCTTTTGCATTTTAGTTTTGACAACATATTCATATCCTTGTTTTTAAAGTATTTGAAATTATTCTGGTCAAATATACCACGATCACCACGGATACGCTTTATATGCCAGTTAGAGGGAACTATTTCTTCACAGTTTCTGAAGAAAGCTTGCATCAGCTATTATATTTTCTGAAATCTTACCAGTCGTTTTTTTAATTTTTCTAAATGAGGAATTAAACACTTTGGGTCTGTTGGTCTTTGATGAATATTGAATCCAACTATGAACTGATTTTCAGTACCTATCTGGACATTATACCCGGGCTTCAATTGACCATTTTTCATGTGGTCTTCTTTCATTCTCATAAAAGTTGCATCAGTATCTGTTTTAGGATAACTGTTTCGCCCATTTAAAATCTCTTTATGTTGCTCATATTTTTGCATTTTGGGAAGACATTTATCCTTGAGCTCTTTGACAGTTTTTTTAGCTTCTTGTTTCTGGAGTCCTTTTCAAGACACTATTCAAGTTCCTGTATTTTTTCTTCAAGTTTCTTTGAATCTATTTCTTTTTCTAAGTTTTGCTTTGTACTTTTTTGTCGCTTCCCCCCAAACAAAGCTATATTTATTTGCATTTGCTTCTATTTTTGTACCGTTTAAAAAGTAATTCTCTAACTTTACAAATCCTTCTTCTATAAGAAGTTCCAATACTGAGGCAAATATCTCATCAATAACATCTTTCATAATCTCTGACCTGAATCGATTTATTGTCAGAAAATTGGGCTTATTGTTACACTTGGGGTTATAAAGGGACTTTTGGGACAGCCCCTCTTTTTTTTGAAACTGTGGATTATACATAGTTAATAGTAAATTATTTGATGTGTAATGAAGTTTCAAACAATAAACTATTAAGTGTTGTTTAAATGTAATTAAAATCTATCTTCAAATAAAAAAGCCCCCAATTCTGAAGAAAAACGGATTAATCATGAGTTAAAAGCTATAAATAGCATTGATCATTTTAAAAAAATATTAACATCAGAGCAGGAATAATTTAAATCATGTTGAATATATTTTTTAGATATAAATGTAATTTAAATTCTTGTTTCCAGACTTTCTTTTTTAAAATGCTTACTGAAGTCAAAATATTCAAAAATATTAGAAAGAAAGGATGAATATGAATGATTGATTTAACTATTAATGAGGAGCAGCTTCAAAGAACTGTTAAAAGGGCAAGAGAAAAGAATATTATCATGCCTACTTTTAAAGAGATGCAGAACCCGGAATTAATTCCTGATAAGATCAAGGAACAGCTAAAAGAGGTTGGTCTTTGGGATATCAACCCATTGAACCTATTTAGAATTACCTGGAAGAATGAACCGAAAAAAAAGGGTGGCTTATATGATGGTGTAAATTATATTGAAATTCCAAAAGAGATTACCGGTGTTGACGCCAGAATTATTGCTCTAATCGGTAAGTGGTTTCCAACTGGAGCACATAAAGTAGGAGCTTCTTATGGATGTCTGGTCCCACGTCTAGTAACCGGTCAGTTTGATCCAACCCGTCATAAAGCTGTATGGCCTTCTACAGGTAACTACTGCCGCGGGGGTGCGTACAATTCCACATTGTTGGCCTGTGATTCTATTGCTATATTACCAGAAGGAATGAGTAAAGAGAGATTTGAATGGTTGTCCAATGTTGCGGGAGAAGTAATTGCTACTCCTGGTACTGAAAGTAATGTAAAAGAAATATATGATAAGTGCTGGGAGCTTAGAAGAACAAGAGATGATGTAATTATCTTTAACCAGTTTGATGAATTCGGTAATTATCTCTGGCATTATCATATTACCGGCCGCGCAATGGAAGAAGTATTTAATGAAGTAGCAGGTGAGAATTATAACTTTGCAGGTGTGGTATCCAGTACTGGTTCAGCTGGTACCATTGCTTGTGGAGATTATTTAAAGAAAGTCTTTCCAAATAGTAAAATCATCGCTGGTGAAGCTTTACAATGCCCAACTTTGCTGATGAACGGTTATGGTGAACACCGGATTGAAGGAATCGGTGATAAACATGTGCCATGGATTCATAATGTTAAGAATACGGATATTATAGTTGCTGTTGATGATAACATTCCTATGAATCTGATCAGGCTCTTCAATGAACCTGTCGGTCAGGAATACTTAAGAGACCAGGGTGTTCCAGAAGAGTTTATTGAAAAGCTTTCCTGGATAGGTATTTCTGGAGTAGCAAATATTATTTGTGCTATCAAGTTTGCTAAATACTATGAATTGACCAGTAAAGATGTAGTAATGACTGTTTGCACTGACTCTATGGAATTATATGGTTCACGCTTAAAAGAGTTAGAAGAGCAGTTTGGTAGATATACCAGAGAGGATGCTGTTAAGGATTATCATAGATATCTGATGGCAGTAACCACTGATCATATGATTGAATTGACTTATATTGAGAAGAAGCGGATACATAATCTCAAATACTACACCTGGATTGAGCAGCAAGGAAAAGATGTTAAAGAATTGAATGCCCAGTGGTATGATCCCGAGTACTGGGAGAGAATTCAAAATCAGGTTGAGGAGATTGATAAGCTGATTACTGAATTTAATGAGCGGACCGGGTTATTGAAGTCTCTGTAGTTATGGAATATGATAAAAAGTGCAGGGTTGTTGCCCTGCACTTTTTTAGTGTTAAGGAAACTATATTGCAGTCAGGCTAAAGATGCCCTTTTCATTTAAGCGAGGATTCCACAATACAAATATTAACATTAAAACAAATTTAAAACTGTTTATGTTCTATTATAGAAAAAAAGAAGGGAATGCGAGATTGGTGCCGAAAGAGTAGGATAGGAACAATATTTAGAAAGTTCAATTTTATATGAATTGACAAAATAAAGGAGGTAATATCATATGAATAATTGTTGTGGACAAAATGTTTTTGAACCCCGCGAGGTTAGAGGCACTCCCTCAACAGAACGCGTCAAACTTATGCGTGATCGCTATCTTTCTGCACCTCTCATGATTGATGTAGAATATATCAAATACTATACCGAAGCCCATAAAAAGACTGATGGAATGAATGTTTTAGAAAGAAGAGCAGAATGTCATGCATATGCACTTGAAAGACTTACACCAGTCATTAGAGAAGGGGAGCTTTTTGTCGGAAGCAAAACCAGATTTGTCCGCGGTGCCATTCCATACTGTAATTATGCCAGCAGTTATATTTTAAGAGAGTTTGCAAATGAAGAAGCAGAAGCTCAGGATAAGGTTACTGATGTAGGAACTGGGGGCGGTATTGCTAAAGTCAGAGAAATGGCAGCCAGTGGCGATTACGAAATTTTTGGAAAGAAATTTCTCCTTCCTAAAGAGGATAAAGAAGTTTTAAAAGAGTGTGCAGAATATTTCCAGGGTAAATGTATGCAGGATGTGGGTGATGCATTCTGGAAAACCTCCTTTGAAAAAGCTGATTACATCGAAAAGGGCTGGCAGGTCGGACTATATACTGCACCACATGATCCAGCTCCTGAAGGTAGATTTGTTTTAGATTTTGAGACTGCCCTTAACCAGGGGTTTAACAAAATCATTGAACGTATGAAAAGGAAAATTAAAGAAACTGAAGTTACTGACTATAAATCTGCGGAAAAGATTTATTTCTGGCGTGCTGGAATTAGAGTCCTGGAAGCTACAATTAAATGGGCCAGCAACTATGCTAAAAAAGCCCGTGAACTTGCAGAAGAAGAAAAAGACCCTGCTCGCAGAGCAGAATTGCTGGAGATAGCTGAACGGTGTGAATATGTCCCAGCAAACCCACCCCGGGATTTTAAAGATGCGATGCAGGCTTTTTGGTTCATCTACCTTGCTGGCCATATCGAAGGTGCGCATTTAGGCTATTCTCCAGGACGTTTTGATCGCTACATGTATCCCTTCTACAAACGGGATAAAGAAGCAGGCAATATTACTGATGAGGAAGTTTTAGAACTTTTGGAAGCTTTGCGTGTAAAAATGACCGAGATCGAATACGTTGCTTCCTTCTCGTGGGAAGGTCTTGGTTCTGGAAATCTATTCCAGAATATGATAATAGGTGGAGTGGACGAAAAAGGCCATAGGGGAGATAATGAGCTCTCTATGTTGATTTTACAGGCAGCTATCAATTGTCAAACTACGCAACCCACTCTCTCAATCTGGTATGATGACTCTCTTAGTGAAGAATTCCTCTTAAAAGCTGTAGAGTGTGTGAAAACAGGATGCGGTTTTCCTGCCTGGTTTAATATGAAAATTTACATTCAGCATGAGTTGCAAAAAAGTGGACTCCCCTTACCGGTGATCCGTAAGTATGCCGCAATGGGCGGGTGTACAGAACCGACACTGGAAGGTATGAGTTATGGTATTGTTCAGGCTGGCTTTATTAACCATGCAAAACTGTTGGAACTGGCTCTTTATGGTGGAGTTGACCCACGTACAGGTATTCTATTTGATAAAACTAAAGTTCCAACCAACTATGAAGAACTACTGGATGCATATAAATTCCATTTGAAAAATGCAATCCGTAACTGGCAGCGGTATTGGAACTATGTCATGGCTGCTCATCGTCAAACCTGTAATTTAATTTACTGTTCGGTTCTGGTTCGTGACTGTGTTGAAAGAGGTCTGTCTTTAGATGATGGTGGGGCCATTCACAATGGAACACCGACAACATTAAGCAGTGGTATGGTAAATGTGGTCAACTCTTTAGCTGTAGTTAAAAAACTTATTAATGAGGAAAAAGTTGTTACAATGGATGAATTGAGAAAAGCTCTTGAAGATAATTGGGAAGGTCATGAAGAACTCTATAGAAAAGTTATGGATGTGCCCAAGTGGGGTAACAATGATGATTATGTGGATAGTATTTACGAAGAACTCTTTAATACCTACTGTGATTATGTATCACAGCAGAAAAACTATCTGGGAGAACCTTATGATCCATCCATGCTGGCCATCAGTACCCATGCGCCATTTGGTAAAGTATGTGGTGCAACACCTGATGGAAGACATGCGGGAGAAACACTCTGTGATGGGGTAACTTCACCATTTCCAGGTACAGATAAAAATGGGCCAATTGCAGTTCTGCTTTCTGCCGGAAAGATCGATCATACCAGAATTCGCGGTGGATTGCATAATATGAAATTTCATCCTTCTTCACTGAAGGGTATTCAAGGTTCAAAGAAACTGCTCAATCTGATCAAAACCTATTTCGATACTCTCGGGTTCCAGATTCAATTTAATGTTGTCGATAGCGATATGTTAAGAGATGCGCAAAAACATCCAGAAAACTATCGTGATTTAATTGTTAGGGTAGCAGGCTTCAGTGCATTCTTTGTAGAACTGGGTAAATCGATCCAGGATGAAATTATCCGGAGAACAGAACAGCAGTTTTAAAAGTTCACTTTTCAAGGAGGAAATCAGATGAGCACCCAAACCCAGGAAAATACTGTGAATAAGATGGGAATGATCTTTAATATTCAGGATTTTTCAGTACAGGATGGACCAGGAATCCGTACTACGGTTTTTTTGAAAGGCTGTCCCTTGCGGTGTCGCTGGTGTGCCAATCCAGAGGGGCAGGTCTTTCACCCTGAATTAATGCATAGCAGATCTTTATGTAAGCAATGCCAGAGATGTTTTTCTCTATGTCCTAATGGTGCTATTTCTATTGACAGAGAAGGTTATCCTGACTTTCAAAGAGAAATTTGCCGTTTCTGTCAAAGCAGAGAATGTGAAAAGGCCTGTATTGCCAGGGCCATCAAATTTGCTGGTGAACTCTGGTTGGTAGAAGACCTATTTCAAAAAATAAAAACCAATTCCCTCTTTTATAGAAATTCTGAAGGTGGTGTTACCTTTTCGGGAGGAGAACCTTTTGCACAACCGGAATTTGTCCGGGAGTTTTTGTCAAAATCCGAAGCGATAGGTTTATCTGTAGGGATTGAGACCTGTGGATTTTTCAATTGGGATCAGGTGGAAGATTTTATCGACAAATTTGATTTCTATTACTTTGACTTCAAATGTCATGATCCGAAACTTCATAAAAAGGTCACAGGTCAGACAAATAAAGTCATTTTAGAAAATTTAAGACGTTTAGCAGAAGTGGCTTCGGCAAAAATCATTATTAGCATACCTGTAATTCCGGGTGTAAATGATTCTGAAGAAATGATGTGTTATGTTGCTGGATTGTGCAAAAAATTAAATATTTCAAAGATACGTTTGTTGCCATATCATACAATGGGTGCAGAAAAATATCGTGAGTTAGGTAGAGAGTACACCATGGAAAAAGATTTAGAAATTAATCCAAAAGATTTACAAAAGTTTCAAAGATTAATTAGTACTCAGGGAGTCGATTGCTGGATTGAATAGTTATACTGTATCAGGACGGTGCAGGCTTTGAAGGCCTGCACTTTTTTGATTTAAAAAATATTTAATTTTGGATTCAGAAGTTTTTTATAAATTGAATATATCCATGGATCTTTGACCGAATGGATTGTTGTGATGAGGTCTTATTTCTCTTTTAAGTTCACTAAAAGTTTAATGGCGCTCAAAATTAGCTTTTTGCAGTTTTAAAATCAACTTGACACTACTATAAAACAATGTTATACTAATTATAAAGAAAATTTATGAAATTCATTAGATCATTATGAAAATTAGACGAAAACTAAGCTTTCTCGAGGGTTTTTCGAATGTTGTTATAGGAGAGTGAAACAATTAATGAGTATTTATTTTGCTGGCATTGATGTTGGATCTAGAACTTGTAAGGGAGTTATTATTGATACGGAGGGGAAAATAATTTCTACTGGGCTTTTAAAAACGGGAGTAGAATGTAAAAAAAATGCCTATAAACTATTTCAAAATATTCTTGATAATGTTGGGATAGATAAAAGTCAGGTAAAGTTTGTGGTAGGTACCGGATATGGAAGAAATAATATCGAGTTTGCTCAAAAGAAAATCACTGAAATTACATGTCATGCCCGCGGTGCACATTATTTATTTCCAGAGATAAGAGGGTTGGTGGATATTGGTGGGCAGGATAGTAAAGTGATTCGCCTTGATGAAAAAGGCAGGGTGCTTGATTTTTCCATGAATGATAAATGTGCTGCAGGAACAGGTAGATTTCTTGAAATGATGGCACTGACTATGGATTTGACTCTGGATGAGATGGGAAAGCTGGCAAAAATGGCTAAGCAAAGAGTTTCTCTCAGTAGTGTGTGTACTGTGTTTGCTGAATCAGAGATTATTACATATATTCACGAAGGAGTTGCTCAGGAGGATATCATTGCTGGCCTTTGTGAGTCCGTTGCCAATCGGGTAATGGAACTGGCTAAAAAAGTAAAGATTTCATTTCCTGTTGCTATGACGGGAGGAGTGGCGAAAAATTTGGGGGTTGTTAAAGCTTTGGAAAAAAAATTTGGCTTTCCTTTGAAAATTCCAAAAACTCCCCAGTTGGTTGGAGCTTTGGGTGCTGCATTATTGGCGAAAGAATATTATCAAGCAATATAGTTTTGGTTATAATGATATTTTTACATAATAAAAGTCTACCAAAAGGAGGAGAAAAGATGGGAGATTACTATCAAATGTGGAAAGAGTTGGGGATGGATTTGGAGAGACACGATGAATTTTTAGCACCTGTACCAGGTTTATATGAAGATTTATTTATTAATCAGAAGAACCGTCCCCGGGCTATGGAATATTTTGATTTTGTGGTTAGCGAAATACACGGACTCCGGGTCGAAGAATTGGTAAATGAAAAGAAAAATGGGAACCTTGTGGTTTCATCTTTTTGCGTTTTCGTGCCCGAAGAACTGATCATTGCTGCCGGGGGTTCCAGTATTGGTCTCTGTGCCGGAGCTCAGTTTCCAATTCCAGCAGCAGAAAAAGTGCTTCCGCGTGATCTTTGTCCTCTGGTCAAAGCTTCTGTTGGTTTTAAATTGGAAAAAATCTGTCCATATTTTGAAGTTTCTGACTTTGTTGTGGGCGAAACGACCTGTGATGGAAAGAAAAAAGCCTGGGAGTTACTTAATGAATACATCCCTACTTATGTCATGGAATTGCCCCAGCAAAAGACGAAAGCCAGTCAAAAACTTTGGGAAGCGGAAATCAAGAGATTTAAGGAATATATAGAGAACAAAAGCGGTAGAACGATTGATAGTGAAAATTTAGCGGCTGCTATTGAGCTAATCAATAAAAAACGGTCTGTTCTGCAAAGACTTTATAATACCCGGAAAGTTGATCCTGCCCCAATTAGTGGTAAGGATGTATTGTTAATTACTCAACTAGCTTTTTTTGATAAACCTGAGAGATTTATTGAAAAGGTTACCACTCTCTGCGAAGAACTGGAGCAGAGGGTCAAAGAAGGAAAAGGTGTGGTATCTAAGGGAACACCGCGGATTATGATTACTGGTACTCCAATGCCTTTGCCCCATTGGAAAATTCATCATCTGATTGAAACAAGTGGTGGTATTGTTGTATGTGAAGAATCCTGTACTGGTACTCGATATTTTGAACAGCAAGTACCCGAAGAGGGTCGAAATTTAGATGAGCAATTAGCCAGCCTGGCCCAGAGAGCAATGGGTATCAATTGTGCATGTTTTACCCCAAATAATGAACGTATTGATGATGTATTGCGTTTGGCGAAAGAATATCAGGTTGATGGAGTAATATATTATAATTTACAGTTCTGTCAGACTTATAATATGGAATATAGAAAGATTTCTAAAGCATTGAAAGCGGAAGGGATTCCTGTAATTCAGATTGAAAGTGATTATAGTGATAGTGATACAGGTCAGTTAAAGACACGCATTCAGGCGTTTTTAGAAATGCTTCAAGGATAATTCCGGTACTATTGTTTTGTGTAACATAAAAAGCACAAATCCAGGTAAGGATTTGTGCTTGTATTTTACAATAAGTCATCTGTTTGTGACAGATGGCGTTTTTTTATTTCATAACGGGTCTGAAAAATAAAGGAGGGGATTATCATAAAACGCTGGGGCATTGTTTTTTTTTGATTATTGTATTGATGTCAGTTCTACTTATAGATTATGACTGGACTATTAAAAACCCTAAAATTAGAGTTTAAAAATTAGTTTATTGCCTGATATCGGTATTTCACCAATTATTGTAGCTCAGGAAGAAGGATATTTTACTGAACAAAATCTCAACCTGGAACTAATTCTTTTTAAAAGTGCCAAAGACCAGGACGTTGCTTCACAGATCAGGCAATTGAATAGTGCGATAAGTGACCTTTTAGCAGTTTATTTTCTAAACAGCAATGGTTTGAAGGTAAAAGCAGTATCTGTCATTGAAAGCTGTTTTTTGCTTTTTGCAGTTAAGAATTCGAGAATTACTGGATTAGAGGACTTAGAAAATGTAGAGATGGGTCTTTCATTCAATACAGTTATTGAATATGTGGTGGATACAATTATATCTGGGAAAGAAGTGAATGTAAGAAAGGTAAGTGTACCGCAGATTCTGATTAGGATGAAACTTTTGCGGATTGGACAATTGCCAACTGCTTTTCTTCCCGACCCCTGGCGACGGTTCTGACAAAATTGGGAGATATTCTCCTCGCAGATAGTAAAGATTTTGATTTAGAACCGGTAGTTTTGATATTTAAAGAAAATATTATAAGGCAAAAAGAACTTTTAATTGACTTTTATATGGCTTATAACAATGCAGTTAAAATGATTAATAAATACCTGGAAAAATATCGTTACCTTCTTCTGGAAAAGGGTGGATTTCCTGAATCTATAATTGTTGATATAGTGATTCCTCATTTTAAATTAGTTGGAATTCCAATTAAACATGAGGTAGAAAAGATTCTCAACTGGATAAAAGAGCGAGATGTTAAAAAAGTAGAGTTATCCTATTGGGATTTTGTAGAAATGGATATCCCGAACTAAAAATTATAAGTTATAAAAATCGGCTTAATTACTATTTGCCGATTTTTTTATTTTGAAATAGGTGATAATAAATAAAGAAGAATTTTAACTAGAGGAGATGGGCCATGTTTAAAGATTTGATTTTGGGAAGTCATGTGCTCTGTGAAGCTTTTGAGTGTAATTTAGATTGTGTTGAAGTTGTTAAAGTAGCACAGACTGACCTTAGGGATATTATGATTTAAAAATTCTCTCCCTATGGAGTTATGACGGTGGCTATTATTTCTGAGTATTATATTTCAGTTCATACCTGACCAGAATTAGATATGCAGCTATAGCAAATAAAGTTTGTTATGATTAAACTGCAAAAAGCTAATTTTGAGTGCCATAGAAATTTTCGTTAAGCCCTCTTGGTGAACTTGAAAAGAATGGCTTTATATGAGGATGTGATGAGCTAATCAAGGGCCATAAGGATCCATTGATTAGTGTGCCTTATTTCGACTGAAATCGAACTTTAAATGGTTCGAAAAATTTCTTTATGAGGCGAAAAATTAGCTTTTTGTAGCTGATTTTGGTCTATTATTTTATTTTTTAGAAAGGAATCAAGCAAAAAATAGTGAAAGTATATAAACATTAATCGTCGAAAAAAGGGGGAGAATGATATTGAAGAAATACGGAGTTTTAATAAAACCATCATTTAACAAAGTATTTTTTGAATCATCGAAAAAATTGATGATTAATGAGATTAAGATTCTGGATCAAATGGTTCTTAATCAAAACTATCGGGATTTTCAATTGGAAAAAATAGGTGGGGTGGATTACATCACTTTTGTTACTGATGAAGAAATTGGGGATAAAGAGTTAAAATATTTTTCACGTCTCTCCTCTCTTTATAGTTTATTTGAAATCCTCCCCACTCAAGAAGTAACTTTACGACCGTTAGTAATTGATGAAGAAAAATATTTTGATGATGATATTATTTCAATTCTTAAATACACCGGTAAGACCAATGAAGATTTTACCAAAATGATGCTTAATATTGCAATTTTTTGTAGTGACTATGCACCAAATTTTACTCAACGATTACCTATCTTAGACCCTGTTGCTGGACGGGGAACGACTCTTTTTCAAGGTTTAATTTATGGATATAATGTTTATGGAGTTGAAGCAAGTAAAAAGTCAACTCATGCCATGATGACCTTTTTAAAGAGATATTTGATTGAGAAACATTATAAACATAAACTGGAACAGAGTAAAGTTCGTAGGAAAGGGCGGATAGTTGGCAAGAGATTTACATTTGAGGCGGCTCCAACAAAAGAGGATTACAAAAATAACAATATTGTAACTATTGATGTAGTACAGGATGATACTAGATATGCAGATAGATATTTTAAAAAGGAATATTTTTGTGCTATTATTGGTGATTTACCTTACGGGGTACAACATGGAAGTCCTACCAACCAGGGAAGTTTGACCCGTAATCCGAAAAAATTAGTCAAAGATGCTTTACCAGCATGGATTAAACTCCTCCGACCGGGTGGAGTAATTGCCCTATCCTGGAATGTACGAATTCTGCCAAGACCGCAGTTGGAAAAGATAGTTGCTGATAGCGGGCTTAAAGTATTACATTCAGAACCTCTAGACAACCTGGAACATGTGGTCGATTCTTCGATTACCAGAGATTTATTGATTGCAAAAAAAGAGTAATAAAAAAATTGAAAATGACTTGCATTTTCAGAGAAAATGGATTATAATATTAACAGATACACCCCCCGGGTATAAAGGGGACTTAGATCTGGTAAAATAAAATTTAAAATATGGAGGGATTGTGAGATGAAAAATATTATTAATGTAACAGATGCTAACTGGGAGAGTGAAGTATTAAATCATGATGGGCTAGTAATGGTTGATTTCTGGGCAGAATGGTGCGGTCCTTGTAGAATGATTGCTCCCATCGTTGAGCAGATTAGTAACGAAGTTGAGGATGTAAAAGTTTGTAAATTAAATGTGGATGAAAACATTGCTACTGCTCACAGATATCAGATTTCTGCAATTCCTACAATAATCTTTTTCAAAGATGGTAAACCTGTAGATCAGGTTATAGGTTTTACAAGTAAAGATAATCTTAAGTCTGTTATTAACCGTCATCTTTAAAGGGAGGGGGCTATAAGGATGTCTGAAAATTATAAGGATCTAATTCCAGAGACCCGGGAGTTTGCTGAAAAATATGCTGCTCGTGCAGGGTATAAATTGAATCCAAATGAAGAGATTTTAAATGCAGTTTTAGAAGGATTGGCCCGGAACAAAGCTCTATATGGTAAACGGTATTGCCCCTGTCGGATGTTAAGCGGTAATCCAGAAGAAGATCGAGCTAAAATCTGTCCTTGCAAATGGCATAAAGAAGAAATAGAACAGGATGGAATGTGTCATTGTCAATTATATTTTGCTAAAGATTAATATAATATTAAAATCTGATGTAAAAAGGATGGGATATTTATCTCATCCTTTTTTATTTTTGGATATAAATAGTTCTGCCGAATCATTGATAAATTTACCAGCAGGAGAATCTTTTATTGGTTCAGAAGTAAATATATATTAATGATTTTACTGCTTAATTAATTGTACCAGGAGTGATATTAGTGGGCAAAAGATACACGGTTATTATTATGTTAGTTATTATTAGTTTAATTGTGATTTTAGGAAATGTATCAGCTACTTATAAATATAATCGAGAAATAAAATATTGTGGAAAAATTCAACTTTCAGTTATAAATTTTCCTCTAATTAATGAAGAATTTAAATCAAAGGAGTATAGCCTTAAATTTAATAAACTTAAATTACCTATAAAAAAAGATTTTTTTAAAGTTAAGGGTCTTTATATTACCGGATGGGTTGCTGGTTTGGATGATAAAATGAATGAATTTATTGAGCTGGTAAAAAAGACTGAGATTAACGCCTTTGTAGTTGATATCAAAGATAGTACCGGAACAGTGAGTTATTTAAGTTCTGTACCTGAGGCGTCTCAGATAAAAGCAAATCGAAAAAAAATTAAAAATATTAGTGCTCTAATCACTCGCTTGAAAAAGGAGAACATTTATCTTATAGGGAGGATCGTTGCTTTTAAAGACCCGGTTCTTGCCAGAGCAAAAAGGGATCGAGCTTTACTTTTAACAAATGGTGAGAAGACCTGGCGAGATTTAAATTGGATTAGTCCTTATCAGAAGGAAAATTGGGATTATCTTGTTAAGTTGGCCAGGGAAGCTTTAGAACTCGGGTTTGATGAAATTCAGTATGATTATGTACGTTTCCCTGCCCTGGGTAATGGTACAATTCAGGTTGTTCAGCAAAGAGAGATGTCCAAAGAAAAAGCTATTATATCATTTTTGAATTATGCTAAATCAGAATTAGCAGAATATAATGCACCTATTTCTGCAGATGTTTTCGGTGCTGTAACTTTTGCTAAAGATGATTTGGGAATTGGACAAAAACTGGAGACTATCAGTGAAGTAGTAGATATTATCTCACCGATGATTTATCCTTCCCATTATGCTAATGGTGTTTTTAACTTACCTATTCCGGAAGCAGCGCCGTACGAAACTGTTTATTATAGTATGAAAAATGCTATAAACCGTCTTGGAGAAAATCATCGTGTTCGTTTCCGACCCTGGTTACAAGACTTTTCTTTAAAATATTACTATGATGTTAGTGAAGTCAGAGAACAGATTAAAGCACTTTATGATCTGGGTATTGAGGAATGGCTTCTTTGGAATCCAAAGTCGCGTTATACTAAAGAGGCTTTTTTACCAGATACAGAAGAACTTTTTCCTGGTAGTTATATGGAAACATATCAATAAATAGATGATTTTACTGTAAAAAGCTAATTTTTTACTTTAAAAATTTCGAATCATCTAAAATTCGATTTCAGTGTAATCCATGGTTTTTGACCCTGGATTGGTTTAACATATATTGTGATGAGGTATTATTTCTCTTTCAATCTCACTAAGATGGTTAAACGAAAAATTTCTATAGCGGCTCAAAATTAGCTTTTTGTAGTTTAATCATAGGTTTTTTGCCTTAAAATAACATCCCTATGGTTGGGATGTTATTTAATTTTAATCCAAAAATTTGAATTCAAATATCTTTATAACCCAAATTGTGATATAATTATAGATATGAAAATAAAATAAGGAGTGGTTTAAATGCGCGATCCAAGAGTTAAGAAACTGGCTGAAAATTTAATAGACTATTCTGTTGAATTACAGCCAGGAGAGAAAATTTTAATTGAAGTGATTGGCGGGGAAGTTCCTCTTGCACGGGAATTGATTAGAAAAGTTTACGAAGTAGGAGGAATGCCTTTCTTAACTACAAAAGATAGGGTTCTTTGGAGAGAAATTCTGAAAGGTGCCACTAAAGAACAGATGGAAATGATGGCACATTATGAAGCAGAACGGATGAAGGATATGGATGCTTATATTGGTATTCGAGCCGGTAAAAATGTCAACCAGTGGGCAGATATTCCTGGAGATAAAATGAATCTTTATATGGAATATTTTAATAAGCCAGTCCATTTTGATATCAGAGTACCAAAAACCAAATGGTGCGTGTTGCGTTATCCTAACGATTCGATGGCTCAATTAGCGAATATGAGTACTGAAGCTTTTGAGGATTTCTATTTTAATGTCTGTAATTTGGATTATGCAAAGATGTCTAAAGCGATGGATAACTTGATTGAACTGATGGATAAGACAGACGAAGTCAGGATCATTGGTCCAGGGACTGATTTGACATTTAGTATTGCTGGAATAAAGAGTGTAAAATGTGATGGTAAACGCAATATTCCTGATGGAGAAATCTTTACAGCACCTGTTAGAGATTCGGTGAACGGAGTTATTACATATAATGTTCCAGCCGTCTATCAGGGTTTTACCTTCGAAAATATAAGATTGGAATTTAAAGATGGTAAGATTATAAAAGCAGAGGCTAATGACACTGAAAGAATTAATAAAATATTCGATACTGATGAAGGAGCAAGGTATATAGGTGAATTTGCGTTGGGTGTAAATCCATATATTCTAAACCCCATGAAGGATACACTCTTTGATGAAAAGATTAATGGAAGTTTTCACTTCACACCGGGCGGTACTTATGATGAATGTGACAATGGAAACCGTTCAGCGATTCACTGGGATTTAGTTTGTATCCAGCGTCCCGAATACGGCGGCGGTGAGATTTACTTTGATGGTCGTCTGATTCGTAAAGATGGACGATTTGTAGTGAAAGAGTTAGAAAGCTTAAACCCTGAGAATTTAAAATAATATTGACTTTTAAAACCCTGCAGTTTTTGCAGGGTTTATCTTTTTAAATTTAACTATTTTTTTTGTATTATACCTTTTGAGATTGACGAGAAAAACTTCTTGACACAATCAAAATAATTTGTTACCATATAAAACGCTAATTTAACGAAGTATCATTTTGAATTATTGATTTTTTCATAATCTAGAATATGATTAAACTGCTAATTTTGAGCGTTATTGAAATTTTTCGTTAAACTATTTTAGTGAGATTGAAAAGAATTGTTTCATCACAGGATGTGATGAGCTAATCAAGGGTCATAAAAATAATTCTTGACATTCCATAAGTGATTTAGTAAAATACAAATTGTCGCTCGAAAAGAGTTTTGAATTTTAAAAAGAGAATTTGGCTTAAAAAAATTCGAAAAACCTCTTGACAAGCGTGACAATAAATGATACAATATCAAATGTTGTGACAATAAGCGACAGAAAAAATGACCTTTGAAAAGTGAACAGCAATCAGCCAGAAGATTTCCTTTGAGTTAAGGAAACTAAGCACTTTAAAGTGCTTAAGATAGATTTTGTTTGGAGAGTTTGATCCTGGCTCAGGACGAACGCTGGCGGCGTGCCTAACACATGCAAGTCGAACGGCCTGCTCTGACGGAGGCCTTCGGGCTGAAGTTGGAAGTCAGGCAGTGGCGGACGGGTGAGTAACGCGTGGGTAATCTACCTCCGAAACGGGGATAACCCACCGAAAGGTGGGCTAATACCGGATGAGCTTCCGGGGGCGCATGTTCCTGGAAGGAAAGGTGGCGTTAAGCTGCCGATCGGAGATGAGCCCGCGTCCCATTAGCTAGTTGGTGAGGTAACGGCTCACCAAGGCGACGATGGGTAGCCGGCCTGAGAGGGTGTACGGCCACACTGGGACTGAGACACGGCCCAGACTCCTACGGGAGGCAGCAGTGGGGAATATTCCGCAATGGGGGAAACCCTGACGGAGCAACGCCGCGTGGGTGAAGAAGTTCTTCGGAACGTAAAGCCCTGTCATGAGGGAAGAAAGGCCGCATGTTTAAGAGATGTGCGGTTTGACGGTACCTCATAAGAAAGCTCCGGCTAACTACGTGCCAGCAGCCGCGGTAATACGTAGGGAGCGAGCGTTGTCCGGAATTACTGGGCGTAAAGGGCGCGTAGGCGGTCTGGTAAGTCAAATGTGAAATACACTGGCTTAACCAGTGGGCTGCGTTTGAAACTGCCGGACTAGAGGTCAGGAGAGGAGAGTGGAATTCCTGGTGTAGCGGTGAAATGCGTAGATATCAGGAAGAACACCGGTGGCGAAGGCGGCTCTCTGGCCTGTACCTGACGCTGAGGCGCGAAAGCGTGGGGAGCGAACGGGATTAGATACCCCGGTAGTCCACGCCGTAAACGATGGATACTAAGTGTTGGGGGTTTAGATACCCTCAGTGCTGTAGCTAACGCGATAAGTATCCCGCCTGGGGAGTACGGTCGCAAGACTGAAACTCAAAGGAATTGACGGGGGCCCGCACAAGCGGTGGAGCATGTGGTTTAATTCGAAGCAACGCGAAGAACCTTACCAGGGCTTGACATCCCGTGACTACCTGTGAAAGCAGGGTTTGGCTCTTTGAGCCACACGGTGACAGGTGGTGCATGGTTGTCGTCAGCTCGTGTCGTGAGATGTTGGGTTAAGTCCCGCAACGAGCGCAACCCCTGTCCTTAGTTGCCAGCGGGTAAAGCCGGGGACTCTAAGGAGACTGCCGGTGACAAACCGGAGGAAGGTGGGGATGACGTCAAATCATCATGCCCTTTATGCCCTGGGCTACACACGTGCTACAATGGGCTGTACAAAGGGTTGCGAAGCCGCGAGGTGGAGCTAATCCCAAAAAGCAGCTCTCAGTTCGGATTGCAGGCTGCAACTCGCCTGCATGAAGCCGGAATCGCTAGTAATCGCAGGTCAGCATACTGCGGTGAATACGTTCCCGGGCCTTGTACACACCGCCCGTCACACCACCCGAGTTGGATGCACCAGAAGTCGCTGTCCTAACCGATGAGGGGGGAGGCGCCAAAGGTGTGTCTGGTGAGGGGGGTGAAGTCGTAACAAGGTAGCCGTACCGGAAGGTGCGGCTGGATCACCTCCTTTCTAAGGAGAAGAGAGAGCTGATTGCTGTTCACTTTTGAGAGGTCATAAACCTTTCAGAAGTTAAGGGCCTATAGCTCAGCAGGTTAGAGCGCACGCCTGATAAGCGTGAGGTCAGTGGTTCGAGTCCACTTAGGCCCACCAAAGATGTGAAAGGAATATATGTGTGGGGGTATAGCTCAGTTGGGAGAGCACCTGCCTTGCAAGCAGGGGGTCAGCGGTTCGAATCCGCTTACCTCCACCATATTTCTGTACTTTGAAAACTGCATATTGGGGTTCGAGATAGATCAAGCTGTAAAGGGCATACGGTGGATGCCTAGGCGCCAGGAGCCGACGAAGGACGTGGTAAGCTGCGAAAAGCCCCGGTGAGCTGCAAACAAGCGTAGACCCGGGGATGTCCGAATGGGGTAACCCACCACAGGTAATGCTGTGGTATCACACACTGAATGCATAGGTGTGTGAGGGCAAGCGGGGGAACTGAAACATCTTAGTACCCCGAGGAGAAGAAAGCAAAAGCGATTCCCTGAGTAGCGGCGAGCGAAAGGGGAGGAGCCCAAACCCATGTAGTGTAGAAGGGTGCAGCCGTTGCTACATGGGGGTTTAGGACCTCAACGGACAGTCTGCACGCTGTCAGGGGTTAAACTGAGAGTCTAGCCGAACTGTCTGGGAAGGCAGGCCATAGAAGGTGAGAGCCCTGTAGGCGAAAGGCTTGAAGACCCTGTTGAGGATCCAGAGTACCACGGGACACGTGGAACCCTGTGGGAAGATAGGAGGACCATCTCCGAAGGCTAAATACTCCCTGGCGACCGATAGTGAAGAAGTACCGTGAGGGAAAGGTGAAAAGAACCCCGGGAGGGGAGTGAAATAGAACCTGAAACCGTATGCCTACAAGCAGTGGGAGGACTATTAGAAAGTCTGACCGCGTACTTTTTGTAGAACGGACCGGCGAGTTATGGCATGTAGCGTAGAGGTTAAGCCGAAAGGGGCGAAGCCGTAGGGAAACCGAGTCTGAAGAGGGCGCAAGTTACATGCCATAGACCCGAAACCAGGTGATCTATCCATGGCCAGGGTGAAGCAGGTGTAAGAGTCTGTGGAGGCCCGAACCACATTGACGTTGAAAAGTCATGGGATGAGCTGTGGATAGGGGTGAAAAGCCAATCGAACCTGGAGATAGCTGGTTCTCCCCGAAATAGCTTTAGGGCTAGCCTCAGGTGTTAGGTATCGGCGGTAGAGCACTGATTGAGCTAGGGGCCCTGAAAGGTTACCGAACTCATTCAAACTCCGAACACCGATACCGAAGAGCCTGGGAGTCAGACTATGTGGGATAAGCTTCATAGTCGAGAGGGGAACAGCCCAGACCGCCAGCTAAGGCCCCCAAGTACAGGCTAAGTGGGAAAGGATGTGGGACTGCATAGACAACCAGGATGTTGGCTTAGAAGCAGCCATTCATTTAAAGAGTGCGTAATAGCTCACTGGTCGAGTGGTTCTGCGCCGAAAATGTACCGGGGCTAAGCCTGTCGCCGAAGCTGCGGATTCGCGTAAGCGGATGGTAGGGGAGCATTCTATACGGGGCGAAGCCGTACCGTAAGGAGCGGTGGACCGTATAGAAGAGAGAATGCCGGTATGAGTAGCGATAAGGGGAGTGAGAATCTCCCCCGCCGAAAGCCTGAGGATTCCTGAGGAAGGTTCGTCCGCTCAGGGTAAGCCGGGACCTAAGCTGAGGCCGAAAGGCGTAGGCGATGGACAATCGGTTGAGATTCCGATGCCGCCTAATTGGCGTTTGAGCGAAGCGGTGACGCAGAAGGATAGGCCAGCACAGTGGTGGAATACTGTGTCCAAGCATGTAGGAGGGCCGGATAGGCAAATCCGTCCGGCTGTTAACTCTGAGGTGTGATGGGGAGCCCTGAAATGGGGCGAAGTGGCTGATTCCCCGCTGCCGAGAAAAGCCGCTAGCGAGCCAATGGGCGCCCGTACCGCAAACCGACACAGGTGGGCGAGGAGAGAATCCTAAGGCGCGCGAGAGAACCCCCGTTAAGGAACTCGGCAAAATGACTCCGTAACTTCGGGAGAAGGAGTGCTCCGAGTAGGAGAAGCGGCGAGCCCGCGGATTCGAAAGGAGTTGCAGAGAATAGGCCCAGGCGACTGTTTACCAAAAACACAGGTCTCTGCTAAGTCGCAAGACGAAGTATAGGGGCTGACGCCTGCCCGGTGCTGGAAGGTCAAGGGGAGATGTTAGCCATTAGAGGCGAAGCATCGAACTTAAGCCCCAGTAAACGGCGGCCGTAACTATAACGGTCCTAAGGTAGCGAAATTCCTTGTCGGGTAAGTTCCGACCTGCACGAATGGCGTAACGACCTGGGCGCTGTCTCAACGGGGGACTCGGCGAAATTGTAGTGTGAGTGAAGATGCTCACTACCCGCGGCAGGACGGAAAGACCCCGTGGAGCTTTACTGCAGCCTGATATTGGATTTTGGTACAGCATGTACAGGATAGGTGGGAGGTGTAGAAGCCAGCACGCCAGTGTTGGTGGAGCCGTCGGTGGGATACCACTCTTGCTGTGCTGGAATTCTAACCAGATACCGTGATCCGGTATTGGGACATTGTCAGGTGGGCAGTTTGACTGGGGCGGTCGCCTCCTAAAAGGTAACGGAGGCGCCCAAAGGTTCCCTCAGTGCGGTCGGAAATCGCACGTAGAGTGTAAAGGCAGAAGGGAGCTTGACTGCGAGACAGACAGGTCGAGCAGGTACGAAAGTAGGGCTTAGTGATCCGGCGGTAGAGGATGGAATTGCCGTCGCTCAACGGATAAAAGTTACCCCGGGGATAACAGGCTTATCTCCCCCAAGAGTTCACATCGACGGGGAGGTTTGGCACCTCGATGTCGGCTCGTCGCATCCTGGGGCTGAAGCAGGTCCCAAGGGTTTGGCTGTTCGCCAATTAAAGCGGTACGCGAGCTGGGTTCAGAACGTCGTGAGACAGTTCGGTCCCTATCCGCCGCGGGCGTAGGATATTTGAGAGGATCTGTCCCTAGTACGAGAGGACCGGGATGGACGCACCGCTGGTGTACCAGTTGTCCCGCCAGGGGCACCGCTGGGTAGCTATGTGCGGAGTGGATAAACGCTGAAAGCATCTAAGCGTGAAGCCACCCTCAAGATTAGATATCCCGCTGAGTTAATCAGGTAAGACCCCTGGAAGATTACCAGGTAGATAGGCCGGAGGTGTAAGGGCAGTGATGTCCTTAGCTGACCGGTACTAATAGGTCGAGGGCTTGATCTATCGAAGATCCCAGTATGCAGTTTTGAAAGTACAGAGTTAAGAGAATGGTCTTGACAAAGTTGATGTGATGTAGTAGAATAAGAGATGTGAATGAGAAAAGGTAATAAAGTTTCCCGTGACGATAGCGGAGGGGCCACACCTGTTCCCATTCCGAACACAGAAGTTAAGCCCTCCAGCGCTGATGGTACTGCAGGGGAGACCCTGTGGGAGAGTAGGACGTTGCGGGAATTATTTTTAAACTCTACGCATACGCGTAGAGTTTTTTAATGCCAAGTAAATTATACAGTTTATGAATAACTTTCATCCTTGGCATCAGTAAATTTTCCTTTATTATCAGTAAATTTTCCTTTATTACTGAAAATACTCTTGACATATTAGAGTTAATTTGTTAAAATAGCATACGTCTTTTGAGACTACTAATCCATTTAAGTTGTTGGTTTATACCGTGAAATTTAGATGGTACAAAAAATCTTGATAAAATTATTTTAAAATAACATCTTGACATTGCGGAAATTGATATGTTATGATAATTAATGTCGTTTCCGGGGAAGGTTTGCTTTATTTTTAAATTAATTTAAATGATGAATAAAAAAAGTCTTGACAATTCTGAAATTAAATGTTAAAATGATCAAGGAATTGAGAAATTTTAGTTAAAATGACCTTTGAAAAGTGAACAGCAATCAGCCAGAAGATTTCCTTTGAGTTAAGGAAACTAAGCACTTTAAAGTGCTTAAGATAGATTTTGTTTGGAGAGTTTGATCCTGGCTCAGGACGAACGCTGGCGGCGTGCCTAACACATGCAAGTCGAACGGCCTGCTCTGACGGAGGCCTTCGGGCTGAAGTTGGAAGTCAGGCAGTGGCGGACGGGTGAGTAACGCGTGGGTAATCTACCTCCGAAACGGGGATAACCCACCGAAAGGTGGGCTAATACCGGATGAGCTTCCGGGGGCGCATGTTCCTGGAAGGAAAGGTGGCGTTAAGCTGCCGATCGGAGATGAGCCCGCGTCCCATTAGCTAGTTGGTGAGGTAACGGCTCACCAAGGCGACGATGGGTAGCCGGCCTGAGAGGGTGTACGGCCACACTGGGACTGAGACACGGCCCAGACTCCTACGGGAGGCAGCAGTGGGGAATATTCCGCAATGGGGGAAACCCTGACGGAGCAACGCCGCGTGGGTGAAGAAGTTCTTCGGAACGTAAAGCCCTGTCATGAGGGAAGAAAGGCCGCATGTTTAAGAGATGTGCGGTTTGACGGTACCTCATAAGAAAGCTCCGGCTAACTACGTGCCAGCAGCCGCGGTAATACGTAGGGAGCGAGCGTTGTCCGGAATTACTGGGCGTAAAGGGCGCGTAGGCGGTCTGGTAAGTCAAATGTGAAATACACTGGCTTAACCAGTGGGCTGCGTTTGAAACTGCCGGACTAGAGGTCAGGAGAGGAGAGTGGAATTCCTGGTGTAGCGGTGAAATGCGTAGATATCAGGAAGAACACCGGTGGCGAAGGCGGCTCTCTGGCCTGTACCTGACGCTGAGGCGCGAAAGCGTGGGGAGCGAACGGGATTAGATACCCCGGTAGTCCACGCCGTAAACGATGGATACTAAGTGTTGGGGGTTTAGATACCCTCAGTGCTGTAGCTAACGCGATAAGTATCCCGCCTGGGGAGTACGGTCGCAAGACTGAAACTCAAAGGAATTGACGGGGGCCCGCACAAGCGGTGGAGCATGTGGTTTAATTCGAAGCAACGCGAAGAACCTTACCAGGGCTTGACATCCCGTGACTACCTGTGAAAGCAGGGTTTGGCTCTTTGAGCCACACGGTGACAGGTGGTGCATGGTTGTCGTCAGCTCGTGTCGTGAGATGTTGGGTTAAGTCCCGCAACGAGCGCAACCCCTGTCCTTAGTTGCCAGCGGGTAAAGCCGGGGACTCTAAGGAGACTGCCGGTGACAAACCGGAGGAAGGTGGGGATGACGTCAAATCATCATGCCCTTTATGCCCTGGGCTACACACGTGCTACAATGGGCTGTACAAAGGGTTGCGAAGCCGCGAGGTGGAGCTAATCCCAAAAAGCAGCTCTCAGTTCGGATTGCAGGCTGCAACTCGCCTGCATGAAGCCGGAATCGCTAGTAATCGCAGGTCAGCATACTGCGGTGAATACGTTCCCGGGCCTTGTACACACCGCCCGTCACACCACCCGAGTTGGATGCACCAGAAGTCGCTGTCCTAACCGATGAGGGGGGAGGCGCCAAAGGTGTGTCTGGTGAGGGGGGTGAAGTCGTAACAAGGTAGCCGTACCGGAAGGTGCGGCTGGATCACCTCCTTTCTAAGGAGAAGAGAGAGCTGATTGCTGTTCACTTTTGAGAGGTCATAAACCTTTCAGAAGTTAAGGGCCTATAGCTCAGCAGGTTAGAGCGCACGCCTGATAAGCGTGAGGTCAGTGGTTCGAGTCCACTTAGGCCCACCAAAGATGTGAAAGGAATATATGTGTGGGGGTATAGCTCAGTTGGGAGAGCACCTGCCTTGCAAGCAGGGGGTCAGCGGTTCGAATCCGCTTACCTCCACCATATTTCTGTACTTTGAAAACTGCATATTGGGGTTCGAGATAGATCAAGCTGTAAAGGGCATACGGTGGATGCCTAGGCGCCAGGAGCCGACGAAGGACGTGGTAAGCTGCGAAAAGCCCCGGTGAGCTGCAAACAAGCGTAGACCCGGGGATGTCCGAATGGGGTAACCCACCACAGGTAATGCTGTGGTATCACACACTGAATGCATAGGTGTGTGAGGGCAAGCGGGGGAACTGAAACATCTTAGTACCCCGAGGAGAAGAAAGCAAAAGCGATTCCCTGAGTAGCGGCGAGCGAAAGGGGAGGAGCCCAAACCCATGTAGTGTAGAAGGGTGCAGCCGTTGCTACATGGGGGTTTAGGACCTCAACGGACAGTCTGCACGCTGTCAGGGGTTAAACTGAGAGTCTAGCCGAACTGTCTGGGAAGGCAGGCCATAGAAGGTGAGAGCCCTGTAGGCGAAAGGCTTGAAGACCCTGTTGAGGATCCAGAGTACCACGGGACACGTGGAACCCTGTGGGAAGATAGGAGGACCATCTCCGAAGGCTAAATACTCCCTGGCGACCGATAGTGAAGAAGTACCGTGAGGGAAAGGTGAAAAGAACCCCGGGAGGGGAGTGAAATAGAACCTGAAACCGTATGCCTACAAGCAGTGGGAGGACTATTAGAAAGTCTGACCGCGTACTTTTTGTAGAACGGACCGGCGAGTTATGGCATGTAGCGTAGAGGTTAAGCCGAAAGGGGCGAAGCCGTAGGGAAACCGAGTCTGAAGAGGGCGCAAGTTACATGCCATAGACCCGAAACCAGGTGATCTATCCATGGCCAGGGTGAAGCAGGTGTAAGAGTCTGTGGAGGCCCGAACCACATTGACGTTGAAAAGTCATGGGATGAGCTGTGGATAGGGGTGAAAAGCCAATCGAACCTGGAGATAGCTGGTTCTCCCCGAAATAGCTTTAGGGCTAGCCTCAGGTGTTAGGTATCGGCGGTAGAGCACTGATTGAGCTAGGGGCCCTGAAAGGTTACCGAACTCATTCAAACTCCGAACACCGATACCGAAGAGCCTGGGAGTCAGACTATGTGGGATAAGCTTCATAGTCGAGAGGGGAACAGCCCAGACCGCCAGCTAAGGCCCCCAAGTACAGGCTAAGTGGGAAAGGATGTGGGACTGCATAGACAACCAGGATGTTGGCTTAGAAGCAGCCATTCATTTAAAGAGTGCGTAATAGCTCACTGGTCGAGTGGTTCTGCGCCGAAAATGTACCGGGGCTAAGCCTGTCGCCGAAGCTGCGGATTCGCGTAAGCGGATGGTAGGGGAGCATTCTATACGGGGCGAAGCCGTACCGTAAGGAGCGGTGGACCGTATAGAAGAGAGAATGCCGGTATGAGTAGCGATAAGGGGAGTGAGAATCTCCCCCGCCGAAAGCCTGAGGATTCCTGAGGAAGGTTCGTCCGCTCAGGGTAAGCCGGGACCTAAGCTGAGGCCGAAAGGCGTAGGCGATGGACAATCGGTTGAGATTCCGATGCCGCCTAATTGGCGTTTGAGCGAAGCGGTGACGCAGAAGGATAGGCCAGCACAGTGGTGGAATACTGTGTCCAAGCATGTAGGAGGGCCGGATAGGCAAATCCGTCCGGCTGTTAACTCTGAGGTGTGATGGGGAGCCCTGAAATGGGGCGAAGTGGCTGATTCCCCGCTGCCGAGAAAAGCCGCTAGCGAGCCAATGGGCGCCCGTACCGCAAACCGACACAGGTGGGCGAGGAGAGAATCCTAAGGCGCGCGAGAGAACCCCCGTTAAGGAACTCGGCAAAATGACTCCGTAACTTCGGGAGAAGGAGTGCTCCGAGTAGGAGAAGCGGCGAGCCCGCGGATTCGAAAGGAGTTGCAGAGAATAGGCCCAGGCGACTGTTTACCAAAAACACAGGTCTCTGCTAAGTCGCAAGACGAAGTATAGGGGCTGACGCCTGCCCGGTGCTGGAAGGTCAAGGGGAGATGTTAGCCATTAGAGGCGAAGCATCGAACTTAAGCCCCAGTAAACGGCGGCCGTAACTATAACGGTCCTAAGGTAGCGAAATTCCTTGTCGGGTAAGTTCCGACCTGCACGAATGGCGTAACGACCTGGGCGCTGTCTCAACGGGGGACTCGGCGAAATTGTAGTGTGAGTGAAGATGCTCACTACCCGCGGCAGGACGGAAAGACCCCGTGGAGCTTTACTGCAGCCTGATATTGGATTTTGGTACAGCATGTACAGGATAGGTGGGAGGTGTAGAAGCCAGCACGCCAGTGTTGGTGGAGCCGTCGGTGGGATACCACTCTTGCTGTGCTGGAATTCTAACCAGATACCGTGATCCGGTATTGGGACATTGTCAGGTGGGCAGTTTGACTGGGGCGGTCGCCTCCTAAAAGGTAACGGAGGCGCCCAAAGGTTCCCTCAGTGCGGTCGGAAATCGCACGTAGAGTGTAAAGGCAGAAGGGAGCTTGACTGCGAGACAGACAGGTCGAGCAGGTACGAAAGTAGGGCTTAGTGATCCGGCGGTAGAGGATGGAATTGCCGTCGCTCAACGGATAAAAGTTACCCCGGGGATAACAGGCTTATCTCCCCCAAGAGTTCACATCGACGGGGAGGTTTGGCACCTCGATGTCGGCTCGTCGCATCCTGGGGCTGAAGCAGGTCCCAAGGGTTTGGCTGTTCGCCAATTAAAGCGGTACGCGAGCTGGGTTCAGAACGTCGTGAGACAGTTCGGTCCCTATCCGCCGCGGGCGTAGGATATTTGAGAGGATCTGTCCCTAGTACGAGAGGACCGGGATGGACGCACCGCTGGTGTACCAGTTGTCCCGCCAGGGGCACCGCTGGGTAGCTATGTGCGGAGTGGATAAACGCTGAAAGCATCTAAGCGTGAAGCCACCCTCAAGATTAGATATCCCGCTGAGTTAATCAGGTAAGACCCCTGGAAGATTACCAGGTAGATAGGCCGGAGGTGTAAGGGCAGTGATGTCCTTAGCTGACCGGTACTAATAGGTCGAGGGCTTGATCTATCGAAGATCCCAGTATGCAGTTTTGAAAGTACAGATAAATGTGGGCCATTAGCTCAGTTGGCAGAGCACCTGACTTTTAATCAGGGTGTCGATGGTTCGAATCCATCATGGCTCACCATTTATGCGAAGGTGGCGGAATTGGCAGACGCGCTAGATTCAGGTTCTAGTGGGCAATAAAAACGCCCGTGGGGGTTCGAATCCCCCCCTTCGCACCAGCTAGCTTATAGTCATGCGAGAGTAGCTCAGTGGTAGAGCATCACGTTGCCAACGTGAGGGTCGCGGGTTCAAGTCCCGTCTCTCGCTCCATTTATGCGCCTGTAGCTCAGCTGGATAGAGCAACGGACTTCTAATCCGTAGGTCAGAGGTTCGAATCCTCTCAGGCGTGCCATTTTTTTTTATGGGCGCATAGCTCAGTTGGGAGAGCACCTGCCTTACAAGCAGGGGGTCATAGGTTCGAGTCCTGTTGCGCCCACCATTTTTTATTAAAAATATTGGCTCTCCGTCAAATGTTGTGAAAGATAAGTTGGCTCCGTTGAATTGATTGGTAAATTGATTTTGAAATAAACATTTAAATTTAATAACTTAACATTGCATTAAATACTCTTCTCCTTAGATTCATAACATTTGGAACACCATATCCAATCCTTTTGATCAATTTAATCTTGTTATTGATACCCTCAGCAAAGCCATTGGTTATCTTAGTCTTAAAATAATTTAGTATTTTTTCTTCCCATCTTTGTATTATCTTTTTTACCTGGTAAAAAGGCATCAGCTTGCTTTTTATTACTTCTTTATACCACCTTTTTAGAGCTCTGGTGGCTTCTTTCACATCATCTAGCTGCAATAGGTCTCTGAATTCCTCTTTTAATTCCCAGGCCTTTTCTAGAGCTGGACTGAGTTCAAATAATTTGATGAGCTTTTCATGTTCTTCATCTGTCAATTCTTCAGCTCGTTTTTGGAGTAATAAACGACTTTGAAAAAACTTTCTTCTCTGATGATTATTTACTGTTTGTTGAACTTGTTTTCTAACTTCATCAAGGGCTCTGTTCATTAAAGTTACAAGATGAAATTTATCTATAACAATTTTTGCATGAGTAAATGCTGCATCTGCTACTGCTTTGAACGGCCGCCACATATCCATAGAGATCGATTGAATCTGTCGTCTTTGTTCATCTTCCCAACAATTAAAGTAGTCAATTAAATCATCCTTTTTGCGAGTAGGTAAAATGTCAATTAACTCCCGATTAATTGGATCTGTAATGCTAACTCCATATTTATGGCGTTTTAAAACTGCAAATTCATCGATACTGATGGCTTTTAATTGACTAAGTTTTGAAACTTGTTGTTTAATGAGAGGGTCAACTACTTTTTTAACTGCATTATTAACAGCTGTATAACTTAACCCGTTTTCTCTAGCAACTTTAGAATAATCCTTGCTGACAGTTTCTTTAGCAAGATATTTATCAAAGCGTTTGGTTTTACGGGCATATTTATCAATACTTTCATATTTTTCAGGGATACCCCTCTTATGACAATAAGGACAACGATATCTTTTTTTTAGAAGTCTAATGATTACTAGTTTACCTCTTATGGGGATGTCTCTAATATTTTGCCATTTTGTATCATGGATTTTATTAGTGATATTACCACACTGAGGACACACAATGTGATTTTTCTTTGCTTCAGCGATAAAAATATATCTGTCCTCCGTTGAAATAATTTCAGTTGCAATAATGTCTGGCAAATCAAGAAATTTTATGATATTATTATATTGCATTTGCTGGACTCCTTTCTTTGGTTTTTAGTTCGCAACTAATTAATTCAACGGAGCCAGCAAATGCCTTTTTATTTTTTATAATTTTTTCTTCACAACATTAATTATAGACCCAAAATATTTTTTACATAGCAGGTGAACAAGCTTCATCTGCTTTTTATTTTTTCTGAAAAAATTTTTTATATAGGCTTATTAAAATAAAATTAAGATATTACTATATTTTTCGTAAAATTATTTAGGGATTTTACTGCAAAACGCTAATTTTTCGCTTTATAAAAAAATTTTTCGAATCATCTAAAATTCGATTTCAGTCGAAATAAGGCATACTAATTAATGGGTCCTTATAACCCTTGATTATTTCATCATATCATGTGATGAGATCATTCTTTTCAATCTTACTAAGATGGTTTAACGAAAAATTTCAATGGCGCTTAAAATTAGCTTTTTGCAGTTTAATCTTTAAGGAGAAAAAATTTTTGTCTAAAAAAATATTGCTTATTCCTCTTGACATAGATGCTTTTTTTTGATAAAATACAATGCAAATAAAATAATAAAAGCGAATAAAATGCCACCTTTTTAAATTAGTCCTGTGAGGCTATAAGGGGTGCGAAATGTATAGCTATTCTGGCAGATAGTATACTATCTTTGTTAGAGGGATATCTGCCTAAGTAGAGATTTTAAACCTTCTTGCTGGTCTCACAGTAAGAGGGTTTTTTTTATGATCTGGGATTTACGAGAGAGGTGATGAAGTGACAGATTAAAGCTGCCTTTTAAAGCTGCTGATTTGGCAATAGAAAAAATAAAGGAGGAGAACAAATGATAGAAAATGTCAAAATGGAAGTAAGAAATGAAGTTTTAAGTAAAGAAATTCCAAATGTCGGAAAACTAAGTAAGCCGAAATTAGTGACTTTGGGACTTCAGCATGCAATGGCCATGTTTGGAGCAACTGTACTTGTTCCCATTTTAACTGGTTTAAATGTTGGTGTGGCATTGTTTACTGCCGGAATAGGTACATTACTTTTCCATCTGATTACTAAAGGCAAAGTACCTGCATATCTAGGATCCTCTTTTGCATTTATTGCTCCAATTACACTGGTAATTAAAGAATATGGTGATGTTTCTGCTGCTCAGGGTGGAATTATTATAGCGGGTCTAATATATGCTATAATGGCTTTAATAATATATCTGGTTGGTCCTGAATTTGTTGAAAGGCTTTTCCCGCCTGTTGTTACAGGGCCAGTAATCATGGTTATAGGTCTGGTTTTAGCACCAGTTGCTATTAACATGGCAAAAGAGAACTGGCTTGTGGCTGGAATCTCTTTACTTACAGCAGCATTGATAACTGTCTTTGGTAGAGGATTTGTAAAATTGGTACCTGTCATCTTCGGTTTGGTTTGTGGATATATCGCTGCTCTAATTTGTGGATTGGTTGACTTCACAGTGGTTAAAGAATCAGCCTGGTTAGGATTGCCTGAATTTACAGTGCCAAAATTTAATTGGTCAGCAATACTGATGATTGCACCTGTAGCTCTTGTATCTATGGTAGAACATGTTGGAGATATTCTTGCTATCGGTGCTACAGTAGGGAAAGGAAGAGAATATTTAAGTGATCCGGGAATCCATCGTACCTTATTGGGTGATGGCTTGGCAACATCACTGGCTGGTATTTTCGGTGGTCCTCCCAATACGACTTATTCTGAAAACACAGGTGTTCTGGCTTTGACTAAAGTATATAATCCAATAGTGATGCGGATTGCTGCTTGCTTTGCTATCATGATGTCAATTATTCCAAAATTGAGTGCACTGATCAGTACAATTCCACAGCCAGTAGTTGGCGGAATAGCCATTCTCCTATTCGGTATGATTACTAGTGTTGGTATTCGAACAATGGTAGAAAATAATGTTGACTTAACTAAGGCTCGAAACTTGATTATTGCAAGTGTCATTCTGGTTATCGGAATTGGTGGTGCAGAATTAAAAATTCGAAATCTAACGATTGCTGGTATGGCTCTGGCAGGTATTGCGGGTTTGATCTTAAATAAAATTTTACCTGAGAATCTTGGAGAAGAATGAAATAAATATGAAGAATTTTAACTGTTTAAAAATAAAGTGGCATATCCTGTTTATAGGGATTGCCACTTTTTTTTTAATGTTTTATTAGAATTTTAGTTGACAATTAATTGATGGTTATTATCTGGGCCAGCAAAAAGCTTTAAAGTATCTGAAACCAGATTAGTGAAATTTGTGGACAAAAGAAATAGACCCGATTTGATATTATAAAAATCCTAAATTTACTTGATGTAACTATACATTTTCTTTATGTGGAAAAATAAGATCGAATTTTTTTGTTATTTTTTTTAGTGTTTAGGAAATTATACTTTTTGCAGGTTATGGATAACATTATGATCAAACTGCACAAAGCTAATTTTGAGCGACATAGAAATTTTTCGCCAAATCATTTTAGTGAGATTTCCGATGAAATAGGGTCTCATTACAGGAGATGATGAGCTAATCAAGGGCCAGGAGAGTCCTTTGATTGGGAAGCCTTATTTCGGCGGAAATCGAGCTTTAGATGATTCGAAAAATTTCTCAAGAAGTGTAAAATTAGCTTTGTGCAGTTTAACCAAGTTATTAAATAAAATCCTTTCGGCTACAATAAAGAAAAAAGGAGTGACTTTTTTGATCATTCGCGGGGCCAGATGGTTTGATAGTGAAAAGATGCAGTTTCATGAAGGACAACAAATCTGGATAGAAGATGGTATAATCAAAAATATAGGAAAGGGGTTTGATAAGCCTGGGCGTGAGGTTATTGATTTACAGAGGATGCTGGTTCTTCCAGGTTGGATTGATGCCCATCTACATCTGACGTTGACAGGTGAAGCAGATCCCATCAGCCAATGGCAGCAGGATGGAGTGGTTATTACCGCAATTAAAGCTGTTACATATTTAAAAAAACATCTTCAAGCCGGGGTTACAGTATTAAGGGATTTGGGCGGGGACTGTGATATCGTTCTGGAATTGAAGAAAGCTCAGAAAGCGGGATTGGTGGAAGGTCCGGAAATTTATACTTCCGGAAAGGCTTTGACCATGACTGGAGGGCATATTTATCAGATAAGTAAAGAGGTAGATGGTCCTGATATTGCTCGAAAGGGAGCTAGAGAGGAATTGAAAAAAGGTGTTGATCTATTGAAGGTGATTGCTACAGGAGGTATATTAACACAGGGAGTTAAACCCGGCTCACCTCAGTTAAATGAAGATGAAATCAGAGCCATCGTGGAGGAAGCTCATAAAGCTAAGCGTAGGGTTTCTGCTCATGTGGAAGGAAAAGAAGGGATTATGAACGCCCTTAGAGCTGGGGTGGATACCTTGGAACATGGAATCGGACTTGATTTAGAAGCGGTGGAGATGATAAAAAATAAATCAGTGGTTTTAATTCCAACCCTGGCAGCACCGCGGTTAATTCTCCGTCATCGGGAAGAATTGCCAATTGAGATGGTTAAAAAAGCAGAAGAAGTGGTTGAAGAACATAAACATTCCTTTGCCCTGGCTTATAAGAAGGGGTGTAAAATCGCTGTCGGTACTGATGCTGGAACACCATTTAATCACCATGGAAAATATTATATTGAATTGGCAGAAATGTTAGCAGATGGAATGAAAATAGAAGAAGTTTTACAGGTAGCTTCACTTAATGGAGCAGTGGCATTGGGAATTGATGATCGTTGTGGTAATATTGAGGTAGGTAAAATTGCTAATCTGACGATTATTGATGATTGCCTGGATGATAGAGAATGGTATAGGAATGTAAGAATGGTCATGTATTATGGAAAATTGATACGAATAATATGAGGGGAGTAATGATGAAATTAGATACAGCTTTTTTGATTGGAGCAGGTTTTTCTTATCCGGCGGGAATTCCAATTATGCGAGATTTAGTGATGGATTTTCCCAGGATTTTGGAAGGTGAGGAGAAAAGGATTTATCAGGAACTTAAGGAATTGATTCCAGATATTGAGGAAGACTTTGAACTTTTAATGGAACTATGTCATGATTTAAAGGATGCACCTATTACTCTAATAAATCGGCTGGCCCAGCGATGTTTTGGTGAAAAGTTTATTGATTTGGAGCAGTTGATCAAAGGAGCTAAGAGACTGGATTATCATTTAAAAGAATATTTACGAAAAAAGTTTCGTGTCGAAAGAAATAAACTTAAATATCTATATCCATTGGCTGAATGGTTGAAGAAAACTGGAGCTATTATTGATATTTTTTCATTAAATTATGATCTGGTGATAGAGATTTTGTGTAAAGAATTTTCCTTATCTTATACGGATGGTTTTTTAGTTAACTGGAATCCCTGCTTATTTAAGGATCCCAAATTTCAGGTAAAATTATATAAACTCCACGGTTCATTTATCTGGTATCAGTCAGAATTAGGTGAGAGAATTAAGATTCCAATTTTAGGTTATCGAAATAATCTTAGATATTTGGCCAATGATGAAATGGTTTCAATGATGGTCTATCCACGGCGGGAAAAAAAAGAACCCTTTCAAGAGTTACTAAAAATGTTTCGTGAACGTTTGCTCACTTTGGAGAGACTGGTGGTAATAGGATATAGTTTTCGGGATCAGGAATTACGTCAGTTTGTGGAAGAAGGGTTAAGGAAAAACCAGAGTTTGCGTCTGGAATTAGTATCTCCCCATTCTATGAATCTTAAGGCCAGTTTTACTATCCCTGAACGGATAGATTGTTTTCAAGGAGGAGTAGAGGAGTGGATTCAAATAAAATGGGGCAAAAATAAAAAAAGAGCAGATAATTTCGCTCAAAAAGATCAATTTTTTTCCTGACAGTTCTTACAGATACCATAAAATTCAAGCCTATGATGATGAACAATATTACCAGTTTTATTTGAAACTTCTTCATTGATTGTTTGGAGTACAGGAATATCTATATCATAGACCCGGTTGCATTCAAAGCAACAAAAATGATAATGATTTTTGGGATTTCCGTCGTATCGACTATAAGTACTACCAAAACTAAGTTCCATAATTTCTCCCATATCCTTAAGAATACTCAGATTACGATAAATAGTTCCCAGGCTGATATTGGGTATAATTTTCCGAACCTGTTCATATATCCAATCTGCTGTTGGGTGGGAATCGGTACTTCTTAAAATTTCTAGAATAGCTTTACGTTGTTTTGTCATCCTCGTATTGGATTTTTTTGTCACAACCCATTACTCCCTTCATACAATATGATTAGATAGAATAATATGATAATAATAATGATTACTATCCTAAATTTATCATAAAATCGGTTTTAAGTCAAGAAAAATGAAGGAGTTTAATAATTAATGGGGAATTGGAATATGAATATAAAAGTAAATAACTTTAGGGAGGAATTTATATGTCTGATAGATTAAAATTGGCTCTCATTTTTGGAGGGCGGTCCAGTGAACATGAAGTTTCAATTATGTCAGCCAGATCTATTTATCAGGCGATAAATAAAGATAAATATGAGGTATTTCCTATTGCAATTACCAAAGAGGGAAGATGGCTTTCCCCAAAGATTTCTAAAAAGGTTCTGGATGATGGGAAGATAACATCTGAACAGGAACAGGTAGTATTAATAACTGAATCTAATGCCAGTTATCTGGTCAATATAAAGGGAGATTGGGATTTGAAGCTAAAGATTGACCTGGTCTTTCCAGTACTCCACGGTCCTTTTGGAGAAGATGGTACAATTCAGGGACTCCTTGAGATGGCTAATCTACCCTATGTTGGGGCGGGGGTGGCTGCGTCAGCGGTTGGAATGGATAAGGGAATGATGAAAGATATTTTTAAAGCTAAGGGATTACCCCAGGGTAATTATAAAGTGATCTATCGATATATGTTGGAAGAAAATATGGACTATGTTATTGAGGAACTGGAGGATATTTTTGGCTATCCCTGTTTTGTAAAGCCAGCCAACCTGGGTTCAAGCGTTGGAGTAAGTAAAGTACACAATCGCGAGGAAATGCCTAAAGCACTGCAAAAAGCAGCCGAACATGATAGGAAAATAATTGTAGAAGAATATATAAATTGTCGGGAGTTAGAAGTTAGTGTGCTGGGGAATGATCAGATTGAAGTCTCAATTGCTGGAGAGATTATTCCAGCTAAAGAGTTTTATGATTATGAAGCAAAATATATATCTGATAATTCCAGATTATTGATTCCTGCTCCCATTAATGAAGAAAAAATGGAAGAGATTAGAGCACTGGCCATTCAAGCTTATCGGGCGATTGATTGCCAGGGTTTTGCCCGGGTTGACTTTTTTATGGAACGGGAAACCGAAAAGATTTTAGTAAACGAGATAAATACTATTCCGGGATTTACCAGGATCAGTATGTATCCTAAATTATGGGAAGCTACCGGATTATCTTATCCTGAACTGATAGATCGGTTGATTCAGTTGGCATTAGAACGGCATACGAATATGAAGAGAAATAAATTTTAAGAATTTGGAAGGATTATATTTCTAGATGGCGAAATAGAAAAAAATAGGTAAGTATGAAATAGGAGTTGATAATTCCTGAAAGTTTACATGAAACTAACTGGTATCTGTCATGACTTGAGGGGCTTAGGTAGTCGGTGAGATTCTGGCCCGGGTCGGTTATGAGCAAAAAAATTTCAAATTAAATAAAATTATCGATCGATTATGGTGGTATTTTTTGAACAACTTCAGGCTGAGATAAATGGCCAGGTTTGAGGAGGTAGAGAGATGGAAAGAATGGCTGTTGTTTTAATATTATTAGGGTTGGCCTTGATTGTAATTTATGGAGGCTTTTTTCTGATTAAATCTCTTTTGCTGGATGCTGGAATGCCCATTTTAATTAAAATCGGACTTATTTTAATACTATTAGGGATTATAGTAGTCTTAATAAAAATGATTTGGGAGAGAGCTAGAGGAGGAGATGATGAGGATGTTAATCGTAAGTACTGAGAGTATTCCTGGTAAGAAAATAGTAAAAACTCTGGGCCTGGTTCGCGGCAGTACTATCCGTGCCCGGCATATAGGCAGTGATGTTTTGGCTGGTCTGCGCAATTTGGTGGGGGGTGAAGTAAAACAATATACCAGAATGCTTATTGAATCCCGGGAACAAGCTATCAATCGGATGGTAGCGGATGCAAAAGAACTGGGTGCTAATGCTGTAGTGGGAGTAAGGTTTACTACTTCACAGGTCATGTCCGGAGCAGCAGAAATACTGGCTTATGGAACCGCTGTGATTGTGGAGGATGAGGAATAATTAAATGATTAAACTGCAAAAAGCTAATTTTTCGCTTCTTGAGAAATTTTTCGAATCATCTAAAGCTCGATTTCCGCCGAAATAAGGCTTCCTAATCAAAGGGCCCTCCTGGCCCTTGATTAGCTCATCACCTCCTGTGATGAGGCCTTATTTCGTTGGAAATCTCGCTAAGATGATTTGGCGAAAAATTTCTATGTCACTCAAAATTAGTTTTTTGCAGTATAATCATTAAATTAGTTTTTATACCCCTCTCATAGAGCAAGTTTTATATTGCTTTATGAGAGGGTTTTTCATTATTGATTAGGGAAATCTTGAAAGAAGCGAACATATGTGCTAGAATGAAAATTAGAGAAATGTATAAGGGTGACTGGAAAGATGGATGAAGAAAAGTTAAAAGATTTATTAAAACTAAAAGGTGTAGAAGAGTGCCATATTCTCCATGTGGATATGGACGCATTTTTTGCTGCTGTAGAACAGAGGGATAACCCGGAACTTAAGGGAAAACCGGTCATTATAGGTGGGAGTGATCCTACTTTACGCGGGGTTGTTTCTACCTGTTCATATGAAGCAAGAAAATATGGTGTCCGTTCAGCTATGCCTTTAAGGGAAGCTTATCGTCGCTGTCCACATGGGATTTATTTACCTGGCAATTATGGTAAATATGAACAGGTTTCAAAACAAATCAGGCAGATTTTTTACCGTTTTACCCCTCTTGTAGAACCTGTATCTTTAGATGAGGCCTTTCTCGATGTGCACGGATGTGAAAGGCTTTTTGGAAATCCTATCGAGATTGGATTAAAGATTAAAAAGGCGATTAAAAAGGAACTTGATCTTACAGCATCAGTAGGGATAGCTCCAAACAAATTTTTAGCTAAATTGGCCTCTGATTTAGAAAAACCAGATGGGTTTGTGGTGATTACAAAAGATCAGATTGAAGAGGTACTCTGGCCGTTACCTATTACCCGTCTCTGGGGGGTGGGAGAGAAGACGGCAGAATATCTGCTTTCCAGGGGAATTAAGACCATTGGGATGTTGGCCAAATTGAAACCGGAGATTTTGGAGAGTAGTCTGGGAAAATTAGGATTGGATTTGTATAAGCTTGCCCACGGAATTGATAATCGGAAAGTAGAGACTCATTCTAAAGTTAAATCTATAGGTAATGAGATTACCTTTAAAGAAGATACCAGTGATCTGGATTTTTTAGAGACCACATTGTTAGAGCTGGCTGAACAGGTAGGAAGGAGATTGCGTAAGTCTAATTTACTGGGCCGGACAGTGCATATTAAACTCCGTTATGCTAATTTTAAAACTATTACCCGATGTAGAACTCTGAACCGCAATACCAATTCGACTCAGATTCTTTATGAAACCGGTCTGGAACTGTTGCGGAGTACAGATTTGTATAATAAGAGTTTTCGGCTTTTGGGGTTAAGTGTTTCCAATCTGATAGATGAAAAAAATCAACAACTCTCTCTTTTTGAAAATAAAGATACTCTCCGTTTTGAAGCTCTTTCTAAGGTTATGGATGAATTAAAGGATAAGTTCGGTGAGTGGGCGATTACTAGAGCCAGGCTGATAAACAGTGATAAAGATAAGTGGCTAAAAAGACGAGGCGAACGGAAGAATAGTTAAATAGTTTTTATGTTAATAATTAAAATAAAAAGTTAATTTTTCATTTCAAAAAGAAATTTTTTAAATCATCAAAAGTTCGATTTCAGTGTTTATGCTTGCCTCATCACATCCTGTGATGAGGCCTTATTTCTCTTTCAATCTCACTAAGATGGTTTAACGAAAAATTTCTATGTCGTTCAAAATTAGGTTTTTGCAGTTTAATCATATTCTGCAAAGAGTAATTTCCTGAACATTAAAAAAGTATGTGTTGTACAGAATAATTTTAAATTTGAGGTGATAAAATGAGAGAAAAGTTAATGTACACTTATGCTTTGGCTTAAAGTTTACATGATATAAATGCAGATATACTGGATATTTTTGTTCCGTTTGTTTTAAGTATTTTTCAAGAAGACAGAACTGAAGAATTTTTGACTATAGACAACATAAAACAAAGGTTAGTCAATGAATTCCAACTTGAAATTCCAGGCCATTCACTCCAAAGTATTATTACTAGAGCTAAAAGAAAGGGGTTTTTGAAGCAAAAAGACAGAAAGCTGATGATAACCAGAAAAGGAATTGAAAAAACTTATTTACAAATGAAGGGTATAGAACTTAGTGAAGAAGAGGTTACTAGTAAACTTTTGTCAGTAATTAATGAAAATTTATCTTCATTAGTAAATTATTTAGGAGAAACTTTGGAATTAACTCGATGTGAGAAAGCTAATCGCAAGGAAATACGTATTATTATTGAATTTTTTAGAGACATTGAGCAATCAGAACCTGATTTATTTGAGATATTAAAAAATTTGATAATGGGTTCTATAATTTGTACTTTGGTCAAAAAGGATTATAATGAGCTTAAAAGTAAAATGGCACCATGTAAAGTTTTCTTGGATACAAATATTGTATTTAGTATATTGGATTATCATTATCCAGAAATTTCTAAACCTTGTCAAGAATTAATTGAACTTCTTAAAAACTCATAATTATGAGCTATATGTTTTTAGTTTTACTTTACAGGAAATTAGACGTGTTCTTCAATAATAATTATAAATTATATTCATCAGAAATAAAAGCTAACCCTGTATATGGTAGATTGAGGAGTATGGGAATAACCCCTAGTGATATTGTTGAAATTATGGCTAATTTAGAGGATACTCTTGAAAGGTATGGAATACAAATATATCCGGTAGATAAAGAATTAACAGATGAAAGAGTTGAAGGATTTGACTACGAAAAAATAATGAAATATAAAACTAAGAGTTATTTTTTCTATAGTTACTCTTTTTACAATCATGATCTTTTTGCTATTGAGATTATTAAAAAAATAAGAGGAAAGGAAGTTAGTAAATTAGAAAAAGTTAAGGCTATATTTTTAACATCAGATAGCAAATTAGCACAATATAATTTCATAGAGAATGGTCACCAAAAGAGATTTACAATAAGTGAGGTTATTTTGGATCAATTATTAACTAATGTATTATGGTTTAAGAATCCAATTAATAACAGTAATTTGCCGTTACATGCAGTTATAAGTATGTACGCAAATACATTATTTGTTGATGATGATTTAGGGATAAAATTTGTTAAGAAATTAAAGAAGATGAAAGAGGAAAACAAATTAACTGATGATGATATTTCTATTATATTTTATAATGCACGGGTTGAAGAGGAATTATTGAATTTAGAAGGTAGAATGGATATTGATGAAGATTTTATTGATAAAATAGTTCAAAAAGCAAAAGTCAATTATGAGGAAAGAGAAGATGTATTTAGATTACAACAAGAGGAAAATGAAATTTTAAAGCGGAAAAATAAAGAGGTATTGACATATATAAATTCCATCAAGGATAGAATTGATAATGATGCTAGAAAAAAGGCTGAAGTTTGTTTTATGGCAATTAAATGTACAGTAATAATATTGCTAGCAGTAGTTATTATTTTGAGTTTGAATAGAGTGATTTCATTAAATATTTATATACAATGCTTTATCGGATTGTGTAGTTTATTAGGTATAAGGTTTAATTTTTTTGATAATCTTAAAATAAAACTTTATGAGATTTTTATAAAAAAATTAAATAAAAAGTATCTTGAAGAAGGAGAGGGGTATTTAAGTCAACAGGAAGTTGCTACAGGAAAAGAAGAATAATCTCTGTTTTGACAATTATTACAGTGTTCTTTTTTAATACGCTACATAAGTTTCACATTTTGCTATTTACCTTCGGTAGGAAAATATTTGATACATTTTTGTGCTTCAATCAAAAAGCTCTGGTTGTTTTTTCTTCTATATTTTGCTAATCTCCTGGATACCAAGAGTATACATGAATTGGAAGATTATAATGGTAAATTGACAATTAGCTGGTCATCAGATAGGATAAATGTTTTTAATATTTATAGAAAAATTAAAATATTTTTAAATATAATCATTAATAAAACTACAAAAAGTTAATTTTAAGCTATTTTTGTATAATTTAAGTAAGTTGTTTAATCTTAAACTACCATAGTTAATTGGAATAGCTCTTTTTATCTCATTTTAAAATAAAATTTCAATAAAATAATAGGGTTGAGGGATTGTTTCTCCTAAAAGAAATGGTTATTCAGGAACAAGATCGGGTTTTTTACAGTTTATGTCCCCTGAGCAGCTACTACTTTTGGGAGAAAAAGATTAAATCCACCAACCCTTTTTTAATGTCAGGTAAATTATACAGTTGTGTATTGTAGCCGAAGGCTAATTTATTTATCCCAGGGAATTGCCAGGGGTCGTCGGTATATACCCCGCTCATTATTCTTTTTTACTACGGGGAATGAATATGGTTATAAATTTGAAAAAACCTGGAAGATTAAATCCGCCACAGATACTTTTCATGTATTCATTCTGGGTATCTTTATTTTTAGCCCAGGTATAAAAAAAATCAACTTTCATCACTCATTTACCCCCCTGTATAATAGTCTTTCTTTATTATCATATGAAAAGTGTAAATAAAAGTTACCTTTTTCCAATTTTTTTTGTAATTTATTTCAAAAAGACAAAGGAGATTCCTAACGAACATAGAATATAAAAACTAAGTGGGAGATAGTGGAGGATTGTGGTATGAAAGTGGGGGATTAGTGGAAGGGGATGGATGAGCCGTGTTCATGGGAGAATATCTACATTCTATGGATGATAAAGGAAGATTAATTATGCCTGCTAAATTTCGTGAGTCACTGGGTGAAACTTTTGTTGTTACCCGTGGTCTGGATAATTGCCTTTTTGTATACCCCATGGAAGAATGGCGCATCCTAGAAGAAAAGCTAAAATCCCTTCCCATGACCCGTAAAGATGCCAGGGCCTTTGTTCGTTTTTTCTTTTCCGGTGCGACAGAATGTGGATTGGATAAATCTGGGCGGATCAGTCTTCCACAGAATTTGCGCGAATATGCTTCATTGGAAAAAGAAGTGGTAATTATAGGTGTTTCTAATCGAATTGAAATCTGGAGTAAGGAGAACTGGGATAGTTATCTTAAATTAACAGCAGATTCTTATGAAGAAATTGCAGAGACTATGGAAGAATTGGGAATCTAATTCGAGGTGATAAAAAATGAAGCAAATACATTTACCTGTACTTTTGGAAGAAACTATTGAGTATTTACAGATAAAAGAAGATGGAATATATGTGGACTGTACTGTAGGAGGTGCAGGTCACTCACTTAAAATTGTCCAGAGTCTAGGTCCTAAAGGACATTTGATCGGTATTGATCAGGATGAGAATGCCATTAAGAGAGCTAAAGAACGGTTAGCACCTTATAGTGACCGGGTGACTCTGGTTAAGGATAATTTTAAAAACTTAAAAAAGGTCCTTTATTATCGGGGATTTGAAGAGGTTGATGGAATTCTTTTTGATTTGGGTTTTTCTTCATTTCAGGTTGATGATGAAGAGAGGGGATTTAGTTATCAGAAAGATGCTGTATTGGATATGCGGATGGACAGGAGTCAGAAGTTGACAGCAAGACATATAGTCAACCGCTGGAGCGAGGAAGAGCTTGCCCGGATAATCAAAGAGTATGGTGAAGAAAGATGGGCCAGCAGGATAGCTCAATTTATTGTCAAAGAAAGAAAGCGGCAACCTATTACTACCACAGAAGAGCTGGTTAAGATAATTAAAGCAGCTATCCCTGCTTCTGCCAGACGTTCAGGCCCCCATCCGGCAAAGCGAACCTTTCAAGCTCTACGGATTGCTGTCAATAACGAATTGGACGTTTTAAAAAAAGCGTTAGAAGGGGCTATAGAAGTATTAAAGCCTGGAGGAAGGATTTGCGTAATTTCCTTTCATTCTTTAGAGGATCGAATAGTAAAACATTTTTTCCGTGATATGGCCAGAGATTGTATATGTCCTAAAGATATACCTGTATGTATTTGTAATGTGAAACCTGTGTTAAAAATTATAACCCGTAAACCAATAACACCGAAAAAAGAGGAATTGAAAACAAACCCCAGGGCCAGAAGCGCTAATTTGCGGGTTGCAGAGAAATTATAAGGTGCCCTAAGATAGTTCTAATTATAAGAAGGGGTGAATACATTGATATTAGCAAAAAATAAGCCTCAATATAAATATGATTCAAAGGGTTTTCGATCTAAGCAGGAAAATAGATTAAAAATCAAGAAAGATAAGAAGAGACAAATTCCATTTGTGTTGAAAGCAGTAGGAATTGGTTGTATAATATTTTTGTTTGGTCTAATTGTAATTCTTTATATTCATCAATATGTGCAAATTAGCAGAACAAATTATCAAATTGAGACTTTAAAAAGGGAACTGGCTCAGTTAAAAGCAGAGAATGAAAAAATCCGTCTTGAGATAGCCCAAAATAAATCTTTAAAAAAGATTGAGGAGAAGGCCCGGGAACGATTCGGAATGGTAGATCCTGAGAATGTTTATTATATTACACTTAAGAGTGAAACTACTGGCGAGAGTAGGTCTTCTCAATTAGATTCAAAAGAGAAGGATGTTATACTATTTGTCCAGGGGGTGGCTGACTGGTTTAAAAACCTTACATCAGTTGAGGCCGGAACCCTGGATGATTAGCCTGGGCCCTCAAATTATGTGGAGGGATTAGAATGGCGAATTATTTGAAACTGCACATAAGAAAAAGAATTACAACTCTTTTTCTTATTGTAGTTTTTATTATGTTGGGACTATTTGGACGCCTGATCTGGGTTCAGGTGATTCATAGCAGTTACTATCAAAAGGAAGCTTTAGATCAGAGGCTCCGCGAATTGAAAGTTGAACCAAAAAGGGGAATTATTTATGATAGAAATGGAAAAGAATTGGCGGTTAGTGGAACAGCAGAGACTGTAGTCGCTAACCCTGCCGAAATTGAAGATCCGGAAAAAACGGCGAAAATATTGGCAGAACTTCTTGTTATGAAAGAAGAAGAGGTCTATAACCGAATTACAAAAGATCGGGCAAGTGTTTATGTGAAGCGGAAAATTGATGATGAAATAGCGGCAAAGATTAAAGCACTTAACCTCAAAGGAATTACTTTTATTGAGGAAAGCAAACGTTATTACCCAAAGGGAGAATTGGCAGCCCATATTCTGGGTTTTGCAGGAATTGATAATCAGGGATTGGATGGACTGGAATTGACTTTGGATCATTATCTTAGAGGTGTACCGGGAAGAATTGCTGTGGAGCGGGATGCGACAAATAGGTCATTGCCCAATGGAATTCAGAAGTATTTTCCGCCAGAAAATGGTTATAATGTATATTTGACGATAGATGAAGTGATCCAATATCTGGCCGAACGGGAGTTGGAGCGAGCTTTAACCACCATTAAGGCTGATGCGGGGACTGTAATTGTAATGAATCCAAAGACCGGGGAAATTTTGGCCCTGGCCAATAGACCTGCCTATGACCCCAATTACTTTACCCGTTATTCACCGGCTTTATGGCGGAATATAGCTGTTTCCAATACATATGAACCAGGTTCTACTTTTAAAATAATAACAGCTGTGACTGCCTTAGAAGAAGGTGTGGTCAGTGTTAATGACCGCTTTTTCTGTAAGGGGTCTATTGTTGTGGCCGGTAGAACTATTCACTGTTGGAAAGATGGTGGTCATGGAAGTCAGACTTTTGCTGAAGTAGTGCAAAACTCCTGTAATCCCGGTTTTGTCCAGGTAGGACAGAGGATTGGGGCTGAAACTTTATATAAGTATATTGATGCTTTCGGTTTCGGCAAAAAAACTGGCATAACCCTTCCGGGAGAGGCAATTGGAATTCGCTATGCATTAGAGGATATTGGCCCTGTTGAACTGGCAACTATCTCTTTTGGGCACAGTATCAGTGTAACTCCTATTCAGTTAATTACTGCTATCAGTGCTATTGCCAATGATGGACTTTTATTAAGACCTCAGTTGGTCAAAGAAGTAAGGGATTCTAAGGGTAATCTTATCAAAGTTTTTAAGCCCGAACCCATTCGCCAGGTTATTTCAAAAGAAACAGCACGCCTGGTACGTCAGTTATTGAGTAATGTTGTGGAAGAAGGAACTGGAAAAAATGCCCAGATTGAAGGTTATGAAATTGGGGGAAAGACGGGAACTGCCCAACATTATGGGGATAAAAGGGCTTATGATTCTTCCTTTATCGGTTTTGTACCGGTAGATGACCCAAAATTGGTGATTCTTGTGGTACTTTATAATGTAACCAGCTATCCTCACTTTGGCTCACAGACTGCAGCTCCAATCTTTCAAAGAGTGGCCAAAAACGTTTTACGTTATTTGGAAATCCCGCCCCAGCAAAAAATAGAAAAGGATAATAAAAGTCAAGTTCGTTCTAAAAAACTGGAGGTTCCTGATTTGAGGAACCAGCCTATAGAAGAGGCCAGAGAGATTCTTTTAAAGAAAGGATTTATGGTCAAAGTAGAGGGTAATAAAGAAAAAGTTATTGATCAGGTGCCAAAACCCGGAGCAATTATGGAAGAGAAGAGTACGGTGATTCTCTTTGCTGAAGATGGTATGGATGAGATGATACGATATCGAGTAACGGTACCGGATCTTAAAGGAATGTCTGTTAAAGAAGCAGCTCAGCTTCTGGCAGAATTGGGTTTAAGGATTCAATATTCTACAAATCAAGGAAAAGTAATAAATCAGATTCCTGCACCTTATACCAGAGTGGATTCTGGAACAGAGGTGAAGATATTCGTAAAATAGTATAGAAAATATTACTATGAACATAATAATTGATATCGGAGGATGAAATAAAATGGCGAAATTAGAAAAACTCCTGGAAAATTTAATAGAATTTGAGGTTCTGGAATCTCATTTCCCCACTGAGGTAAAGGGAATTACATATGATTCGCGACAGGTGAAACCAGGTTATATTTTTGTTTGCATTCAGGGCTTTCAGAAGGATGGACATGATTTTATAGAAGATGCTATCGGTAATGGTGCACGGGTTATTGTGATAGAGAAAGATGTGCCGCGTAAACCGGGAATAACCTATATCAAAGTAAAGGATTCCCGGGATGCTTTAAGCAGACTTAGTGAAGCTTATTATGATTTTGCCAGCCGTAAGCTAAATTTGATTGGAGTTACAGGAACAAATGGCAAGACTACGACAACCTATATGATAGAGTCTATTTTACGGAAAGCCAATATTAAAACAGGTTTGATAGGTACCATTCGGAATAAAATATGTGATGAAGTTTTTCCTGCCAAGCGCACAACTCCTGAATCTTCTGATTTACAGGAACTATTTGCCAGAATGGTTAAGGCAGGGGTAACCCATACTGTAATGGAAGTCAGTTCCCATGCTCTGGAACTGAAACGGGTACAGAATTTTAATTTTAAGGTGGGGGTTTTTACCAATATAACACAGGATCATCTTGATTTTCATACTACACTGGAAAACTATAGGCAGGCAAAAAGCAAACTTTTTCAGGCTCTTACTTTAGATGGAGTTGGTGTAATTAATATTGATGATCCTTCAGGAGAATATATGATTGAAAGGTGTAAAGGTCGAGTTTTAACATATGGTATCAATAACAAACATGCAGAAATTCGCGGTTCAGAGATAAAAGTTAATGTAAATGGTGTTTCTTATCATGTCACTACTCCGGTAGGTGAGATACGATTAAAGCTAAAATTGACAGGATATTTTAATGTATATAACTCTCTTGCTGCTATAGGAAGTGGGCTTGCTTTAAATATTCCGCTGGAAATTATTAAGGAGGGTTTAGAGAGTTTAACGGGAGTTACCGGCCGGTTTGAACAGGTGGACTGCGGGCAAAATTTTGGCGTTATTGTTGATTATGCCCATACTCCTGACGGAATGGAAAATATTTTAAAGACGGCTCAACAGATTGCCAGAGGAAGAAAGATTATTGTTTTTGGGTGTGGAGGAGACCGGGATCGGGGTAAGCGGCCAATTATGGGGAAAATAGCTGCTAAATATTGCGATCTCTGTATTCTCACTTCCGATAATCCTAGAACTGAAGATCCCATGCAAATTCTTAGGGATATTGAAAAGGGCTTGCTTGAATTGGATCAACCTGTAAATTACCGGATTATTGAAGATCGGCGAGAGGCCATCTTTTATGCGGTGAGGGAAGCTAGAGAAAATGATCTGGTAATTATTATGGGTAAAGGACATGAAACGTATCAAATTTTCAAAGATTATACCATCCCTTTTGATGACCGGGAAGTGGCAAAAGAGGCTATTATGAGTTTATAGGAGGTATAACCATGATACAAATGAATGCGGCAGAACTCTGTCGAGCAGTTAATGGAAATTTAATCTCCGGAATTTTTGGGGATTTTAAAGGAGTTAGTATTGATAGTAGAAAAATTGAATCAGGTCAGCTCTTTTTTGCCATTATCGGTGAAAGATTGGATGGTCATCAATTTGTTGAAAGTGCATTAAAAAAAGGGGGAGCTGGAGCAGTAGTTGATCGTGAAATGGATATTTCCTTAAAAGAGGGACAATTTATTATAAAAGTAGAAGATACAACTAAAGCCCTTCAGAAACTGGCCCATTATTATCGGAAAAAATTTGATTTGAAAGTAGTGGGGATTACCGGAAGTGTGGGAAAAACAACCACAAAAGATATGATTGCTGCAGTCCTTTCTGAAAAGTATAATACACTTAAAACAGAGGGGAATTTAAATAATTATTATGGTCTGCCTTTAACTCTTTTTCAATTAAAGTCGGAGCATGAAGCACTTGTGGTTGAAATGGGAATGAGTAGATTAAAAGAGATTGAACTTTTGGCTAAACTGGCAGAACCTGAATTT